>JAFDXE010000010.1 GCA_018268085.1 Bacteroidota bacterium
CTGATAAGTGTTAAGGTATGCTTGAAATCAAAAAGTAATCTCCGCAGAATTCCGCAGACTTTTTTTTATTTTTTCAGCGATTATCTGCGTATGAGATCAGCGCTTGTCAGCGGTAAATTTTCTCACGCATATTTCCCCGGAAATTGTTCGGTACATTTTATCCTTTCGTATTCTCATACAGATTTTCACCGTATTGTATTAAATTAATTCGTCCGTCAACCCTGATCCCATTACTTTTCTAATAATTTTTCGCCACAGGCAAGATTTAATGCTTACAAATATAACTTTGCCCAAAACTCACGTATGGTTAAACTAGGTAATTATATCAATGGAAATTGGATTACAGGCGATGGTGATGGTCAAATTCTCTATAATGCTGTAACAGGTGAACCTATCGCTACTGCAACTACCGATGGATTGGATTTTGAATCCATCGTTCGATATGCAAGAGAAAAAGGTAACCCCGCCCTGCGTAAAATGACTTTCCAGGAGAGAGGCAGGATGTTGCGGGCACTCGCTTTATACCTCATGGAAAGAAAAGAACTTTTTTATACCATCAGTTATCAATCCGGCGCAACCCGTATCGATAGCTGGATCGATATCGAAGGCGGCATCGGTAATTTATTTTCCAATGCGTCTTTACGAAGAAAGCTACCCGATGAAACATTTTGCCTCGATGGCGACCCCATCAGCCTCAGTAAGCAAAATACTTTTATGGGCCACCATATCCTCGTTCCAAAAGAAGGCGTTGCTGTTCACATTAATGCTTATAATTTCCCGGTTTGGGGGATGCTTGAAAAAATAGCTGTGAACCTATTGGCAGGCGTACCTGCAATTGTAAAGCCGGCAACTGTAACCTCTTATCTTACTGAAGCCGTTGTTAAAGAAATCATCGCTTCAAAAATTTTACCCGAAGGAGCGCTTCAGCTTATTTGCGGTAGCGCAGGTAATTTGCTGAATTTCGTTAATTCGCAAGACGTTGTAACGTTTACCGGTTCCGCTTCAACCGGGTTAAAATTAAAGTCTCATCCAAACATTCTTTCAGAAAATGTTCCCTTTAATATGGAAGCCGACTCACTCAATTGCATAGTGTTGGGTAATGATGTAACACCCGGCCAGCCGGAGTGGGACATCTTTATTAAAGAAGTTAAGAAAGAAATGACCGTTAAAGCCGGGCAAAAATGTACCGCTATCCGCCGCATATTTGTTCCGGAAAATAAAATGGAAGAAGTATGGAAAGCCGTGTCTGCCGAACTGAGTAAAACGGCCATCGGTAATCCGCTTAATGAAAAAGTAAGAATGGGATCACTTGCAGGACAGGGACAAAGGGAAGAAGTGAAAACACAGGTACAGAAATTACTCGCCTCCTCGGAAATATTGTATGGCTCACTGGATAGCGTAGCCGTAATTGATGCGAATGCAGAATCAGGCGCATTTTTAAGTCCGCTACTCTTATTAAATAAAACACCTTTCACTTCCGAAGAACCACACAACGTAGAAGCCTTCGGACCGGTAAGTACAATTATGCCCTATAAAAACATAGATGAAGCCATCGAACTCAGTAAAAAAGGTAAAGGAAGTTTGTGCTCCTCTATTGTAACTGCAGACCCATCTACGGCCCGGAAATATGTGATTGGCGCCGCTACACATCATGGAAGAATCCTGGTTTTAAACAATGAATGTGCAAAAGAAAGTACCGGGCATGGATCACCTTTACCTTTATTGGTGCATGGCGGACCCGGCAGGGCAGGTGGCGGAGAAGAAATGGGCGGCTTGCGTGGAATTAAACACTACCTGCAACGCACGGCAATACAAGGCTCTCCAACAATGATCACCGCTATCAGTAATGTTTACCAGGCACATGCAAAAGGAATTACGGGTGGCATTCATCCTTTTAAAAAATACTTTGAGGAACTGAATGTCGGCGACCAGATCGTTACAGAAAAAAGACTGATTACTTCTGAGGATATTGATGCTTTTGCAGATTTAAGCGGTGATCATTTTTACGCTCACATTAAAGACACAAATTTCGAAGGTACCATGTTTGAACAGCAGGTTGCCCACGGTTATTTTATCATGAGCGCCGCGGCAGGTTTATTTGTTGACAGCTACGAAAAAAATCCTGTACTCCTCAACTATGGTATTGATGAACTACGCTTCACAAAACCGATGTATCCCGGCTCTTCTATGTATATTCGTTTTACATGCAAAGAAAAAACAGCACAGGAATTGAAAGAAGCAAACCCCGATGTACAAATGCCTAAAGGTGCCGACATTCCAAAAGGTATTGTAAAATGGCTTGTTGAGATTTTTGATGAACAGGATGAAACAGCGGGAGTGGGAACAATTCTTACCATGGTTCAAATGAAAAATAAAATTTAAAAATCAATCGTCATGAGTATAAAAGAAATTCAGGAAGGTTATGTAAAATCTGAAATACATAATGGTGTTACCACGATAGAATTTTTTCATCCGCAAAGCAATTCACTTCCCGGTAAAATCCTGGAAGAGATGGCGAAAGAAATTCACTTTGCCGGTACACATACCGAAACAAAAGTGATTGTACTAAAAAGTGCAGGCGAAAAAGCATTTTGTGCGGGCGCTTCATTCGATGAATTACTGCAAATTAAAAATGAGAAAGAAGGACTTCATTTTTTTAGCGGCTTCGCTCATGTGATCAATGCCATGCGTAAATGCCCCAAATTTATCATTGCAAGAGTGCAGGGTAAATGTGTGGGCGGTGGTGTAGGTCTTGCTGCTGCTGCTGATTATGCCATCGCAACAGAAAAAGCAGATATTAAATTAAGTGAACTCGCAGTTGGTATAGGTCCGTTCGTTGTAGGTCCTGCTGTAGAACGTAAAATCGGTGTTGCGGCTTTTAGCGCACTGGCGATTGATGCAGCTATGTGGCGCAATTCAGACTGGGCTAAGAAAAAAGGATTGTTTGCAGAAGTGCATCCCGATATTGCAGGCATGGATGAATCTGTTGAACGGCTCGCATTTTCATTGTCTCATTCAAGTCCGCAGGCAATGGAAGAATTAAAAAAAATAACGTGGAAGGGAACTGAACACTGGGATACCCTGCTCATTGAGAGAGCTTCCATCAGTGGACGACTCGTATTAAATTCATTTACCAGGAACGCTATCGAAAAATTTAAAGTAAAAGCATAAGCAGCATTCAGGAATTAAAAAGCCTTCCAACCGGAAGGCTTTTTTAATGTTATCACTTTTTGCCATTGATGACCACCTGCTGAATCATTAATCCTTTCTTACCAGTCTTATGTATATTGAGGTATTAAGAAAAGTCATATACCCGGTGTGGCGGCGCAGTTGAAACGAACAACTGGTGAAATATGACTTTGAGTTTATCCATCATTGTATGAGCTTCTTCATGATTATGTTCAAAATATTCTGCCTGCATAATCTTCATCTTAATGAGTACAAGACTTTCTTTTAAAGTGTTTGAATAATTGCTCATGGTAAAATAAGCCTGATCATCATCTTCAACAACGGTCGCTTTTCCGCTAAGTTGTAAACGGCAGTTGGAACCTTTTCGATAAAAATCAAGGTTTGCATAAAATGTTCTGTCAACTGTTTTTGAATGTTTTCCAATGCAGGAGGTAATAAACCATATCGTTCCATCATCATCTACTTTTAATGCCTCGATAATATTATTCGGAAGTGAAATTTCAGAATGTATATCTGCCCTGAAGATGGCAAATCGTATCGACTTTATTTTTTCTTTCAGAAAACGAAGGTTTTCATCATCGTAATTGAGCCACATACTTTCTGATTTGTTTCAGCTTTAATTTTTCAAAGCCTGTACCAAATCATTTTTCTTAATGCCATTAAACAATTCACCTGCTTTTTGGGGAACGATTTCCTCACACAGTGCAAACAGTTGGGATCAGATTCTTCGGCAATGGAAACAACAATCACCAAAAGTGGCATAATATTTCTTAAGAATAATTGTTGATTGCTGCTTACATTCACAATGTATTTTATTCATAAGTTTAATGATGAAAGGCAGGAAAATTTTTAAAAAGGCTATACGTATCCTTCTATGGCTGTTGGTGAGCATTTTGTCGCTGATTGTCCTGCTGGTTATATTTATCAATCTTCCCGCCGGGAAAAAATTCGTTCGCAACAAGGTTCAGCATTATCTGCAGGAGAAACTAAACACGAAAGTAAACATCGGGGCAATTGACTACAGTTTACCGGAGTGGGTTGAACTCAGGAATATTTATGTAGAAGACAGGAATAAAGACAGCCTGTTTTTCGGAGAAGAGATCAGGGTTGATATTCATTTACTAAAATTACTCAGCGGTAAAACGGAAATTGAAAAAATTTACCTGAAAGATATCCGGGCAAATATACGTAGGCCGGAAAACGACAGCACTTTCAACTACCAGTTTATTGTAGATGCATTTGCGGGAAACAGCAGCCAGCCAAAAATTGCCGATACCGCTGCCATGAAATTGATTTTAAGAAAACTTGTATTGGATACAGTTGTTCTCAGTTACAAAGATCAATACGCAGGAACGGATCTGTTTGCAGCAGTACAACAACTGGATGTAAAAATAAATACGTTTCAGCCCGACCGGTTGAAGTTTGATATTGATAACCTGTGGGCTAACGGTATTGAGTACACTATGACAACCTATAAAAAGGCGTCCATTTCAAATTCTATTGATACGGCTTCCGGACCTTCGTATCCATTGGTTGTTTCCGCAGGGAAATTAATGCTGAATAAGGTTCATGTACAGGTAGATGATAAAACATCCGGCATGTATTATTACAACAATGTTTCGAAACTCCGAACATCCAATGCTGTATTTGATATGGGAACTTATAGGGGTATTGCCGATGATATACAACTGGATTCATCTGCCATTATTTTTTCAGCAGCTACACCTGCGTCCGCATCAAAAGATACATCTGTTTCCACAACTGCTTTGCCCTGGCTGTTTGCAACAAAAAAAATCAGGATCAATCATACCAATATAAAATATAATGATCCATCAAAACCGCTATCGCAGGGGCTCGACTTTGCTCATCTGACCATTACAGGTCTGCATACAAACATCAATGATTTTTCCTATGCAACAGATAGCAGTACAGCATTAATCGTTCAACTTGCTTTTTCAGACAGCAGTGGATTTAAACTCGACACCACTCATCTGCAATTTGCGCTAACACAAAAAGGCATAACTGCCAGAGATATTTACATTAAAACACCGAAAAGTTTAATTCAACGTACTGCCGAAATTTCTTATGATGATTTATCGAAAATTACTACGAATCCACAAAACAGTAAGATACAGGTGAACCTTGATCATTCAACAATTGCTTTCGATGATTTGTTCATGCTGGTGCCCTCACTACAACAATCAATGGCCGGTTTTGCAGGTCAGTATATACATATCAATACGGCACTCAACGGCACATTGCAGAAAATCAATCTTCCTTATTTTCAACTCAGTGGTTTAACAGGAAGCACGGTAAACGCAAAAGGAACATTGTATAATGTAACGGATACCAATAAACTTGCTTTTGATATTTATATTTTGCAAAGCAATTTGCGGAAGAAAGACTTTATTCAATTTGTTCCAAAAGAACAGCTTGCTTCTTTTAAAGATGTTCCTGAAACTTTTAATCTTACCGGTAGGTTTTCTGGTGACACGAAAAACATAAGTGCAGATTTTTCAGCAAATGCAAAAGATTTTTCATTTAGTGGAAAAGCCGTTTTACAGCATATCAATGATCCATCTGAATTAAAGTATGAAGTTGCCGTAACAGGATTGTCATTGGATAAAAAAATGATTGAAGGATTTCTCTCTCCCGAAGTGATGCAAAGCATAGCATTGCCACAAAAAATACATGCATCAGGTAAGCTGGATGGGAATACGGAAAATATTGTTACCGACATGAAAGTAAATACCAGCTATGGGGATATGCTGGTTAAAGGGTTCGTCAGGAATATTAAAAATAAAGATGCCGCAAATTATGACCTGCAGTTAAGCACAACCGGCTTTAACGCAGGTGCTTTGCTAAAAGAAGATACTTCAATCGGGATGATCACCGGAAAAATAACTGCAAAAGGAACAGGTTTTGATTATAAAAAAATGCGTTCCCGTTTTACAGCAGACTTAGAGCAGGTTGAATTCAATAAATACAATTATAAAAACATAAATGCAATCGCTAACCTCAACGATGGATATGTTGTTCTTAACGGTTCAGTAAATGATTCTTCATTGCGGATGCAGTTCGATCTCAATGCTGATGTGCAATCTGAATATCCCGTTGTGAATGGTACGATCAGGGTTGATACGGTACAATTGCAACAATTGCATTTTTATGATGACACGCTTAACCTTTCGTTCACTGCTCAGCTCAATTCAAAAAGTCTTCAGCCCCGACATTTGAATGCCCAATTATTGCTGGATAGTATTCAATTAAAATTGCGGTCGCAGTATTTCACACTCGACGGTATTTCACTTGAGGCAGGTTCAGTTGAAGGAAAGGATTCTATTGCATTGCGGTCTCCGTTTTTTGCGATTCGTGCAGATGGTGCATTTGACTACGATAAAGTTGGTTCGTCTGTTCTGTCGTTTATCAATAAATATTATTCACTGCCGGGCTATACAGCGCCAAGAGAAGCCGTTCCCCCACAGCAAATAGAACTGAAAGGAATCATTGCTTATCATCCACTGGTAACAGCCTTGTTACCCCAGATAGGTGCATTTGACAATATTTATCTTGATGCTGATTACAATTCTGCCAAACAGGATAGTGTGTTGAACCTGCATGTTAACAGCAACGCAATTACATACGTAACTACCCGGATGGCCAATAACGTGATCGATATTCGCACCATCAACAACCAACTTGTGTATGAAGCAGCATCCGATACCATAACCACATCAGGTAATAAGTTATATGCAACACTCGTGAACGGAAGCATAGCTAATGATACCGTTTCCCTTACTGCAAGAACGAAAGACAATAAAAACAATAACTGGTTTGCCTTAAGTGCACTCTCTGCCGTATCTGGCGATGAGTATTTTTTAAAACTGAGAGATACCTTGTTGCTTAACCATCAGCAGTGGAACGTTGCGCCTGATAATTATATTCGGTATTCACCTAAAGGAATAATTGTAAATAATATCGCTTTGTTGGGTGACACATCTGAAATTGCAATCAGGAGTCAACAGTTGGAACCGAACAGCCCGATTGATATTAGTATTACAAACTTCGATTTGGCTAATATTACTTCTCTCCTGAATAGCGATACATTAATTATTGGTGGTGTATTAAATGTAAAGGCAAATGTGGGTGAACTGGATAAACCTTTACCAGGCTTTACCGGGGATGCCGGCATCACGGGCTTATCTTACAGGCAACACCTGTTAGGTAATCTTACAACAAATGCAACAAAAATTTCGGATAATAATATTGCGGCCAAACTAACGCTTACGGGTGAGGGCAATAATATACAGGCAAGTGGTAACTATTATCCTACTGAAACAGAAAAACAATTTGATGCTGAACTTGTTTTGCAGCAATTGAATTTTAAAACCATCAGGGATGTATCCAATGGCGCCATTACAAATGCATACGGTAATATCAATGGACGTGTACAGGCAAACGGAAAATTTACCGACCCACGCTGGAATGGTGAAATTAATTTTGATTCAACGTCCATCACACTCGCTCAAACAGGAACACCTTATAAAATAGATCAGCAAAAAATACTACTGAATTACCCGGAAATTAAATTTCCATTTTTTACCATTACAGATACCGCCAATACCGCACTTGTTATAAATGGCAACATCGCTGTTTATTCCCTGGAACATATCGATCTTGGATTAAACATCAACTGTTTTGATTTTGTATTTGTGGATGCACCCAAAGCAGTAAACAGCTTGTTGTACGGATATGGTGCTGCCGATGTTGATGTGTCTGTTAATGGCACAATGGAAAAACCTAAGATAGAAGGTTCCATTAACCTCAATGATAAAACGGATCTTGCCATTGTATTGCCGGAAAATAGTTATGCTAAAGATGATGGTCGAACTATTGTTCGTTTTGTTGATAGCGATACATTTAATTATGCTGATCATTCCAGCGGATTTTCAGAAGCTGCCGAACCCCAGGTTTCTTTCGGAAAATTTATTAATTACAACCTGAACGTTTCTTCAAGCAAAGAAGCCAGCCTGTCTATTTTATTGGATCCAGCTACAGGTGATGAAATAAAGGTAAAAGGCGATGCAAACCTTAACGCCGGTGTAGATCCCGGTGGAAATCTTGTGTTGGCCGGAACATATGTATTAAACGACGGTTACTACGATCTGCATTATCAATTGCTGCACAAAAAATTCAATCTTGTAAAAGGGAGCACCATCACTTTTGCAGGCCCGCCATTGAATGCCAATGTAAATATCACAGCAGAATATATTGCCAATACAAACTCACGCGACCTGCTGAGTAATGAAGTTAGTGATGTAAGTCCTGTACTGGCAAATGCATTCAATCAGAAATTACCATTCAGGGTTATTCTAAAACTGGATGGCGTACTGAAACATCCTGATATTTCTTTCGATATACAGTTACCTGAACAGGGCAATAATGTTTTAAACAATGAACTGCGCACAACCATCGAAAACAAATTGCAGCAGATCCGGCAGGATCCGGCATCGGTTAACAAACAGGTTTTTGCATTACTGATCTTAGGAAGATTTGTGGGAGAACAGAGCAGTGATTTCTTTAAATCGGGCGGAAGTGATTTATCAACGGTAGCCCGACAAAGCGTTAGCAGGTTTTTATCGTCGGCATTAAACCAGATTGCATCAGATTTGATTAAAGGAATCGACATCGATCTCAATCTAAATAGTTATAATGATTTTTCAAATGGTGGAAATACACAACGAACAGATCTGAATGTTGCAGTGAGTAAGAAATTTTTAAACGACCGGCTGATTGTAAGTGTTGGACAAAACTTTGGCATAGAAGGGCAGGATGCCGCAGCCAGAACTTCAGGTACAAATTCCGGGTTTAAACCGGATATAAACATTGGGTATAAACTTACCAAAGACGGGCGCTACCTGTTGCGGGCTTATACACGTAACCAGTTTGAAGTTACCGTTGACGGATATGTTGTTGAAACCGGGCTGGGATTTGTTGTTACCATGGATTACCAGCGATTCCGTGAATTATTTGAAAGGAAAAAAGAAAAGAAGAAATGAGGAAACCTGTTGCCTATATTATATTAACCGCAATAATTTTTTCGTCCTGTAGTGTAAAAAGATTCTTACCTGCAGGGGAGCGATTGTATAAAGGCGCTGATATTCATGTTGAAAAAGATTCTGCAACCACTACTGGTAAATCTTCATTAAAATCTACACTTAAACTGGCAGCGAAGCCGAGGCGCAATAAATTTTTATTTGGCCAGCCCTATAAAGTGTGGTGGTGGTATGTGATCGGCCAGCCTAAGCGTGAAACGGGATTTCGTAATTTCTTACGAACCAAACTGGGTGAACCACCGGTGCTCAGCAGCAGTGTTCATGCAAATGCCGTTGCTGAAAACATGGCTTCGCTGATGTCGAACAGGGGTTATTTTTTTACTACCGTTCAGGGCGACACGCAGAACGTTGGTTCATACTTTACAAAAGCCATCTACCATGCACAGGTAAAGCCAAGGTATTACCTCGATAGCATCGCCTGGATGTATGATAGTTCCCGTTTGCTTAAAGTAATCCGGCAGGAGGTGTCAAAAAGGAGTGGATTAAAAAAAGGGGAACCTTATATTTTAAGCGAGATAACGGCAGAGCGTGAACGCATCGATCTTTACCTCAAAACCAGGGGATATTATTTCTTTAACCCCGATTATATAATGGCTTACGCCGATAGTACCATTGGCAACAGGAAAGTAAACCTCATCTTCAATGTAAAGAAAAGTACACCTGCTGAAGCAAAGGTTCCTTATACCATTAACAGGATCGTAATTTTTCCGGATTATTCTCTTACAGCGAAAAATATGGATACAACAACGGGCAATGCGGTATTGTATGATGGCCTTATTATTAAAGACCCGGAAAAAAAATTTAAGCCTGTTTTATTTAAACAAACCATTACCTACCGGCCGGGAAGATTATACAGCAGCCGTACACAAAACACAACGCTCAACAGGCTGATCAACCTCGGGCCGTTTAAATTTATTAAAAACCGGTTTGAGGCTGTGCCGGATAGCAGTGCCACTGTTATTGGAGATTCTGCACATTTTGCCATTGTAAAAGATACTTCAAGAGGAGCAGCAAAAGCGGATACTGCCGACATCATTCACCGCCTGGATGCATTTTACTATCTCACACCTTTAAAAAAGAAATCGATACAGGGAGAGATCGATGCATTTACAAAAGAAAATAATTACATCGGTTCGCAGTTAAGCATCAATTGGAAAAACAGGAACGCCTTACGGGGCGGAGAACAGTTGGGTGTAAAATTATACGGCGGCTTTCAAACTTCATCATCCGATTCTGTACGCAACAATAATTTTAAATTAGGTACAGAGCTGTCGTTAAAAATTCCCCGGTATGTTATTCCTTTTCTGAAGTTAAAAGAAAATTTTTTCTACCCCCCGAATACCAGGTTCCTGTTGGGTTACGAATGGTTCAGGCAGGAATTGTATTACACCAAAAATCTGTTTCGCTTTCAGTATGATTTTACCTGGAAACGCAACATACAAACAGAAATAACGCTGGCCCCCGTATCCTTAACGTACCTGCAGGTAACAGGAGTAACAGATAGTTTTTACAAGCAAACCGTTCAACAACCTTCATTACTTACCAGTATTTATTCAGAGTCAACATTAGGTTCCTTTTTTTCTTATACCTATAACTCAAATTTTCGCTCGCCAAAAAACAAGTGGTTTTTAATGGGAAGTGTTGATCTGTCGGGCAATATCGCCGGGCTGATAACAGGTGCAAAGCAGCCGAGAGAAAAACAAATTATGGGAGTGCCTTTTGCGCAGTTTGTAAAATTTGATATAGATATTCACTATACCCGAAAACTCCCGGGGAATTTTGATTGGGCAAATCGCATCCAGTTGGGTATCGGCATACCGTACAACAATTCTGCTTTATTGCCTTATGCAAAACTGTACACGATCGGAGGTTCAAGTTCTGTAAGAGGATTCAGGAGCAGGAGCCTCGGCCCCGGCAGTTATGAAACCACAGCCGAAGATCAACAGTTTTTTCAACTGATCGGTGGCGATTTTAAATTACTCGGCAACACAGAACTACGCATTCCCATTACGGCACAATTGGGAGCTGCGGTTTTTATAGATGCGGGAAACATCTGGACTAAAGACACGATCTTATTCGGAGAGAAAGCAAAGCTTAGTAAAGATTTTTACAAAGAGATTGCTGTTGCTGCAGGAATAGGATTGCGTTTTGACGCCGGCATTCTTTTAATCCGTGCCGACCTGGGGATGCCGTTGCGTAAACCATTTTTGCCCGAAGCCGACAGGTGGGTGTTGAATAAAATTGATTTTGGGAGTGGCGCATGGAGACGGCAAAATCTTGTATTGAATATTGCGATCGGTTATCCTTTCTGATCATTCATCATTGGTATTGTAATTGTCTGGGTAATAGCTGTAGAAAATATTTCTGCATGTATTTATTATCACTCAACCAAATTTTCCGATTTGAAAAAGACGATACTGTTCATCATCATCCTTGTGGCTACCCTCGCTACCGGTGCCTGGATTTACTGGCAAAACAATAAAAAGCATATCATTAAAGAAGCATTACAGGATGCAGTGTCAGATAAAACCGGAAATCTTTATTACATACATTACGATAGTTCTTCCATAGATGAATTGAATGGCAATGCAGCGTTTTATAATGTACGGTTACAATCAGATTCTTTACAGCAACAACTGGCGCATTTCGATTCTGCATCTGCACAAACCATTTTTAATATCAGCGTTGAAAAGCTGGTTATACGTGGAGCAAATATTCCTGCATTGATCAGCAATGAGAAAATAGAGGCAACGTCTGTCAGGATAATTAAGCCGGTAATTTATATCATCAATTCCGGCGATACAACAACAGATCATCGTTGGCGAAAAGAAGATTCACTGGCACTCTATGAAAAAATTCTCGGCAGATTTAAAAGTATTCATGCGGAAACAATTGGTATAGAAGACGGTGAACTGCATTTTACCTACAAGTTAAATGATCCTTTTGTTTCTCTCCGGGGCATAAACTGCATCATTAAAAATGTGCGTATCGACAGTACAAGAGATTACAATACTATAGCCGCGTATTTTATAAAAGATGCAAGCGCTTCGGTTAAAAATGTTTTTATCAAAGGACAAAAGGATAATTCAGTTATCCGCCTCAATGAATTTAATTATGATGCAAAACAAAAAACAATTTCACTGCAACATTTTATTCAGCAGGATAGAAACACCGGCAATATGCGTTTCAATATAAATACAGTGGAAGTAACCGGCTTAAGTACGGATGCCTTTATCCTGGAAAACCGGATCAACGCAAAAGAACTTACTGTTAGAAAAGGTTTGTGCAGGTTGTACATGAAAAAAGCTGCCGACCGTTCTGCCGAAATAGATCTCGACAGTAGCTTTCTGAATGGCGCTCATCTGCAGAAAATTTCATTGAATGATCTGAGAATAGAATTATTTTCTGCAAACACCCCCAATGATTTACCATTGGTATTTACGGCGGTTAATTTCAACGCATCCGACATTCCCGGCGTTACCAATGGAAGTAATGTGAAAAACATTCTCGCCAATAGTAATTGGGAATTGTTGTGCGGATCGTTTAAGCATGTTACTAAAGATAGAAACTATAATTTGTCTTTATCAGACTTCCGGATCAATAAGGCAAAGCACCTTATTTCCATTGGGAAGTTTATGGTAAGCCCTGCGCTGCCACAGCAATTATTTGTGCAAAGGCTGAAGGAACAAAAAGATATGTATGACATTGTTATCGATAATATTGAACTGAATGGTGTGGAAACAGAAAAGATAATTATTGCTAACAGGCTGGTTGCACGGGCAGGAACAATTCGGCCGGTGATTAAAGTTTTTTGTGACAGAACCATTCCGGCATTTACCGGTTCAAAATTGGGAAACTATCCGCACCAGTTGATACAAAAACTGCAACTACCTGTTTATATACAACAACTGGATATACATAATGGATATGTTTCCTACACCGAAAAAGCTTCTCAATCAGAAAAGAAAGGAACTGTATATTTTTCCAATATCACCGGCAGCATTCAAAACCTCACCAATATTCCTTCTTATGTGAATGCCAATACAATGATGCAGGTAAAAGGAAAAGCGTTATTCATGGGCGTTAGCAGGGTAGAAACAAGCTGGCAACTGCCACTGAATACGACCAACGGTGAATTTTCCATCAGCGGGAAAATGGGCGAACTCGATTGCTCTGTATTAAATCCATTGATAGAACCTTTGGCCATGGCTTCATTCAGCAGGGGTAAAATACAAACCGTAGATTTTACAATAAACGGAAACGACAATCATGCAACAGGTAAACTGGATCTTTTGTACAGTGAATTAAAACTGGAAACATTGAAAGCGGATGCTGATAGTTTGAAGAAGAAGAAAATGCTTAGCTTCCTGGCTAACCTGTTGGTGAAAGACGAGAATCCGCATAAAGGAAAAACAAGACAGGGAGAAATTGATATTGACAGGGATACAAGCCGTTCTTTTTTCAACCTGGTATGGAAAGGAATTTTTAAAGCAGCTAAGCGAATTGCTATTGGGAAAGATGATGATTAATTATTCAACATTAGTCGTCATCTGTTCTTTTTCGCTTAAATATATTATTGTAGATAGCGGTTCCGTATGCTTTTATTTTATCGGTATTGCTGATAGCAGCTCTTGTAACACCTGTTTTAATGGTATTGCCAAAAATCCTTTTTATTAAGGAAGCGGAGCTTCCCCACAACAAATTTTTCGTAAGCAATCCCACACCTAATTCTGCTGCAAAACTCAATACGTTGTTTCTCACATCTGGTGAATGCGACAGATCTTTAAAAGCATGCTTCACCAGGTTGGCGGGTCGGAAACTGTCGGTTGTTTTCCGGTATTGCTGTATCAACTGGTTTTTCTGCTGAACTTTTTTACGGGTAAGTTCAACAATCATTTCATCCAGTTCTTTTTTATTGGTGACTTTCATAAACTATTTAAAAAGTTTCCTGATAATGATATTTCCAACCGGATCACTGATCCATTTCTTCCGCATGGCATAAAAAATAAGCCCGACGATACAATAGAATCCGGCAAGAGCGAAAAAGCCATAGTATGTTTTACCGAGCAATGCTCCCAGCAACAGCGCAATGCCTATGCTTAATAAAACAAAACATAACAACAGGCATATTGCCACTACTGTTGTGGCAATGGCAGCAGCAATAATATCTGAAAATTTATCTGCTGCTTTTAATCTTACAATGTCAATATGTGTTTGTCCGTACTGTTTAACTGCATCAAACAAACGTTCAATATGTTCTGCAGCGCCTGCCTGTTCTTCTTCTTGTTGAATATGATCTTCCATAAATTATATCGTCGGGGTATTATATCAAAATAATGATCAGGAAAAACTGCGCTTAGCTTCTTCCTTGTATTGCTGTGCTTTATCTTTTCCCTTCTCCATGATGTCATTGGCATCGCTGCGAATGCTGTCATATTTTTCTGCAATCGTTTCGCCGATCTCATTGAACTTGTTCCTCAGTGTATCCTTCAGATCATTTCCTTTTTCTGCAAGCTTTTTCCTGGTTTCACTTCCTTTATCAGGAGCAAATAAAATTCCTAATACAGCGCCTGCTGCTGCACCCAACAAAATGCCGGTTAACAATTTACCTGATCTCATAATTTTTGATTTAAAATGTAAAAAATATTATTTCTAAGATTAACTAAAATGCTGCCAATTAAAAGGCATTAATAATACTAACAAAATATAAGCCCAATGAAGTTTTTGTACAACGAATTCCACGATGTGTGTCATATTAACCGTTTTACTGCGCACAACGTTCGGTTTTCCCGACAAACATGTTCTGGCATAATTATATAACTGTTAGTTTGACTTATAAAATGTACAACTATTTCGTTGGAATTCCTAAAGCGGGATAGCTACTAAGGCATTTACAAAAAAATTAAGATTAACCAAAAAACAGGATGTATGAAACAGTATTCATTAATTCAATTGTGTTTAGCTTCTGTATTTCTTGCAGCTTCGCTGAGTAGTTGCGAAGTTGTTGGTGGTATTTTCAAAGCAGGTGTTTGGGTGGGAGTACTCATTGTTGTGGGTATTATTGCATTGATATTATACCTGATTGGAAAAGGAAGAAAATAGGAAAGGGAAATAAGGAATGGAAAGTAGAAGATAAATGCCTCAGTAAAAAAATGACAGGTAACTTGTTTTGCAGGTTACCTGTACACTATTAGGAGATTGATTTGATTTTCCTTGATTTGAGTTTTATGCGTTGCAAACGTTTTTGCAATTTGTTGTTGTGCTGCGTAGTGTCTTCACCCATTAACTTTCCCCAGGGTTTTAATACTTCTATACGATCAAAGATTATTTTTAAAATGGCAATACAGGGCAATGCCAGGAATATGCCTGATAAGCCCAGCAGGGAACCACCGATTACCACACCCACAATGGTAACCAGGGCATTGATCTTTACTTTTGAACCAACTATTTTCGGCATCAGAAAATTTGCATCAATAAAATGGATGATTTCGAAACTAATGATGATCCACACAATATCACTTAGATGAGGCGAAGTGGTTAGTGTTACCAGGCTGGTAAATAGCATCCCGGCAATAATGCCAATATAAGGGATGATGTTTAGCACTGCAGCCAGCAACCCTAAAAATATGGCGTACTTTATTCCCAGTAAAAGCAACACCATTGAATTGGCAACGGCGATAATACCCATTTCTGTAATCAACCCAACAATGTAACGTTGTACAATTGCTTTTGATTCTACCAGCACTTCTTTTACGTCCGTTTCGTAATCTTTATTAAATATCTCAATGATAAATTGCCTGATCATGTGCCGGTACAATAAAATCAGGAACGTATAAATGGCAATCATGATGATGTAAAAGAAAGTATGTGTAATGGTAAAGAATGTTTCACCAATTACTTCGGTGCCGGTAGATTTTACATCAATACTTGCCGAATTAAGCATTACCGTTTGCTGTTCTGTGCTGATGTGAAATTTCTTTTGTATCCAGTTCTGCACTGTTTCATAATGCGCTTCGAGGTGACTCCGTATGGAAGGAATATCTTTTAAAAACCCGGCAATCTGGTGAGAAAAAAAATAAATAAGTCCGATGATGATAAGCAACGATGAAACAACTGTGGCCAGGATAGCCAGTGAACGGGGGAAATACAACCTGTTCTCCATAAAATTAACCAACGGCAACAACAGGATGGATAAAAGAATAGAAAATAAAAAAGGAACTATAATATTTTGCCCCCAGGTGAGCAATACGCCCAGCAACAGGATCATCAATAATTTAAACGTAAAACTTATGTAAAAAGGATAAGGCTTAACTGGCTGCTGGTTCATTCATTAAATTTAGGCGTCTCAACGCATCAACTGTTGTTTACAAGAAATCCTTTTAATCCGTATTCTGTTGATTCAATTGCATACAATACGGTATTCTTTGAAGGTTCCCGTTTATCTTCATACCGGAACTGCTCTGTTATACTCAATTCATAACTTCTGAAATTCAGGTCCTTTTCGGAGCAATAAAGCGAATCATTTTTTTTAATGAACCTGTAGTTGTAGCCTTTGTTTTTCAGGATCTCAAGTTGCTCGGTGAAAATAGAATTGGTGTTCATATAAATTACTGGAATAAGACTGATGATAAAATACACTGCCGCTCAAGCTGATCTTTGAAAAGGATTGGACACTATAAATGTAAAAAATTATTTCGTTCGTTGCGGTTCTTGTTGTACAACAGGCGAAAAAAACCTGTGTAAATTTTCAGCCTGAAGTATTTTATCACAACCTCTAATATTATCCTCCCCGTATGATGCGCAGCAAAACAGCAATGATTGCAATCACCAGCAGGATATGCAGTAATCCGCCTATTTGATACCCCAGGAAACCAATAGCCCAGGCAATTACGAGGATCACAGCAATGATGTAAAGCAGGTTACCCATGATTTAAATTTTAGAAAATGAAATATGAAAAAATGCTGCCGGTTTTTAAAAAAAATATTTAACCGCAGGAAAAAATCAAATCTTCCCGGAATGCTATTACCGTGTCTGCTGAGGAATAATTTCTACAGATGTGGAAAAATAACCTAATTCAAAACCTGGTCTACTGCCTTATACACAATATCCTTTGTGAAAGGCTTTCCGATAAAGTAATCAGCGCCGCCTTTCAATGCCCTTTGCCTGTCGGCATCTGTATCATGCGCCGTTATCATAATAATTTTTGAAGCGGGATAATGTAATTTGATGTATTCGATGAAGTTCATCCCTAGTCCGTCGGGTAAATGATTGTCTAAAAAAATGATTCCCGGTGTATCTTTTTTTAACGCCACTGCAGCCTCTGATAACGTGTTTACATACTCAGCGTCAAGGTTTTTTTGTTTGAGCAGGGTACTCAACAGGTAGCAGATGTCAGTTTCGTCATCTATGATAAGGACTTTCAAAATGTTAGAATTTAAATAAGTTGCTGTACGATTCATGTTGCACAATTTTCATGTTGAAGAGAAAACAATTTAACTGCCAATGCTCCTCCTCCTAACGAAAATGACCTGTTTTAATTGCAGATCATTTCATTATCAACGACAAAAATTGCAACATAAAATTTAAAAATAGCCTTTTCAGCAATTATTGCTGATTTATCGTTAATTTATTAATAGAAAATATCGTTCCGGCTTCTACACAATTGTGGAATTTATTGCATGGTATAATTATCGCATTGGGTTGGCCGGCATTAATAAATGCTATCATGAGAAAGAAACTGGTGAATTTTTTTGTATTCAACAAGCAGGTAGTTACAGAATACTTTGCAGATAATGTAATCAAGTACAGCGTATCTCTTGCTTACTATACTACATTATCGCTGGCGCCTATGCTGGTAATATTAATAAGCGTTAGCGGGATGTTGTTTGGTAAAGAGGCAATGCGTGGTGAAGTATATAAGCAAATGAACGGACTCATCGGCAACGATGCAGCTTTACAAATACAGGCAACGATGCAGCACATTCATTTAAATAAAGACACGCCGGTTGCCACCATCATCAGCGCCATTATCTTAATCATAGGGGCAACAGGGATATTTGGTGAGATACAGGATTCGCTGAATAAGATATGGGGATTAAAAACTACTTCCCGAAAGGTTTGGTGGAAGCTGATCATAAACAGGCTGTTGTCATTCTCTATCATTATTTGCATCGGTTTTGTATTAATGGTATCGCTCATATTAAGTGCATTGGTGGCTGCCGTTAGTGGAAAATTAAATAGCATTATTGCAGGTGTGGGTGATGTAATGATACCGTTGGTGGATAGTGCATTGTCGATCGGCGTAACATTGATTTTATTTGCTACTATTTTTAAAGTATTGCCCGACGCAAAAATTAAATGGAAGGATGTTTTTGTAGGCGCTTTAATCACAGCAGTTCTTTTTACGTTGGGAAAAGCAGCCATCGGTTACTATTTAAGTAAGAGTAACCTGGCAACGGCTTTCGGTGCCGCAGGATCTGTAATAATAATAATAATGATATGGGTGTACTACAGTTCGGCCATCGTTTACCTTGGCGCAGTTTTTACAAAGGTGTATGCAACCAATTATGGCGGAAAAATATTTCCGAATGATTATGCTACCTGGATAAAAATACAGGAGGTTCCCGTTGCTGAGGTTTCCCTGGCAGAGGAAACAAAAAAAATTCATGACTAAACAAAAAACATACGATGAAGAAAATACTAATTATTGATGACGACCTGGATATGTGTTTGTTGCTGAGCAAATTTCTTTCTAAGAAAGGATACGAAGTGGAAACAGCGCATTCCGGTAATAAAGGACTGGCAAAATTTAAAGAAGGACATTACGATATCGTTTTGTGCGATTACCGCCTGGGCGATAAAGAAGGGAAAGACGTACTCATCGAAATCAAAGAACATGCACCGCATACGATTGTGCTGATCATTACCGGCTACTCCGATATAAAAACAGCAGTAGATGTAATTAAACTCGGCGCTTACGATTATATCACCAAACCTTTAATCCCTGATGAAGTATTGAATGTACTCAATGCTGCAGTGGATCAGCCGGAACTTTCCCGCCCGGTATTATCGGCTCCCGCCACCACAACAAAAACCGGCGGTAAAAAACAAGCAGTGTTAAACAACGAATACCTCGTTGGTGAAGCCGGGGCAACACAGGAATTGTACAGGCAAATTGAAATTGTTGCGCCAACCAATTACAGCATCATATTGTATGGAGAAAGCGGTACGGGTAAAGAAGTAATTGCTAAAACCATTCATAGCATGAGCGACCGTGCTGATAAACCTTTTGTGGCAATGGATTGCGGAACCTTATCGAAAGAACTTGCCGGTAGCGAATTGTTCGGTCACGTTAAAGGAGCATTTACCGGGGCGCTTACCGATAAAGAAGGACATTTTGAACTGGCAAACGGCGGTACATTGTTTCTGGATGAAGTAGCCAACTTATCTATTGATGTGCAGGCCTCTTTATTAAGAGTGATACAGGAAAGAAAATTTAAAAGAGTGGGTGGCAATAAAGAAATGCCGGTAGATGTGCGGATCATTGTAGCCTCCAACGAAAATTTACAGGAAGCATATCGCAAAGGAAAGTTCAGGGAAGATTTGTACCATCGTTTCAACGAATTTTCCATAAACCTGCCGGCATTGAGGAACCGCAAGAAAGATATTCCCCTGTTTGCAGATTTCTTTCTACAGAAAACAAAAGCAGAACTCAATCGTGATATAGAAGATTTTGATGAAGAAGTAATGAGGATGTTTGTTAACTATTCATGGCCGGGAAATTTGCGTGAATTCAGAAACGTAGTGCGAAGGGCAGTGTTGCTGACACTGGAAGGAAAAATTACAGCGAAAACGCTCCCATGGGAAATTACGAATGCCTCATCAGGTCCAATGGAAACACAAGCTGCCTGGAGCCCGGAATCAATGGCTGCTGCAGAAGATACTGCATCTAAGAAAGTATTTGATCTGAAAGATGCATCCTCTAAAGCCGAATATGAAGCAATCATGCAGGTATTAAAAGAAGTAAACTTTAATAAAACAAGGGCTGCAGAAATTTTACGCATCGATCGTAAAACACTGTATAATAAAATTAAAAATTACGAAGAGTCGAACAGCATGGAAAAGTAATGCAGCTTTTCATCACGGGTAAACCCTTTGTCATAAAATTTAACCGACGGCTCCAACTGCGGTACAACTTTGGTAGAAGAACATTCAGTTGTTTCATCTAAAAAAAAATTTTATGACAGAAAAAATTGAAATGACAACACTCAGTACCGTGTTGGAACAATTGAGGCTGAAAAAGCAGGACAATGAATTCCGGATGACAAAAAAAGGATTCGGTTCTGCAAAAGGCAAAGTGTATGAGCCACATGAATTGAAAATTATAAAAACGTATCGGTTTGAAGGAGAATCTGATCCTGCCGATTCAAGTATATTGTATCTCATAGAAGCAAATGACGGAAAGGTTGGGTACAGCCTGGATGCATATGGTGTGTACAGTGATCACGATGATGATAAGTATGATGATTTTATCCGGAAGATCCCAATGGAAGAAAGAGATGAACAGGCAATATTCGGCAGGTAAAATAAAGTATCATTGCAACAGGCATTAATTGTAGAAATATAACATGCAGGCAGAACATTTAAGTCTTAAAATACTGATCATTGATGATGATGAAGATGATTTTTTCATCACGAGCCGTTATATAAAAAATATTCCCGGAAATAATTTTACGGTAGAGTGGTGCTATGATTACAATAAGGCCATCGAACTCATTTGTTCCAATGAATACGGGTTGTATTTTGTTGATTATTTTCTTGGCGCCAAAACCGGGCTTCACCTGATTAAAGAAGCCATCGCCATGAAATGTGAACAGCCATTTATTTTATTAACCGGTATTGGAAACCAGGCGATAGATATTGAAGCGATGAATGCCGGTGCGGTGGATTATTTAACCAAATCGGAACTTGATCCCGAAAAGCTGGAACGTTGCATTCGTTATTCCTATCAACGTTCAAAATCGATAAAAGCACTAAAGGCGAATGAAAGAAAGTTCAGGAATATTTTTGAACGTTCTGCAGATGCTGTTTTTATTTCAGATGAGATGTTGTTGTTCAGAGACATCAATGATGCCGCTACCAAATTATTTGGCTTTGCGAAAAATGAATTTCTTTCCATCAGCCTTTTCGATTTGCTTACCGTTGATGAAGAAAAAGAAAAATTATTCAAAGCTGTAGAGGTTAAGGAAGATATCGAAGACAGGGAAGTTGTATTAAAAACAAAAGACGGTGAAATCAAAAATTGCACATTGTCTGTTTCCTTTGAAGAAAATGAAGAAGGCAGTTATTGCCAGGGAATCATTCACGACATTACCCTGATGAAAAAAGCGGAGAAGGCAACGCTTCGTATGGAAAAACGCGGTGTGGCCGACAGGCTGGTACATGTACTGGCGCATGAAGTGAGAAATCCATTGAACAATATTAACCTTTCTCTCGAACAACTCGTTCCTGAAATTCAACATACGGACACAAAAATTTATGTTGATATCATTCACCGCAATAGCAAACGCATTGAAAGCATCATCAAAGAATTACTCAATACGAGCCGTCCGGCAGAGATCGTACGATCACCATTGTCATTGCAAACGATCATTGATGAAAGCATTACCGCAGCAACAGACAGGCTTACCTTAAAGAAAATAGATCTTAAAAAGGATTTCCCTGCTGACGACATCGTTGTACTGGGAGATGCAGAGAAATTAAAAATTGCCGTGCTGAACATTATCATCAATGCCATTGAAGCAATGGAACCGGAAAAAGGAAAACTCGGTATTTGCCTGCGTTATGAAAAAGGCAGACCTCAATTAATAATAGAAGATAATGGATGCGGTATCAGTGATGAAAATTTATCTCGATTGTTTGAACCTTATTTTACCGCAAAAAGAAATGGCATGGGATTAGGCCTGGCAACAACGCTCAATATACTTCAATCGCACCAGGCGGAAGTAGAGGTACAATCCAAATTGAATGAAGGAAGTAGTTTTATTATCAGTTTTACAACATACCAGCCTGCAGAAAATACGCTAAGCTGATATTTATCTTGCTTTTGCCCAATACAGCGGAAGAATCTGTATCACATTTTCAACAAATACAGGGTCTATATTTCCAATGGCATCTGCAGTGTTGCCGAGTATCTGCCATTCTTCATTATCCATGTCTACCAAAGTGTACATGTATTTTTTATTGGCATTATAGATCTCATACATCTTGTACTTGTCTTTCATGAAATTAAAAAATCCGAAATGAAGCAGGCGATCGTTAATTGTCTGGCGATGCCAGGTGAGTAATTTCGGAACGTGAATCGGGTTGCGTGCATGTTCTTTTAATTGTTCCCCGATCTCAAGCGCAAGTTCAGTAAATCCCAGGTCTTCCTCTACCCATTTTCCCGTTTCTACATCGGTAAAAAAAATATTTTCATAACCATTCTTAAAACTTACCCTGAACATATTGTGCTGACGGTTAGGTATCTCCGTTACCCATGCGAAACTTTCTGTTCCTTCGAGTGTAAGATATATTATGTTATCCATAACCTTTTTTACTAATTAATAAAAAACCCTGCCAATATTAAAGTATAGTTTTTATTTTAAAAGTCAAAGCACATAGTGAAAAAAATAGATGAATGGCCTCCCCGGTTATGACCATTATGGGGAAAAAATGGCTGCTTTCGGAATACTTAAATTTTATGTAAAAAGTATTTCCTTAGTATCAACAATCCGTTATCTGAAATTGTTTAGTTTTTTTTCCGAAACATTGTTTCGTTAAACTCATTTGATTTGTTTTTTGGGATGGATAATGAATCCCATCCACCATTTTTTAGTTGTTTGGCTGCAAAAACAATTTGTCCAACATGATAGGCATAGTGCGCCAGTTGCCGGTTGATGGCTTCCGTTACCGTGTGGGCTTCGCTACGGATGTAAACAATATCGGTGAGATTTTTTTCTGTAAGAGGAGAAATGGCACTGAACACACATTCCCAACCTTCATTCCATAGCGTAAACAAAACATCTTTATCTTCCAGGTGATTGTCAAACTCTGCATCCCGTTGCCTCCACGATTTTTCTCCGTCGCTGCTGAGAAAATCGGTGAACCTCGACAACATATTTCCATGAAGATGCTGCACAATTACGGCAATACTATTCGAATCTTCATTTGCTGCTATAAACAATTGCGCTGCTTCCAGTTGATGCATGGCTTTTTCTGCCAGGCTTTTATAACGAAGCAATTCAGCCAGTACACTGGCCAGGTAAGTTCCTTTTTCCATAAACTGTGTTTAATGCAAATTTAATTCTGAATGATTACCGGCAATTCCAGATGGTGTTTTTATCTTTAACTATGAATTACCTCGCTCATGCCTACCTTTCTTTTAACCAGCCGCACCTGCTTTCGGGTAACATGATCAGCGATTTTATAAAAGGAAAAAAACAGTTTGATTTTGATCCGCCTATTCAACAGGGGATAAAACTTCACCGGGCAATAGATCATTTTACAGATACGCATCCGCTGGTGAAAGAAATGAAATTGCCGTTCAAAGAAAAATACGGATTGTATGCAGGTGCTTTTACCGATATTGTTTGCGATTATTTTTTAGCCAACGACACACATGAATTTTCAACACACGAACAGCTCGCTGCATTTGCCAATGAAACGTATGGATCTTTGGAAGATCAGTTACACCTGTTGCCGGAAACCTTTCAACGCATATTCGTGTACATGAAACAATATAACTGGCTGTATAATTACCGGCAGGCAACTTCTATACAAAAGAGTTTTGCAGGTATTGTTAACCGGGCAAAATATATGAACGATTCAATCACCGCCTATCACATCTTCACCGAAAACATCGGCTATTTTCAACCACTATACAATGAATTTTTTCCTTTGTTAAAAAGTCATGCATTGCTTACCATTGAAAATTTAAGAAAGAATGATTGATATATCTTTGGCAAAATTTTTTATGAAATCTATTGTTATCGTTTGTTTGTTGTTCTTTACTGGTATAGGTGTAACCGCAGCACAATCTTCTTTACCACCGCTCGATAAATCGCCGATGGACGAAAGTTACTGTCCCGACAATTTCCCATTACTTAAAATACAGGATAAGATTTCTGAACCTTTACTTGCACGTGTTGTGTACAGCAGGCCGCAAAAAAACGGCAGAACCATTTTAGGCGATCTCATCGAATACGGTAAGTTGTGGCGTATCGGTGCCAATGAGGCAACAGAAGTAGAGTTTTTTCAGAATGTAAAATTGGGCAATACCAGGATAAAAAAAGGCCGCTACACTTTATATGCAATTCCGGATACAGGCAAATGGACAGTAATTGTAAACAAAGAAACCGACACCTGGGGTTCGTTTCGCTATGATGCGAAAAAAGATGTTGCCAGGATTGATGTGCCTGTTACTATACAGAATGAAATTACAGAAGCATTCACGATCGTATTCGAAAAAGCAGCAAAAAATTATATGATGAATGTGTATTGGGATAACTTTAAACTTTCCATACCTTTTTCAATCGCTATGTAAAATGAAAATAAAAAACTTAATTTTTCCCGGTTTGCTTGCTTCCATAACTGTCATTATGTTCATGGTATCCTGTACCGGAAAGAAAGATCAGTCAGCGAAAATTGCTATAAAACCTTCCGACACATTAAAAAGTGCTGAGGCTGTAAATCCTTATGTACTTAATGACCAGTCTCCAATGGACATGAGTTATTTTCCTGTTGAATACCCGATTCTTAAAATGAATGGTACAGATAGCCTGGGTCCGCTGGCAAGGGTAATTTACAGCAGGCCACAAAAAAAAGGAAGATTGATATTTGGTTCTTCTCCTAAAAGTTTAAGGGAATATGGAAAAGAATGGAGGCTGGGCGCCAATGAAGCATCAGAAATAGAATTTTTTAAAGATGTATTGATCAGCAATAAAAAGATTGCCAAAGGGCGTTATATTATTTATTGCATACCTTATGAAGACAACTGGACGATCGTATTAAATTCAAATTTATTTACCTGGGGTTTGCACATGGACCGCACGAAAGATGTTTTTAAAGTAGATGTGCCCATTGAACTGCAGGCGCCACCTGTGGAAGATTTTACCATGGTATTTGAAAAGGCATCTTATGGAGCCGATCTTATTATGGCATGGGATAATGTGAAAACAAGATTGCGCATCACGATGAATTAATACAAAACATTTTTTGTCCTGCTGCATAGAATGATGATATTTACATTGTATGTCTGGCATAGCAGGAATCATATCTCCCGATACAAATATTTTAAATAAGGAAACGCTGAAGCAAATGGCTGCTTCACTGGCTCATCGCGGGCCGGATGGAGAAGGGTATTGGATCAACAGGAGAACCAATGCAGGGCTTGCACACCGCAGGCTGGCCGTTATCGATTTATCGGATCAAGCAGCACAGCCGATGCATTACGGTAACCGGTACACGATAAGTTTCGACGGTTGCATTTATAATTACCTCGAACTGCGTAAGGAATTGAAAAAGGCCGGTTATCATTTTTCAACCAACAGTGATACGGAAGTAATACTGGCTGCATACGATTGTTACAAAGAAAAATGCGTACAGTATTTCGACGGCATGTATGCATTTGCGATATGGGACGATAATGAGCAGGCCTTATTTGCAGCAAGGGATCGTTTTGGTGAAAAGCCGTTCTATTATTTCAGCCGGAAAAATCTTTTTGTATTTGGCAGTGAAATGAAAGCCATCTGGGCAGCCGGCATACCCAAACAAACAGAAGGTAAAATGATGCTGAATTACCTTACGCTGGGATATGTTCAAAACCCTGCAGACAAAGCCCAGACATTTTATAAAGACATCTACTCCCTGCCACCGGCTCATTATATTAAATACAATGCCATTGCAGATGAAATAGAAATTGAAGAATACTGGGGCATCGATAAACAGGCACAGGTTAAAATTGCTGAAGAAGAAGCAATTGAAAGACTGGATAAGATGTTGTCGCAATCTGTGTACAGGCGCATGCGCAGCGATGTACAGGTGGGCGCAACATTAAGCGGCGGCCTCGACAGTTCGGTAATGATTTATTACCTGAAGCAGCAGTTACGCAATGCAACGTACCAGTACAAAACCTTTTCTGCTGTATTTCCGGGGTATGATAATGATGAATCAAAATTTATAGAACAGGTAGCCGACCGGTTTAATGTAGCGAATTTTACCACCACGCCTTCTGCAGTTCAGTTAATAGATGATTTTGAAAAAATGGCCTGGTTCCAGGAAGAACCATTTCCGTCTGCTGCCGTTTATCCGCAATACAAAGTATATGAACTGGCAAATCAACATAAAATAAAAGTATTGCTCGACGGACAGGGCGCCGATGAAATCCTTGCCGGTTATCACAAATATGTTCATTGGTATATACAGGAAATGGTAAGCCGGTATAAATTTTCAGGAAGTAAAACAGAAATTCAAAAATTACATAAGAACAATGTACACTTCCAGTGGAATGTAAAAAATATTATGGCGGCCTTCCTGCCTTCACATGCTTCCATTGCATTGGAAAAAAAAGAATACCTGCGCATCATTCATCATGGCGAAGTAAGCAAAAGCCTTCTATCCTGTTTAAAAGGAAGAGAATGGGAAGGCATTCATAAACCTGTTGTAACCAAACTCAATGACATCCTTTATTTTTCTACCATGCAGCATGGCCTGCAGGAAATGTTACGCTACACCGACCGCAACTCAATGGCTCACGGTTGCGAAGTAAGAATGCCTTTTTTAAATGGTGAACTGGTTCAATTTATTTTTTCGCTGCCCTCAAACTTCAAGATCAGCAACGGGCACACAAAATCCATACTGCGTAAATTGTTCGATGATAAACTTCCGCAAAACATTGTTTGGCGCACACATAAAGTTGGATATGAACCACCACACAAACAATGGATGGAAAACCCGGTGATGAAGGAATATATTTATGAAGCCAAGAGCAAACTGATAAAAGCAGACATCCTCAAACCGCAGGTATTGCATAAGAAAACGAAAAGTCCGCTGGCCTATGATGCTGATTATTTCGATTGGCGGTATATCTGCGCTGCACATATCATCGGGTAGGTAGTCAGTAATAAGTAAATAAGGGTATTTTCCGCCCGGGAATTATTTCCGTTGGTTGTGTACTTAACCGTCATTATTCAGTATTGCCCTAACCTCATATTCACTTAATTTTGCCATTCAAATATTTTATATGAGTAACAAAGATGCATTAGCCGGAAAAAAAATGGCAACGAAATTTATTCATGCGGGTGCAGAACCAGATCCTTCCACGGGAGCGATCATGACACCCATCTATCAAACATCAACGTATGTGCAGTCATCACCAGGTGATCACAAAGGATATGAATATGCCCGTTCTCAAAATCCAACAAGAGCCGCACTGGAAACAGCATTGGCAGTTATAGAAAATGGTAAATACGGTCTTGCATTCAGCAGTGGCGTGGCGGCAACAGATGCCGTAATTAAATTACTGAACTCAGGAGATGAAGTGGTTGCCGGTAATGATCTATACGGCGGAACATATCGTTTGTTTACAAAAGTGTTTGAAAGGTTCGGCATAAAATTCACGTATGTTGATTCTACAAATACAGATAAGGTTAAAGCAGCGATCACCAGTAAAACAAAACTGATCTGGATTGAAACACCTACCAATCCGCTGATGAATATTACAGATATTGCTGCAGTAGCGGCCATCGCAAAAAAAGCCGGTGTATTGCTATGTGTGGATAATACTTTCGCAACGCCCTATTTACAAAATCCTCTTGACCTGGGTGCTGATATCGTTATGCATTCCTCTACAAAATACCTCGGTGGCCATAGCGATGTAATCCAGGGAGCATTGATCATGAATGACCACGACCTGAGAGAACGTTTGTATTTTATCCAGAAAAGCTGCGGCGCTGTTCCCGGCCCAATGGATTGTTTTTTAGTGTTGCGTGGTATCAAAACACTGCATGTGCGCATGCGTCAGCATTGCGATAATGGTTTTGTGATTGCACAATTCTTACGCAATCATCCGAAAGTTGACAGGGTTTACTGGTGCGGATTTAAAGATCATCCCAATTATGAAATTGCAAAAACACAGATGCGTGGATTTGGCGGCATGATGAGCTTCACATTAAAAGACGACAGCGTTGAAGCATCCGTTAAAGTATTGTCATCAACAAAATTATTTTCACTGGCAGAAAGTCTTGGTGGTGTAGAATCATTGATCAACCACCCGGCAAGTATGACGCATGCCAGTATCCCAAGAGAAGAAAGAATAAAAAATGGGCTTACCGACGGACTGATCCGCCTGAGTGTAGGCATTGAAGATGCAGATGACCTGGTGGAAGATTTGAAACAGGCATTAGGGTAAACATCCGGCAAAAATGATAGAAAGGTATTCTCCTGGAAAGGGAATACCTTTTTTTATTCAGTGAATGCCAAAAATTTTGCAGCAAGATTTTCTTTGCACATTAATGATACGTTTAATTGCGCAATTCATCCTCAGGATTCTGCAGTTCATCAAATAATAACATTTGCCGGCGTGCCTGGTATCTACATTTGCCTGCCATTAAGTATTGCTGTTAACCATAGCAATCACCATTAAAGTATAGTTTATGAAAGCAGTTACCTGTGTAATGCTCATTGTAGCATTGGTATCAACCTGTGCATTTTCGTATGCACAAAGCATTGAATTGAATCAAACCATTAAAGGAATTGTCATAGATGCCGATTCTAAAAAGGCGTTGTCATCTGCAACCGTTTCCATTGCCGGCACAAGCCGGGTAACCGTAGCCGATAGTATGGGAAATTTCAGGTTTGCCAATGTTCCGATCGGGCGGCAAACGATCCTGGTATCATTGCTGGGTTATGAGAACAACACAGTTGCAGAAGTGCTGGTAACTTCCGGTAAAGAAATCTTCCTAACTATTCCACTGCGGGAAAAGGTAACCAGCTTATCAGAAGTAAAACTGGTAGGCAGGAAAAGCAGGTTAAAGGCTTCCAATGAATTTGCAAGTACGAGTTCGAGAGGATTTTCGGTAGAAGAAACAAAACGATATGCAGCAACTGCGTTTGATCCTGCCCGTATGGCCCAGAATTTTGCAGGTGTAAGTAATAACGGTGATGGCGATAATTCCATTGTTGTTCGTGGTAATTCACCACAGGGCGTACTTTGGCGTTTGGAAGGAATTGAAATTCCGAGCCCTAATCATTTTGGCGGCTTAGGGGGCAGCGGTGGCTCTATCAGTATGTTAAGCAGCAGCATGCTCGGCAATTCGGATTTTTATACGGGAGCGTTCCCGGCAGAATTCGGTAACGCCTTATCAGGTGCATTCGATTTAAAATTCCGGGATGGCAATAAAGACAAAAGAGAACACTCGTTTATGATCGGAGGTCTGGGCCTCGAACTGGCTACTGAGGGTCCGTTTAAAAAAGGTGGCAGTGCCTCTTACCTGGTTAACTACCGGTATTCAACATTGACGCTCATGAAAAGTTTTCTCGACCTTGATGGAATTATCCCCGACTACCAGGATCTGTCATTCAAATTTAATTTCCCGACAAAGAAGGCTGGCACATTTTCAGTATTTGGAATAGGCGGTTTAAATAAAGCAACAAAAGATCCGGATAAAGACAGTACCAAATGGGACGATGATCATCCGAATTTTGTACTGAATAATAAAGGGAAACTGGGTGTATTGGGTATAACCCACCAAGTGTTTCTATCAAAAAACAGTTACCTCAAAACAATCCTGTCGGCCAGTATTAATCAATATGACGAACGGGTAGATACTTTGGATCCGAACCTGTCTTATTCCAAGGTAAAAACGTTCCGTTCCAATTTTGAAGATGATGCATATCGCCTTTCTGTTTTGTACAACAATAAAATAAACAGCCGTCACACATTGCGTACAGGCTTTATCGTTAGCAGGCTTGGATTCAATTACGATAACAGTATCCTGGATGAATCCGACGATCAATGGAAAACACTATTGCACAATAAGGGGAATACCGTTTTTTACCAGGCGTATGCACAATGGAAGTTTCGCATCAGTAATAAACTCACAACCAATGCCGGGCTGCATGCTTCATCACTTGCACTTAATAATACCAACAGCCTGGAGCCAAGGGTTTCTGTGAGTTTCCAACCCGATAAAACCCAATCGGTTGTTTTCTCTGCAGGGATGCACAGCAAGCCGCAGCACTTATCTACTTATTTTTATGAAAAGAAAGTAGCAGGTCAGCCCCTAACCACACCCAATAAAAATCTTGATCTGTCCAGGGCATTACATATTGTACTGGCATACGACAAAACAGTTGGAAGCGGGATAAAATTTAAAACGGAAGCATATTACCAGCACCTGTATAAAATTCCGGTTGAAAAAGATGTGAATGGTTTTTTCTCTTCGATCAATGCAGCAGATGTTTACAGCCTGTATGAAGTTGATTCCGCATTGGTGAGCAGCGGTAAAGGAGAGAATTACGGAATAGATATCAGTGTAGAAAAATCGTTTACGAAAAACTATTATTTCCTTGTGGCAGGTTCGGTATTCAATTCAAAATATACCACCTATGCAGGAAAAGAATACAGTACAAAATTCAATCGCAATTACCAGGTGAATATTGTTGGAGGCAAAGAATGGAAGACCGGCAAAAATAGGAACAGGATTATTGGATTGAATGGAAAACTGCTTGCCAGCGGTGCATTAAGAGATTCACCTATTGATCTGGCTGCATCGCAACAGCAGGGAAAGGCAGTGTATGTACCGGGAAAATATTATTCGGTGAAAAGTGATCCGTATTACAGGCTCGATATCGGCATCAGTTACAAGATCAACAGGAAACATGCAACACATACCGCTTCATTTGATATTCAGAATGTAACCAATCATCAGAACATCTACGGTTCCTGGTATGATAACGACAAAGGAAAGATCAAAAAAGAATACCAGATGGGTTTGTTTCCCATTTTTAATTACCGGATAGAATTTTAAGGATAATAAGTAACAGTAAGAGCCGTTTAGAAAGCGGCTCTTATTTTTGCAGTATGCAGCAACAGGCATTGATCAATTTCCTGGAGAAAAAAGTAAAGGAATACGACCAGCTTTCATTTATTGAAAATGATCCCATTTGTATTCCGCATATATTTTCAAAAAAACAGGACATAGAAATCGCCGCTTTTTTTGCCGCCATCTTCGCCTGGGGAAACCGAACAACCATCATAAATAAAGCAAAGGAGCTGATGCAGTTGATGGACATGCAGCCTCATGATTTTTGTGTACATCACTCCGAAAAAGAGCTGAAGCAATTGCTCCATTTTAAACACCGCACATTCAATTCAACAGACCTGCTGTATTTTATAGCATTTTTTAAAATGCATTACAGTAAGCATCATTCTCTCGAAACGGCCTTTACACAATGGATGCATGAGCAGGATGAAAATACAGAACAGGCGCTTAATGGATTCTATCAATATTTTTTTTCCCTGGAGCATGTACCGAAACGCACGATGAAACATATTGCCTGCCCGGCAAAAAAAGCGGCTTGTAAAAGAATCAATATGTTGTTGCGCTGGATGGTAAGAAAAGACAAACAGCGGGTTGACTTTGGTATCTGGAAACAGATTTCTCCTGCACAACTGGTAATACCATTGGATGTGCATGTGGCAAGAGTAGCACGACATTTTAATTTACTGCACAGAAAGCAAACCGATTGGCAGGCAGCCGTTGAATTAACGAATGAAATGAAAAAGCTGGACGCTAAAGATCCTGTTAAATTTGATTTTGCCTTGTTTGCACTGGGAGTGCTCGAAAAATTTTAATTTAGACTTTCATCTTTTTTCATGGAAAAATTAAAATGGTATAAACGGCTATCCCCGGTAAAAAAATTACTGGTGCAGTTGTGTTGCTGGTTTGTGTTTTCCTTTTTAATAAGATATCTTTTAAACTTTGCGTTTTACGAAAAGGAAGAGCAGCCCCGGTTAGCTATGCAGGTAACCAGCGCCGCATTTATGGCTATTGCTTTTGTTGTGCTCACACAGGATAAATTATTCAGGGAAATTTTTTTTAAAAAAAAGCCAACTCAAAATGAATGAACAGGAATCTTTGATCGTGCAGGTAATGAATAACAATGATATGGCCTCATTGCAGGATACACATTTGCGAAAGGAATTGTCTGTATGCATCAATGAACTCATCCTTAATAATTTTGACGAACTCATCCGGCTGCTTTACCGGATAGATGTAAGCGAACAAAAACTTAAACAAATGCTGAAAGATCACATAGAAGCCAATGCCGGAGACGTGATTGCAGATTTAATTATTGAAAGGCAGATCAGCAAAATAAAAACCCGCCGGGAATTCCGACGGGATGAAAATATCAGTGAGGAAGAAAAATGGTAATGATTAAACCGTATTTTCTTTTCTTTGTTTCCTTACAAACATCAGGCTTTGCACTTTCTCTTTATCTTCTTTCTCTTTTTTCAGGTCGAACATGGTTCCGAAAACATGATCCCACAATGTACTGCTTACGCCAAATCCCATGTGATCATTTTTGTAATGATGCAGGTGATGATTGCGCCATAAACCTTTCATCCATTTAAAAGGAGGATTCCAGGCATGGATGGCATAATGCATACTTCCATATATAAGATAGCCGAACAAAAAACCGGGGAAGAATGCAAATGCATTTTCACCCAGTACGAGGTACATTAAGATAAAAAACATGGATGCGATGATAAGACTTGGGGCGGCAGGCATAAAAAGCCTTTGTTTATCCCTCGGGTACTCGTGGTGATTACCATGCAGGATATAATTGATTTTTTTACCCTGCTCTGTTTCCGGTATATGGTGAAACAGGAAACGATGTAAAATATATTCTGTAAGACTCCAGAAGAATGCACCTCCGATCGCCAGTAATACTATATTCAAACCGCCGAAATTCAGTTCACGATAACAATAATAGGGTAAAAGAATTAATACCGGTGTGTACATGCCCCATATAACCAGTGGGTGGGTTTTGGTGAGATACTCCAGGTACTGATTTTGAAATAATTTCGCCTGCCCCTTATTATGTATTTTTTCAAATTCCATTAATAAAGATTTTCAGAGCAAATATACAAATGATTTTTTTTGGCGCAGTCAGGAATCCTAAATTTGCCACTCAACATACTATAAAAAAATGAAATTAGTCAGCTACCTGAAAAACGGTCATGAGCAACTTGCCTTATTAGTGAATGGATTGTTATATGATACGGATTCCATCCACCCCGATTTGCCGATCAGCATGGCGATGTTCCTTAACTATTGGGACGATGTATTGCCCATCGCAAAAGCTGCAGAGAAACGAATTAAAGAAGGGATGGGAAAAACGGCATTGGCAACGCCATTTGCAGAAGCGGAAGTTCTGGCGCCTGTGCCCAATCCAACCAGTTGCAGGGATGGCTATGCTTTTCGCCAGCATGTAGCTGCGGCCAGGCGTAACCGAAAGGTAGATATGATCGCTGAATTTGATCAGTATCCGATTTTCTATTTTACCAATCACAACAGCATCCAGGGACCGGGCGAGATCTATTGTATGCCCGATCATTTTGAAAAACTTGATTTTGAACTGGAAGCAGCCATCGTCATCAATCGTGCAGGTAGAAATATTAAAGCGGCGGATGCAGATAGCTATATAGCCGGACTGATGATCATGAACGATATGAGTGCAAGACGTTTGCAGATGGAAGAAATGTTGCTTAACCTCGGGCCTGCCAAAGGAAAAGATTTTTCAACCGTAATAGGACCCATGCTGGTTACACTCGATGAACTGGAACCTTATGAAGTTCCATGCAAAGAAAATCATACCGGTAAATCCTGGAACCTGCCCATGAAATGCTGGGTAAACGGGGTGCAGGTTAGCGAAGGAAACGTAGCAGACATGGATTGGACATTTGCTGAAATCATTGAACGCTGCAGCTATGGGGTTAACCTATTTGCAGGCGATGTAATTGGCAGCGGAACGGTAGGCACAGGTTGCTTCCTGGAACTGAACGGAACCGGTAAACTCAACGACCCCAACTATAAAGAACAATGGCTGCAGGAAGGAGATATTGTTGAAATGGAAATTGAGGGTTTAGGCAGGTTAAAAAATACCATTGTAAAAGAAGAAAGTGATTTTTCGTTACTGGCTTTGAAGAAAATGTAATCTCAATTTGTTAAATGCAACAGGCGGGCTTTCGCTGTAAATAAAATTTTATGCTCACTCTACAACTTAAAGATCTTAGTACGGTAGATGTTCAAAACTACCTGCAACACGCCATCGCACCACGCCCGATATGCTTTGCATCAACGATAGATAAAAACGGGAACGTGAACGTTAGTCCGTTCAGCTTTTTTAATTTATTCTCTTCCAATCCTCCCGTTATTGTTTTTTCTCCTTCAAGAAGAGTGAGAGATAATTCTACCAAACACACGTTGCAAAATGTATTGGAAGTTCCGGAAGTAGTGGTAAATATTGTTGATTATGATATGGTGCAGCAAACCTCTCTTTCCAGTTGCGATTTCCCCAAAGGTGTAAATGAATTTTACAAAGCCGGATTTACGGAACAAAAATCAACCCTGGTTTCACCGCCAATGGTAAAGGAAAGTAAAATAAAGATGGAATGCAAAGTGATGGAAGTAAAATCATTGGGTGAAGGCGGCGGTGCAGGTAACCTGGTTATCTGTGAAGTATTGTGCATACACATAGATGAAAGCATACTGGATGAGCATAAAAAAATAGATCAGACAAAAATTCATCACGTGGCCAGGCTGGGCGGAGACTGGTATTGTAAAGTAGATGAATCCAATTTATTTAAAGTTCCAAAACCAAACGTGAAGATTGGAATTGGCATTGATGCGTTGCCGGAAGACATCAGGAGGAGTAACATTTTATCAGGCAACGACCTGGGCCGCTTAGCCAATGTACATGAATTGCCTTTTGTTGATCCGGCTTTTAACGATGATAAACTTAAACAGATCATCCAGTACTATGCAATTAATCCAACTGAAATGGATAAGGAATTACATCGCTACGCAAAAGAATTACTCAACGCCGGTAATACAGAAGCTGCATGGCAGGTACTGCTTGCCGATACAACTTCTTAAATCTTTCTTCAACTTGTTTTCATAAAAGGCATTTAATGAATTTTAAATGCCTTTTAACTTTTAAGGCACACCTATTGTTTTATTTTCAGCAAATGAAAAAAATAATTTTCCTGCTGTTGCTGCCCGTTATTACTTTTTCACAAAAGAACTATGATTACCGGAACCTGGTTTTGGAAGGCGGTGGTGTAAGAGGATTGGCTTATGCCGGAGCGTTTAAAGTGTTACAGGAAAAATCGGTATTGCAGAACATAGAAAGAATTGGCGGTTCATCGGCCGGCGCCATTGCAGGAATGATGATCTGTATCGGGTATACAGTAGAAGAGATTGATAGCATTATGATGGATTTGCCCGTAGAAAAATTCAACGACGGCAACGGCGGCCTGGTGGGTAAATACACACGTTTTAAAAAGAAATATGGTTTGTATAAAGGAGATGCTTTTGAAAAATGGCTTACTAAAATGGTTGAACATAAAACAGGTGATCCCGGTTTTACTTTTAACCAGCTTCATCAGCTTCACCTGCAAAATAATTTGTACAAAGATTTATATTGTACCGCAACAAACCTCAGTAAGCAACGCCTCGAAGTTTTTTCTTATCAATCAACGCCCGATCTTCCCATTGCACTTGCAGTAAGGATCAGTGCAGGCATTCCTTTATACTTTGAACCGATTGTACTGGATGATCATTTTAATAAGATTAAAAAATCCGATACAGCAGTTGCAGTGAATTATTATGTTGACGGTGGAATGTTATGTAATTACCCGATCGGCATGTTTGATTCATGCACCTATTGCAGCGCTCCTTTAACCTGCGACAAAGCTGTTTTTAATCAGCATACAATCGGTATCAAACTCGAAAGTCCGCAGCAAATAGATTCGCTGAACAACAACAGCATCAATATTCCTCCATATAATATCAACAAATATTCAGAATACTTGTTTGCTTTTGCCAATTTGTTAATGGAACAACTCAGTCGTAAATATCCCAATCTTGAAAATGAATTGGGCAGAACAATTTATGTAAGCCAGGGAAAAGTTATTTCAAAAATAAAAGAGACAAGCGTAGAAGATAAACGCCTGCTCTATGATAACGGTGTAAAAGGTGCTACAGAATTTTTTAAAACACGTGAAGCAAACTTCACCGTTCAATTGGTAAGTAACTATTTATATTATTTGTAAACGCCACCGAATACTTTCTTCAACAAGTCTGTTGTTCTTGCGAGTAAATTATTCCGGATATTCAATTCTTCTTTAGCCACCAGGTCAAACAATGCTTCTGTTGCTTTTTGGGTTACAAATCCGGGAAGATCAGGGTTCAGTTTTTTAAATGTTGTAGGAAAATTATTGTACTTCGTAACCATGTCGCCATAATATTTGGTTGCATCTACTTTGTCGAGCGATGCTTTGATCACGGGCAAAAATGCAGCAATTAATTTTTCTGTTGTTTTTTCCCGGAAGAAATGTGTGGCGCTCGTATCACCGTTTCTTACCAAACCAATGGCATCACTCAATGTCATGTTGCGTATGGCTTCTGCAAAAATCGGCTGTGCTTTACCGGCAGCATCTTCTGCACCCCGGTTGATCTGGAGAATGGCTTTATCTACCATATTGCCTAACCCAAGATCACGTAAAGTTGTTTCTATTTTTTTTGCATCTGGCGGTAACAGAATTTTATAGAGTTGATTTTTAAAAAATCCATCTGTTGTATTCAATTGCAATACTGCTTTGGAAACGCCCTGGGCCAACGCCTCTTTTATACCTTGTGCTGCTTCGTTTTCAGAAACACCGGTACCGGTTGATGAAGGCAATTGCTTTACAATATCGCAGGATGCAAATGTTACAGCAAGTAGCAGGAGGGAGAAAATTTTTTTCATGTTAGCCTATTCATTGAATGGAATACAAAGATAACTCACCGGATGTTATCGCATCAGTTTAAAATCGGGAGAAGATATCAACCGTAAATCCAATTAAAACAACTGCAAAACGGTTTGCTCTGATGCCTTACAAGATTTACCTTTGCCGCTCAATAACGGTTTTAAAATAGCACCGTTACTTAATAAAGTATGAGTACGCAACATTTATCTGAACAGGAAATTATCAGGAGAGACAAACTGGCCGAACTAAGAACAATGGGCATTGATCCGTATCCGGCTGCATTATACCCCGTAAATACAACAGCAGCATTTATAAAGCAACAATATAAAGGCGAAGAAAATAAAGCAGACTTTGCAGACGTATGTATTGCAGGCCGCATTATGAGCGTACGTGATATGGGTAAAGCAAATTTCGCTGTATTGCAGGACGGATCAGGCAGGATACAATTTTATATTAAGCAGGATGATATTTGCACCGGTGATGATAAATCATTGTACCAGGTAGTTTGGAAGAAGCTGATGGACATAGGCGATATCATCGGCATCAAAGGATATGTGTTCACCACTAAAACAGGGGAAACATCTATTCATGTAAAAGAATTTTCATTGCTCAGCAAAGCATTACATCCCTTACCAATCGTAAAGGAAAAAGACGGGGAAGCATTTGATGAAGTAACCGATCCTGAATTTAAATACAGGCAACGTTATGCAGACCTGATTGTGAACCCAGGCGTAAAAGATGTATTCATAAAAAGAACAAAACTGGTAAATGCCATTCGTGATTTTTTAAATGAACGGGGAGCGCTTGAAGTAGATACACCTGTATTGCAAAGCATTCCGGGCGGCGCTGCGGCAAGGCCATTCATTACACATCACAATGCACTGGATGTGCCGATGTACATGCGTATTGCAAATGAATTGTACCTGAAACGTTTAATTGTTGGCGGATTTGAATGGGTATATGAATTCAGTCGCAATTTCAGGAATGAAGGTATGGATCGAACACACAATCCTGAATTCACCGTACTGGAATTCTATGTTGCCTACAAAGATTACGAATGGATGATGGACACCACCGAACAATTACTGGAGAAAGCTGCCATTGCCGTAAATGGAAGTGCTACCGTAACGGTTGGCGATAAAGAAATAAATTTTAAAGCACCGTATAAAAGGATCAGTATGTACGATGCAATAAAAGAACATACGGGTTTTGATATCAGTACCCTCGATGAAGATGGAATCAGGGATGTTTGTAACAAACTGCACATTCATGCCGATGCAAAATGGGGTAAGGGAAAACTGATAGATGAAATATTCGGAAGTACATGCGAACATCATTATGTACAACCAACTTTTATTACTGATTATCCTGTGGAGATGAGCCCGCTCACAAAAAAACACCGCAGCAAAGCAGGACTGGTTGAAAGATTTGAATTGATTGTAAACGGAAAGGAAATGGCGAATGCATACAGTGAATTAAACGATCCGCTCGAACAAAGAGAAAGATTTGAAGAGCAGGTTACATTAATGGAACGCGGCGATGATGAAGCCATGTTTATTGATTACGATTTCCTGCGTGCGCTTGAATATGGAATGCCGCCAACAAGTGGTATCGGCTTTGGAATCGATCGCTTATGCATGTTACTTACTAACTCACCCAGTATACAGGATGTTTTGTTCTTCCCGATGATGCGACCAGAGAAGGGGATGGAATAACATCAACCATTATTAAACTAAAAGGTAGCAGGTTGTTGCCTTTTTTTATTTTGGCGCATAATTAAAATTTACCTGCTGCAGCCTGTCATGGTTGAGTTCTCATTATTGATTAACTTGGTATTTCAAAAATAAATCGAATGGCTACACGCTTTTTTTTCAACCTGCTTACATGCACTGTTGTTGGTTTGTCTGTACAGGCACAACAGCAACCCCTCACAAATGATCAGTACTTCAACAACAATTTTAAAAATATTGTGAATCCTTTGCCGGTAATAAAACAGTGGACAGACAACAGTCATTTTACCTGGCAACACGACGGCAAAAATTTTATTGTAGATGCGGCAACCGGTGCAGAACAGGAAGCAACGGAGGCACAGCTTAATTCCTCAGCCATTGCTCAGCAACCGGAAATAAAAGTGGAGGAACATGACATCTTCGTTACTATTAATGGAGAAAAAATTCAATTGACGCATGATGAAGCAGAGGAAAAAAATCCAACCTGGAGCCCCGATGGGAAATGGATTGCCTACACCAAAAAAAATGATTTGTATAGTATAGAACTGGCTACAAAAAAAGAAACAAGGCTTACGGAAGATGGCAGTGATGTGATCATGAATGGCTATGCAAGCTGGGTGTATATGGAAGAAATTTTAGGAAGAGCAACACACTACCGTGCATTCTGGTGGAGCCCCGACAGTAAACACATTGCCTTTTTCCGTACAGATGATTCAGCAGTACCTGTATTTACGTTAACAGACGGTGCCGGTCAGCATGGATACGTTGAAACAATGCGTTATCCTAAGGTAGGCGATAAAAATCCGCAGGTAAAAGTGGGTATAGTGATTCCCAATGCAAGAAGCGGCAATATTACCTGGGCGGAGTTGAACCCGAGAGATGATCAGTATATCGGCATGCCATATTGGAAACCAGATGGAAGTTCATTGCTGGTACAATGGATGAACCGCAAACAAAATTTGCTGAAGATCTGGGATGTTGATTTAGCAACCGGGTTAATGAAACTGTTTTATACGGAAACACAAAAAACATGGATTGACCTGGATGATGAAGGCAGCCGCATGGTTTTTCTTAATAATAATAAAGGCTTTTTACTTTTTTCTGATTCATCGGGTTGGAGGCAGCTTTATTATTACGATATGAAAGGAAAATTGATCAACCCCGTAACGAAAGGGAAATTTACTGTTACCGAACTCAATAGCATCGACCAGGTAAACGGCGTAGTATATTTTACAGCCAGGAAAGAAAATTCTGCCCGCAAAGATCTGTATCGCATCAATCTCGATGGTTCTAAAATGCAGCGACTCACATTCGGCGATTTTAATCATACGGCCATAAGTATGTCGCCCAACGCCGGATATTTTGTTACCACATACAGCAATTTGTCAACGCCACCCCGTATGGCTATTGTAACCGGCAATGGGAAAAAAATAAAAGATATTGCTGATGCAAAAGGAGCTGACTTTGAAAAATATCAGCTTGCAAATACCACACTGGTGCGTGTAAAAAGTGATGATGGATTATATGAATTGCCATTAAGGGTTACCTGGCCGGTTAACATGGATAAAACAAAAAAATACCCGGTGCTCATCAGTATTTACGGCGGCCCTGAAAGATCGAATGTGATGGATACTTATATTAATAATGGTACACAGCAATGGTATGCTAAGGATGGTTTGATACAGGTTACCATGGATCATCGTGCCAGTGGCCATTTCGGAAAAGAAGGCGTTAATTACATGTACCATAATTTCGGCTACTGGGAAATGAAGGATTACGCTGCCATGGTAAAATGGCTGATCGCTAACGGTAATGCAGATCCGACAAAAATCTGTATTACCGGATTCAGTTATGGAGGATACCTAACCTGCTACGCACTCACCTACGGTGCAGATGTGTTTACACATGGAATGGCGGGAGGCAGTGTAACAGACTGGAGCCTGTATGATACGCACTACACCGAACGTTATATGGGAACGCTTGCCGATAACCCGGATGGGTATAAAAGCAGTTCGCCCCTCAATTTTGTAAATAACTATAAAGGCGTGTTGCAAATTGTTCATGGTGTAATTGATGATAATGTACACCTTCAAAACAGCCTGCAGCTTATTGCAAAGCTGGAAGATGCAAAAAAAGATTTTGAATGTATGGTATATCCCGGGGGAAGACATGGCTGGGCAAACCTGGCATCCCGCAATCTTCATTATCAGAATCTGAAAACAAAATTCATTTACCGGTATTTGCTGGAGAAACCTGTTCCGAAGGAATTGTTGAAATAATAAAAAAAGCAGGCATCACACCTGCTTTTTTTATGCTTTTTTACGCAAGCTCAGGTAGTCGAGATAATAAATGAGTTTCAATGAAAGGTTATTATTCTGCGCTGTACCTAATGTACTGTTCAGGTTTTTAATATAGTTGCGGTCGTGATTAAAATTCTGAATGGCATTTTTCCAAACGATGTACATAAAACTTCCGGGGGCAAACTGCCAGCTATAAACCAGGTCAACGTTGAACAGGTTGAGGCTGTAATCTCTTGTTTTGCCAGGATCAGTGTATGTGTTGTTCTCTGTAAGTTTTCCATCAGCTTCAAGGGTAAAAAACTGGCGGCAGGTTACTTCGCTCCAATAGTGGCGTACACTAACAGTGAAGCCTGCCTTCTTTGTAAAATTGTATTTGCCGGATAAGCTGTTATCAAAAGTGCGGATATCACGCCTGCTGAAAATAATAGTTCCGTTACTGGTTACATCTGCAAATCCAGCACTGTTGTGATATGGCGATGGATTTACAACCAGGCTCAATGAAAATTTATCATTGAATCGATACCTGTTCTCGAAATAAAGAAAATATGAGACACCGTTGAATAGATTTCTTTTCACAACACTTCCATCGAAGGAGAAATAATATTTTTTAGTGCTGTTGGTACTAAACCAGATTTCCGGGCCAATACCTGCAGGCTTTTTGAATACCCTGCCTGCAACCCGGGGTTCATAAAAGTCATTTCCTTCCGGGTTATAATTAAGGGCAAAGCCGGCATACCATAAATTCCTCAGTTGCCCATTGAGGTTTATGTTGAGGTAATAATTCTGAAAAGCACCATCTGAAAACCGGTGACTTAATGTATTGTTTACATTAAAGTACAGGTTGTTATACCATTTGCCGGGCTTCACCCATTTATAACCAAACCAGGTATAATGATCGAGGTAATCGGCATTGGTGAAATAGCCCATATCCTGGCTGCTGAATTTTTTATCAGACAGATCTTCTGTAACATTAAAATTAAAACGGCCTCCCGTTTTTCCAAATGATAGTGTATGTGAATAGCCGGTGATATCTTTTGAAGGTTTGTTGGTGATATCACTTACTGCAAACTTTCCATTGATATTGTAAGAATTTTTTTTGTTGTTAAGATCAAACACAGCAGCAGTTACATTTGCATCATAGTCGTCTCCGCTTCTCCACACGTTGGTATTTACGAGTGAAACGGATGAATTGTTCTTCAGTGTCTGGTCAAAAACCAATACATTATAATTCGTAAGCGAACTCGTTCTGATTTTAAATTTATTATGTGAAGTTGCATCTTCTACTTCTGCATACATAGGTCGTGCAATGGCATTTAATACGCCAATGCCAAGACCTTTCGGATTACGCCCCGAAATTTTTGTTGCATTGTATAATTTTGATTGGGTTGGATTTTCAATAACCTTGCTTACACGTGGATCTCCATATACATCATAGTAGTGAATGGGCTGCCCGCCAATTCTTCTTGAATAAAATAAATTTCCTTTGAAGAATAACTCCGTTCCTTCCGTAAAAAACGGGCGGTTCTCTGCAAGTTTAACTTCAAAAGGCGAGAGGTTTAAAATGGTTTTATCACTGGCTACCTGTCCAAAGTCGGGGATCAATGTCATATCTAATGTATAACTCGGACTAATGCCATACTTAACATCCATACCTCCATTTACCGATGCTTCAAAATGAGGATCTGCTTTCGGGTAATGATTTACGTAAGTTGAAAGATAAGGGGAGAAAGACAAACGTACCGGTGGTTTGATATTATTTAGTCCAGTCCATAATCCTTCCTGGTTTATAAATCCGTTCACGGTTGGATTCACCGGGTTCCACATATATTGTTTCCCGGCTTTCTGTCTTCTCCTGGTAATATTCAGGCCCCAGTCGGTTACTTTACTGCTAAAGCGCAGCGCTGCGTAAGGAATTTTTAATTCAAATGTCCAGCCATCACTCACAATTTTTGCCTCGCTTTGCCAAACGGCATTCCAGGAATCATCTTCACCATTGGTATTTGAATATTTCGCATCATATTGTTCTCCCAGTGGCGTAACATAAAATCCGGATGCATTTATTTTATCATTATAAGTATCAAAAATGATCCCTACATAATCATTGCTGCCGATCTTATCTCTTCCTGCCAACTCACGGGAAACGCTGTCCGCAGTTTTTTCATGGCAATATCCAGCCACATAAATGGCATTGTTGTCATATACAATGAAAATTTCAGTTCTGTGCTGATGGGTTTCTATCGGTCCGAAGCTGGGCCGCCATTCAACGAAGCTGTCGGCAACAGGCGCTGTTTTCCAGGCGGCATCATCCAGGTTACCGTCTATTTTAACGGCAGTGGTTATACGCTGTGCCTGTAGCTTTTTAGGAGGATCTGTGGCATGAATGGTTGTGCAAAGGAAAATACTGCCGGCCAGCAGCATTAACCCGGTATTGTTTAACATGGCTTATTTTTTAGGTATACGTTTCCGGGAAAACGTTACGAAAATAAACGCAGGCTCCGGCAAATTATTACCGCTCATCAAATGAAGGATTTCATTTAAACTTTCGTTAACAGGTTGCCGGAAAAAATAAACTTTTCGAAACTTAAATAAAGAGATCGTTATACAATTGTGCCCCGGGCACTACAGAATACTTTCCAAGTTCAGTAATGCCTTCTTCAGAAAGCACCTGTTCATCAATAAAACTATTGCCGGTGCATGTATCCGACGGCCTTGATAAAATGAAATAAGCGGCATCTGCCAGTATAGCTGTAGTACGGCTCATCTTCATCAGCATATCGCCTCCTAATAAATTCTGCACGGCTGCTGTAGCAATGGTAGTACGCGGCCATAAACTGTTGGCTGCAATATTGTATTTCTTTAATTCAGCAGATAAACCGAGTACGATCATCGTCATATCATATTTACTGATCGTGTAGGCAAGATGGTTAGTAAACCATTTCAGGTCCATATTCAGTGGGGGAGAAAGATTGAGGATATGCGGATTGTTTCCTTTTTTTAGTTGGGGAATACAGGCTTTGCTCATCATAAAAGTACCACGTACATTGATGTCGTACATCAGGTCGAACCTTTTCGGTTCCGTTTGTTCTGTTGTTGTAAGGGTTATGGCAGAAGCATTGTTGATGAGTATATCAATGCCTCCGAATTTTTCTACTGTTTTATCTACTACATTTTGTACCTGGTCTTCAAAACGGATATCACATTGAACAGCTAGTGCCTGGCCACCTGCGGCTTCCATTTCTGCTGCCGCCGAATAGATGGTACCGCCGAGTTTTGGATTTTCTTCAACGCTCTTTGAAGCAATCACAATGTTTGCGCCTTCCTGTGCAAGCTTTAATCCTATGGCTTTTCCTATGCCGCGGCTGGCACCGGTAATAATAACTGTTTTGTTTTTGAAAGACATACTGTATCAATTATAAAAATGAACAATGGAAAACGGATAGTGTATGCGTAACAAGAGGCAACCACAGCTATACCCGTTTTCCATTGTCAATAAAGTACTATCATCCGGTAAAGATGATTACAATAAAGTTGCTTCGTGTGTAATGTTTGTTTTCAGCAATTTTGAAATAGGACAATTGTCTTTTGCATCCGCAACGGCAGCATTAAACTGGTCAACAGAAATTCCCGGAACTTTTGCTTTTACTGAAAGATGAGATTCGATAACAGAACCATCAACGAGGTCGATATCACACCTGGTTTCAATTTCATCCGGCGTAAAACCTGCAGCACCCAAAACGAAAGTCAGCTTCATGGTAAAACAACCGGCATGTGCAGCTGCAACCAATTCTTCAGGATTGGTTCCAACGCCATCGGCGAAACGGCTGCTCCATGAATATTGAGTTTTACTGAGTGTAGTACTTTGGGTAGTAAGGTTTCCTTTGCCTTCTTTACCTGTTCCCTGCCAAACGGCGGTGGCATTTCTTTTCATAAAATGTAATTTAATGTTGGTATTTAAATCGTATCAGCAATATACAAAGAAAGCGTATCCATAACATGAATTACGCTTTCAATAATTTATCTGTGAGCAATTGTTCATCAAAGCCCACAAACAACTGCTTTCGGGTTTCTATCACCGGTCTTTTTATCAGGCTGGTATGTTCCTGCATAATCCGAATCGCAGAAGGTTCATCAATGATGCTTTGTTGCACAGAAAGTTCAATTTTTTTCCAGGTAGTACCTCTTTTGTTGAGTAGTGTTTGCCAGTTGGTTTTACTGCACCATTCAGTTAGTTTTTCAATACTGATCCCCTTCTTTTTATAATCATGAAAAATGAAATCAATATGGTTTGATTTAAGCCATGCCAGTGCCAAACGTGTTACATCGCAGTTTGGGATGCTGTAGATTATAATTTGTTCCATCTTAATTAGCCCGGAAATTTTGATGCAGGTATTTTTATCACACCCTGTCTTGATTCTATGATGCGCCAGTTTTTAAAATCCTGCGATGATTCCATTCCGCCATCGCCATTTATAACCTGTAGTTTGGTACGGATCTTAACAGGCTTATCGGTATAAAATTCTGTGCCTCTCCTGTTACGATCCCAATACAATTCATCGCAATACAATGTATCGCCCTTTTCAATGTTTATAACCTTAACACTGTCTTTTAAGAAAACGATACTCTGGTTCTGTTTATATTTTGCATACTTCGCAGTGAGCACACTTTCAATTCTTGTTTCCTCATTATAAAAATCAACATGCAGGGTTTTAGGAAACTCTACATAAGGCACCGTGTCGTTTACGTTCAACATCAGGGGGGAAGTTAAAACAGACTTTGCCTTACCTGCTATGGTATAGGTTACCGTAACATTCTTCGCTTCCTCTATACCTAATTTTGGTTTATTGATATTGTTAACGGTGTTGGCATCGTTTTCACAGGCGCATAAAAAAAAGCAGCCTATAAATAAGACTGCCATTGTTATTGTATAAGTTGTTCTGTTCATTTTTGACTATACATCAAAATTACCTGTTTCATTAATAGTAACTTCTTTTCTGGAACCATTTTGCATTCATTGATAAACCGAATCCGAAGCGTAATGAATTTTCCCTGAAGCTAAATGATTGTTTGTTGCCCCTTCCGCCATATTCTGCAGAAAAGTGCAGTAATACCTGTTGTTTTTCATCAACGCTGCTACCCAGTAATCTCGGTGTTGTTAAACGGAAAGTTGCACCCAGTGTGGCAGCGTAATTGATCCGTGTTTTATCCAGTTTTACATAATCCGGGCCCAGGTAAAAACCAGCCCTGTAGGTTACAAAATTCCAGAATTTATTGGATACACTTTTTGTTGCCGGATCATATTGCGCTCCTGCTCTTATCACCCAACTGTTTTGCACCAGGTCTTTTTCTTTATAATAACTGTAATCTTTCCATTGGGTAAATTCAAAGTCTATCCCTGTTACCCAGGTACGGTTTTTATCTTCATAATTTAAACCAAAACCATAAGTGGCAGGAATTACTACTGTGCCCTTCTGTTGTTTTACAAAACTAACAGTATCTATGGTAGAAATACTCCCGGTGCCATCAAATGCAAACGTTTCATTGATCTTGTCCTGTTTTGCATTTATTTCCTGGCGGAAATTAGCGTATGCTCCCACATTCACTTTTGCTGAATTATTATCCCTGTCTTTTTGCAACCTGAACTGGTATTGCACACCTGCATTCAGGAATGCACCGCCGAAATTTGCTTTGGCCTGGGTGTTGGATTTGAGATAGGTAACCGTATCATTTATGAATACCAGTTGTGTGCTGAAATCCTTATTGCCAAAAGTATAGCCCGTACTAACGCCAAATGTTAAACGATTTATCCTGAAGCCGGAACTGATATTGAACTGGTTTAATCCACCGGAACCTTCATAAAGCGTATTCAAACTATCGATGCCGGATAAACGCTCATTTTGTTCGATCTTATAATTGATACGGGTAAGCGGCCTCAATCCGAAACTCAATCCCCAGCCGTATTTTGGTGTTTTGTCGGTTAATAATACTTTGCCCAGTTTCTTCGGTAAGATGGGGAATGCCACCTGTAAATAAGAGATCAGTGTATTGGTGGAAGTATATTTACTGGTAGTGGAAGTACTGCGGAGCGTTCTGATGTCTATTTCGCCACCCACATCAAATACCATGGAAGTTCTCCTGGCATTGCTTATGTTCCCGAGGCTCGCCGGATTTTTAAAATTCGTATTGAACGTACCGGCATCTGCAATAGATACGCCTCCCATGCCGCGATAAACAAAATTCTGATTCGGAACTATATCACCCAACCCATATCTTGAGTACGGAGAGTTTTCCTGGGCCTGGGTTAAAGAGCAAAAAAACAAGGCAAATGACAATCCTGAAATTCTCTTAAGCCAGTCAGTTGTTGAGTTCACTAAGTGCATACAGTCCTTTATATAAAAAATTATGGTCGGCAAATATCTTGTTTTTAAGCAGACTGGCAAAATGGGCCGAATTACCCCCGGTTAAAACCACGTTAAAGTTCCCGTATTTTTCGCCGTATTTTTCGATATAACCATCTATTTCACAACACATTCCGTAAACAACTCCGGATTGAATATTCGTCTTTGTATCATACCCGATCAACGGTAATGTAAAGGTTGGTTGCACCAATGGCAGTTTGGCTGTGTATTCATGCATGCACCTGAAGCGCATATCCATGCCCGGGGAAATGCTGCCGCCTAAAAATTGCTGGTATTGGTTAATGAAGTTATAGGTAATACAGGTTCCCAACCCGATCACCAGGTTATTCATGCCTGGAAAAAAATGTGCCGCCGCTGCACTTAATGCCAGCCTGTCGGCGCCAACCGTTTCCGGTTTACCTACTGCGATGGTAAAATTGAGTGTAGTTTGTGTACCCAGTTTATGAAACTTCGTGGTAGCGGAAAGCAACTGTTCTACTTTTTCGTCATGATTGATTACAGAAGAAAGAATAGATCGTTGGGGCTGCTGTTGCTGAATGATAGATGCCACGGAGCCAACAAGGTCGTCTGTTAACAATATTTCTTCAATAAATCGATCCTCTTTAAAAATAGCGGCTTTACGGCGACTGTTTCCGAAATCGAGGCAGAGTGTTGTCATTCGTTTTGGTATTATTTCGGCAAGATGGGTTCACTTCATTCTTCCATCAATAATCAAATCCGGGCAGTTGTTTAAAATGCCCGTTCAGTTTTATTTTATCTTTCAGGTGATCCATCTTTTCCATTACAGGTAAAATTTTTGCCAGGTGCCGGTTTAAAAATTCCTGCCGGTGCAATTCTTCCAGGAAACCAAGCAATGTATATTCATCTTCGATAGATAAGCCGGCATGGTGTGCAACATCATAGCTGGTTAACTCATGATCCGGTTTAGAAAAATCTTTTGACACACCCAGTGTTTTATGTACCTCCCGGATGCCATTGATAACTTTTTGCATGAGCTTACTGCTGCCCCTGTGGTTGTTCCGTGGATAATTTACAATAGCGCCGCTGAATAATTTCTCCGGTAATTCTTTAATTACCTCGAGAATTTTAAATACCTGCACGCCTTCGGTTTTAATATCCATTTCACCATTTTCATATTGTTGGGTTACTTCTCTTATTTCCATCAAAGTGCCCATTTCTGCAATGCTGTTATTGATCACAGCCGGAATGCCAAAAGGTTTTTTGTTTTGAATGCACTCATTAATCAGTTGCTTATACCTCGGTTCAAAGATGTGCAGGTTTAAACGTTCTCCGGGATAAACCACGATATTCAATGGAAAGATGGGAATAAAATTGGTCATGATACTGCTGTTCTGCAAATGTATTGCTAGATTTTTAAAGTGAAGCTCAATTTATATCCTTCTGAAAATTAAGTGCCGAACTGTGTACATTTGTTGAAATCAAATTCGTGTAAGCGTTCATGTCTGCAACAGCATTATTTGTGTACGATTATTCCATCACCGGCGGCGTTGAACGTGTGAATGCCAACCTGGCTAACCTGTTTTTAAAAAATAATATCGAATGCAGTTTTATCATTTCCCTGCGTAGTGTACATGATACGCCGGAAATAAAATTCCCCGATCACCTGGTGCCGGTTATTTTGTTTAAAAACGAAAAAGAAAAAAATATTTCAGGCAAACTGGAATCAACACTCAGGCAACACAACATTACCACACTCATTTTCCAGGGAGATAATATGACTATTGTACTTGAAGTACAGAAAGCAGCCCGGCAGGCAAATTGCCGTTCTGTATTGCATTATCACGGATCTCCATACGGCTACCTGAGAAAGTATATTTATAGGGAAGATATTATCGCCAATCCTTTAAACATATTCAAGTTATTATGGAGCAGGATTGTTTATCCGTTTAAGAAAGCTAAGCTGAGAAAGGTTATTACGAATGCAACCGGTGGATTTGTATGTGTGAGTGAAGGCGTGCGGAAGGAACTGCTGGAACTGTGTTCATTACCAGGAAACCTGGAGAAAAATATATGGAGTATCCCGAACCCGTTAACATTCGATCGCAATGAAACAATAAACCTGCAGAAGAAGTATATGGTTGTGTATATTTCGAGACTGCATCGCAAGCATAAGAATTCAATGATGGCTGTAAAAGCCTGGGCGCTGATAGAAAAGAAATTCCCGGGATGGCAGTTATATATCCTGGGTGATGGTGTACTGAGATCCGCTATGGAAAAATTCTGCACACAGCATCAGTTACTTCATGTACACTTTACCGGTATGGTGAGTAATGTAAAAGAATATGTACGGGATTCATCGGTATCCATTCTCACTTCCGACTGTGAAGGATTGGGTATGGGATTACTCGAATCGGCATCGTATAAAAATGCATTGCTGGTAACAAACGCAGATGGAGGTGTAAGCGATATTGTTGTTGATGGCAGCACTGGTTTCATGGTGGAACGAAATGATGTAAAGCTTTTTGCTGAAAGGCTTTCAACGCTCATGAGCGACGAATTGCTTCGCAAAAAAATGGGCGACGCTGCCTTTAAACGACTTGAAAATTTTGACGACGCTGTTATTGTGGCACGCTGGATGCAATTACTGAAGCCGATTATTTAAAATACATTTGCAAACATGAAAGCAACCGGCAAAGATTACGATTTTCTAATAGTAGGATCAGGTTTATATGGTGCAACCTTTGCCCACATGGCTACAAAGGCAGGAAAAAAATGCCTCGTCATAGATAAAAGAAAACACAAAGGCGGAAATGTGTATTGTACAGATATCGATGGCATCAATGTGCATACTTACGGAGCACATATCTTTCATACCAACGACCAGCATATATGGGATTTTGTAAACAGCTTTGTTCCGTTCAACCGTTTTACCAATAGCCCTGTTTCCATCAGCAAAGGAAAGCTGTACAATCTTCCCTTTAATATGAATACCTTCTACCAGTTATGGAATGTAACAACTCCCGAACAGGCAAAAAAGAAAATTGAAGCGCAAACCGCTGCGCATCAGTATGCACAACCTGCCAACCTGGAAGAACAGGCTTTGAAGCTTGTTGGCGACGATGTGTACAATACACTCATTAAAGAATACACGGAAAAACAATGGGGCAAAAAGGCGAGTGAATTGCCTGCATTCATTATTAAACGACTGCCCCTGAGGTTTACGTTCGACAATAATTATTTCACAGACAAATACCAGGGAATTCCCATCGGTGGTTACAATCTTCTTGTTGACGGATTACTGGAAGGAATTGAAGTGAAACTGGAACAGGATTTTTTTACAGACAGGGATTATTATTTTTCCATTGCAGAAAAGATCGTGTACACCGGACCGATAGATGCGTTTTATAACAACTGTTTTGGTGCGCTTGAATACCGGAGCCTTGAATTTAAACATGAAGTACTGCCGCAGGAAAATTTCCAGGGCAATGCTGTGGTGAATTACAATGATGCTACTGTTCCTTATACCCGCATCATAGAACACAAACATTTTGAATTTGGTACGCAGGCCCATACCGTTATCACTTATGAGTATCCAAAAACCTGGAAGCCGGGGATGGAATCATACTATCCCATCAATGATGAAATGAATATGCGCCGGTTTAAAGAATATGAAACGCTGGCCAATAATGAAACGAATGTAATTTTTGGCGGACGAATGGCAGAATACCGATACTATGATATGCACCAGGTGATCGGCTCTGCACTGGCAAAAACCGGGCGCCTTTTTCCCGATCTTTCTTTATAATTTAGCTGCACATGCTTGTAACCGTTATTGTAGTCACACACAACAGGCTACCCTTGCTTAAAGAATGCATTGCCGCTCTTCATGCACAAACTTCACCGGTGCAGGAGATCATCGTTATCAACAATGGTTCAACCGATGGAACAAAAGAATGGCTGGAAGCACAACCCGCCGTGCAAACCAGCACAATGCCCAACAGGGGAGGCTCCCGGGGATTTTATGAAGGCATGAAAAAAGCTTATGCAACAGGTTGCGACTGGATGTGGATCATGGACTATGATAGCATACCTGCTCCAGATGCACTGCAGAAATTACAGGACGCAGTAAGTATTACCCGGGAAACAAAAGATGATTTCGGCTTTTTTGGAAGCAAAGTGGTGTGGACAGACGGTACACCACACAAATTAAATATACAATTGCCCCTGCAACATTTTTCGGCGAGTAAAGACCTGGCATTTTACAAAGCAAATAATATCGTTCCGGTGGCATACAATTCTTTTGTATCTTTTTTTATACGCAGGGATGTGGTTGAAAAAGCCGGGTTACCTATTAAAGAATTTTTTATCTGGAACGATGATATCGAATACAGCATGCGTGTGCTTAAAAATGGATACCTGGGAGCCCTCGTGGAAAACAGCATTGTGGTTCATAAAACTGCGCATAACTATTCCAGTGATATTTATTCCGACAATACTTCCAATATCTGGAAACATGTGTATGGGATAAGAAATGAATTTTATATAAGACGTCATCAGAAAAGTTATGCAAGCTTCCTCAGGAATGTATTCAAGAAGTTTTTCATTTTTCCTTTTAAGATCATGAAGAAAAGGAAGGACAACAAATTTGCATTTATTAAAGCAGTATGGAAGGGAACCTGGCAGGCGCTCACGTTTAACCCGGAGATAGAATATGTAGAAAAACATTCTTCTGTCACCAAAAAGACAGAAAGAACATAATTTCTTTTACAATTTTTCGAATTTATTATCTTTACTGCCATACATGACTTCTACTTCTCTTCTTATATCAACTTATAACTGGCCGGAGGCACTGGATCTGTGTTTAAAAAGTGTTTTTGACCAGGATTTGCCACCGGGTGAAATTGTTATATGTGATGATGGTTCTACCAAAACAACAGAAGATGTGGTAAAAAAATACCAGGCAAAAAAAACCATTCCTGTTGTACATGTATGGCAAAAAGATGAAGGATTCAAACTCGGGCAAATTCGCAATAAGGGAATAGCAAAGGCAACCGGAGATTATATTATCCAGATAGACGGAGACCTGATCCTTCATAAAGATTTCATAAGAGATCACCTGAATCTTGCCAAACAAGGATTTTTTACAACAGGCAGCCGTGTATTGTTATCGCCTGATACCACGGAAAACCTGATTGAAAATAAAAGTACGGATGTAAAAAAATATTCAAAGAACAACCGTAATTTTTTTAACGGCCTTCGCATTCCGATACTGCATAATTTACTTTCTAAGCGGTATAAAACAAGCGGAAAATATACTTACTATGTGAAAGGCTGCAATATGGCTTTTTGGAAAAAAGACCTGCTGAAAATTAACGGCTACAATGAGAATTTTACCGGCTGGGGAAAGGAAGACAGTGAGATCGCCATTCGCCTGATCAATACCGGCATAAAAAAGCAGTTTCTGAAATTCGGTGGCATCACGTATCACCTTTATCATAAGGAAGCATCCCGTGAAATGGAACAGGTTAATTTCCGGATGATGCAACAGGCAATGGATAAAAAAATTGTCCGCACACTGAAAGGTGTCGACCAGTATTTATAGTTTCTCAATAGCAATTCGCTGTTATCTTCGTAATAATTATGTGGGAACAAATCCGAACAGGTATGCTCAATGGCGATATAAAATCGCTGGCTCGCTGTATTTCGCTTGTTGAAAATGAAACTACCGGTTATGAAGACCTGCTGGAATCACTCCCTCATCATCATACACCTGTTATCGGCATAACAGGCCCGCCCGGTGCCGGAAAAAGTACACTTACAGATGCACTCATTGGCTTGCTGGTGCAGCAGGGTAAACGGGTTGCTGTATTGTGTGTGGATCCTTCTTCCCCCTTTAACTTCGGCGCAGTACTCGGTGACCGCATACGGATGAACGAATGGTACAATAACGAACAGGTGTTTATCCGTTCACTGGCAACAAGGGGATCGCTTGGCGGACTGAATCCTAAAATCATTGAGATCACGGATATTTTAAAAGCTGCGGCATTCGATTATATCATTGTTGAAACCGTAGGCGTGGGGCAGAGTGAAATTGAAATAGCCGGACTGGCAGATGTAACCATCGTAACCATTGTTCCGGAAGCGGGCGATGAAATTCAAACAATGAAAGCCGGTTTGATGGAGATCGCTGATGTATTCGTTGTAAATAAAGCAGACCGGCCCGGTGCAGATGCATTTGCCAAAAATCTGCGAATGATGCTGGCCCCTGCATTCAGTAATCATACCGAAGCCATTCCTATTTTACAAACAACAGCGAGCAAAAAGGAAGGTGTAGCAGCACTACTGCATGCCATTGAAGAGATCTTATCCAGGCAAAAAGATACTGAAAGAAAACAATGGCTGCTTACAGAAAAAGCCTACCAGTTGATACGTGACAAACGGATGAAAGATGTAAGTAAGATTGCCTTAAAAAATGAAATTGCTGCACAACAACCGGCGTTTAACCTGTACCGGTTTATTAAAAAATTCTAGCGAATTAAGTTGTGGCCACTGATTCACTGATTTTTGTTTGCCTGAATTCTTCAGGCTTTCTGTTCTTCTCCTTCTTCAGACTTTTTATTCTGTATCCGCCACCTGAAGCCGATAAATCCTACAATCGCAAGGCAGCACCCACTGATCCACTGATTTTTGTTTGCCTGAATTCTTCAGGCTTTCTGTTCTTCTCCTTCTTCAAACTTTTTATTCTGTTTCCACCACCTGAAGCCGATAAATCCTACAATCGCAAAGGGAGCGCCCATCAGGTAAAGAATGGCTTTGTTTAATCCGAGCGCAGGTTTCTCTCCCAGTTGTTGCGCTGTTTTGGTACACATGGCACATTGCGCCTGCACATCCAAAAAAAGGGAGGAGCAAATGAAGAGGATAACAAATATGAAAAAGAATTTTTTCATATTGCAAAGTTAACGCTCGTGTCCGATCTTTTTTACATTCCCGCAAATAAAAAATCCCGGACAAGCCGGGATTAAAATAATTTGTAAGATGTGCTTAAGCTTCCTGGGCTGCCAGTGATTTCTGTGCACGCTTCCTGTCTTCCTCATTTAAAATATTCTTACGCAAACGCACACTTTTTGGTGTTACTTCAATGCATTCATCTGCCTGTATATATTCCATGCATTCTTCAAGACTCATCACGATCTTTGGTGCAGCTTTAGATGCGTCATCTGAACCGCTTGCACGGTGGTTGGTTAATTTCTTTGGCTCTGTTGCATTTACCACCAGGTCTCCTGGTTTAATGTGTTCTGCAATAATCTGCCCTGCATAAACTTCTTCTCCCGGATCTACGAAGAAACGTCCCCTGTCCTGTAATTTATCAATTGAATAAGCGGTTGTTCTTTCTGTTGATTTAGATAACAATACACCATTGTTCCTTCCGGGTATAGAACCTTTCCACGGTTTGTATTCACTGAAACGGTGAGCCATAACCGCTTCACCGGCAGTATTGGTGAGCATATTGCTTCTTAATCCGATCAATCCCCTTGAAGGTATTTCAAATTCAAGATGCTGCATTTCACCCTTGCTTTCCATTACCAGCATTTCACCTTTGCGCTGTGTTACAAGGTCAATTACTTTTCCGCTGAATTCTGCCGGTACATCTACCACCAGTATTTCATACGGCTCGGATTTTACGCCATCAATAATTTTTACAATTACCTGTGGCTGACCAACGGTTAACTCAAATCCTTCCCGACGCATGGTTTCTATCAATACACCTAAGTGAAGAATACCACGGCCATATACCAGCATACTATCGGCACTATCGGTATCCTCTACACGAAGTGCCAGGTTTTTTTCAGTTTCCTTCATAAGCCTGTCACGCAAGTGGCGACTGGTTACAAATTTTCCTTCTTTACCAAAGAATGGTGAGTTATTAATGCTGAACAACATGCTCATGGTTGGTTCATCCACGCTGATCACCGGCAATCCTTCGGGATTTTCAGCATCTGCAATGGTATCGCCGATATTGAAATTCTCTAATCCTACCACTGCACAGATATCACCGGCAAATACTTCCGCTACTTTTTTCTTACCCATTCCTTCAAACACGTACAGTTCTTTGATCTTCATTTTTTTGATACTGCCATCTGCCTGAACCAATGCAATCTGTTGCGCTTCTTTAATGCTGCCACGGGTAACTTTTCCTACTGCAATCCTTCCAAGGAATGATGAATAATCAAGGGAAGTGATCTGCATCTGCAACGGGCCTTCATTTACTTTTGGTGCCGGCACGTGCTCCAGTATGGCATCCAATAGCGGAAGAATATTATTGGTTTCGGTTAATGACGTATTCATCCAGCCATTTTTGCTGCTTCCGTAAATGGTAGGAAAGTTCAATTGTTCTTCTGTAGCATCGAGGTTAAAGAACAGTTCAAATACGGCATCATGGACTTCATCAGGACGGCAATTGGGTTTATCTACCTTATTGATCACCACGATCGGATGTAATCCCAGTGCCAGCGCTTTCTGCAACACGAATCTTGTTTGCGGCATTGGTCCTTCAAAAGCATCTACGAGTAACAATACCCCATCAGCCATTTTCAATACCCTTTCTACCTCACCTCCGAAATCAGAGTGACCAGGGGTATCAATAACATTGATCTTTACATCTTTGTAGGTAACAGAAACGTTCTTACTGAAAATAGTGATACCACGCTCTCTTTCCAGGTCATTGCTGTCCATGATCAGTTCACCGGTTTCCTGGTTTTCCCTGAACACTTTGGTTGCGTGTAAAATTTTATCAACCAATGTAGTCTTACCGTGGTCAACGTGTGCAATGATGGCGATGTTACGAATGTTCATTTTTAATTAAGCTTTAGGCTGTGGTTAACAGTAATTTAATTGCAATTGCGCCATCAAATTCCAGTGAACGTAAAGCCGTTATTTTTTGAAGGCGCAAAGGTAGTCATTTTATGCCGCATGGCAAGGCTATTTTTAAATTAATTCGTGAGGGTAAATTCAACGGTTGTTATTTTGATAAACGGTAAAAAACCGCAGCAAATAATCCTGTAAATAGGAGTACTTTAGATGTTTTTTTGATCAAAAATGTAATTATGAAAAAACTGGTATTTCTATTAACTGCTGTTGTATGCAGTATCGGGTTGAATGCCCAGGTGGCTTTTACATCGCTTCAGCTTACGCCCGCTGCACCGAAACCGAACAGCAGCTTATCGTTTGCATACGATAAAACCAATACAACGCTTGAGGGCAAAGCAGATATCGATATTGTGGTGTACCTTTTTAATGAAGACGGGTACAAAGTAGCAGAACCCGTTATTTCAAAAAAAGGAAATACCTACAGCGGATCGGTGCAACCCGGTGCCGATTGCAGGATGATTGCATTCATGATTAGTTCCGGTGATACGAAAGATAATAACAAGGGGAAGGGTTATGTAACGCCTGTATATGGCGAAAATAATATGCCGGTAAAAGGTTATTATTCCAGTGCTGCAGATTTCCAGGCATTTTACGGACAGCAAATATTGGGATTGAATTCCAATGCAGCAGAAGCTCAACGGTTACTGGAAGAAGGCGCAAAACAATTTCCCGAACTAAAAAAGGATCCTGTTTATTTTAATAAATACATCAGCAGCCTGGAAAAATCGAAAGCTAAAAATGCTGCTACGCTGATTGATGATGAAATGGCGGCATTTGAAAAATCTGCCCCGCTCTCTGAAGCCGGATATGGCGTGTTGATCCAAATAGCCAAACGCAATAAAAAATCAGCAAAGGCAGATAGTTTGTCGGCAGTAATGAAAACAGCTTTTCCAAATGGCGAGTGGAAGAAAACAGACCAGTTAACAGCCTTCAATGCGGAGAAATCGGCTGCAAAAAAAGCGGAACTGTACAATACTTTCGCTGCCGCTTACCCGCAGAATGAGAAAGACATGAACATGCACAATTTTATGAAATCGCAAATTGCCAATGCTTATGCGAAGGAAAAAAATTATAGTGCCTATCATGAATGGAATAACAAGCTTGAAAAAGCAGCCGCCGCTTCCAACAACAACAATTTAGCCTGGAACATGGCAGAGAGCGATGAGAACATACAGGAAGCAAAGAAGATGGCGGAAGCAGCAACCCTGTATGCAAAATCGGAAATGGAGCATCCCACCGGCAAACAACCGGCAACCCTCACAACAAAACAATGGAATGAACAACGCCGGGCCAACTATGCCATGTATGGCGACACTTATGCATTTGTATTGTACAAACTGGGCGATTATGCAACCGCCTTTCCGTATGCTAAAGATGCCTCTGGAATCAATGAACAAAAAGATGCGGATTTAAATGAACGGTATGCACTGCTTGCAGAAAAAGTGTTACCGGCAGCAGATGCAACAACATTAATAGAAGGGTTTGTGAAGAATAATGCCGCCAGTACAAAATCAACAGAAGTATTAAAGAACCTCTACATTGCTGAACACAAAGGAGAAGCTGGTTTTGATGCATACATGGCAAAGCTTCGTGAAACTGCCAAAGCCAACAGGAAGGCGGAAATCGCTGCCGGAATACTTAATGAAGAAGCGCCGAAATTTTCACTTAAAGATTTTGAAGGTAAAACAGTAAGCCTTGATGATCTGAAAGGCAAAATTGTTATTGTAGATTTTTGGGCCACCTGGTGCGGTCCCTGCATTCGTTCCATGCCGGGCATGAACAAAGCGCTTGCTAAATATGAAAGCAATCCAAACGTGAAATTTCTTTTTGTAGATACCTGGGAAACGGCTGAAGACAAACTTAAGAATGCAAAATCATTCATGGAAAAAAAGAAATATCCTTTTCATGTGTTGATGGATGATGAAAATAAAATGGTGGAAGATTTTATGGTAAGCGGCATTCCTACAAAATTCATTATTGATAAACAGGGAAAGATCCGATTTAAAGCAGTGGGATTTAATGGTGGCGATGATGAACTGGTAGATGAACTGGATACAATGATTGAACTGGCATCAAAATAACTGGTTACTTTTTTACAGTGGAGCCCGGAACCAACCGGGCTTTTTTTATGTACGGTTATTGCTGTTTATACGGAATAGAAATGCTGTAACTTTAATATCCATTTCAACAATATGGGATTTACACTCAACTCAACATATGCACCGGCAGGGGATCAGCCCGAAGCCATCCGGCAATTAACAGAAGGGATTAATAACGGTGAACAATACCAGACATTACTGGGTGTTACCGGCAGCGGTAAAACATTTACAATGGCCAATGTGATACAGAATGTACAAAGGCCCACGCTGGTACTTACTCATAACAAAACACTGGTGGCACAGTTGTACGGCGAGTTCAAGCAGTTTTTTCCTGACAATGCCGTAGGTTATTTTGTTTCTTACTACGATTATTATCAACCCGAGGCATACATGCCCGTTAGTAATACCTATATCGAAAAAGATCTCAGCATCAATGAAGAACTGGATAAATTAAGATTGCAGGCAACAGCACAATTGCTGAGCGGCAGGAGAGATATTATCGTGGTTGCAAGTGTAAGTTGTATTTACGGTATGGGTAATCCCACCGAATACGAAAATGGAATTATCCGCATCAATAAAGACCAGGTGATCTCCAGGCAGGGATTTTTGCATTCACTGGTAAATTCATTGTATCACCGTAGCCAGGGAGATTTTACAAGAGGCTCATTCAGGGTAAAAGGAGATACCATTGATATCAATCTTCCTTATGTGGATTTTGGTTACCGCGTTAGCTTTTTCGGCGACCAGATTGAAAGTATTGAAACACTTGAACTCACTACCGGTAAAAGAATATCAACCGTTGAACATGCTGCTATCTTTCCCGCTAATCTTTATTTAGCACCTAAAGACATGCTGGCCCAGGTGATCAGTGAAATACAGGACGAATGTGCCGCACAGGTAGCCTATTTTAAAAACAGTGGCAAATACATTGAAGCGCAGCGTATCGGGGAAAGAGTGAATTACGACCTTGAAATGATACGTGAACTCGGCTATTGCAACGGCATTGAAAACTATTCCCGGTTCTTTGACAGGAGACGACCGGGCGACAGACCTTTTTGCTTACTCGATTATTTCCCAAAAGATTTTCTGACCATCATCGATGAAAGTCACCAGACCATTCCACAAATCAGTGGCATGTATGGCGGCGACAGAAGCCGTAAACTTGTATTGGTTGATTATGGTTTCCGTTTACCATCGGCAATGGATAACCGCCCGCAAAACTTTCATGAATTTGAGAACCTTACACATCAAACGGTTTATGTTTCTGCCACTCCGGGTGAGTATGAGTTGGAAAAATGCGGCGGCGTGGTAGTAGAACAGGTGGTACGCCCTACAGGATTACTGGATCCGCCGATTGAAATTCGACCTACCTTAAACCAGATTGATGACCTGCTGGATGAAATTGACAAACGCATCACAAAAGGCGACCGTGTACTGGTAACCACTTTAACCAAACGCATGGCCGAGGAAATGAATAAATACCTGGGCAGGATCAATATTAAGTCGCGGTACATTCACAGCGAAGTGGATACACTTGAAAGAGTAGAAATATTGCGTGATCTCCGACTGGGAAAGATTGATGTACTGGTGGGGGTAAACCTGTTGAGAGAAGGCCTGGATTTGCCGGAGGTTTCACTGGTGGCTATCATGGATGCAGATAAAGAAGGATTTCTCCGCAATGAAAGAAGCTTAACACAAACTGCGGGTAGGGCTGCCCGTAATGTTGACGGGCTGGTAATTTTTTATGCAGATAAAATGACGGAGAGCATGCAAAAGACCATTGATGAAACAAACCGCCGCCGGGAAAAACAAATTGCATATAATACTGCACATGGCATTGTACCCACTACCATCATCAAAACAAAAGAACAGGTATTCGCCCAGGGATCGGTACTGGATGTAAAAGGATATGATCCATCCAATCCGTATTCTGTTGCGCCCGATGAAGACATCGTGCAGGTAGCAGCAGAAGAGCAGGAAGTATATAAGACCATTCCTCAAATGGAGAAAGCCATTGCCAAAACAAAAAAGGAAATGGAAAAAGCTGCCCGTGATCTCGATTTTATGGAAGCCGCCCGATTACGGGATGAGATGTTTACATTACAAAAGGAGTTGGAAGGGATGAAGAACTAAGCATCAGGCGGCAGCAGAATCTACAATTATCAAATAATGATAACCTTTGCTTTCTGAAGTAAACAGGTTGTATAACTCATGCATTAGGTGTATAAAAATCAGCGTATGAAGTTGCTGTCATCAATTATATTTATTGTCTTTCCCTTTGCAGGTTATTGTCAGTTTGATTCAACAGCATGGCTTCCTGAAAAATATGTACATGCAGTCCTTTCGGGTGAAAATAATTCCTCTGTATATTCAATTCCCATTGAAGGCTTTGAAGGAACCGTTGATGATCCCTATGTCATGACGTATAAAAGCGGTGAATCTAAATCGCTGACAATTAAAAAAATTAATACTAAGCATACAATAAAATACAGGTTAGATCATCTGGAATACAGAATTAACCTGATGTATAATACGAAGCAGTTTTATGAGGAAATTGCAAAATCAATTTTTTACATATCAAAAGTTGGAGATAAGCTGTTATTGGAAATACACAAAGACGGGATCACAAAAAAAGTCTATTTCATAAATCTAATCAATGGTCACAGGTTCAGTGGAATCCGACAGGCAAAAGAATATCTGCAAAGCAAGTGAGCGTGGCAATTGCCTTGTAATATTGATGACCAGGCAAAGTTTAAAATGGTTGTAAGTAGGGGTAGTGTTACCATTATTTCATTACAATGAAATTCAGTAATTTTTTTTCAGACCTCACCAATAAAAAAACCTCACTAAAAGTGAGGCTTAATTTCTTTATGTATAAAGCAGTTTAGAGCTTGGCGAACACGCCCGTAAACTGACCATTCGTTAATATTTTTTCATTGCCGGCTCCGTCGTACAACCTGCAATTGAATGTTGCTTTTACCCGTACTGAATACTGTGCTTGTCCGGGTTCATCTTCCACACTGGTAATATTAAAGTTACTGCCGGTTTGAATGGCTGTACCGTTATTTGTAGACCAGTTGTTACCTGCTTCATCAATCCACTGGATTTCTATTCCGTCATTCGGACTGGCGCCATATCCATAAGTACCGGTTGAGAAAAATGCTTTGAACGTTACATTGCTCATACTGCTGCCGTAGCTGTGCAGGATACCTTTACGGATATAAAACTCGGTTGAGTTGGCTGGTGGCGGAGAAGCGGATACGACAATACCGCTGCTGAGGATAACATCGCTGCCGCCCGTTAAGCCAAATTCGTTTGCATACGTGTTAACGTCGGCAGTTTCTGAATATGATGTACCGTCAATAACGGCAGAGTAATAAATGGGACCAACCGGAACGATCACTGAAGTAGTGGGTGTGATGGTAAAAATGCAACCATGCGTTCCCGGTGTATAAGTTCCGGAAATAGCAGCGAGTGGTGTGCCTGTTCCAAATAATGTAATGGTTTGCGGACCGGTACTTGTAAATACGCCTGATGCCTGGAACCTGATGCCATTGATGAGACCGGTAGCAATTGTATATGTACCAATCGTAGTAACATTTACATTCACAACAACATTGTTGGTAATATCCAGTTCGGTGCCTACAATATAATTTCCGCTGATGAGCGGAGACGTGCAGGGTAATGGTTGCCCGTCGAGTGTATATTCAGCGGTACCGGATTGTGTTCCGGTGGTATTATCTACCCCGTTTTCTACACTTATTTCTTTGTCGCATGAAGAAACAAAAGCAATCAGCAGCAGGGAAAATAAAATAGCTTTTAGAGAACGAAACATAAGATTTTTACTTTAAGGCGTAAAAATAAGGTTTCTGCACTATTTTTTGCATCTCATCTTCCTAAATGATTTCTTCGTTTTCCTTAAATGATAAAGATTATTGTCTATATATTTACAAACCTTAAACGATACTACTTATATGAAAAGAGAACTCTTTAGCTGGTATAGCCCGGCACTCCAGAAAGAAATGCCGATCGTTGGTTATGGCGATTATGGTTTTGCATTGCTCCTCGTTCCAACAGCGGCTGCCGATTATCTCGAGTATGAACGCTTCCAATTGATGGATACACTGGCGCCTTTTATCAATAGTGGTAAAGTGAGGATCTTTTCTATAAACAGCATCAACAACGAAAGCTGGCTGAACAATGAAATGGCCGGCGAGCATAAAGCCATTCGTCATAACCAGTTCAATAATTATGTTTTCAATGAAGTAGTACCGTTTATTAAAACAAACACTTCTGCAGAAACACCCATTATCACCTGCGGCGCTTCATTCGGCGCTTTGCACAGTATGAATTTATTTTTAAAACGTCCCGACCTGATCAATGGTGTAATTGCCATGAGCGGCGTGTACGATCTTACTGAATACACCAAAGGTTTTTATGACGACCAGGTTTATTTTAATTCTCCTGCTCATTATATTCCAAATCTTACGGATGAATGGTATCTGGATAATATTCGGCGCAGCAATCATATTCATATTGCAACAGGAAGTGGTGATTATGAAGATCCGGAGGCATCCCGGAGGTTTTCAGGAATACTGTCTAATAAAGGAATCAATCATCATCTTGATATCTGGGGAACAGAATGGAAACACGACTGGCCAACCTGGCGGGCAATGTTACCTGTTTACCTGGAACAAAAATTTTAATACGAGGGCGCTTCAGGCGCCTTTTTTTATGGCTGAGATTTTTAAAAATCTTCACATTAATGCAATCCATGGTTACTGCTGCAGCCAGGTGTTCAGCTTTCACGCCCTTGCCTTAATTTTATCCCATGCAAAAAAAACTTTTTCTTTTGGATGCGATGGCATTGATTTTTCGTGCGTATTATGCACTCATTCGTAGTCCACGTGTAACAAGCAAAGGCCGTAATACCAATGCACAATTCGGTTTCACCAACACGCTGATCGATCTTATCAACAACCAGAAGCCAACCCATATCGCCGTTTGTTTCGATACACACGCACCTACAGAACGGCATACCGATTTTGCCGATTACAAAGCCAATCGCCAGGAAGCACCTGAAGATATCATCTCCTCGATCCCGGATATAAAAAAAATCATAGAAGGTTTTAATATCCCTGTTGTGGAACTCGACGGATACGAAGCCGACGACATCATTGGTGCATTGGCAAAACAGGCAGAAAAAGCAGGATACGAAGTATTCATGGTTACACCGGATAAGGATTACGGACAACTCGTTTCTGAAAACATAAAAATTTATAAACCCGGTTACCAGGGCGGCACCGTGGAAATTTTAGGACCGGCAGAAGTTTGTGCCAAATGGGATATTGCCAATGTAGACCAGGTAATTGATATCCTTGGATTGATGGGCGATGCGGTTGATAATATTCCGGGCATCGCAGGTGTGGGAGAAAAAACAGCTTCCAAACTGCTTAAAGAATATGGAACGATTGAAAATATTCTTGCCAATGCAGATAATATTAAAGGGGCCCTGGGCGAAAAAATAAGAAATGGAAAAGAGAATGCGATCATGAGTAAAAAGCTGGCAACGATCCTTACCAATGTGCCGGTAGAATTTCATGAAGAAAATTTTTGCATGAAGGAATGGAACCGCAATGCGCTGACGGAAGTTTTTACAGAGCTCGAATTCAGAACAATGGCGAAGCGCATATTGGGAGAAGAAATTTCGCTTGCAGGTGTGCAACAGGTATCATCGGAAAAACCTGCGCAAATGGATCTGTTCGGAAATGTAGTGGAAACAGCAGCGCCGGTTATGGAAACGAAACCTGAAACAACAGACAATAGTTTCGGAGCGCCTGCACAAAACATTCACAATACCACACATAATTATATCCTGGCCGACAACGATGCAGGCATGGATGCATTGATACAAACACTTACAGCAGCAACCGAAATTTGTTTTGATACAGAAACAACCAATATCGATGCTAATCTTGCCGAACTGGTTGGTTTGAGCTTCTCCATAAAAAAAGCAGAAGCTTATTATGTTCCATGCCCGGCCGACAGAACGGTTACAGTAAAAATTCTTGAAAAGTTCAGGGTATTGTTTGATGATAGCAGCAAAGTATGGATCGGGCAGAATTTAAAATACGATATGCTCGTGTTAAAGTGGTATGGAATAGAATTGAAAGGCACCATCTTCGATACCATGCTGGCACATTATGTAATTGATCCGGATGGGAAGCGGGACATGGATACACTGAGTGCGCAATTCCTGGGTTATGAACCGATACATATTGAGGAACTCATTGGCAAGAAAGGAAAAACGCAGGGCAATATGCGTGACGTTGAAATTGAAAAAGCGAAGGAATATGCAGCCGAAGATGCGGATATTACTTTACAACTTAAACATTGTTTTACGCCGCTGCTGAAATCAAAATCAGTAGAAAAGGTTTTTACTGTGGTAGAAAATCCATTGGTAAAAGTGCTTACTGCCATGGAGTTTGAAGGAATACGCATAGATGAAAATTTCCTGAAAGAATATTCAGGTGAGTTGCAAAAAGAAGCAAAGAGAGCAGAAGAATCTGTGTATGAACAGGCTGGTGTGCGTTTCAACCTTGCCTCACCTAAACAGCTTGGTGAAGTGTTGTTTGAAAAACTGAAACTTGATCCCAAAGCGAAGAAAACAAAAACAGGCCAGTATGCAACGGGCGAAGATGTGTTAACCAAACTTGCTTCGCAGAATAAAATTGTTGATGATATTTTAAGTTTCCGGGAATACACCAAACTTAAAAATACCTATGTGGATGCATTACCCGGTTTGATTAATCCAAAGACCGGCAGGGTACATACCACCTATGCACAGGCTGTGGCAGTAACGGGAAGGCTTAGCAGCAATAATCCAAACCTGCAAAACATTCCCATAAGAACAGACAGGGGAAGAGAAATCAGGAAAGCTTTTATTCCCAGGGATGAGCATCATGTTTTGGTGTCTGCAGATTATTCCCAGATTGAATTGAGAATTGTAGCAGCTATCAGTGGCGATGAAAACATGTGTCATGCATTTAAAACAGGCAAAGACATTCATACCGCTACGGCAGCAAAAGTATTTGCAGTGGATGAAGCTGCTGTTACAAAAGAAATGCGCTACAAAGCAAAGAGCGTAAACTTTGGTATTATTTACGGACAGGGCGCATTCGGTCTTGCAGAAAACCTGGGCGTCTCCAGGTCTGAAGCAAAAGAGATCATCGACAATTATAAAAAGCAATTCCCGAATATTCAGCAATACATGGATACAACAATCAACTTTGCAAAAGAAAATGGTTATGTTGAAACGCTGATGGGACGTAAACGCTGGTTGAAGGATATTAATTCAGCCAATTTTACGGTAAGAGGTTTTGCAGAAAGAAATGCGATCAATTCGCCCATACAGGGAACGGCAGCAGACATGATCAAACTGGCTATGATCCGGATTCATGAAGAATTCAATAAACGAAAATTTCAATCACGCATGTTGTTACAGGTACATGATGAATTGGTATTTGATGTACTCGCATCTGAACTGGATGCTGTGAAACCGGTAATCCTGGACTGTATGCAACATGCATTGGCATTGCCTAATGAAGTGCCCACCGATGCTGAAATTGGTTCGGGATTGAACTGGCTGGAGGCACATTAAAAATCACCCTCCAATTGTTTTTTAGGTTAATCAGAATTCATACTTTTCCGTAAAATTATATATATGAAAAAAGCAATAGTATCTGCGGTAATCCTCCTGTCCGGATTGTACTGCACTGCACAGGAAACTAAAGTAGATGGAATGAAAGCCTGGCAAAATTATATGACTCCGGCTGAAGAACACAAGATGCTTGCAGGTTTTAACGGAACCTGGAGTGAAGAAGTTACTTCGTGGATGACCCCGGGTGCACCTCCGGAAAAAAGTAAAGCCCACTGTGAAAATACAATGATCATGAATGGCCTTTACCAGCAATCTGTAACTAGAGGGAATATGATGGGAATGCCTTTCCAGGGCATCAGCACCGTTGGCTATGATAATATAAGAAAAGTATTTGTTTCCACCTGGATTGATAATATGGGAAGCGGCATCATGTACATGGAAGGAAAATGGGATGAAGCCAGCAAATCAATAACGTTTACGGGTACATGTACAGACCCTATGGCCGGCAAATCGGTTGCTGTACGTGAAGTGTTTACGATCGTGAACGAAAATACACAGTTAATGGAAATGTATGCTCAGGGGCCTGACGGAAAAGAGTTTAAGAACATGGAGATAAAATTCACTCGTTCCGCAAATACAAGTGAGTCAACGATAAAGTAATTTCATAAAAGTAAAAAGGTTCGTAATGCCGGGTAAATTTACCTTAAGCATTGCGAACCTTTTTATGTAAAAGCTATCGGCTGCAGTAATTATAAAATAACGAGTGCAGATTTTCTTCCTGAGGGAATGGATTGCAGATATTCAGTTTTTCCTGACGCAGGATTGCCGGTAGGCCCTATTGATTTTACAAGAATAAAACCATCATCCTCTGATTGCGGAACAGTGATATCGGCAGGAGCAACTGTTTCCTTCTTCAGTAATTCGATAGCAACAGGTGTGATGTTTGGCATCACTGTTTTAGTTTGTATGGCAGGTTGATCTTTTACATTTTTTTCTAAACCGGTATATGCCATCACCAGCAACGGGGTTGTAATTAACAACGCCAGCATTTTCATCATATCGGTAGTGTACTGTTTCATGTTTACTGTTTTAATTGTTTGGTATTACAAATAAACGATCGGGAGATGCAGTATTCCAACTTAACAAAGCAACCGGCAGTTTCCGTTATACATCCGGCATGCTCCGCATATTTAATAAAGAAAAAGGTTACCAACCACGGTAACCTTTTCATAACCTAAAAACCAACGTAATAAAAACTGCTTATAGAGAACTTGAACGATTAACCTGCTTAATTTTATTGTTTGTGTTGTGTACAGTACAAAGTAACAACGCCGATAATCCGCTACCATTTTATAATTAATAACCGGTAGTTATCATTTCACCATCGGGTGTTCGTTTGTTTTATTGGATCTGAAAATCTGTGATATGCTTTCTTTGATGATGCACAGCTCTTTTTGTTTGCGCTGGTTGAAATTCACCAGTATTTTTTTACCAGGCTGCAGGCTGCTGTATTCCGTAGCGCTTAACAGCTCTTTTACGTCTGTTACAAAACTTTTTCCTTTTTCCGGAAGTACCTGTAATTGTATAATCGCCTGTATTTCATTACGGATGCAAACGCCTGTAAGTTGAATATTTAATACGATGGCATCAGCAACCGTACTTGTTCCTGCAATTGCAAATGGCTTTTTCCTGTTGATCAACAAATAGGCAAGTACCGCAATAACCAGGGCTTCGATAATTAAAAATGATATTGTCATAACCACATTTTATATGCACTGAATTATTTTTCAAAGAAAAAAAATAAATACGGGGGCACCTGCAAGTGATTAGTAAACGGCAGTGCGTATTCTGCAAAGGGAAATGATAATAATATGTACCTGGAAAAAGAACTGCCAAAAGTACCCTTTTGTTTACCGGAGTTTTAATTGTTGCAATACATCATCTTTTTTTCTACGGGATACTTCCACTTTTGAACCATCTGTAAGCAATACAAATTCATTGTCGTTACTCACCCGGGTAATGTGCCGGGGATTTACAAGATGTGATTTATGTGTTCTGATGAATTGAAATTCATCCAGCATTTCTTCAAAATGTTTTAAGGTTTTACTGGCGATGAACGGACGTTTGCCCACGAGATGGATATGCGTATAACTTCTGTCTGCTTCCAGGCGTAAAATTTCATCTATGGTAAAAAAGTAAACGCCTTCGTTGGAAGGAACGGCAATCCGGAAATCCCTGATATCTTTTTTATATATATTCTGAACGAGGTTATCGAACAGTTGTTTTTTCTCCTGTGCAGATTCCTTTTTTTCAGCATGCCGGGAAACGGCCGCTTTCAGTTCATCCGGATCAACCGGTTTTAATAAATAATCCAATGCGCTGAAGCGAATCGCCTGTATGGCATATTGATTATAAGCAGTTGTAAAAATCACATCGAATGAAGGTTCCTTCACCGCAATTAAAAAATCAAAACCATTCTTGTGCGGCATTTCCACATCTAAAAAAACAATGCCCGGATCGTAATCTTTCAATAACGCCAGTGCCGCATCTACAGAATCTGCCTGTTTTATCTCTGTAATTTCCGGTATGAAATTTTTTACATAATGATCAAGAATGTTTCTTGCTTTTTGTTCATCATCAATAATCAATGCTTTTATCATAAAATCTGCTTTATATATTTTTTAAGAAGGTAGACAATTCAATTACTACCGTTGTGCCAAGCGCAATCTCGCCCCTGTCGTCATATTTATCAATGATCTGTATGCTGGCATGGTAACCCTGGCGCTCGATAAGCGTTAGCCTGTCTTTGGAAATTTTTAATCCTTTCGATTCGTGACGTTTTGCTTTGCTCTGCTGGTCTTTCAATTCATAGGATTTTTTTCTTCCTATTCCATTATCGTCTATCACACACCTGAAAATATCTTCATTGATGCGTTTGAATTCAATCTTCATTTTCCGTTCGCCATCTTTATGCATCAGTCCGTGCCACAAAGCATTTTCAACATAGGGTTGCAACAGCATGGATGGTAACAATATTTCATCCATTTCCAGTTCATCATCTACCGTTAGTTCGTAGGTGAAGCTTTGTTCAAAACGCATTTGTTCGAGTTCGAGGTACAATTCCAGCACTTCTCTTTCTTCTTCAAGCGTAACCAGTTTTTTACCTGAATTATTTAATACCGAACGGAACAACTTAGAGAACTTGTTTAAATACTTGCTTGCCTCTCCGTATTTCTGTGTAACAATACATTCCTGTATGCTGTTTAAACAGTTAAATACGAAGTGCGGATTCATTTGTGCCCTCAATGCCATCAACTGGCTTTCCGCAAGCATTTTATTGATCTCCAGCAATTTTATTTCATTCTGTTTTGCCAGTTCTTCTGCTCTTGCTTCTGCTATTTTATTTGCGCTGATGGAAGCAATTGTTGTTAATGCCTTTAAATGACTTTCGGTAAAAAATCCTTTTTTGGCATGTTCCGAATCAATAACACCGATAACTTTTCCATCATGGAAAATCGGTACGGCTATCTCTGAATACCGTCGTTCATCATCTACAATGTATCTTGGGTCTTTGGTGGTATCTTCAATGATCTCGGCCTTTCCACTTGCCCAAACACTGCCCACAATACCGTGTCCTTTTTTAATTTCTATCGGGTCAATGATTTCATGTCCTTTTGGATTTTTAGGGCCAAACGCTGATTTCTGCACCATCACATTTTTATCTTCTTCAAACAGGTACACCACACAGTCTTCAAACTGTAATTGAGCGATACAGTTGCGGGCAATATCCCAGCAGATTTCATTCACCGAATTTTCACCGTAAACAGAATTGGCAAAATATTCAATTGTTTTATCGATGTTTCTTTTTTGCCGGATGCGTTGCGTATTGCGGTACACCAGGAATAAGAATCCGATACCGGCCAGGCAACAAAGAGTAACGAACCACCAGGTTTGCCACCAATGTGGCTGTACCACGATTGTAAGACTGGTTACGGTGTCCATCCATTTACCATGTTCATCTGTACTTCTTACATTAAACTCGTAGGTTCCTGGTAAAAGATTGTTATAGGAAACAGATAATGCCCGCCCGCAATTCACCCATTTTTTATCTACACCTACCAATTGATAACTGTATTGAAGCGATGGGATTTCCCGGTGATTGAGTGAAGCAAACTGAAACGTAATAAAATCTTCATTGGGGGAAAGGGATATCCTGTTGTTTTTTATTTCTTCTGTAAGGTCATTGTCGAATATTTTAATTGAGGTGATATGTGGCGCCGATTTCACATGAACTGCCTCAAACAGCATCGGGTCAATTTCCACGATATGGTCGAGCATTACCGCATACACTTTACCGTTATATATATTAATGGTATTCCAGTAATCCTGCAATGTTTGTCCAAGATCTATTTCAACTTTCGTGATATTCTTTGTTATGGGTTCCATGAACACGAGGCCTTCCCTGCTGCCTGCCCATATATAACCTCTTGCATCTATTTTAAGACTGGAGAGATTGTCGATGATCAAACCATTGCTTGAATTTACACTGTCGGTCATCTTCCCCGATTGATCAAATTTTATTATTCCTCTGCCCGCCATCGCCGTCCATAAGCTGCCAGCTTTGTCTTCCTCCATGGCGATCACCCCAAAATCGTTTTTCGGATTTACGGGGATAGCGCTGAATTTTTCTGTATTGATTTCGAACTTCAGGAAACCTTTGTTACGCATCGCAAACAGCAATGTATTGTTACGGGTAACAGTAAACGCAGTGGATGCTTTAAATTCAAATAAGCCGTATGCAGGATCCGTTCCATCAAACCGGTCGGTTTTTCCGGTTACCGGGTTGTACCTGTATAACACATCATGCACCGGCTGGAACCAGATATTTCCTTTAGGATCGGCAAAAACAAAATCTACTGCATTTGTTTCTTCGTTGTGCCGGATCCCTTCAAATTTTTTAAGATTTTCTGCTCCCGGTTCAAGATAATATAAACCCGCTTCACCAGAGAGCCACCAGGTATTTCCTGATTTTGCAGCCATCCCGAAAGCGTTTTTTTCAAATTCCGAATCAGAAACCTTGTACCGCTTATATGTTCTTTCTATAGTGTTGAATTGAACAACACCATCCGCTTTGCACGCCATGATGGTGTTGCTGTCGATCGCAATAAAATTGGTATGAGCAAAACCGGTAACCAGGTTGAAATTAAAACTGGGTAACTGGTAAATAGCCTGGAACGGATCCTGTGCCTGGCTTTTACTTATACCGTTAATTGTTCCAAGCCACACATTACCTTCTGTATCTTCTATAATATCTCTGAAAAATCCGTAACCAATGGAATAGATCTGTGACTGGCTGAATGGAATTTTTTTAATGGGCTTGCCGGGTTCTTTTAAAAAAGCGGCAAATAGCCAGGTAGAAATCCACACCCTGTTGCGGTGGTCGATAAATATACGGTTAGGCGCTGCCGATAGTAGTTTGTTCCCATCCAGGTCGGTGTAGGTTTCTATGGTATTGCTGCCGGCATTCCAGAAGTTGAGCGATGGCCGCAGGTTACAACTGAACCATACATTATTCTGATTGTCGAGTGCAATGGAATATACACCGGCACTGTCGAGTAAAGGGTAGTGCAACGGGTTGTTTCCCTTACTATACACCTGTTTGTTTGCGCAATCGATGAAATAGGGCACATCACTTCCCACCCAAAATCCTTTTCTTTTCTTATCCCATACAAAAGCTGCAATCGTATATCCCTGGCGACGCATCACTTTGGCAGCGGGCATAAAATCAGCGGCGGTGGTAAGTTTGCCTTTAGCATATACAAATACACTGGTACCGGTAGAGATCCATAGATTTTGATCAGCATCAGGTTTGATAGCAGAAATAACTTCTGTATTCAGTAGCGTAAATCTTTTGTGACTGATAAACACCCCTGTTTTTTTGTTGAACAGGCGTATGCCCTGCCGGGTGCCAATCATCAATGTATCGGTACCTTCCAATGGGCAGATGGAATTTATATACAGGCTCGTGAGGAATTTGGTGTTTTTAAATTGTTTGATGGTAGCGCCATCGAAGCGGTTTAGTCCGTTGCTGGTACCGATCCACAAATAACCATCGTTGTCTTTATACAGGCAACGTACCTCTTTTGCACTCAGGCCATCCTGCGATCGGAAATTCTGAAAAATAAATTGTGCCCGCACACAAAAAGGCGAGCACAGTATTGCAATAAATATGATTAGCCTGACGAACATGCTGCTGGTTAAGGTAAAGTCAGTAAGATATAAAGATTACAATTACCTGCAAAGGCGGGGCATTGAATCAACAAACGGCTATTGCCGGCAAACCACCGGCAGTTTATTTACTTTCCGGTACCAGGAAAGAAAAGACGGCCGGGAAGACCGTCTTTCTCAAACTCAAAGTGACATCATGCATAAAAACACCAGGCTTTCTACCGGCAACACATCCTCCCATAGTATCCTGTATGGAAATGCCAGGTGCTTGCTTTTCAAAATTGCATCTTTGGTATCCAGGGTCTTCAATAAAAAATTCAATCGGTAATTGTTATTATGCAAAAGGTAAAAGCAGAACTTTGTGCCATGAATAAACCCACATTGATATATTGTTACGATGCCTGGTGCGGCTGGTGTTATGGATTTAGCCCGGTGATCAGGAAACTGGCAGAAACGTTTGCAGATAAAATGGATACGGAAGTATTGAGCGGGGGAATGATACTACCCGAAAAGCCCGTTCCTATAAAAGCTTCGGCCGGCTTTATCTCCAATGCATATAAAACGGTAGAAGAACATACGGGTATTCAGTTTGGACCCGATTACCTGTGGCATATCTTTAACCCGGAGGAAAGCGACTGGTATCCGAATTCCGAGAAGCCGGCCATAGCGATGTGTATTTTTAAAGAATATTACCCGGCCCGTTCCATTGAATTTGCTGCTGATCTTCAGTATGCATTGCATTTTGAAGGCAGGGATCTAACCGATGATGAAGCGTATCGTCATTTACTGGAGAAATACAGCATTCAGCCGGAAGTGTTTTATGAAAAACTGCATAGCAAAGCTTACGAAGAAGCAGCGCACTATGAATTTTCGCTGGTTCGACAGTTGAAAGTGGATGCTTTCCCTGTTGTGCTCATACAAACCGGGGAACTGAAATTTTATATGATTGCAAAAGGATATACAGATTATGAAACCCTGAAGCAACGAACGGAAAATGTATTGCTGGAGTTGGGCAATTATTGTTGATGAAGATTCACTCAATCACATCACTTCACTTTCTCATAATAAAAATCTTCTTTTTCTCCTGGTGCATCTTTACCTGCATCTACCCAGGCATGTATTGTTTTACCCGATGTAAACTGGTAAACAATTCTTTTTGGGAAATCGTGGCCCGCATTTTCAAACATGAACATATTGCTGCCGGAGGTGGTTAATGTGAAGGTAACCGGCTTCCTGTTGTTTTGATTTTGAACGGTAGGCGTATAACTGATCTCGTTTTTTGTGCGGCGTAATTCAACCGTTTCCGTAATTATGGTATCGGCTCCTTTAATATAAAAGCCTTTTCCCTGCAGGTAATCGTTATTTACCTTTACCCATTTTTCGCCAATGGCCGGGCCGTTTTTTTCTTTCATGATCCAGGTTCCTTCCAAACCATGCAGTTGTTTAAAGATGGTACTGTTATCCTGTTTGCCGCTGAATGCCATTAAAAGGATAATTCCGGTAAAGGCGATGAATGATTTTTTCATTATTTATTTTTATTTAGCATTTTTTCATACAGTGTAATCCAGTCTTCCACTGAAATTTTAGCAGCCAGTGTTCCTATTAGTTGATAAGGAATATGCTCAGGCTTTTTAAACCGTATGCATGATTTGCCCATATCTAATTTTGCGCTACACTGGTTTGCATATTCTTTGGTGAACCAGTCGTACAATTTTTTGTCAGCGTAAATACCCATGTGATACAAGGCTATAAAATTCTTTTGTGAAGCAATATTCATAAACGGCAACGGTAGTTTTGGATCGCAGTGATATCCCTTCGGATAAATCGCATGCGGAACCACGTAGCCGATCATGCCGTAACTCATTTCTTCCTTAAATCCTTTTGGAAGATTCTTTTTAATTTCTTTTCGCAGTTTTTCAATGGCTGTTTTTCTTTCTTCGGGAAGTCCGTTCATGTAGTCTTCAACAGTTGCCGCTTTGGATTGCATAAGCCGTATGTAAAAGTTATGTTGTTAATAATAAAAAATCTGTTCCATACAAAGTAAATGAAAAACATGGTAGTGTACAGAACAGATAATGATTAAAAAAACGTTGTTGTTATGATTTTTGTGGTACGGAATGCAGGGCAATCCTGTTTCCCTCTGTATCCAGCAAAACTGCCATATACCCATATTCAGGAGAAATTTCTGTTTTAGGTACTAATATTTTTCCGCCTGCTGATTCAACCCTGTCGAGCACCAGTTGCACATCAGGATTGGCATTGAGGTAGATGAGGGGGCCGTCGGTTGATGATGGTTTGTGAAAGCCACCGCTGTCAACAATGGCGCCACCTATCCCGGTAGCAGGATCGTCAATAGGAAACATGCGCATCCTGATATTGGGCATGTCCATTGGGAAGAAACTGCAATTAAATATTGTTTCATAGAATTTTTGTGCCCGCTCCAAATTAGAGGAAGGTATTTCGAACCAGCTTATTGCATTGTTCATACTATTTATTTTCTTTTAAAGGTCAGGAAAGTTTCTATTGAACGTTTGCCATTCATCAAATTAAAAGGATAAATGACAGCATAAAAAAAGCTCCCGGTTGGGGGAGCTTTTATACATTATTGCTGAACGCTTAATTTTTGGCTTCCGGTTTTTTTTCCGGTGCTGCTTTTTTATCAGCCGGTGCCATTCCTGGTCTTTGCGGCCTTAATGATGGTTCAATATCATTGATCCATTTTGTATATTCTTCTTCAGTAAAAATCTCTTTCAGTTTATCATTACGTTTAGCAGCGAGGTCTTTATTTTTCTCCATCATTTGCTCACGATCACCACCGGCTGCACGCATTTCTCTCATGGTAGATTGTTGCGTGGTATAAAAATCAACAAGTATTGCTTCAACTTTTGTTCTTTTTTCACTGCTTAAATCAAATGCAGCAATTTTTGCCATGGCTGCTTTTGTTCTTTCTTCAGGAGAAGGCATTTGTCTTGCTTCCTGCGCCATTAAAGATGTTATGCTCATGAATGTTGCTGCAACAAATAAAAAGATTTGTTTTTTCATTTTGGTTTATTTTATTGTTTGTGAGATTAAAGATATTATTTTTCTTTATGCGAATCGCCGCGTCTGCCGAATATTTTATAGAAGCTGCTGTCGAACCGGGTTTTTTGTTCCGGGGTACATAAGTTCCGGATGTCTTTCAGGTGTGTAAGCATGCCTTTTTCAAGATCAGGTTGTGAGGCATGTATCACTGCGGCTGCCTGCTCAATAGCGGAATCACTGAATGAAGCATCTGCCAGTATTTTAAATGTTTTTTTCCTTTCTGCCGCAAGGCTGTTGAATACCGTTTTTAATTCCTGTCGGTGTTTTTTGCTGAGTGAATCATAATCGGCAAGCTGCGTTTCTGAAAACCCGATCTCTTTACGGAGGTACTCTTTCACTGCTTTACTGCGTGAATTGTTATCGCGTTCATTTATTCTTTGTTTACGGTCGGCATCGTTTTTCCAGATAAGAAAACTCAACATTACAATATTGGCAACCAGGAGGATGCCTATTATGCTGACCAATATCTTACTTTTTGGTTTTTCGTTCATGGTTGTTCCGGGTTTTCAATATCGAATATGCTAATGGTTGTTGTAACAAACTCATCTTTTAAGCCTGCATTGCCCTGCACGTTATTGTAAGTATTCCATTCATTTTTTTTCAGGAAGAAGATAGAAACATTTACGAGGATGATCAGCAGCAGCCCGGCAAATGCAATGGAGGGGCGACTAATGAACGCCGCAATTTTTGTCCATGCCGAATCCTCTTCATTTCCCCGCTCAATTGCCGCCAATACTTTTGCAGCAAGAAATGCAGGCGCAGCAGCCCGTTGCATACCGTTTGTGCTATCAAAGGTTTCGTTGATCTTTTCTTCTATATTCCGGTTACGCATAGGTGAAAAATTTATTTAGCTGTTTTCATTTCTATAATACACTTCCAGTATTTTTTTTAAATTGTTCCTGGCTCTCTGTTGCAGCGATTCCACCGCATATACGGTTGTATTCATCACTGCTGCTATTTCCTGCTGGCTCAATCCTTCAATTTTGTGCAGCGTAAAAGCGATTCTTTGTTTATCCGGCAATTGTTTCATCGCATTAAACAACAAGGCAGCCTTTTCTTTATTGTCGAGCAATATACCCGGATGTTCAAAATGCACTGGTTCTTCTGATTCTTTTACCCCGAATATTCTTTTAAGCAACCCACCGTGTTTAATTCTTCTTTTTCTTTTTTCATGATCCAGTGCTTTGCTAACTGTGATGCGGTACAACCAGGTTGATAAAGCCGCTTCCTCCCTGAACTGTTCAATGCGTTCGTACAGTGTTACAAAAACTTCCTGTGTAATATCTTCAGCATCTTCTTCATTTTGTACAATGCTTATAACCGTATTGTACACTTTGTCCTGCCATTGTTCCATCACCTGCCTGAATGCAAAGGCATTTCCGCTTTTAAGTGTTACAATGCTTTCGGACTGCTTCAAACCGGTAATTAAAAATGGTGAATACCAAAATTAATTAAAATTGCGGCCCGCCACCGTGCATTCTCGGTCCGCCATCCATGCCGCCTTCATACCCGCTTTTCCTGGGTGTTCCGAAATTTTTTAGGTTATACGTAAACGTGAGCATGAAATACCGTTGCAATACTTCGCTGCGGTTATCCTGGATACTGTTTTCCGTAACTATTCTTGACACACTCTGGTTTTGTTTCAGCAGATCGAATACCGATAGTTTTAATTCACCAGCCTGTTTCTTAAGGAACTTTTTACCAATGGCTGCATTCCACAGTGTGTATGTTTGGTTGAGGTTACCGGTTAATCCCCGGTAAATCTGGCCCGACACGTCGTTTTGTATAAACCAGCCTTTTTTGTTCAGCAGGTTGAGCGTGCCACCAATGGAGTGATTCACGTAGTTATTATCAGCGGTTGACTGTCCTCTTGTATGTGCATTGTTTACATTGGCTGCATAGGAAATATTAAAATCAATGTACTGGCTTATATTACTGGCAAACACCACACCTCCGTTGTAGGTTACATTGTCGGTGATTGTACGATTGTTGTTGATCAGGCCCGGCAAACGGGTATAGCCCATACCGGCGTTCAGGTTAATGGTGGTTTTAATTGGCTTCAACGGAAAACTGTAAGTAAAGAAAGAACGGATATTCCTGTAACCGTTAAGGTTTACTGGTTTTGTTAACTGTGAACCTTTGGTAAGGATATTATCCTGCTGAATGGTGGAATCATTTTTTGCCACCCAAATTCCGTTTGAAATATAATCTGCTGTTGTTTGTAAGAATACATTTGCGAAAAAGCTCTGGCTCGTTTTTGAATTGGTATAGGTATAGCGGCCTGCAACAAAATGGGTAAGTGATTGCTTCAGCAACGGGTTACCCATGCTCACCCTCAATGGATCGGTTAAATTAATTACATCCTGCAATTGATTAACAGAAGGGAAACTGGTTTGCGCCCTGTAAAAAATGCGCACATTACTACGTTGTGAAATTTTCTTCCGCCACATGGCATTTGGTAAAAAATTAGAGAAGGTTTGATTTACCAGTGAAGGCTGGGGAAAAATGCGCTGACTTTCCAGTTTACTATTCTGGTAACTTACACCCACCGATAGCATTTCATCTTTTGAACGGGTAAGGCGGTAGGTTAAGCCGGCATTATTCGTGGTGATGGTATTGTCGAATTTGTTAGACAGCGATGTATCAAAAACAGAATACTTCTGTCCATCGTATAAAAATGTTTGCTGATCTGCTTTGTTTTTTTGTACAGAGGGATTGTAATCTATTTGCAGTTGACCTTTTTTTCCTATTGGTTCTGTATAGGCAATAGTACCGCCGATAGTATGCCCGTTCGTTGGATTATCAGAATACTGGTTTTGTAAAGAATCTCTCAGGAATGCACCTATATTATCGTAAAAACGATAGGCGGCATCCGTAGTGTACTCACCGTTGTTTTTTGTAAAGTTCATATTAAAACCAAGAGAGAGCGATCTTCCTTTTTTAGGGAACGAATGCCTGAACATGATGTTGTTCCTGATATTATAACCGTTTTTGTCTGATACGGTATTGGCCAGTGAACTGTTTATGGAGTCTTTGTTTTCATCAATAGTTCTGAGTGATGAAAATGATGAACTGTTGTTGCGCTGGAAATTTATACTGGGTATGATGAACAGTGAATTGGAAGAATCCATCTTGTATTCAAAACGAAAATTTAGCCGGTGGTTGTAATTATCGGTATTGCTGTTGCCGTTTTTTTCTGAAAACAATTGCAGGTTACCAAGTGTTTGAGTGTTTGTCGTATAATCGTTATCGTTAGCACTATTGTTGAAAAAGTAACTTCCGGTTACCGTCATTTTTTTGCTCCATTTATCATTATAGTTAATACCTACTGCATTTGTTTTGCTGATACCATTAGATTGACCCACGGAGAAATTATCCTGACCGCCACGATAACCGCCGCCGCCACGATAGCCGCTGTTCCTGTTACCGCTGCTTGTTAGTCCGAGTAAATCCTGCGATGCAAAATTCTGCTGGTTGATGTTGTTGAAATTGCCCACAAAAGAAATGCGCCTGTCTCCTTTAAAAAAACTAACGTTGCCACCTGCATTGTAGCGGTTGTCGGTTCCGTATCCTGCAAATATTCTCCCGAACTGCCCGTTCTTGATACCCGATTTTGTAACAATGTTGATGGCTTTTACGGAATTCCCGTCATCAAAACCTGTTAATTGTGCCTGGTCGCTGAGTTTATCAAACACCTGGATTTTATCTACCACTTCTGACGGGAGATTTTTTAAAGCAGCTGATGCATCATCCCCGAAAAAGTCTTTTCCATCGATCGTAACTTTTTTAACCTGTTCTCCCTGGGCGGTAACCGTTCCGTCTTTATCTACAGTAATCCCCGGCATTTTTTTAATCAGATCTTCCGTAGTGGCATCGGGTTGAACTTTGTATTCGCTGGCACTGAATTGAGAAGTGTCACCTTTTTGCACTACCGGTGGTGCTTTTGAAATAATGGTAACTACACCCAGGTCTTTTCCTCTTTTTGGAAGGAAAATGTTTCCGAGGTCTTTTTCATTATTATTGAGTGTGATAAACGAAAGATATTCCTGGTATCCCACGATGCTGATCTTTACAATAAAACTGTCTGCATCAAGGTTGTTAAAAATAAATTTCCCCTGTGCGTCTGTAACTGTTGATTGTACGGAACTGCTGTCTTTTTGTAAGAGAAGTGCTACTGTTGCGCCCCTGATGATGGTGGAGTCCTGAACATCTTTTGCCGAACCTTTTATTGTGCCGTTTTGTGCATAGCCAATGGTACCGATGAAGCTGAATAATAAAGCCAGGATGCTGATTCTTATCATATATGTATTTTTTCTACTTGCTTTTAGACGACCTTAGTGTTTTAAATCAGGCGGTAATCGCACGATTTTTTTGTATTAATGGATTTTTACAATTTCTATGCCCTGATAATTAGTCTTTTTACAATATATTGCAGCCCTAAAATTTTTAATGTATGGAGTATAATAAGCTTGTTTCAATAACAGGATTGAGTGGATTGTTTGAACTGATTTCTTCCAAAGCTGATGGCGGAATTGTTCGTTCACTGGAAGATAAAAGCACAAAGTTTGTAAGTAACCGTTTACATAGTTTTTCACACCTGGAAAGTATCGAAATATTTACCACAAGAGATAATGTAAACCTCGTAGATGTATTTACAGCTATGAAAAACAGCAAGGAAACGCTGCCCGATGGCAAAGCTGATGCAAAAGCCATCAAATCTTATTTCGAAAAGGTTTATCCGGATATGGACTTTGAGCGTGTGTACGGAAGCGATATGAAGAAGATGGTAAAATGGTTTGATGTGCTTACAAAAAATAATGTTGACATCAAATTGTCGGAAGCCACACCGGCTGAAGACGCAGCTCCTGAAGTAGTGGCAGAAAAGAAAACAGCCTCCAGCAAAGCTGCTGCACCTAAAGCGGCGGCAGTTAAAAGTGCACCACCAAAAAAAATAAATACGCCGCGTAAGATGGCTTAAAATATTTTGACAAATTTTTAGTGCATTTGCTAAAATCGTTAAATGGATAATTGAGAATTTTGTACAGCTTAATTATCCATTTTTTAATTTTAATCATTCATATTTATTCTTCCTCCCATGTTTACAGCAGATATTCAAAAACTACAAAGACATTTTCTTCCTTCAGATTTCCAGCTTACCAATTGGGAGAACCTGGAACCCTGGTTTAAAAATTTACTCGACCGCGATATATCTACAGTAGAAAAACTGGAACAATGGCTGAAAGACCAGAGTGAACTGGAAGCCATGATCAATGAAGATGCCTGCTGGCGACAAATTAAAATGACCTGCGATACGGAAAACAAAGCGTTGGAAGATGCTTTTAATTTCTTCTGTCTCGAAATACAACCGAAGATTCAACCGTATGCTGATGCTTTGAATAAAAAACTCATTGCCTCGGCTGCCATTCAGCAACTCGACAAAGAAAAGTTTTTTACCTACCTGAGAACGGTTCGGAAGAGTATTGAATTATTCAGGGAAGAGAATATTCCGTTACAGGCGGAAATGGCGGTGTTGCAGCAGCAATTCGGGCAAATAACCGGTGCGATGACGATCACGGTAAATGACAAGGAATATACCTTACAGCAGGCAGGAAAATTTTTGGAAAGTCACGACAGGCAATTAAGAGAAGAAGTATATCATAAAATCCAACAGCGTAGGTTACAGGATAAAGATAAACTGGATGAACTGTATGATAAACTTGTTTCCTTACGAAACAAACAGGCGATCAATGCAGGATTTGAAAATTACCGCGACTATCGTTTTAAAGAACTTGGTCGTTTTGATTATACAAAGGAAAATTGTTTTGAATTTCATGAAGCCGTAAAACTGCATGTATTACCCCTGGTGAATAAAATTTACAGGAAGAAAAAAGAAAAGCTCGGTGTAGATCAGTTACGTCCATGGGATTTGGAAGCAGAGCCGGAAGGAACCAACGCCCTGAGGCCATTTGCTACCGGGGAAGAATTGCTTGAAAAATCTGTAGCCTGTTTTAAAGAACTGCGGCCATTTTTTGGAGAGTGTTTGCAGAAAATGAAATCCCTTCAACACCTCGATCTCGAAAGCAGGAAAGGAAAAGCGCCCGGCGGCTACAATTGCCCGTTAGCAGAGAGCGGTGCGCCGTTTATTTTTATGAATGCTGCAGGGCAGATGCATGACCTTACAACCATGGTACATGAAGGCGGGCATGCCATACATTCTTTTTTATCCCATCAACTTGAACTTACCGGTTTCAAAGAATACCCGATGGAAATTGCAGAAGTTGCCAGCATGTCGATGGAGCTGTTCAGCATGGATCATTGGGATACTTTTTTTAATAATGCAGAAGATCTTACCCGGGCAAAAGAACACCAGTTGGAAAGAGTGATTACCATTTTCCCATGGATTGCCATCATTGATAAATTTCAGCATTGGGTATATGAGCATCCGGTACATACACATGAAGAGAGAACGGCAGCATGGGTGTCGGTGCTGAATGAATTTAAAGATGATGTGATTGATTACAGCGGGCTGGAAACTTTCCGCAGCAATGCATGGCAGCGGCAGTTACATTTGTTTGAAGTGCCTTTTTATTACATCGAATACGGTATTGCACAACTGGGGGCAATTGGTATGTGGATGCAATACAAAACCAATAAAGAAACTGCCTTAAACAATTATTGCAATGCATTGATGCTGGGCGGAACGAAAACATTACCGGAGTTGTACAAAGCGGCGGGACTGGAATTTAATTTTTCACCCGGTAAAATACAAGTGCTGATGAATTTTGTGAATGAAGAAATGAATAAAATTCCTTCCTGATTCGTTTGCTTATTTGCAGTCACTACAGGTGCCTGTTACTACCATTGCGGCCTGTGCCGGTTTAAATCCTTTGGGCAATTTAACTGCAGGAACGGTTACGTCATCCAGGCAAATGGTTTTACCACAAAGGTTACAAATAAAGTGTACATGATCATCGTGGTGATGACCGGCTTCACATTTATGTTTACACAAAGCGTATAAAATCGAATTGTCGGTTGTTGGAATCTGGTGAATGATGCCTTTGTCAACAAAGGTTTGTAGTGTACGGTACACCGTTACCCGGTCGAAAGCTGCATCCGTATATTTTTCAATATCGGCGTGGGCGAGTGCGCCTTCATTATCTAGGAAAAGATCGAGGATTTTTTTTCTTCCTTCGGTAACACTCAGCCCGTTTCTTTTTAGTATTTCAAGATTTTCATTCATCACCTGTTAATTTGAAGGGGTATTGCTGAAGTTATTCATGAACCTGCTGTGATCTACTTTTTCTTTAAGTAGTGAGCCAATATCCTGTATAAGTTTCTGTACTTCATCTTCTTTCAATCCATCATAGATGCCGCGTACACGGCCATATTTATCAACCAGTGCAAAGAACTGGCTGTGTATGAACTGGTCTTTGATGAGTTGCGTGCTGTCTGGCTTGCCATTATCGATCATATAGCCCTGCCTGGCCAAATTGTACAATTGTGCTTTATCACCGGTTACAAAATTCCAGTTATAGTTTTTTGCAGCATTTGTGTTTTCTGCAGCCGTGTAATAAATTTTGTAAGAGCCGTCATCGTTTTTAATCAGTTCGCCGTTGATCATCTTTTGTTCATAGGCTTTGAGCAAAGGCACACTGTCGGTTTCAGGCATGCAGGTGTGGGAGATGATCATAAATTCTTTTTCATCTTTAAACTGGTCGTAAATCCGGCGCATGTTGGCGTTCATCAACGGGCAGATGCCGCGGCAGGTAGTAAAAAAATATTCAGCCACATACACTTTGTCCTGCGTATTTTTTTGGGTAATTAATTTTCCGTCCTGGTTCACAAAATGAAAGTCAGGTACATTGGGATTGATCACCGCCAATTTTGAATCATGAAAATTGGGTTCCCGGTACAGGGCGAGGTAAAAAGCGCCCAGGAGCAATCCGAAAAAGGCAACATATACCCACCAGATATTTTTCTTTTTAAACATAGTGCAAAATTACACCGGAAATTTCACGGTGAGAAATAAGGCTGCTAATCATTTGCAAAAACTTGCAACATTATTGCAAATATTGTATCTTTGCCCTCCGCATGAATTTTAAGATAAACTGGGACGGATTGGGAATCATCACATCGTTGGCCTGTGCCATACATTGTGCTGTGCTTCCTTTACTGATCAGCAGCCTTCCGCTTTTTGGGATCAACATCATTCACAATGCCGCTTTTGAATGGGGAATGATTGCCCTGGCATTTAGTGTTGGATGTTATTCGTTGTATCATGGCTATATAAAACATCACCGGTCGGCCGTGCCTGTTTCTTTATTTGCCGTTGGATTTGTGTTTTTGATTGCCAAGCAGTTTTTTCATGAACACGAATATGCATTGCTTCCACCTGCTGTTGCATTCATTGTGTATGCTCACTATTATAATTTCAGGTTGTGCAGCCGGAGTAAATGTTCTACACCCGGGCATAAGCATTGAGAAACATTTCCGTTCCCGTTTCATCTATTTGTAATGTAAATATCTTTCCATTGTACATTAAACCTGATGTTTATCCTGATTTCGCTAATTTTCAGCATGAAAAAGAAATTGTTAATGCTTTTCCTGTCTATCCTGGTAACGCAGATTTCATTTGCACAAAGCAATGATGAGAAAATAATCCGGGATGCAATGAACGCACAGGTTACATCCTGGAATAATGGAAATCTTGATGAATTTATGCAAACCTACTGGCAGAATGATTCAATGATGTTTGTAGGAAAGAAGGGTGTAACGTATGGTTGGCAAAATACACTCAACAACTATAAAAAAGCTTATCCGGATACCGCATCGATGGGCAAACTTAATTTTAGTTTAATCGAAGTGAAAAGATTATCGGTTTTGTATTATCATGTTACAGGTAAATGGCAATTAACGCGTACCGGAGGAAATCTCGAAGGTTATTTCACGCTACTGTTTAAAAAAATAAAAGGTAAATGGCTAATTGTTTCAGATCATAGCAGCTAAAACTTCACAACTTCCACTTCTTTTTTAAATACCGCAGCAAAAAAAATAAACTTAACAGGAAGAATACATAGTAGAGGTAATTTTTCCAGTTGGGACTATTGTCAAAAAATCCCAATTCAAAATAAATCCCGAGTACAACCTGTATTGCCATCCAGGTGAAAACCAGTGAAACGGTATTCATGATCCTCACCAGAAAATCTCTTGTATCATCTTCCATTCCCATACTACAAGGTAGAAATAAAAACTAACGAAGGATTAATTTGTTGAATGCAGTACTGTCGCCATTGAATACATTAAAATCTACGGCATGCCCGATGCCATTTACATGTGCAGATTCATTGTGTTGCCAGAAATGCCAGTTCCTCTCGATACATGGCCTGTGCTCCGCCAGGTAATGCGCCACCCACAAAGGGTATTCATCAAACCTGCCGGAGAGAAATATTTTATAAAACTGTGCATTGGTATAAATGATGGGTTTTACATGAAACACTTTTTCAACAGCCAATAACCAATCGGCTACTCTCTGTTGCAATACATCAGGGGGTGTTCCATAGGTTTCTTCCACATCCAGAACAGGGTACAGGTCTCCTTTTTGTAATGGTACGGTTTCCAGGAAATTTTCTGCCTGCGCCTTTCCGCTTTTACTTGCAATAAAAAAATGATAAGCACCTTTTGTAATTCCAGCCTTGCCGGCATTGAACCAGTTTCGCCTGAATTGTTCATCCATCTTCCCGATGCCTTCTGTTGCTTTAATAAAAGCAAAATCAATTTTTACTCCCTCTACGTTCATTTGTTTAACATCAGGCCACGATATGATTCCCTGGTACCGGCTTACATCTATTCCATGTATGGTATAGTTTCGGGGAATATCTATTCCATAAGCAGCATAATGTACAAAAGGGGGTGTGGCTGCTTTTTTGGTGATATAAAATATGATCATCGCAGCGCAGGTTAACGCAACAAGCGTGATCATAACGGTACGGAATACACTACGCTTTTTCTTTTTCGCCATTCAGTAAGTCTATTTCAGCAATTTTTTGGAATACGTAAACTTACCCGAATTTATTTTTAAAACGTATGTGCCACGTGCTAAAAAATTCATATTTACATAAACGATCTCCGTTCCGTTTACCAATTGCAGCCGTTTGCGGTAAACAAGTTGTCCGGCCATATTAAATAACCTGAGTTCTGCAGATGTTTCATTGAAATCATGCAGGTAAATGGTGAGCGGATCCTGTATCGGGTTGGGATAAACAGTAACACCGGGATTGCCTGAATTTGGCGTAGCCACTTTTTGCACTACGTTATTCTTTGTTACCAGGTTATACTCAGGATCTATGATTACCGTATCGGGAATGAAGCCAAGATGTTCTAAAAATTCTTCTCCGTTAAATGTATTGTTTACCAATACCAATTTTTGTTGTGTGGCATTTTTAAATAATAACGGAACAGTTAAGGCGAAGAAATGTACGGAAGGATCGGAAGTTTCCTGTTCCATTCTGATCTTTACTGAACTGCTTCCCATCTGTGCCCATGATAAACGGTAGGATGGATAACCCTGCCCGGTAAACCACTGATCAAAAAATGCAGTGAGATCCTGCCCGCTTACTTCTTCCAGGTTTCTTTGCAGATCTGCTGTTCTTGCGAAACCATATATTACTTTCGGATCTTTCTGATACTTTCTGATCCCGTTAAAAAAAGCAGAGTCTCCCAGTTTTACACGCAGCATATTCAACAGATAAGAGCCTTTGTTGTACGACAGGCGGCCACTGAAAATTCTTCCCACATTGGTAGTGTCATCTACTTTTACCGATCCATTGGGAAGCGATGTAATGTCTTCTATAACCGCCATCCTGTTGGCAATTACATCTGCAGGATATTTTTGTTCCATATATATTCTCGACAGGTAAGTAGCAAAGCCTTCATTGAGCCAGATATGTTCCCAGCTTGCACAGGTTATTTTATCGCCAAACCACTGGTGTCCCAATTCATGAGCAACTAAAAACTCAGTGGTATTAATTACAAACGTGGAAGTCTGGTGTTCCATGCCGCCGCCCCAGCCAAATTGTACATGACCGTATTTTTCTTTGATGAATGGATATTCTCCAAAGTAATTGCTGAATAGCTGCAGTGCATCCAATACGTTTTGTGTTCCGTTTTGAAAATCGGTGAGATTCTCCGGGTAACAATAAGTAACCATGGGTAAATTTGTTGTACCTACTTGTACCGAATTATTGAACACCGAAAAATTAGTAACGGCAAAGCATACCAGGTAAGATGCAATCGGGTAGCGGTGTTTCCAGTGCGTTCTTGTTTGTGTGCCTCCATTTAATGGTAATTCTTCCTGTAACAAACCATTGCTGGCAGATTTGTATATGGATGGAGCGGTAACGTACACATCAAGCGAATCTGCTTTGTCGTCTAATCCGTTCTTGCATGGCCACCAGTCCATCGCTCCATAGGGCTCACTCAATGTCCATATAACCGGAACGCCCGAATGGGATGTTCGCACAAATGAACCAAAGCCGCTGTTGGGCGGAGCGCCCTGGTAATAAATAGTGATGGAATCAATTGATCCAATGTTGATCAACGAAGGAAGATTAATGGTAACTGCATTTGAAGGGCGGGTAAAGTTAACCGGCGAACCATGATAATATACGCTGTCGGTAGTTAAAGCAGCTTGCAAATCGAACGTAATCACAGACAAATCGGCCAATGCTTTAAAACTGATCGTAACCGAACCTTTTATATAATTCACTGCAGGATCAACTTCCCAAAAACATTTGTAATAAGTAACATCAGTATTTGCAGAAGCCTGCGTACGGGCCGCAATGTTCATCCTGTGTTGCTGAGTATTTTGCTCCATGTCAACAATCTTACAGAGCTGATGATTCACATCTGTTTGTTGGCTGTATGCAGCGATATTCATCAGCAAAAAAAATATCAGTAAGCGCATGGGTTGCTGTTTTGTTAATGCAGTGGTAAAGGTCTTTAATTTTTTGCTCCGGGCAATATTCGATTTTGTTATACGTTATACAGGGTATTGCTAATTAAAGGCCGTTGCGCCTGTTTATTTCACCTTAAAAATAGCAACCCTTGAAAACCGTAGTTATTAAAACCATTTGCGCCATATGCCTTTCTGTTGGCACCTCATTCACGGTGATGGCGAACTCTTTCAATGATACAGATACTTCAAAGGAAATACAGGCTGTTCCCGGAACAGTTTGCGATAATGTGATCATTTTGCAGCAGGCAAATTTTAAATACCCCGAAATATTCGCAGGTAATGAAGCGCAGTCGCTTGAGTATGTAGAAAAATTTTCTACCGCCCGTAAAGAATATCTCGTTCGAACCTATCAGCGCAGCAGGGTGTTGTTTCCAAAAGCGGAAGCTATTTTAAAAAAATATGACATACCGGAAGAATTTAAAGTATTGCTTGCCCTCGAAAGCGGTTTCAATGCAAATGCTGTTTCTTCAGCAGGTGCTGTAGGTTACTGGCAGTTTATGGATGAAGTGGCAAAAGAGTACGGTTTAAAGATCCCCCGCAAAACAGTGATTCAGGTTAAAAAGAAGCAGAAAGGAAAACATAAAAAATCGCTGCTGGCTACGATTGTAAAGCTGAAAGGTATTGATGAACGTAAAAATTTTAATAAATCTACAATAGCGGCAGCGAGGTACCTTAAAGACCGTAGCCGCAACCTGGATAACGACTGGTTACTCATTGCAGCAAGTTATAACTGTGGTGTTGGAAATGTGTGGAATGCAATGGAACGTTCAGGCAAAAAATCGCCCACATTCTGGGATATAAAAAAATATTTACCAGCCGAAACCCGTGCCTACGTTATGAATTTTATTACACTCAATGTGATCTTTCATAACTATGATCTCTTTAGTAAGGATGCACTTTATTTCAGGGACATCACCTGTACGCCCGAAGAACCGGTTGTTGTTGCAGAAGATTCCTGCGACTATGTTATTCAATAAACGGCACAAACAAAATAGCAGTAATTTTGCTGCATGCCGGGATTGAACATTACAGACAGTATTAACCTCATCAGCAAGCTAACCGTAAGGCGTGTATGGAATGGCATTAAAGTACTCAGCAGTTTTTATATAAGCCGCTTATTAAACAAACCCGTTCAATGGGGTTTGCCTGTTTCCATTTCTTTTGAACCCACCACGAGTTGTAATCTTCGTTGCCCTGAATGTCCCAGCGGACTTCGTGCTTTTTCAAGGCCAACCGGTATGCTGGAAAAAGATTTTTTTTCACGTACGATCGACGATATCCATAAGGAATTATTATACCTCATCTTTTATTTCCAGGGAGAACCCTATCTTAACCCGGCCTTCCTGGATATGGTGAAATACGCATCCTCAAAAAAAATATATACCGCAACTTCAACCAATGCACACTACCTAACGGAAGAGGCTGCACGAAAAACGGTGGAAAGCGGGCTCGACAGGCTGATCATCTCCATTGATGGAACCACGCAGGATGTTTACCAGCAGTACAGGGTTGGCGGTAAACTGGATAAAGTGCTTGAAGGCACCAGGAACATTGTTCACTGGAAAAAAAAGCTGAAAAGTAAAACACCATTTATCTTTTTCCAGTTCCTGGTAGTAAAACCAAATGAACACCAGGTAGAAGATATTAAACGACTGGCAAAGGAAATGGGTGTAGATGAAGTACGTTTTAAAACAGCCCAGGTATATGAGTATGAAACTGATCCCAATCAACTCATTCCAACTACAGATAAATACAGCCGGTATAAAAAAGAAAAGGATGGTACATACCGCTCCAAAAACAAACTGGCAAATCATTGCTGGAAATTGTGGCACGCAAATGTAATTACATGGGACGGACTGGTAGTACCTTGTTGTTTTGATAAAGACGCCATGCACCAGTTGGGTAACCTGAAAAATGAATCATTCAGGAATATCTGGAATAACGACAATTACAAACAATTTCGCAGCGAATTAATGAAAAGCAGGAAGAAGATAGATATATGTGCCAATTGCAGCGAAGGCGTTTCCGTATGGCAATAACCCAAACAGTTTTTTAATTACCGTATGAATAGAACATTCAATGATCGTTTACGCCAGGTATTACTGCTGGCAATTATTATCCTGATTGCATCTGTACTTATTGCAGAGCTTTATGTATTCTTACCCGGCTTGCTGGGCGGAATTACCTTATATATACTAAGTCGTGAAATGTACTTCAGGTTGGTGGAAGGGAAGAAATGGAAAAGAGGCGGAACGGCCCTGCTGTTTATTCTTGCCTTTGTAGTGATCATTTCCGGGCCAATATACCTCAGCATTCGCCTTGCTTCTCCATCCATAAATGAATTACTCAATAACCAGCAATCTATCGTTAACAACCTGCAAACATTTTCAGAAAAAGTAAAAGACAATGTCGGAATTGAATTGCTGTCGGAAGAAAATATAAAAGCCCTCGGTGAAAAAATTACAGTGGTAATACCCCAATTATTAAACAGTACTGCCGGTGTACTGGCCAACCTGCTGATCATGTTATTCCTCCTGTATTATTTATTAACCAGTGGGCGGCAGGTGGAAAAATACCTGACCCGTATAATACCGCTTGAAAATAAAAACATTCATTTGCTGGCGAAAGAAACAAAATCAATGATCAAGGCAAATGCATTGGGCATTCCCATTATCAGCATCATCCAGGGTATTACTGCTGCATTTGGTTATTGGATTTTTGGTGTAAGCGATTGGGCAATGTGGGGTTTTATTACCGGTGTATTTGCGTTTTTCCCAATCGTTGGTACAATGATTATCTGGATACCTATTGTAATATCCCTGTACACGAAAGGAATGAACTGGCCTGCAACGGGATTGGGTTTGTACAGCCTCATCATAACCGGTAATATTGATTATGTTGCCCGTATGAGTTTATTAAAAAAGCTGGGAGATGTACATCCGATGGTAACAGTGCTGGGCGTGATCGTGGGATTGAGTTTATTCGGTTTCATGGGACTTATATTCGGCCCATTACTCATTAGTTATTTCCTGATATTAGTAAAAATATACCTGAACGAATTTACCTCCTTCGATGATAATAAACCTGTTGCTTCAAATGCAACAGTAAAGTAAATTTTTATTCAGCGCCCGTTTGATTTTTTATTATTACAGCATCTGCAATACATTTAATATTATTGCAAAAAAAATTGCGCATCATGGGAATTGAACAGGATATAGCTCAGTCAAAATTCAGAAATGAACACCAGAAAGTGATGGTCAACCTGATTTATACCTATAATTGGATGAATGAAAGGATTAAACAGTTTTTTGATAAAGAGGAAATTACTTCACAACAATTTAATATACTTCGCATTTTACGGGGCGCCGGAAAACCAATTTCTACTTTGCAGATCAGGCAGCGCATGCTCGATAAAATGAGTGATACCAGTCGGATTGTAGACAGGTTATTATTGAAAGGTCTTGTTAAAAAAAGTGTTTGTGCAAATGATAAGCGCCTGGTTGACGTTGTAATTACAGATAAAGGGAAAAAGTTGTTGGAAAAATTAGACCTTTGTGAAAATGAAATGGATGCAGTGCTCAGGGCATTATCTGCAGATGAAGCCGCTACACTGAATGTGTTATTGGATAAAATTCGATCTGTTAACGAATAGCATGATAAAATACCTTTGTACCACACTACTTACTTTTTTAATTTTCCTGCAAAACAGTATTGCTCAAAAAACTGTAACACAGGAATTTCGTGGCGTATGGATCGCTACGGTAGATAATATAGACTGGCCTGAACGTCCTACTACCAACAGTGAAGAACAAAAAGCTTCCTTTATACGATTGCTGGATATGCATCGCCGGAATGGCATCAATGCTGTTGTTGTGCAAATCCGCCCGGCAACAGATGCATTTTATCCTTCACCTTTTGAACCCTGGAGCCAATGGCTTACCGGAACCCAGGGGCAGCCACCCATCCCTTTTTATGATCCGCTCGAATTCATGGTAACGGAAACCCATAAACGAGGAATGGAATTCCACGCATGGATGAACCCGTACCGGGCTGTATTTAATATCAGAACATCCTCAATATCTCCAACACATATTACCAATCTTCACCCGGATTGGTTTCTTACTTATGGCGACAAACGTTATTTTGACCCCGGGAACAAAGAGGTGCAGGCTTATGTAACAGGTGTGGTTCGGGATGTTGTAGGCAGGTATGATGTGGACGCCATACATTTTGATGATTATTTTTATCCTTACCCGATCAATGGGAAAGAATTCCCTGATGAAGGCAGTTATAAAAAATATGGGAATGGATTGAGCAAAGCCGACTGGCGCAGGAGTAATACAGATTCCATCATTTCAAAATTGTACACAACCATTAAGGAAACAAATCCGCTTTGCCAGTTTGGAATCAGTCCGTTTGGTGTATGGAGAAATGCAGATAAAGATCCCGAGGGCAGTAATACCAAGGCAGGTCCTACAAATTATGATGTGTTATATGCAGATATATTATTGTGGTTAAAAAAAGGATGGATAGATTATGTGGCGCCACAGTTATACTGGGAGTTCGGGCATCCGGCTGCACCGTACGAAGTATTGGTTGATTGGTGGAGCAAACATACTTATGGTAAAAATTGCTATATCGGTTTGGGATGCTACCGGGCAAATACCAATGCAGCCTGGAGAGATAAAAATCAATTACCAAAACAAATTACCAAAGTGAGGAATACTGCCAACATTCAGGGGATGATTTTCTACAGCAGTAAATCGCTGGAAAAAAATTTAAATGGCTGGGCAGATAGTATTCGGATAAATTATTTCAGGGAGCAGGTGCCTACACCCAAACCTGTTAAATAAATACACTTTATTTTACGAACACACCGTTAGTTTCTTATGGCAGGAAAGCGATAATTCGGTTTGCCTTCCATACGGTTGCAATCATCAATATTCCCGATCCTGAACTTCAATGGAATTTTTGTATGTGATTCAAACCGCCATTCTTTTTTACAAAAAAAACCAAGCTGGCCGTTGTAAAAATCAGCAGGTATGATTAAAGATGAATTTGTGGAAGGCATTACACGGAATAGAAATGAGGTATTGCTTTTGTAATAGTACCTGGCAGGAAAAATATTTTTTTGTGCGTGTGCTGCAGTTACCGCAAAAATCATGCAAAGCACCAAAATTTTCTCTTTTCCTTTCATAAATAAGTAAAGCTTTATTGTAAATTTACGGCTGAAACCTTGGATAAGTTTCTGCATTTTTTTAAAAGAAATTTTCAGCATAAATACTAACGAATTACCGCATGGCATTACATCAAAGCTTACAGCAAAAGCTTTTACAGAAATTATCACCACAGCAGATTCAGTTGATGAAATTGTTGCAGGTACCTACTGCAATTTTGGATCAGAGGATTAAAGAAGAAATAGAAGAGAACCCCGCTTTGGAACAAGTGGAAGAGGGACATGAAGATGAGTTTGAAACAAAAGATGAATTTGCAGATGCCAACGATGAGGAATATGAAAAAGACGGCAGTGAAGAAGACTATGAAAATATTGATATCAGCGAATATGTACAGGATGGTGATGATGAAGTAGGCGATTATAAATTAAGAGACGATAATTACCCGGAAGCAGACGATAATCGCGTTATTCCGCATAAAGTAGAAACAAGTTTTAATGAGCTGATGTTACAACAGCTCGGTTTATTAAAATTAAATGACCAGCAACACAAAATTGCCGAGCAGATTATCGGTAGTTTGGATGATGATGGCTACCTGCGCAGGGAAGTTTCGGCAATCATAGATGACCTTGCATTTCGCCAGAATATTGATACCGATGAAAATGAACTGAACGCAATCATCAACCAGATACAACAATTCGACCCACCGGGTGTATGTGCCAGGAGTTTACAGGAATGCCTGTTGATACAACTGAAACGGAAAATTGACCAGGGAAAAAATATTGAACTGGCGATTAAAGTGCTGGATAAATATTTCGATGAATTTACCAAGAAGCATTACGAAAAAATTCAGAAAGCACTTGATCTTAATGACCAGCAATTGAGAGATATTATTGCCCAGATTGTAAAGCTCAATCCAAAACCAGGCGGAACAATCGGTGATTCAAACAAAGGTGAAAACTATGTGATACCGGATTTTTTTATCACAAACAATAATGGGAAACTTGAGCTTACACTCAACAGCAAAAATGCTCCCGACCTGCGCATCAGTGAAGGATACAGGGACATGTTGAAAGATTATGATAAAGGAACAAAGAAAGACAAGCAGCAGAAAGAAGCCGTGTTGTTCATCAAACAAAAAATAGATTCTGCGAAATGGTTTATTGATGCCATTAAACAAAGACAGAATACTTTGTACAATACCATGGAAGCGATCATGAGTTACCAGAAGGATTTTTTTCTTACCGGTGACGAAACGGATCTTAAACCTATGATATTAAAAGATATTGCAGAAAGAACGAATCTCGACATATCAACCGTAAGCCGCGTAGCCAACAGCAAATTTGTACAAACAGAATTCGGTAGCTATCGGCTTAAATTTTTCTTCAGTGAAAGCCTGCAAACAGACAGCGGGGAAGAAGTAAGTACCAGGGAAGTAAAAAAGATACTAACGGACCTCATATCCGAAGAAAGTAAAAAACATCCATACAGCGATGAAAAACTAACAGAGTTGTTGCAGGAAAAAGGATATAATATCGCCAGGAGAACCGTTGCAAAATACCGGGAACAGTTAAATATACCTGTAGCAAGGCTCAGGAAGACTTTGTAAAAAATCATACATGAGCATTATTGTTACAGCAGATTCAATTCTTGAAACAGCAGACGGAAATGAAAAGCCGGGAATACTATCCAGGATTTTTTCGGGTTTCTTCTCTTATGTTTTTCATCCTGTGTTTGTTCCTTTATACATCACTTCGTTTTTGCTGTATGTACATCCTTCAGCATTTTCAGGTTTCTCGCTTGCACAAAAAAAGCAAACCTTACTCATCATCGCATTCAATATTGTTTTTTTTCCGTTGGTGAGTGTGTTGTTGCTGAGGGCGGTTGGATTTATCAGTTCACTGTATTTACGTACGCAGCGTGATCGGATCATTCCATACATTGCTTCGGGCATTTTCTTTTTCTGGGCTTACCTAGTTTTTAAAAATCAGCCGCAATACCCTTTATTGTTAACTACTTATATACTGGGGATTTTCCTTGCCTCATCTGTTGCGCTTATCGCTAATATTTATTTTAAGATCAGCATGCATGCCATTGGTATGGGTGGCTGGATCGGGCTTTTCCTCGTAATAGCTTATACGAACAGTATGCTTATGACCTGGCCACTGAGTATCGTATTATTGATCAGTGGAATTGTATGTACGTCGAGGTTGTTAAGCCGCAACCATGATACAAAAGATATCTATACCGGGCTGCTGGTTGGACTGCTTACCCAGTTTGCTGCAGCAGTTTTTGTACTATAAAGCTGTAATCCTTTTAAGCGATGTAAACTATTATACAAATGAAGAAGCCCCGTCCAATACCGGGGTTCTTCGTTGTCCTGTAGTACCTAACAAAAATTCTTCGCTGGTAGATCACGCTACTTGCAGGTACAAACAGTTACAATTATGTTTATTGAAAACGCCTTCTATCTGAGGAAATTCCCGTTGGGCAATCGTAGAAATGACAAGCGGGGTTAGTAGTTTTTCTCACTTAAAATGGGTTTTTCATAGTCAATACATTAGGATTGTATTGAGTTGATATATAAGCGTAATAATCAGTCCTTTATTGTGTAAACGGGTGATAAAAAAAATATTTTTTTAATACAATATTTTCTAAAGTGAACGTGTAAACGCACTTAGCTTCCGGCGGTTTTTAATATATGTGCATGCAGGGTTTTATAGGCAATAATGGCACTGGCCAGCATCAGCAATGATCCTACAAAAAATGCAGCGCCGGAGAAATGCAGCAGTGTTCCGGGTTTGGTAAAGTAGGCGAAAAGCCCGGTCATTAATGGCGGCCCAATTATAGAGGTAAGACTGATCATACTGGTTAATGCTCCCTGTAATTCTCCCTGTTCATTAGGTGGTACATTACCTGAAATGGTTGATTGCAAAGCGGGCCCGGCAATGCCTCCCAGGCAATAGGGGATTAAAAAAACAAACATCATCCAGCTCTGCGATGCAAATGCAAACAACAGCAGTCCTGCGGCATATAACAGCAACCCGATGTAAATACTTTTTTCATTGCCAAGTTTTGGATTGATAAACCTGATCAATCCTCCCTGCACAATGCCCACCAGCAAACCCACTGCACCCAGGGATATGCCGATCATCTTCTGGTTCCAGTGAAATTTTTCAATCGTAAAATAACTCCAATTGCTTTGTACCGCATGTGAGGCTATATAAATCAGAAAGAATGAACTGATCAATCCTCCCAACTGCGGGTATTTGCTCAACTGTTTTAACGATCCTAAAGGATTTGCTCTTTTCCAGTTGAACGAACGGCGATGTTCTTTAGATAATGATTCAGGTAATATGAAATAACCGTACAACGCATTTAATAAACTCAGCCCTGCCGCAACCATGAAGGGCACTCTCGGGCCAAACGTTCCGAGTAATCCGCCAATTACCGGACCTATGATAAAGCCCAGGCCGAATGCCGCACCTACCATACCGAAATTCTGCGCCCGGTTTTCTGCAGTGCTGATGTCGGCAATGTAAGCAGTTGCTGTTGTAAAGCTGGCTCCTGTAATTCCCGCAAGCGCACGTCCAACGAACAACCACCCGATCGTTGGTGCAAATGATAAAAACAGGTAATCGAGTCCGAACCCAAGCAATGAAAGTAACAACACCGGCCTACGGCCATATTGATCACTTAAACCGCCCAATACCGGTGCGAAGAAAAACTGCATGATCGCATACGTGAAAGTGAGCCAGCCGCCATATTTCGAAGCTTCACTGATATCACTGTGAATGAGGCTTTGAATTAAAGACGGAAAAACCGGGATGATTAATCCCAATCCCGTAACATCTATCATTAACGTAATAAATATAAAACCTACTGCAGCTTTTTTATTTGGAGCCATATCATACAAAGTTGCGGCATTTGTTATTGCTAACCATCGTTGTAAAAAGAATATTCAGCTTTAGTAACGGGTGACATTTTTTATATTCACCGAAGGATTTTATTTCCTTACCCGTCTAACCATATCTAAAACTGATTGTATGCATTTCAAAAAGCAGTTTGTATTTGCCATTTTAGCCGTATTCGTTTTGTTTTTTGAATATTGTTCTAAAGAGAAAGTGAATAACAATAGCGGTTCTGGTACCGACACAACCGATTTGGGCATTCCTGTATTACCATCAACAGCACTTAATTATACAATCAGCTACCCGGCATACCTGTTACCGGAAATGGCATTGAACGATAACACCCCGGCCGATAACCAGCTCACCAACGACGGCGCTACATTAGGCAGGGTATTGTTTTATGATAAACACCTGTCTAAAAATAACACGATCAGTTGCGCATCCTGTCATAAACCAACAACTTCGTTTACTGATAATGTACGATTCAGTACCGGTTTCGAGGGCGGATTAACCACCCGTTCATCTATGGATCTGTTGAATGTTGCATTTTATAAATCAGGAAAAATGTTTTGGGATGAAAGATCAGCAACACTGGAAGCACAGGTGGTTCAACCGATACAGAATCACGTAGAAATGGGCGAAACATTCCCGGAAATTGTAGATAAGGTGAAAGGATTGAGTTACTATCCTTCATTATTTCAAAAAGCATTTGGTTCAACGGATATTGATAGTGTAAAAATTTCCAGGGCTTTGGCGCAGTTTGTACGTGCTATCATTCCATATCAGTCTAAATACGATAAGGTGAAACAGGGGCTCGCAACATTCACTGCCCAGGAACAGGCTGGTGAAAATTTATTTTTAAATGCAGCACCGCCAAACCAGCCAACATTAACCTGCGCCGGTTGCCATAAGCCACCTTTATTCATCACTTCATCTCCTGCTGCTGCTTTCGGTCTTGCAGACGCGGCCGACCTGGGTATAAATAATACAGGCACATTCAAGATAGGCAGCTTACGCAATGTTGCAGTAACCGCACCCTATTTTCATAATGGAAGTGTTGCCACTCTGCAGGGAGTACTCACCTCAAATATTCCTTCCCACCAGGTAGCACCACAGGATGTACAGACTTTAATTGCATTCATGCAAACACTAACTGATACGCAAACACTAAGCGACGAAAGATTTGCTGATCCATTCAAATAGTACGTTAACCCGTACTATATGGATTAATTGTGGGCAGGTGAAAACCTGCTCTTTTTTATTATGTAAAATTCTGACAACCGTTTTTTGCCAGATATCCATTCATCTCCCCCTTACCGCAACTGGTAAATATTGGCTGTTTGTCCGGAGTTTAATTGCTGAGCTTTGAAAAAAGTATAGCAATGAAAACATTTTTTCTCATCCTGTTTGGTATGTGTATCATACAAACAACTTTCGCACAACCACCTGCGGAAGGTAAAATTTCCCTGGTTGTATATGACGAAAAAGGGAATACAATAGAAAATGCATCTGTATTTCTTTTGAAGTATTCAGATAGTACAGTAGTGAAGTCTGCCCTTTCAGGCAAGAATGGCCAAACGGAAATAGATCACCTGAAACCGGGAGAATACCTTGTCAGCGCATCATCGATGGGCTATCATGAAATGTACTCCTCACTGGTAAGTATAACCGAACAGCGGCCAGCCGTTACAGTTACCGGTATCGTTTTACAGGCGAATGCAAAGCAATTGAAAGAAGTAGCAGTGGTATCTAAAAAGCCGTTCATTCAAAAATTATCCGATCGGATTGTGGTGAATGTAGAAAACAGTATTGTAAGCGCCGGAAGTTCTGCCATGGAAGTGTTGGAACGGTCGCCGGGTGTGAATGTAGATCAGAATGATGCGATCAGTCTGAGGGGTAAACAAGGGGTGATTGTGATGGTTGATGGTAAACCGTCTGCCATGACCGGCGCTGATCTTGCCAATTACCTCCGGGGCTTACCATCTGCGGCGATTGAAAGAATTGATATCATTACCAACCCTTCTGCAAAATATGATGCAGCAGGTAATTCAGGAATCATAGATATCCGGATGAAAAAAGACAGGCGCATGGGAATGAACGGTACATTCACCGCAGGATACGGACAGGGCGTTTATTCAAAAACGAATACCGGAACTACATTCAATTACCGTAACAAAAAACTGAATCTTTTTGGTAATTATAATTATGCTTATCGTATCGGATTAAATCATTTGTATTTAGACCGGAGTTTTTATGAAAATGGAATATATGAGGGAGGAGATTTAAAAGATAATTTTTCAAAATCGCCGATCGGCAGTCATACCGCAAGAATAGGAATGGATTTTTTCCCCACAAAGAAAACGATCATCGGCATTTTACTCAATGGGAATTTTAATCATTACACACGCAAGAATGATAACAACTCAATAGTGATCAATCCGCAAAAAGAAATTGCGAGTACGTTTCGCTCGCTGGCAACAAACAATGATCATGCAAATAATGCTACAGCGAATATCAATTTTAAACATACGTTCGACAGTACAGGAAAAGAATTAACCGTAGATCTTGATTATGGAAATTATAACTCTGCATCCTTAACCAGGAACGCCAGCAAATATTATAAAACAGACGGATCGGTATTGCAGCCTGATTATGTATTGGACGGCAACCAGGATGGGAGCCTGGTTTTTAAAACAGCGAAGGCAGATTATACACATCCATTTAGTAAAGGATCGCGGTTGGAAGCAGGAATAAAGACAAGCTTTGTGTCAGCAGATAATGATGCCCGGTTTTACGATGTGAGTTCAGGCATAGCCATCAATGATACCAGTAAAACCAATCATTTTATTTATCATGAAAACAACAATGCAGCGTATATTAATTTTTACACAGCATTTAAAAAATTTGATATCCAGCTTGGATTGAGAACGGAACAAACGAATATCCGTACCGAACAACGTATGGGCGACAAGAAATTTGATTCCGGTTATATACAGTTTTTCCCAAGTGCATTTTTTAATTACGAGATCAAACCCGAACATAAAGTGGGGTTTTCCATCAGCAGGAGAATAGACCGGCCAGGTTATTCAGAACTCAATCCATTTCTTTTCCTGATTGATCCTACCACTTATGCAACCGGCCGCCCGGGATTATTGCCACAGCTTACCTGGTCGTATGAACTGAGTTACACCATGAAAAATATAAATATTGCCTTTAATTATAGTCATACAAAAGACAATCAGAATATTACACTGGCCAAGTTTAATGAAGTGTTTCCCAATATTCCTTCACCCGGGAATGTAACCGTACAGGTTCCGCTCAATCTTTCATCTTCTGATTATTTCGGATTAAATTTTTCTGCACCTGTCCGTATCCGTAAGTGGTGGAACATGCTAACCAATGCGGATCTTTATTATCAAAAATTCAACGGATATTTCAGTGGTACAGATTTAAATCGGGGCAAACCTGCAGCAGATATCAGGCTCAACAACAGTTTTACTTTTAAGAAAGGCTGGAGCGCAGAATTGAATGCAAGTTTGAATACAGGCGGGCAGGATGGTTTTATGGTAGCCAATCCGCAATGGGCATTGTCGGCAGGTGTACAAAAAACAGTTTTAAAAAATAAGGGAACTGTTCGGTTTAATATCAGTGATATTTTCTGGACCAATCTTCCAAAGGCTGTTGTTACGTACGATAATTATGTGGAACGCTGGCATGCAAAAAGAGAAACAAGGGTGGCTAATCTTACATTCAGTTATCGTTTTGGAAATAATAAAGTGCAGGCGGCAAGAAAAAGAAGTACAGGTTCGGAGGAGGAGAGAAGGAGGGCGCAATAAATGTTGAATGCTGAATGCTTGATGATGAATGAAGGATTCAGAGGGAGTATTAAATGATCTTTAAAATAATGTTTATGCAAAAAGTATTGCTGGTATTTCTTTTCATTTCTTTCAAGTGTTTTGCGCAGGAACCGCAACGGAAAGCATTGATGGGTATGCAGGGCAGAGCGGTTAGTTCGGGAATAGTGGCAGACAGCATCATTCCAAATGGAACATGGGCAGCCATTAACATTCAAAAGGGAGATACAATTCTTGAACTGAACGGCCAACAGCTAAGTTCCATGCAAGCCTATGGGAAAACGGCGGCAGAGATAAGGACAGGTGATGAGGTTCGTGTGCGCTACATTCGGAACAATAAAAAAATGTTTGCAAAAGGAAAGGCAGTAATGCGCCCGTATGAAACATCCGATATTGCCGATATTCGGTATGACTGGGTTAAGTTTCGTTCCGGTGCGCTGAGAGCCATCGCACGCAAACCCAAAGGAAAAATACATTGCCCGGCTATATTATTGATTCCCGGATATGGATGCGGCAGCATTGAAAATTACGCCGGCAGCTACAATGGTAAATTAATGAACGAATGGATCAAAGCAGGGTATGCCGTTGTAACCATTGAAAAATCGGGTATGGGTGACAGTTATGGATGTGTTCCCTGCAGTGAAGCGGATCTCGTTACCGATATCGAAAGTTTTGATGCCGGTTACAGATATATGAAATCACTGCCTTTTGTAGATACAACGCAATTGGTAATATGGGGGCATTCCATGGGTGGTGTGATTGCACCTGAAGTTGCTAAAAAACATCACCCGGCAGCAGTAATGGTTTTCGGCGCCACCTTCCGGCCCTGGAATGAATTTTTGCCGGAGATGCACCGTATTCAAAAACCATTGCTTGAACAACAAACCTATGTGCAGACAGAGGCCTTCATGCGAACCATTCAGAAAATCTACTATGAATTTTTTGTGCTGGGAAAAACACCGGCTCAGTTGTATGTAATTCCTGAATACAAAGAACTGGTAGCATCTGAACTCAATTATAAAGAAGGCAGCAATGATATGTGGGGCAGGCACTGGCGTTTCTGGCAACAAATTGATTCGCTGAACCTGGCTGCCGACTGGCAGTCGCTAAATTGCAAAGTGCTCATCGTTCATGGTGAAACAGATTATGAAAAATGCAGCCGCGTTGAACCCATGTTAATGCAGAAAGCGGTAAATGAAGTACACCCCGGAAACGCAACACTGATCGTTATTCCACAGCTCGATCATTTTATGATGAAGAGTGCTACCTGGGAGGAAGCCAGAGACAATTTCAAAGCACAGCAATACAACAAAGGGAATTTTAATAGCGCTATTGCTGAAGAAACCATTAAATGGCTTCGGGAAAACATTCATTAATGTACATTAAAAAGCTGTTGTACCTGTCAGGCATCTTTATGCAACTTCTTTAATAAGTTCAGGTGTGGTTGTAAATGCGTGAGTGTACGTTTTTTAAAAAACTGGCGTAGGTGTTTATAAAAATGGCTGTAATCATAATAGCCATACGTTTTATAATTGAAATGTGCAGGATCTCTTGCTAATTCTTCCGCAGCTTTGCGGATGCGTAATATCTGCAGTGTTTTCTTACTGCTGAGGCTGGTCGTTATTTCAAAATAACGTTGAAGTGTACGTGAAGAAATACCATATCGGGTGGCCAGTTGTTGAATGCTCACCGTAAAATTATTTTCCCTGCTGCAATGTTCAATGATCTCTGCAACCACCTGAACAGGCCGTATGGTATCGGGGTGTTTTTGTGTAAGAATGGTGAAATAGCGGATGAGCAAATCAACCCTTTCCCGGAAGTTGGTGGCCGATTTAATATCCATGATCACCTGTTTATCGATCAGGTAACTTAAAGGGAAAATAGATGTTTTGTATTCAGCAAAATTTACTTTCTTCTCCAGTATCACTGGTGAGATCCTGAACTTAATGCCGAACAGTATATTGCCGGGCCGGTGAAAACATTCGATGGCCTGGTGCCTGGGCAGAAATCCGTCTGATTTCATTTCGGTTTTTTTTTCACCCACCTGCATGATGAAAGGCGTTCCCAGGTTTACCAGGTACGTGTACCCGATATTGGGAAAAAGTGCATCAGAAAATCCTTCCGGATGTTCCTGCCATAAATGCTCAAACTTTGTTTGCCAGAAAAAATCGATCAGGTGAGCCAGGTGCTGCGGTGGTTTTACCCGGTAATAATTTTCTTCGAAATGGGCAATATCGAAAAACTCGACGTGCTGCATACTATGGATTCAGTATGATCAGTCCTCTTGCAGACGGATATTCTACACAATGAAAAGGAATGTAGATGGGAATGGGTGTGGCCGGAATGGTATCCGGTTTAAAAAAATACGACAGGTGCGACCCGATAGACACCGACTTTAATATGGTGGTATCATCACCCACGATGGTAATGGTAGCCGGCGTATTGTTTAAAAAGGTAAAATTGGAACCATTGGCAACCGACGTGGTCCTGGGTGTAAAAGCACTGTCCTTAAACTCAATATAATGCGTGGGCAATTCACCGCCCTTTGCTTCAAAATTTTTGTTCTTATCGCATGCGTACAAACCGGCAGCTACCAGCAAGAGCCACAAAATCAACTTGTTTTTCTTCATACGATTTATTTGCGGGCCCAATTTAATAAAAAAACGTAAGAAATTGTAACCAATACTTAATGATTGGATAATAAAATCCTAACGCCCGAATACTACCCGGCATCAGCTATATATTATTCAGCAATTGATGTATTTAATAATATAAATGCCGGTAATATAACCGGCATTCAGGGTATTAGTCGATTAAAGGGGTTGATTTTTTAATGTTTTCTGAACTGGTAATTACCAGGTTTCAGCAAAGGATGCTGTCCACTTAACCCATTTTCTGTAATCGCCAGCTTCACATTATCAAAAATTACATGCATGATCGATGGGTCAAATTTGAATTCAAAATAATTCTCTTCTGTATTATTGATTGGAAATATGGCTACTCTGTCGGGACAAAATTCCAATACCAGCATAATACTTTCTACCGGCTGTTTAGGCAAACGGATGTATCCGTTTTTGTCGGTATTTTTTTCTATTTGCTGGTCACCGGTTTTAATGATGGCATACACACATTGTATAAGATAGCTATTGGCGTCAGAAATGCTGATGGTAAAATATTCATCATCTTCTTGTTTGTGATCGGCCAGTATAAAACTTTGCCTGGCTGGTTTAGGACTGTTAAACACAATTGAATCGCCTTCCTGTTTCCAGGTTCCTGTTGCGCTGCGATCGAGTGCCCCGTAAGACAGGAAGAATTCAAATGTTGAATCATCATTAAGTTTAAAGCCGGATGCGGTTTCCATTACGCCGCTTAAATAATATTCACCTGCAACTGTTGCTGTTTGTTGTGCTTCCATTTTTTGAAATATTGTTGAAATTAAAATGAGTACAATTATTTTTTTCACGATCAAAATAACAGGAATGATTCATCATCAAAACAGAAGAAACATTGAACGGGGCGTTTCAGTTAATAAGAGGTGATTTTACAACCGGTTCATGAACAAAATTCAGTGTAACTGAATAAATATTTCCCCATAATTTTTACGCTCATGTACTCATTCGTACCTTTGCCCGATGGCAAAATACCTGGATGGATTAAACGAACGGCAAAGGGAAGCGGTACTGCATAAGGATGGTCCACTGATGATCATTGCAGGCGCCGGCAGTGGAAAAACAAAAGTGCTAACCACCAGGATCACGCATTTAATGGCGGCTCATGGCATTGATGCATTTAATATACTGGCGCTCACGTTTACCAACAAGGCCGCTGCCGAAATGAAAGAAAGAGTAGAGCGCACCTTAGGCAATTCGGAAGCAAGAAATTTATACATCGGAACTTTTCACAGCGTATTTGCCCGCATACTAAGAACAGAAGCACCTAAACTGGGTTATCCTTCCCACTTCACCATTTACGATACTGAAGATGCAAAGAGCGTGTTGAAGGCCGTGATCAATGAAATGGATCTGGATGATAAACAATATAAACCGAATGCGGTGTACAATCGTATTTCATCGGCAAAAAATGAATTGATCGGCCCTTCAGAATACATCAATGATTATGGATTGCAGCAGGAAGACTCGAGAGCAAACCGGCCAATGCTCGGACAGATCTATGATGCGTACAGCAAACGTTGTTTTAAGAACGGCGCCATGGATTTCGACGACCTGCTGTTTAAAATGTATTTATTGCTGAAGAATTTTCCTGAAGTGCTCAGCAAATACCAGCGCAAGTTTAAATACATTATGATTGATGAGTACCAGGATACCAACCCGGCACAATATGAAATCATAAAACTCCTGGGCGCCATGCATGAGAACGTGTGTGTAGTGGGAGATGATGCACAAAGCATTTATAGTTTCCGTGGCGCTACTATTGAAAACATCCTGCAGTTTTCCAAAGATTATGATGATGTAACGGTGATCAAACTGGAACAGAATTACCGAAGCACAAAAAATATCCTGCATGTAGCTAATGAAATTATTTCCAACAATAAGGGACAGATTCAAAAAACCTTATTTACGGATAACAGCGATGGCGAAAAGATCTGCCTGGTGCGTACGATGACGGACAACGACGAAGGCAAATGGGCGGCAGACAAAATACAGGAATTAAAATTGCGCAATCATTTTTTCAATAAAGATTTTGCAATACTGTACCGCACGAATGCACAGAGCCGCAGCTTTGAAGAATCGTTGAGGAGAATGGGCATTGCTTACCGTATTTATGGCGGCATGAGTTTTTATCAGCGCAAAGAGATAAAGGATTTTTTAGCCTACCTGCGTTTGGTTGTAAATCCAAGAGATGAGGAAGCGCTGAAACGCATCATCAATTATCCTGCAAGAGGCATTGGAAAAACAACACTCGATAAATCTATCCTGCTGGCTAATGAAAAAAATGCAACCGTTTGGGATATTATTTCTACTGCTGGTTTTTATGGATTTAAAAGCGGTACACTCGAAGCGTTGGATTCATTTGTAACCATGATCAAGATGTTCCAGAGTGAACTGGAGAAAAAGAATGCGTATGATCTTGCCATTATTGTGGGTAAGAGTACGAATATGGTGAAGGAATTGTTCAACGATAAAACAACGGAAGGGCTTGCACGCTACGAGAACGTACAGGAATTGCTGAACTCTATTAAAGAATTTACGGAAACACCTTCTAATATTGAAGATGGGGAAGTAGGTGATAAAAGTTTAGCGGCTTACCTGCAACAAATTACGTTGCTTACCGATGCAGATGATGAAAAAGAAAATAATGATGTAGTAAAACTGATGACAATACATGCGGCGAAAGGTTTGGAATTCCCGGTTGTATTTGTTGGTGGATTGGAAGAAACTTTGTTTCCCAATGCCATGAGCATTAATACAAGAGAGGAACTTGAGGAAGAAAGAAGGTTGTTTTATGTTGCGATCACGAGAGCAAAGTCGAATTTATATTTAAGTTATGCGAATGCCCGTTATCGTTTCGGGCAATTACAGCAGAATGAACCCAGTCGCTTCCTCGATGAAATTCCTGAAGTGCATCTTGATAAAAGTTATGCCGGCGTTGCTGCAAGGAACAATGCCAGTACGGGCTGGGGCATGGGCACTGCTTATGAAAGAATGCACCGCGGCTTTGATAATTTTCAAAAAAGAGAAGAAGTTAAAAAACCAACGTATGCAACGGCTCCGGCACGCCCGCAGGTAAAGGAACATGTGCCTTCAGAAAATTTTGTAGCGAGTGATATCAGTAATTTAAAAGAAGGTGATAAAGTAGAGCACCAGAAATTTGGTTATGGCCAGGTAAAAAAACTGGAAGGCGCTTCTCATAATCCGATCGCTACCATATTTTTTGAGCTGAATGGCGAAAAGAAGATCATGCTGAATTATGCGAAGTTGAGGATTATAGTTTGAGTTTAAGCCCGCAGCTCACAGCTCACAGCTCACAGCTCGTGGCTCACAGCTCACATCCTTCACTTCTTCGCATAATACAACAACCTACCCGCCTCACCGAAAACAAATTCCTTTCCATCGGCTTTATAGGTGTTGAATTCCCATACATATTTGTCTGTGATCACAAGTATGTCTTTATCCCCAAAAATAACTTTGCAACTAAATGATTCTAAAACATCCGATTTATAACAGCTTACTTGTCCGGGTGCGGAACCAATGGTATTCGAGGCAAATATTTCGAGTGTTTTAATAACTACCGCATCGGTATCAACAGAACCTGCCATGGCCTGCCTGCGATATACCAGCCATTTTCCTTCCGCATTTTTTTGTTCTATATGAACGGGTTCATTAATTATTTCCTGCTGAATTTTTAGTTTTCCCAAAGTTTCATAAGTAAATATTTCCCGCTTATGCATTTCTTTCAGGTTATCGCCATCATCCAGCAGCATAACTTCTTTGTTCAGGGAACGGATGATATATTCATCTCCTGCTGCAACCAGGTTGTAAGGCGGATCAATATATACTTCACCTTTCATCGTCATGCGCATACTGGTAGCATCTTTTATTTCCACACGGTTACTATCAAATGACATTAATAAAGTGTCGGTAAATTCTACAGGACCTTTCCCGTTTTTAGGCGTTCGTTTCACTTCCTGCCATTTACCTGCGAGTTGACTTATTTCGTAAAATGCTTTTCTTTCAGCGCCGTTTACCTGCGTAATGGGAGTCATTCCCTTTCGGGTTACTTTTGGATTTTGTGCCAGGCAGCATACCGCACACATACAACAGATCAGAGATAAACAGATTTTGTGTTTCATACACAAGTGGTTTGTATAAAAATAGAACATTTACCCAAATTTTGCCCTTTGCACAGCTTGAAATTACCTGTAGTACCAAAACTTTCGAAATCAGAAAAATTACGGCCTTGTTTAGGTGCTATTCCTGTAATGAAAGCCTATTTCAGTTACAATGAATTAATTTTGCTTTAATTAAATACGCAGTTATGATTAAAACAGGTAATCCCGTTATCAGCATATATACCGAGATGACGCCCAACCCGGAAACGATGAAGTTTGTTGCCAATAAATTACTGTACCCGGGCAAAAGCATCGATTTCCCTGATGAAGCGAGTGCAAAACCTTCACCACTGGCACAGGAGTTATTTACATTTCCATTTATACGTTCGGTGTTTATCGCCAGCAATTTTGTTACGCTTACCAAATCAACCGAAACAGAAGACTGGCAGGATATCATTCCAACCATTAAGCAATTTTTAAAAGAATACCTGGAAGAAGGAAAAGTGGTGGTGAATGAAGAAGAAGTGGCAGTGATGAAAACTGAGAGCAGCAATGAAGTAAGTGCCGACGATGATGATGTAGTGAAACGCATTAAAGAATTACTTGAAAATTATGTAAAGCCTGCAGTTGAAATGGATGGCGGTGCTATCCAGTTTAAAAGTTACGAACAGGGAAAAGTGAACCTGATGCTGCAGGGAAGTTGCAGTGGTTGCCCCTCATCCATGATTACGTTAAAAGCGGGTATCGAAGGAATGATGAAGCGAATGATTCCTGAAGTAAAGGAAGTAGTGGCAGAAGCTGAATAAAAAATTTAAATGAATAGTGAAGAGCATCGGGAGTGGTGCTCTTTTTTTATGTGCCGTGCTTTTAAACAACAGCAAATGATCAACCACAGCGTAACACAAGAATTTTGCACAGCGTTGCACAGCGCAACAATAAGAAATACTAAAAGGTTTAATCAGTGAACCTGTGGCAAATTATCCAATTACAGAAATAAGGAATTACCATAGTCGATTCATCAGAACTCCATTTTTGATTTTTTAATTTTGACTTTTTACTTATTGTTGCAAATGACAGTATCACAGGCAATCCAGGAATTCATCACCGGCATGAAACAAACAGGCTGGGTAGAATACATTGCCGTATTCTCCGGAATCATTAGTGTATGGTTAAGTAAAAAGGAAAACATTCTTGTGTATCCTGTCGGGCTTATCAATACCATTTTTTATGTGTACATCAGCATACAGGGAAACCTGTTCGGAGAAGCAACGGTAAATTTTTATTATACCGTAATGAGTGTGTATGGCTGGTATAACTGGTCGAGAAAAGATAAACAACTTCAACCGGTAATACATATCAGCTATTCTTCTGCAAAAGAAAAGCTACAACAGTTGATGTTCTTTACAGGCATATATGTTATCATTTTCTACCTGCTAACAAAAGCAAAAACAAATTTTGCAGCCGGCGCCATTCCCTGGGCTGATGCCTTTGCCAGCGCAACCGCATTCACAGGCATGTGGTTGATGACAAAGAAAAAAATGGAAAGCTGGATATGGTATATGCTCACCAACCTGGCTTCCATTCCCCTGTATTTTGTAAAACAGTACGTTTTCACCAGTGTGTATTTTGTAATATTGTTGTTGCTCGCTGTTGCAGGATGGACAGAATGGAAAAGCAAAGAATCAAAAGTTAATCGTAAACGATAAATAAAAACATGAGTTATTGTAAAGCAATACCCAATATAAAAGAAGCAGACAGGAAAGTGCATAAGGAGTACCACGACAATCATTATGGTTTCCCAATTGAAAATGATGATGAATTGTTTTGCAGGCTGATACTGGAAATTAACCAGGCAGGGTTAAGCTGGACAACCATTTTAAAAAAGCAGGATACATTCCGGAAAGCCTACCATAATTTTAATATTAAAAAAGTTGCCTCTTATAGAGAGAAAGATTTTGAACGATTGATGAAAGATGAAGGCATTATCCGTAATCGTTTAAAAATAAATGCTGCTATTGAAAATGCAAAGTCTGTTCTTGTATTACAAAAAGAACATGGTTCATTTAAGAACTGGATCGAAAAGCATCATCCGCTAACAAAAGAAGAATGGGTGAAGCTGTTCAAAAAAACATTTCGGTTTACCGGGGGTGAAATTGTAAATGAATTTTTAATGAGTACCGGCTATTTACCCGGTGCACATGAAGAAGGATGTGCCGTGTATAAAAAAGTAATGAAATCAAAACCAGCCTGGGCAAAAAAAAATAAATGATCAGAAAAGTTGTTGTTATCGGCCCGGAATCAACCGGTAAAAGTACATTGTGCGAACAACTTGCTGCACATTATCAAACAGCATGGGTTAAGGAATTTGCGAGAGAATACCTGTTAACTCACGGCTCAAAGTATGCATATGCCGATCTTGGTAAAATTGCCGAAGGACAATTGCACCTCGAAGATGAAATCTGCAAAGCAGCAATCCGCAATCAGCAATCCGCATTGATGTTTATTGATACAGATATGTATGTAATGAAAGTATGGAGTGAATTTGTATTCAATAAATGCGACTCATCAATCCTTAATGAAATTGTGAAGCGCCACTATGATCTGTACCTGCTGTGCAATACAGATCTGCCCTGGGTTGCTGATGAACTTAGAGAATATCCTGATCTGCATAGCCGTGAAGTGTTATTTCATTATTATAAAGATGCAATGATCAATCAACCTGTTCCCTGGGTAGAAATAACAGGAAACAATGAACAAAGATTAGCGAAGGCAATCAGTGCAATAAATAAAATGATGTTTTAGGGAAAACTATCTGATCAACTCCTGTATATCCTCATCTCCTTCCAGGTTATTCATCTGCTGCAACAACCTAACCGATCTGTTTGCCACATATTTGCTCAATGGCTTCACCGTATATTTAGAAGGATTGGGCAGGCAGGCTGCTATTTGTGCCGCTTCTGCACGGGTTAGATTTTTTGCGTCTTTATTAAAATATTTTTTTGCTGCCGCCTGTACACCGTAAACACCTTCGCCCATTTCGGCAACATTTAAATACACTTCTAAGATCCTTTTCTTATTCCACACATGCTCAATCATGAAAGTAAAATAAACTTCAAGTCCTTTGCGAAAGTAGCCGCCGTGTTGCCATAGAAAAACATTCTTTGCTGTTTGCTGGCTCAGTGTGCTGGCCCCACGGGTTTTGGTAGGATGCTTTTCATTATACTTCATTGCTTTTTTAATTGCCTTTACATCAAAGCCATCATGATCGGGAAATAACTGGTCTTCGCCGGCCATCACCGCCAGTTTAATGTTTGGTCCCATTTCATCATATGAAATATAATCTCTCGATAATCCATCGCCGCTCAATACACTAACCAGTTGCGTAATCGTTATCGGCGGATTAATCCACCTGCAAAACAATATGTACACAAACTGGAGAATGAACAGCCAGATAAAAACCCTCTTTAGTATTTGCCAGAACCGTTTCAATAGTTAGTTTGATGATCCGTTTATTTTTTTTGCGGCGACAAATTTATGTATTCAAGCCGGTAATTTTTTTTACCGATAACCATTGCCTTACCACCAGACCGGCTTAGTAAATAACCAACCCCCGCCAACCCGGCGGATACACCCATAAATGCCGGGCTAAACCTTTTCCTGTCGGCCAAAAATACAACGCCGTTTGCAACCGTAAGCAAAATACCTCCGCCTAACAGTGCGGCACCGCTTCCCCTTACGTTAAATCCTTTTTTTTCTTTTCTCCCGATACTTTTTATATCATGGTAATTATACACATAACTGTAGCTGCCAAGCGTATCCGTTATATAGAAGCCGAGTTGAGTCATTACCGTTCTTACAATGTATTCTTTTAAAAAAATACTATCGTTACGGATCATAGTGATGGTTGCATTCCGGTAAGCATCTGTTTTAGTAACGAATTCAATTTGCGTTCCGGGATAATAGGAGTGAATGGTTTTATCTTTCTTCTTTAATATGATAAAATCGGAAGGTTGGGATTGTGCCTGCAAAGCAGCGAGCAAAAAAACGAATAGAAGTCTGATCATGATATATAATTGTAAACCTTAACCTTCAGCAGCATAAATCTCCCGGCAAATAAATTCAAAAAACAATAACAGCATAAAAATCGGCAGACTTTAACAGTTGCCAGGCGGGCAAAAGCTCAATCACTTATTTTTTTGAAAGCAGTACGCCAATCATCAATGCCAGTCCGAACACAAGGAACAAAGCCCCCGATATCCTGTTGATGATCCTGATATTCCTGTCGGTTAATTTTTTCCTGAGCTTGCCGGCGAGGTTTATTTTTAAAATGTCAGCCGACATATTCAGCAGCAGGCAGATTGAAAAAGTTACAATCCGTTCATTGGGCGTGTATGCGTTGGCGATGGTTTTGGTGGTAGCGGCAATCCACAACGCAATCACTCCCGGGTTCAGCGTATTGATAAGAAAACCTGTGGCGAATAATTTGGCGTGTGTGGTTCCGGCAATCTTTACACCACTGTCTAATTCTTCTTTTGTATGATATTTCTTAAAGAACAAATAGAATATTCCCAGGCTAATTAAGAATGCGCCACCGGAAATGCCAATGGTTTCTTTGTATTTGATAAGAACGGTTAACGTGCTTCCGAAAAAATTGGCGGATACAACCCATAACAAGTCACTCAGCCAAACTCCGGCAATAAAATAAAACGCACTGGTTAGTCCGTAGTTGATACGCAGCTTTATAATGGTGAAAATCACCGGCCCCACAGAAAATACCAGGGCCAGTCCCAATAAAAATCCTGATAAGATGGCATCTGTCATAGATATTGCGAACTACAGGTTCAAATAAGCAGTACTTTATTCAGCTAAAAAATTAAAAACTTTAATTGATAATGGCAGACTGGTTTAAAAAGTTTTCCCATTCCTCCAGATTCTTTCCTTTTAATACTCTCGGGAATTTATGTTGTCCGCCGAGTTTGCCTTTTGCATTCATAAAATCCATAAACACCTGTTCGGGTAAAACGATGGCTTCCACTGCTTTCAATGCATGCCTGCGTTCCACTTCGTAATCATCGTTCAGTATTTTTAGTTTTGCATCAATTACGGCAGCAATTTGTTTTGGATCGATGGGATCATCTGTACCAATAAACCATTTGTGGGCAAAGAAATTTCCATGCGGCACACCGGCAACGGTAAATTCAGGAATAAAAACATTCAGTTCTTCGGCTGCCATTTCAATGGCCTTCGTCATATTGTCTACGCTTAAATGTTCTCCCACCAGGCTCAGGAAATGTTTGGTTCTGCCTGTAATGATGATCTCATTTTTTTCTTTGTCCATTAACTTAATCGTATCCCCGATGGCATATCGCCAGGAGCCTGCATTGGTACTGATCAGTATCGCATAGTCCCTGTCTTCTTCAATTTCATGGATCATATATACTTCGGGATCATCTATCATATTGCCTTCGCTGTCGAAATTCTTATCATCAAACGGAACAAATTCAAAAAAGATATTGTTGTTTAATGCCAGTTGCATCTGGTTGGTATCCTGCCTGCTCTGGTAAGCAAGAAAACCTTCACTGGCGAGGTAAGTTTCGATGTAGGTGATCGGTTTACCCAATAATTTTTCAAATCCTTTTTTATATGGCTCCATAGCTACACCGCCATGTACGTAAAAGGCAAGGTTGGGCCACAGTTCATGGATGTGATTGAGTTTATACCGTTCAATAATTTTTTCAAGACAAAGCTGCAGCCACGCCGGTACGCCAATGATAAAGCCAATATCCCAGTTGGGTGCATTCTCTACCACTTCTTCCAGTTTCCTTTCCCACTCTTTTTCTTTGGCAATTTTTTTCCCGGGTTTATATAATCCTAATCCGGCAAACCAGAACGGAATATTTTTTTGCTGAATACCACTTAAATCACCGGCATAATAGGTAGGCCCTTTTTGCAACTGTGTACTTCCGCCCAGCATCAGCCAGCCTTTACCGATCGCACTTTTGGGTACGTGTTCATAACGGGTCAGGCTAAGCAGTTGTTTGAAACTGGTGATAACATTACTGCGAATTAAATCTTTGGTAACAGGTATGTATTTACTCGCCGCATCACTGGTGCCACTGCTCAGGGCAAAATATTTAATCACTCCCGGCCAGCAAACATCGGGGGTACCTTCGAGTGATTTATACCACCATTGATCAAATATTTTATTATAATTATACGTGGGAACAAGCTGCTGGAATTTTTTACCCGGATGCCGGCTCAGCAGTATTTCATCAAACTTATATTTCTGGCCAAATTGTGTGAACCTTGCTTTGCGTAATAGCTTTTTCAACACCTTTAACTGCTGCCTGCGGGCATCACTCACCGGAAGATTCAGGGCCTTCGCCAGTGTTTTAGGAAGCTTAATTTCAAATATGGCCATTAAAGGGTTGTTTGATAAAGACAAATATAAACGATTTGACAATTTGATGTTTTGAAAATGAGCTGATTGGCAAAGCCAACCGTTCAAGTGGCATAATCAGGAGGTCCTCAAATTTCCAAATTCTCAAATCAATTTATTTCTTTACGTTTGCCGCTCAAAAACAAAGTTCATATGAAAAAATTATTCCTCTCGCTTATACTTGTTGCGAGCCTTTTTAAAGCCAGCGCCGATGAAGGTATGTGGCTGCCAATGCTGTTGGGTCAGCAGGTGTATGATGATATGGTGAAAAAAGGATTAAAACTCACGAAAGAACAATTGTATTCTATCAACAAATCTTCTATCAAAGATGCGATCATCATTTTTGGTGGCGGTTGCACGGGTGAAATAGTAAGCGACCAGGGATTGATATTTACCAATCACCACTGTGGTTACGGCGCTATTGCCAATGCCAGCAGTGTTGAACACAATTACCTGCGTGACGGATTTTATGCATTCAACAAAGACCAGGAGATACAAAGCCAGTTAACTGTTCAGTTCCTCGACAGGATCGTGGATGTTACCAAAGAAGTGGAAGAAGGCGTTAAAGGATTGAACTGGGAAGAACGCACGAAAAAATTGCAGGAAGTATATAAATCAATTACGGATAAAGTAGCTGATAAAGAAAACGGACTTACCGGCAGAATTTACAGCATGTTTAAAGGCAACCAGTACATCATGTATGTGTACAAAACGTACAGGGATATACGCCTGGTAGGTGCGCCGCCAGAAAGTGTGGGTAAGTTTGGTGGTGATACCGACAACTGGGAATGGCCACGTCATACCGGCGATTTTTCTATTTTCCGTGTGTACGCAACCAAAGACGGAAAGCCTGCTGAATTCAGTAAAGAAAACGTGCCTTTAAAACCAAAATACTTTTTACCTGTAAGCATCAAAGGAATTAAAGATGGTGATTATGCCATGATCTATGGTTATCCAGGAGGTACCAACCGCTATGAAACAAGTAATGGCGTTAAACTGAAAAATGAAATTGAAAATCCTTCTCTCGTTGCATTGAGGGATATGCGTTTGAAATACATGCACGAGCAGATGATCAAAGATCCGGCAGTTAAATTAAAACTGGCATCAAGCTATGCAGGCATTGCAAACTACTGGAAGTTCTTCGACGGTGAAACAAAACAACTCACCAAATTCAAAACCTACGATCAGAAAAAAGCGTATGAAGATAAGTTTACAGCATGGGCAAAAGGTAAACCTGAATACGAAAATATTTTTTCTGAATACCAGAAGAACTACGATGCATGGACACCTTACAGTAAAGAACGTCAATACCTGAACGAAGGCATTATGGGATCACCGCTGGCTGCATTTGCTGCTTCATTGATCTCTCTCGAAAATGCATTGGTAAAAACAGGTGTGAGTGCTGAAGAACTGAAGAAAGAAGTGTCGAAAGCTGACGCTGCCCGTAAGAACTTTCTTGAAGCAGAAGACAAACCAAGCGACATGAAAATCATGGCTGCTGTTGCGATGATGTTTTATTCAGACATTGATAAAAGCCAGCACCCTGTTGGATTTTACGAAAAGCTAAAAGGAACTTATGGCGATCTGAAAGATGAAGCAACCTATAAAAAATGGGCTACCGATGTGTTTAATAACACCATGATTTTTGATGATGCAAAATGGGCAACATTCATTGCAACACCGGAAGCAGGTGCTTTGCAAAATGATCCTGCATTTGATTTCGCCGGCAGCTTCATGAAAAACTATACGAGCAAATATGCACCACTGTACTCAGCATTTGTAAACAGGAATAATGAACTGGGGCGTAGCTACCTTAAAGGTGTGATGGAGATGAACCCGGCTGCTGTTAAAAAAATGTATCCCGATGCTAACTTCAGCATGAGGGTGAGCTATGGTAATGTAAAAAGTTATAACCCGAGAGATGCGGTACATTATGATTACATTACTACCAGCAAAGGTATTCTCGAGAAATATGTAGCCGGTGACTATGAATTTGATCTGCCTGCTAACCAGGTTGAATTACTGAAGAAAAAAGATTTCGGCCAGTACATGGATAAAACCAGGAAAGACCTTGTTGTAGGTTTCATTACTACCAACGATATAACGGGCGGGAATAGCGGCAGCCCGGTGATGGATGGAAATGGTAATCTTATCGGTCTTGCTTTCGATGGAAACTATGAAGCGCTGAGCCATAAGATCGCATTTGATAAAGATCTTAACCGTACCATTTGTGTGGATGTGCGTTATGTATTGTGGTGCATCGACAAACTCGGTGGTGCAAAAAATATCATCAATGAACTGAAGCTGGTTAGATAATTAACCGCTGATCGTTCTAAAAGGCCAATAGATAAAATTCTGCAAAGGGTTTTGTTTATTGGCTTTTTTGTTAGTTCACAGTTATGAGTTTCAAGTTGCAAGTTCAGCTAATAATTCATAATTCATAATTCATAATTCATCACTCATCCCCCAAATCGCTTATTTTTGTGCCCTAAAAAAAATGACAATGGCAAAAGGACCTATATCAAATTATATCGAGCATCATTACAGGCATTTTAATGCGGCAGCTTTAATGGATGCGGCTAAAGGATATGAAACGCACTTAAACGAAGGTGGCAAGATGATGATCACGCTGGCAGGTGCGATGAGTACCGCTGAGCTGGGATTGAGTTTAGCTGAAATGATCCGCCAGGATAAAGTGGCCATCATCAGTTGCACCGGTGCCAACCTGGAAGAAGATATTATGAACCTGGTAGCACACAGTCATTATAAAAGAGTGCCTAATTACAGGGATCTGAGTCCGCAGGATGAATGGGATTTGTTAGAGAATCATTACAACAGGGTAACGGATACCTGTATCCCGGAAGAGGAAGCGTTCAGGAGATTGCAAAAGCATATTCATAAAATATGGAAAGATGCAGATGATAAAGGCGAGAGATATTTTCCGCATGAGTACATGTATAAAATGTTGTTGAGTGGTGTGCTGGAACAGTATTATGAAATTGATCCGAAGAATAGCTGGATGCTGGCAGCAGCACAAAAAAATATCCCGATCGTTGTTCCGGGTTGGGAAGACAGTACCATGGGAAATATTTTTGCATCGTATGTAATCAAAAATGAAATTAAGGCAAGCACCATGAAAAGCGGTATTGAATACATGGTGTGGCTGGCCGATTGGTACAGTAACAATTCATCAGGTAAGGGTGTTGGCTTCTTCCAGATCGGCGGCGGTATTGCAGGAGATTTTCCTATCTGCGTTGTACCCATGATGTACCAGGATCTCGAATGGCATGATGTACCATTCTGGAGTTATTTCTGCCAGGTAAGTGATTCAACAACTTCTTACGGATCTTACAGTGGCGCCGTGCCCAACGAAAAAATTACCTGGGGCAAATTAGATATTCATACACCTAAGTTCATTGTTGAAAGTGACGCAACGATTGTTTGTCCGCTGATCTTCGCATGGATATTAGGCTGGTAAAATAATGCAGCATTATGATGAAGTATGATTATTGCACTATGAAAAAAATGATGGTAAGGTCATACTTCATTATTTTAATATCGCTGGTTGGCATTTCATCTTATGCACAGGTTTCCTTACCGGTTCCGGTAAATATTCAGCAGGCATATAATAAACAAACACGAAGTATAGACGGTATGCCGGGCAAAGCATACTGGCAGAATAAAGCTGTGTACAATATAGCAGTACAGTTTATTCCCGAAACAAGATTGGTACAGGGAAATGTTGCTGTTGAGTATGTAAACAACAGCCCGGATACGCTTTCAACCATCGTATTTAAACTCTATCCCAATATTTATAAAGAAGGTGCTCCCCGGTTAATGAGTATTGATAGTGCTGATGTTGGAGAAGGGGTTTCAATTGAATCCATCGCAGCAAACAATGTACAGCTCAGCGAAAAACAATTTGCGATAGATGCTACCAATATGCAGGTTGATATTCAACCGCTGCCGCCTCACCAGAGCATAAATTTTTCTATTCGGTATCATTATACATTGAACAAAACTTCGCATATCCGTACAGGTGAGATTGAGAAGGGGGCGTTTTTTATCGCTTACTTTTTTCCACGAATAGCGGTATATGATGATATTGATGGCTGGAATGCGTATCCCTATCTCGGCCCGCAGGAATTCTACAACGACTTTTGTGATTTCACCGTTCGCATTACTGTACCTGCCTCCTATGCGGTATGGGCAACCGGAACGCATACTAACCGGCAATCTGTTTTTACAAAACCTTTTCTTGATAAAATAATAGAGGCCGAAAGATCAAAAGAGGTAACAACGATTGCAGACAGTGCTCAACTAAAAAATGCATTGGTAAATGCAACTGGTAATACCGAATGGATATTTGAGTCGAAACATATTACCGATGTAGTGTTTGCTATCAGCGATCATTATACCTGGCAAAGCACCAGTGTGGAAGTTGATAAAACTACCGGCAGGAGAACAAGAGTTGATGCGGTGTTTAACCCTGTACACAAAGATTATTTTAATGTAGTTACGGATGCACAGAAAACCGTGCAATATATGAGTGAGCGTTTCCCGAAGTGGCCTTTTCCGTATGAACATGAAACGGTATTCGATGGGTTAGACCAGATGGAATACCCGATGATGGTAAATGATAATCCGTTGGAAGACCGGGCCGAAAGTATAGAATTAACTGATCATGAAATATTTCATACGATGTTTCCATTTTATATGGGCATCAATGAAACCAAATATGGCTGGATGGATGAAGGATGGGCAACGATAGGAGAGTGGCTCATCACCAATATGATTGATACTACTTTGATAGATGAATATGGCATGAGAAGGTATGAAGCTGTTGCAGGGAAAGAAGCTGATTGCCCGATTATGACGCTTACAACATTGCTGAATGGGCCTTCGATGTTTATCAATAGTTATCCCAAACCGGCGCTGGCGTATTTATACCTGAAAGATATGCTGGGAGATGAATTGTTTTTCAAAGGACTTCATCATTATATAAATACCTGGAATGGTAAACATCCCATGCCTTATGATTTTTTTTACAGCATGAATAAAGGCACAGGAAAAAATTTAAACTGGTTTTGGAAACGCTGGTTCTTTGATACAGGTGCGCCTGATATGGCAATTACATCTTTCCAGGCAAAAAAGAATCAGCAGAAGATAGTGATCTCAATGGTTGGTTCAAAACCACAACCAATAGATATTACGATCACCTATAAAGACGGTAGCAAAGAAAAAATACATCGTTCTGTAGCTGTTTGGGAAACAGGAAATAAATCAGTTACAATAACATTTGTTTCAACTAAAAAGGTGAAGGAAATTCACCTGGGAAGTACGTATGTTCCCGATGTTAACTGGAAGAATAATGTGTATAGGGTGAAGCGGTAAAAATGAGTATTTTATTAACCACAGCGTTGAAAGAGTTTAGCACGGAGTTTTACAGGGTTTTGCCACTAAGGCACAAAGACAGGAAGAAACACAAAGTTTTGTATCTATTTTATA
>JAFDXE010000011.1 GCA_018268085.1 Bacteroidota bacterium
CAGATTTACGCAGTGGGGAGTATGGTAGAAGTTTGTAAGTAAAGATCATTGTTGTGAAGCTTGTAAAGTTTTTTTTAATAGGGAAATAAAAATAGAAAGATTGTAAAATTTTGCCGCTGGAGGTCGCGGAATGAAACGCAGAATTACGCAGAGGGGAGTATGAAATAAGTTTGTGCACTTGATTCGTGATGCATGATACTGGTTAAACGGTAAAATCGAAAGAGCAGGTTAATAAGCAGGTATCATTTATTCGATGTTTACTTCACGTTCCAGGGTAACCCCGAATGTGGATGAAACACTTTCAATAATCTTACTGCTCAGTTCAAAAATTTCTGAACCCGTAGCTTTACCATAGTTAACCAATACCAACGCCTGTTTTGCATGGCAACCTGCGTCTCCCCTGCGGTAACCTTTCCAGCCGCATTGTTCAATCAGCCAGCCTGCTGCGAGTTTTACATGTCCATTGCCAACGTCATAACCAACTATACCTGGAAAGCGTAGCCGAAGTTCGTCAAACTGATTTTTTTTCACTTCAGGGTTTTTGAAAAAGCTACCGGCATTCCCAATTTGCTTTGGATCGGGCAATTTGCTGCTTCGGATATTCATTACTGCCCTGGCGATCGCCTGGATAGATAATTCTTTTGTTCCAGTGTTTTCGAGTTCCTGTTGAATCGCACCATAAGAAGTATTGAAGACCGGCTGCTTACGTAAACGATAGGTTACGGATGTAATGATAAATTGCCCTTTATATTTATTTTTAAACACACTTTCGCGGTAACCGAATGCACAATCATTTTTTGAAAATGTAACAGTAGTTTTATCATTAATGTGCATTGCTTCCAGTTCGTGGAAGATGTCTTTTATTTCAACGCCATACGCCCCAATGTTTTGCATAGGTGAGGCACCAACATTCCCGGGAATCAGGGCCAGATTTTCAACACCGGCATAATTATTTTCGAGGCAATGCATTACAAAGTGGTGCCAGTTCTCTCCCGCCCCGGCTTTCATATACACGTATTCATCATCTTCCTTAATTTTTTCAATTCCTGGTATTTCATTTTTTAGAACTAACCCGGAAACATTTTTTGTAAATAAAATATTACTGCCTCCACCCAGGAGCAACAGCTTATCCGCTTTTTTTTCAGATGAATGATAATGTAATAATGCTTCCAATTCAATATTGTCAGAGAAAGATGCAAACTGCGCTGCAGATACATCGATACCGAATGTATTGAAAGGTTTAAGAGATATATTCTGTTGAATATTCATAAAGGAAAAATACAAAATGTTAGCATATAACCGAATGCATTTTCAAAGCGCATACCGGTAACTTTATCTTACAACATTCTTCTTATTGCTTACACGGGATCCACATCTGCTATTACATCTACTGATTTAAATTGTTTTTCGCTCAACAATAAATTAATGTCGTTGCGGATTACTTTTTTATAGGCAGCACTCATTCCCGGTTCTTTAGGAAGTTTGAGAAGAATATTCATTAAATAGAGATTTCTCAATCTTCCAACAACAGGAGATGCTGGTCCGTCTACGTATTCATGTAATGATTGTCTTAGCAATGATGCCAGTTTTTCAGCAGCAGCATCCAGTACATTTTTGTCCTTGTGTTTTAAAGTGAGCAAAACGATCCTGCTGAATGGCGGATAAAAAAAATCTTTCCTTCCCTTTAGCTCGTATTCATAAAAGGCTATATAGTTGTGTTGCTTTACGAATTCGATGACCGGGTGTTTTACATTCACGGCCTGTATCATTACTTTTCCGCGTTGATTTTTCCTGCCTGCCCTTCCACTCACCTGCTCCATTAGTTGAAAGCCACGTTCATTCACCCTGAAATCGGCAAAGCTTAACAGGCCATCGGCATCCAATATACCTACCAGGTTCACATGATCAAAGTCGAGCCCTTTTACAACCATTTGCGTTCCTACAAGAATATCCAATCTGTGTTGTTCAAATAATTGAATGAGGTTGTCGTGAGCATTTTTTCCTTTTATGCTATCTATATCCATCCTGGCAATTTTATAAGAAGAAAAATCTTCTTCCAGTTGCTCTTCAATTTTTTCTGTTCCGAAATTTTTCTCCAGCCAGTTATTGGTTCCGCATGCAGGACAATTAACGAGTTTGGGATACGTAGATCCGCAATAATGACAATGCAGTTTATTGCTGAATTTGTGCAGGGTTAATGACACATCGCAATGGGTGCATTGGGGGATATATCCGCAAGTTCCGCAGATAAGATAAGGATTGTATCCCCTGCGGTTCTGGAAAAGAATGATTTGTTTATCAGCAGCAAGTGTTTGTTGCATGGCTTCTTTCAGTTGCGGGCTGATCATTACTTTTCCTTTCTGAGCCACCTGCCGGGTATTGATGATCTCAATTTCCGGGAGCAATAAACCTCCATATCTTTCTGAAAGTGTAACCAACGCATATTTATGATGTATGGCGTTGAAAAAACTTTCCATACTCGGAGTAGCGCTACCCAGCAATGTTTTTGCATTGAACAATGATGCATAGTAAATCGCTGCATCCCGGGCATGATAACGGGGAGCAGGATCATGCTGTTTAAAAGAAGAATCGTGTTCTTCATCAACAATAATAAATCCGAGATCGGTGAAAGGCAGAAACAAAGCGCTTCTTGCGCCCAGTACAATTTTAATTTCGCCGGAACGAATTTTATTCCAGAGTTCAATGCGTTCCTGGTCGTTGAATTTAGAATGATAGATGGCGATATTTCCACCGAAATGTTTTTGCAGCCGGCGAATGATCTGGGCTGTTAATGCAATTTCGGGTAGCAGGTATAAAACCTGTTTTCCCTGGTTGAAATAAGATTCGATCAGTTTAACATACAACTGCGTTTTTCCGCTACCGGTAACACCGTGCAGCAGGCAAACATTTTTCTCTACTAGAGATTTTTGTAATTCACTGAGGCATTTTTGTTGTGCTTCGCTTAATTCAAAATTGATGTTTATTGATTTGGGAAGCGATTTGATGCGGTCGATTGATCTTTTTTCTACCAGTAAAATATTTTTATCTGCCAGTCCTTTTAGCTGTGCGGCTGTGGCGCCGGATTTTTTTAGCAGTGTTGATTGAGTAACTTCTCCTTCCGTTTTTACCAGGTGCAGGAAAGAGAGTAATAATTCCATTTGCTTTGGTGCTCCTTTCCAATCATTCAGCAATTGATTTAATGAATCGTCGTTGTCGAGTTGTGGATTCAATAGTACAAAATTCTCCTTCTTTGCCTTATATCTTTCGTTCAGTTTTTCCCATATAAAACAAACATTTTTATCGATCAGTTTTTTGATTACAGGATATACATGCGATGCATCGAGTATTTGCTGTACTTCTGTAAGTTGCAATTGCTTTCGGATCAACAATGCTTCGGCTACGAGAAATTCTTCATCATTGAGGTGGGAGAAGTCTTCTCCTATTTCTTCATTATATATAAGTATGGTTTCGCTGCTAAGTTTAAAATTAGCAGGAAGTGCTGCGGCCATCACTTCACCTTCAGAGCACATATAATATTCGCTGATCCATTTCCAAAGTTGTAATTGCTGGGGATACAGTAGTGGTTTATCATCGAGAATATTAATGATGTCTTTTGTTTTATACCCCGGCTTTTTATTGATTACGGAACGGATAATGCCAGCGTACTTTTTATTTTTTCCGAAAACAACTTCCGCCCTGTATCCTGTTTTGGCGAGGTGCAATAAATGAGCCGGGATAGAATAAGTGTAAACCGTTGGCAGGGCCAGGGGCAAAATAATTTCTGCCCAGTAGCCGGTATTATTTTCATTAAAGCCGAGTTCATTTACGGTTGTCATGTTCATCTTTTATCCAGCCAGCTTTGTATCGCAACAGTGCTTCACTCATCCGGTTGAAGACTTCCTGCTTCAGGTAGGCGGCATCGTTACCCGGCATAATCTCAGGAAGAAAAACAGCTCTTGATCTGCCGGGAGTTAATGTAAAGATACTTTTATAATGCAGCCTGTCGTACGCATCCAGTAACAAAACAGGCTGAATGGCCGTATTTGTTTCCACTGCAATTTTAAATGCACCGTTATAAAACCCGCTGAGGGGTTTGCTGGTCATGTTAAACGTTCCTTCAGGCGCAATCACAATAGAAATATTTTTTGAGAGTACTTTTTTTAATTGCTTCACGCTTCGTAAACGGGCTTCTTCACTATTTCTGTCTACCATCACTACAGCCTTCCGGTAAATATATCCGAATATGGGAATCTTCGACATTTCAATTTTACCGAGTACACGTATGGGGTGTTTACGAATGGCTTTTAATAAAAAAGGAATATCGATATAGGATGTATGGTTGAATACATATACCACCGGATGATCCGTTACAACGGGCGCTTCATAAATATTACGGTGAAAGATGCCCCAGGAGAAAAGTGCTATATCTGACCATAACCTGCATATATTATATATCATGTTTCCGCCGGTTTCTTTTCCAAAAAAAGAGGCCACAACTACAAATGGCAGTGCGATAAGCATGAGCAGGATGAATACAGTGAATGCATAAATGGTAAATACGATTTGAAAGAATTTTCGGATCATCAACATAAATGTTGCACAAGTTAGGGGGAAGTTTTTAGTTGACCGGGGATTTGAGGATGGCTGAAATATGATAACCAATGGAGGATTTCATTCTTTAGTAGCGTGTGGGGTTGAAAGTAAAAATAACTGAAAACGAAGGGAATAGGCGGTAGAATGGGGTAGATTTGCCGGCAAATGGGGTTTTCAACGGCGATTTTCCAAAAATTGTTTATAAAAACCTGAATAAACTTCAAAAACTTCTCTCCTTTTTTGGCAAAATCCCCTACCTTTGCCGTCCTAAATTTGGGCTCAATATGTTAGCAGTAGTAAAAATCGCAGGTCAGCAATTTAAAGTAAAAGCCGGAGACAGTTTATATGTTCCGCATCTTTCAGGAAAATCAGCAGGTGATTCAGTTGAATTTTCTGATGTGTTGTTAACACAAAATGGTGATACCATTTCTACAGGTGCAAATGTAAATGCTGTTGTAAGAGCTGAAGTTATTGCAGATCTTATCAAAGGTGATAAAGTAATCGCCTTTAAAATGAAAAGAAGAAAAGGTTTTCGTAAAAAGCACGGACATCGTACGCAGTACACACACATCAAAGTAACTGCGATTGCGTAATCGTAATCGAAAGCAATTCTAATTCAACATTCAAATTTTTTTTAAACATGGCACATAAAAAAGGTGAAGGCTCGGTAAAAAACGGTCGTGATTCACAAAGTAAAAGATTAGGTGTAAAAATTTATGGTGGTCAATCTGCAACTGCAGGTAACATCATTCTTCGTCAGCGTGGAACTACATATCATCCTGGTAAAAATGTTGGAGTTGGTAGAGACTTTACCATCTTCGCACTTACTGATGGTGTGGTAGAATTCAGAAAATCAAAAGGCGATAAAACTTTTGTTTCTGTTTCTGCAGTTGATGCTATTGCATAATTTTTTTATATTTTTTTTGGTATTATCAAAATAGTATTTATTTTTAAGTATTATTTACTAACCAATTAAATTTTAAAAAAATGGCAACAAAGAAAAAAGCTGCAAAAAAAGCTGCTCCTAAGAAAGCTGCAAAGAAAGCTGCACCAAAAAAAGCTGCTAAGAAAGCTGCTCCTAAAAAAGCTGCAAAAAAAGCTGCTAAGAAAAAGTAAGCTTTGCTTGATTAACGAGCAAAAAATAATGAGCCCTGGTTTTAACCGGGGCTTTTTCATGCCCTGAAATGCAGTACCGGCGCTTGTTTCAGACTATTGCAGTTCTTCTGAATTTCATTAATTTCATCTACAATATTTTCATTCATTTCTAATTTTTATACATGGATAATTACCAGATTGCTGATACTTTTTCATTGCTTTCGAAGTTGATGGATATACATGGAGAGAACAGTTTTAAATCAAAATCTTATGCATCTGCAGCATTTGCCATTGAAAAAGCAGGTGTGCAATTACAGGATTTACCTGCAGAAAAAATTGCCGGCATCAAAGGAATTGGTGCTTCTTCGGCTCAAAAAATAACAGAATTGCTTGAAACCGGGCATTTAAAAAGCCTGGAAGAAATAATTTTAAAAACACCTCCGGGCGTAATTGAAATGCTCAATATAAAAGGTATCGGTCCGAAAAAAATTAATACCATCTGGAAAGAAATGGAAATAGAAACGGTTGGTGAACTGTTGTATGCTTGTAAGGAAAACAGGTTGAAATTGTACAAAGGCTTCGGTGAAAAAACGCAGCAAAACGTAATAGATACAATCGAATTTTATTTCAAAAACAAAGAAAGTCATCTCTATGCCCAGGTGATGCCCGCTGCGGAACAGGTAGAAAGTTTTTTTGTAAAAGTATTTGAAGGAAAAAGAATTGCCATCACGGGCGCTTACAAACAACAATTGGAAATTATAGATGATCTCTGTTTTATTGTTGAAGGTTCGAAGGAAACAATTGAGCTGACCATGAACGAGGTGGAAGGATTTTCATTTCATTCCAGCGGCGAAGATCACCTGGTTTATAAATCTGCCATTGGCATCAATGTAAAATTGTATTGGGCCAGCCGGGAAAATTTTATCGAAAAACTGATCCGCACTTCCTCCTCGGCTGAATTTTATGCAGCACTTGAAAAAGTTACGGCTAACTCAATAAAAAATGTGGAAACCGAGGAAGCATATTTTGACAATGCCGGAATGCAATTTGTTCCTGCTTACCTGAGAGAACAAACGGCAATTGTAACCAAAGCACAAGCACGTTCGCTACCCGGTGTTATTCAACCATCAGATATAAAGGCATTGATCCATTCGCATAGTAACTGGAGTGATGGCAGTAATTCCATTGAAGAAATGGCCATGGCGTGCAAAGAGCGTGGGCTCGGGTACATGGTGATCAGCGACCATAGCAAGACTGCATTTTATGCAAATGGTTTATCGGAAGAACGCATTCGTGATCAGCATCGATATATTGATGAACTGAATGCAAAACTGGCGCCATTCAAAATATTTAAAAGTATTGAATCGGATATTCTCAACGATGGCAGCCTGGATTATTCTAATGAAATACTGGCAACATTTGATCTTGTGATAGCATCTGTACACAGCAACCTTAAAATGACAGAGGAGAAAGCAATGATGCGTTTAATGTCAGCCATTGAAAATCCATATACAACCATACTGGGGCATATGACAGGCCGGTTGTTATTGAGCCGTCCGGGTTATCCTGTGAATCATAAAAAGATCATTGATGCCTGTGCGGCCAATCATGTTGCCATTGAATTAAACGCACACCCCAGCAGGCTCGACATTGACTGGAGACAAATACAATATGCACTAGAAAAAAATGTGTTGATTTCTATTGATCCGGATGCACATCATGTAGATGGCATTGATGATACGAGATATGGCGTATGGGTTGCACAAAAAGCAATGCTTACAAAAGAAAACAACCTGAGCAGTTTTACACTTGATGAATTTGAAAGCTATTTAAGCAAACATAAGCAGATGAAGCGCATTTAGTTTGATGAAAATTGCTGCTGAGCTTATGATGCTTATTAATTCCCCAACGTCTTCATTCGGGAAGACATTGGGGGAATGCATTTCGCTCATTGTCTCTCCGAAGGAGGCCGTTGAGCTTCCGGAAATATTGATTGTTTACAGTATAATCATCTCCCAACGTCTCCCTACGGGAAGACATTGGGAGAATACCTTATCCTGTTACCTATTGCCATCTAAAGGAAATTCTATAAAGAAACTAGTACCGCCGCCTTCTTTTGTTTCAAACCAGATCCTGCCATCGGCCTGTTCCACCATACGTTTGCACATGGCAAGTCCGAGTCCGGTACCGGAAGTTTTAGTAGTGAAATTGGGCGTAAAAATTTTAGATCGTATCTCTTCAGGAATGCCTGGTCCATTGTCTTCTATCTTTATCAGCAACTTCCCGTCTTTTTTATATTCAGTTATAACAATGATCGCCATTTCATTTTCAGGAACGGCCTGTATAGCATTTAAGATAAGATTGGTAAACAGGCGATTGATATGCGACCTGTCTGCAAACAACATTGTTTTATCACTTAACAAACTACTCGAAATGCGTACCCTGTCGTTGGCCAGGTACAGGTGAAGCACATTGCGTAACAATTCATTTACATCTATCCATTCCTTTTTTGCGTTTTCAATATTGGCAAACTGGCTGAACTCACCTGCAATTTTACTCAGGTGATCTATCTGCTCAACAAGTGTATGGGCAACATTGGCTGTAAGTTCCTTTACGTTAGGCGCATTGCTTTCTATTGATTTCTGCAGGAACTGCATGCTCAGTTTCATGGGGGTAAGCGGATTTTTAATTTCATGCGCTACCTGCCTGGCCATTTCTTTCCACGCTCCTTCCCTTTCATTCCTGGCAATGAGTTTCACACTATCATCGAGTTTACGCACCATCTTGTTGTATTCATTCACCAGTTCGCCTAATTCATCATCCCGTTTCCATTCTATAGCTTCGTTGATACCTCCGAGGTTTATTCTTTTCATTTTATCACCAATTACAGAAAAGGAGTTGGTTATACGATTGGTGATAAATAAAGCCACAATGCCTGCCAGTAAAAAGATAAATGCGTTGAGATTGATGATGGTTACTAAAAAGTTGGATATTTCTTCCTTCAGGTTTGCCTGCGAACTGAAGTACGGAATATTCAGGTAGGCGTAGCCGTTACCCGACGCATCAATTACCGGAACATAATTACTGATGAATGAAAGCTTGCCGATATTTTCTTTCTGGAAATACAATACTTCTTTAAGTTTATCGAGGTGGTAAAAAGCCATGGGATGCATTTTGGTACTTACAATCCCTTTTACATACGGCAATGGGAGCGATGATACCCGGAGGTTTCCCTGCAGATCATACAGGTTTACATCTATACCATGAATCTCAGATACTTTTGAAATCAGTTGTTCAAAACGCTGGTCGTTGTCGGCATCAAGTGAATCCTGCATTATCCAGCCTTTGGATAATGAATTTTTAACTTCATTTTCCATAATGCGTATGGTTCGGCTCAGTTTTTCCCTGTTCCCGTGATCGTAACGTGAAATAAAAAACATGATGGTAGCAAAACCAATTACAAAGAATGATACCACACTTACAAAAATAATGGTACCGTGTATCTGGTTTCGTATGGTAAACTGCCAGTTGGATTTAAACCTTCGCCAGTTGAATCTTGATCGAACAACAACATTGATAAACCAGAATACCGTTGTCATGATAAGGAATGAACAGAAAAAATAAGAAAACAAAGTGATCGATTCTACAGATAAACTGTTTTCCCTGGCAATAACAATCATTTTATCAGCCCCGGCATAATACCACAATTCACTGTAATTATTTTTCTGTTTAAATTCTACCTGTTGCGGTCGTTTTGTTTTGGCTATTACAGATGGAAACGGATAATCATTATGAGAAGTTACCAACTTCCTGTTTTTATAGATTGCATACGCATACAGCGAAGATGTTTCTATTGAATTATTATTGGAGTTGCTGAACAAGGTTGGGGATATCGCATCTTCTTTTTGCTTTTTGGGGCTCACAAGGATGAATACATATCCCAGCAATTTTCCGTCGGGTGCGTACAAAGTTTTTTTACTGATATAGTTAATAAGATCGTACGCTTCATCGTAATAATACAGTCCGGCAGTTCCGGTTGGCTTCGCCTGTGTATTCAGGATGGTATTGATATCGTTGTACCTCGTAGAATCTTCATTAAACAATGGCTTTTCATCTGCTGTATAAGAATAAATGCGTGTTTGATATTTATTGGAATATGCAGCAATGATATTGTCGGTTTTTAAACTGTCTTTCAATTCCCAATTAAGCGCAGCATCCTGCAGGCGATAAAAATTATCTGCTAAAAATTCTTCTCTTACAATTACCATTGTATTTACCAGTGCTTCTGTTGCCGGATCTGTTTTAGTAGCAAGTATCTCGGCATAATGCAACCGGTTCCGAAGTTCTTTCTTACGGTTTTCCATTACAATGATCGCTGTTATGGAAACGGAAAAAAAGAAAAGCCAGAATACCAGTTTTGAAGAAACCAGTTTTGATGCAATCAGGTTCAGGTTGTTATTACTAAGCAGGAATAAGAATGCCAGCAACCATAGCAGTACATAAATATCAAATCCTCCATTCATCTCTCCTATCCTGAAACTCATCACCATTAATCCGCCGATGGCCACCACCAGGTACAAAGGAATTAATGATGTAGTAAAAAATTGCCGCACAAAAGCAAGGAGCATCTGGCAAAGAAAAAAATAGCCGATCGCCAGGCATCCCAATACAATGAACCCGATGGCGCTGTATGCACTGAGTTCAAAAAAGTTTGTTACGTTAAAAGATATTTTTGAATCTGCAACCAGCGATCGAACCAGGTAACTGCCGGCATAGGTTACAAATATGATGGCAACAGAACAGATGGCCAGCCACCACCACTTTACATAAGGATTGTTTGTAGTTACCTTAATCCTGCTTTCATTAATATGGTTTCTCACAAACAGGATTATCCAGACAAAAAATATAGCATTGATAAAAATATCACCCAACGATGGCAAAAAACTACTGGAACTGTAAATTGCCGGATCAAATAATTCGAACTGCCGGAAATTTACAGGCAGCTTCAAAAAAAAGCCAATGAGTCTTACCCCTGTAATTGATAATAGTAAAATTGCCAGTGCTTTTCCCAACTTTCCTCTGATGGCAAAAAAAGATGCACACAATTGAACAAATAACAATACCAGCAATACTGCAGCCATTTCCAGTACAATAGCCAAAGGATTGTTTTTATAAATAGCTACCGTTTGTTTTTCGGTAATATAAAAAAGCTCACGTCCATTGATAGACGTTACAGCCACTGCATGATCGGATTTCGGAACGATCTGGTAAATGGGCGTAATGGATTTATCGATAACAAAAGTATTCCCGAGGTTTTCGTTTTCGATGATATAATCCCATTTCACCGGAATCAATGCAATTACTTTTACAGCGTTTACAACATACCGGTTCCACACATAAAAACCATTCTGCAGTTTTACAAAACCCTTATCCCGTTTTTCATATAGCAAAGACGGGTATGGTAACACCTGTTGTGTATTCCAGCAGCTTAATGTTTCATGTGAAGTTGCATCCGTAGTATAAAAAAACAGGAAGTATTTTTTGGCTATTAGTGATTTGAGTTCCGCTTCAGAGATATTGTTTGTTGCCACCCGGTTCAACAATGCAGTGTCTTCCACCAGTTGTGCAACATCCTTTTCATTTTTATGAATGTAATTGGTGAGTTCTTTCTGTACCGTTCCGATAGATGCATTAACCGACCAGTAATTCTCCACAACAAACGAGATGGTAACCAGCCACGCAGCCAGTACCAGCAGGTAAGCATTCTTGTAGAAAAATTTTTTAAAGGTTGTTGGTTGTTGCAAAAAGAAAACTTTAATTTTTACCGGTTACTGCCTGGTATGCAAAAATCATTCTTTTTATATGCTGTTGATTTTACTATGCGGAATTATTTAACATCCCGGCTATTTTTCTTCACTTCATTCCATAGTGCATCCATTTCTTCGAGGCTCATATCGTGTAAGAACTTATTTTGCGCTGTAGCTGCGGCTTCCATTTGGGTAAACCTGCTGATAAATTTTTTGTTGGTTCTTTCCAACGCATTTTCTGCATCTACCTGCAAAAAACGGGAATAGTTTACCAATGAAAAGAACAAGTCGCCCAATTCATCTTCTATTCTGTCTTTATCGCCTGCTGCAACTACTTCCTGGAGTTCCTTCATTTCTTCCTCAACTTTTTCCCACACCTGCCCGGTATGTTCCCATTCAAAACCTACCTGTTTAGATTTATCCTGCAGCCGCATGGCTTTTACCATTGCCGGTAACGATTTTGGCACACCTCCTAATACAGACTTCTTCCCTTCTTTCAGTTTTATTTTTTCCCAGTTCTGCTTAACATCCTCTTCATTGTTAACCGAAACATCTGCATAAATATGCGGATGACGAACGATCAGTTTTTCACATACGCCGTTGATCACTTCCTGAAGGGTGAATTGATTTTCTTCCGTAGCAATCTTTGCATAAAAAACAATATGCAATAACAGGTCGCCGAGTTCTTCTTTAATCCCTTTCCAGTCATTGTCGGTGATGGCATCTGCCAATTCATAGGTTTCCTCGATGCTTAGATGCCGAAGGCTTTGAATGGTTTGCTTTTTATCCCATGGACATTTCTCTCTTAGTTCGTCCATAATCGTTACGAGCCGTAAAAATGCTGTACCTGGTTCCTGCATATAATTACATTTTCAAAATGGAGAAGAAAATAAATATTACAAATAATATGGCAATGATAAACAACCACGAAAAAGTGGCCAGTAAAAATTTGAGGATTGTTTTTCCCCTGCCCTGCCTGTAAAATTTTCTCATGGCTTTGTAGAGATAGAAAAAACAAAGCAGGATGAGAATGATATTGATCCATACGGAAGCATTGCTGTTAAACCAATCCATAATTTTTGACACAACCAGCATTGCAAACATGATAATGAAATCAAAAATGTAGAAATGAATGGTGAAGATGGCGTGGCTCACATAATAAAATTCTTTTTGACGCCGATACAGCATCCATAAAACAAATGCGAAGAGTGGCAGCGACAAAAACAATATTTTGGGAAAACTATGTATAAGATTGCTAACAAAAGCAGCCAGTAGTTTATCCTGGTCGCCATTGTATTTCTCCTTCATCTCAATTTCTTTATAAGCCAGTTTGCGCAGGAACCATCCATCCTCTTCTTTTCCTGCTTTTACAAGCGAATCGTATTCTTCTCTTGTGTTGAATTTCCCCGACGCAAAGTGAATTCCCCCATTTCTCGAAATGCTATCAGCATATCTTTTAAATTGCTCCAACGTTAATGGCCCTTCGCCTGTAATCCGCCTGGTGAATGAATCAAGTGCTGCAGCATTCATTTTTTCTACCTGTTCAATTGTTTTCCCGTTGTATTGTCGTTTGGGTTTAAAGTCTGATCCGGCTTCTTTTACCGTAAAGAAAAGCAGGAAAAAAATTGCGGAAGTAAACAGGTACATTCTTACCGGGTTGAGGTAACTATTTCTTCTACCCAACATGTATTCGGTACTTAAAAAACCCGGGCGCCTGATAATATATTTTAAGGTGCTGAAAAATTTTCCATCGAAGTGAGTAAAGTCGTTAAACACATGCACCAGCAGGTGCCATACCGATTCCTGGGGTTCAAGATTTTCCTGTCCGCAGGCATGGCAATACCGATCGTACAGTGAGGCTCCACAATTCAGACATTTTTTTTCGGAACGTTCTTTTAAATGACTCAAGGGGTTAATTTTGTTAAAAATAATAAAGTTTGGGCGCATAGTTACATCCCGCTCCTGATAGCCGGTAACTTTGCATCATCAAGGAAAAACATATTCATGAATAAACTATTTGCGACCATTTGTTTGCTGACCTTTCATTATGGTTCACAGGCCCAATATTATTATAAAGATATCGTAACAAATAAGTTGCTTACCGCCGATATGCAGGCTTATAAGCAAAAGAAAATTCACAAAATCATTCTCAATAGCTATGAAGATGACGGCTCCCCCAGCGATGGATTTTTGTGTGAAAAAACAATCTCCAGAGATTACCGGACATCAGAACTTTTTACCAGGTCAAATATTTCAGCCATCTCTTTGTTTACTTCTGAGTTTAACGACAAACTGCAACTGGTAAGCAGTACCGATAGCTCCTCCATTTCAGCAACACGAAATCATTATAGTTATGATGCGTCGGGAAGACTAACAAAGGTTGAATCTTCCGTGAAATCGAATGATGATGACTTTACCAACGAGATCATTGAGGAACATATTTACTATTACAGTGAAGCCGGCGCTTTGCAATATATGATGCGTGTAAAAGACAGGCGTGACAGCACTAAGATTCTTTTTTCAACAGATGAAAAAAATAATGTCACTATTGAAAAAGACACAAAAACAGGAAGGAAATATTACTATTACTACGACGATAAAAACCGCCTTACAGATATTGCCCATACTACAGAATTCAGGGAGAAAACGGTTGCAGATTACATTTTTGAATATGATGCTTCGGGCATGTTGAAACAAATGACGGTTACGGAAGAAGGACGGGGTAAAGAGCGTAACGACAATGCTCAATCATTTGTGATCTGGCGATATGTGAATGAAGATGGCCTGCGCATAAAAGAAGGTTTATTTTCCCAGCGGGGCAAACTTATTGGCAGTGTGGAGTACGAGTATAAAAAATGATCACCGTTTAATTCCTACCTTGATCTCCTGAGATTTTACTTTCCATTTCTTTTCGGTATCACCCGAAGGATTAGCTTATTTTGCTGCGTCAAAACCTACGACCAGCTTGACAGACCAGGAATTAATTGAACAATTAAGGAATAAAAGCGAACCTGCTTTTAAATGGCTTGTAGAAAGCTATCAGCAGGTTGTGTTCAATACCATCCTGAATATTGTGCAGGATATTCACGAAGCGGAAGATGCGGCGCAGGAAGTTTTTATGAAGATCTACCAGTCGATAGATGGATTCAGGGGTGAATCAGGTTTATCAACCTGGATATACAGGTTATCCATAAACAAAGCGCTTGATAAAATCAGGAGAAGAAAATCCCGGGAGCGTATTCAACAGATCATTCCGTGGTGGATGCCTGCAGAACGTAAAGACAATGAGGCGATGTTCTTTCATCCGGGTGTTGACCTGGAAAACAAAGAAAAAGCAGCGGTGGTTTTTAAGGCAATCAATAGTTTACCGGAAAACCAGAAAATTGCTTTTACGTTGATTAAGATACAGGGTTTGAAATACGAAGAAGTGTGCAGGATCATGGATAAGAATATTAAAGCTGTAGAATCGCTGGTGAGCAGGGCAAAACAAAACTTACAGGATATATTAAAAAACAGGTAAGATGAAAGAGCAATCGTTTAATGATGAATTTTTGCATTCTGTGGAAGGAATTAAACCTGCAGATGCCGGTCCGTTTTTTTATACGCGGCTAATGGGCAGAATGCAAAAAGAAACCAGGGATGACATTATATATAAACCGGCATGGATGGCAATTGCCTTAAGTTGTTTTATTGCAGCGAACGTGTGGATGATTGCTGCGGTGAACAAGAACACAGATCAACCCTCTACAGGGCAAACGCCGGAACAGGCATTTGCAGAAACATACCAGTTAAACAATTATTCGAATTATTAATGAGTGCGATGGTAAAAAATAAATTACTGAGTGGATTGGTGATATTGCTGTTGCTGGCAAATATTGCTACCCTGGCGATGTTCTGGTTTAATTTTAAAAAAGAACATAAAGGCGTTAAACACCAAGAGGCGAAAGATTTTTTGATAAAAGAACTTTCATTTACGGAAACGCAGCAGAAGCAATATGGATTGATGGTGGAAGAACACCGCAAACAATCCAGGGAAACCAGGGAACAGCTCCGGATGTATAAAGACAGTCTCTTTAACTTACTCAGCGATGAACAGGTTCCGGCAGAAATTCAAAGCAGGCTTACATTGGCAATTGCTACACTGGAACAGCAAATGGAAACGATTACATTCAATCATTTCAGGGAGGTAAGGAAAATTTGCAATCCTGAGCAACAGAAAAAATTCGATACTGTTATTAAAGATGTTTTAAGAATGATGGCTGCTCCGCTACCAGGGGGCAGGCCCCCGTTCAACGGCCCGGGGCCTCACCATGATCCGCCTCCGCCCGGAGAAGCAATGGATGATGAATAGAACAGTAGAAAGTAGAAAGTTAAAAGTAATAAAGATAACGGGCTTTATATCCGGTGCTTGCTGAACGAATTTTTATCACAATCTGATGCAAGAGGCAATACCGGGAGCGAAGCAAAACCTGTCTGCCAGCAGGCAGGTGCTACGGAGATTTAGAAATAAGTCAAACCTGTTTACAAAAGCTGATTAGATAAATGATGCAGAAGTTTGATTGTAAAGCCCCACTTGCGGCAAACGTTTTGTTGTATGCAGCCTTTATTTCTTTCTCACTCTATGTACTTTCTTTTTTCACTTAAAGCTTTTTTATACTCTTTCTTGATGTCAGTTCCATAACAAGTAGTCCATCTTTTCTGTACTTTATTATACTCGATCTTGATATTATTAATTTCCAATCCACTGATATCTACAAGAGTCAGATTATAACAATCTGGTTGATGAAATAAATCTGGTGAACGATGTACTGTTATTTCTTTAATTGAAAATATTCTACCATACTCTACTTCAAGGTAATTTTGAATTTCATTTTTAACCGAGTCGGGAGAAGGGTAACTATATAGATTAAATATAAGTGCCCCAATAGCAAATATTGATAAGACTAAAAACCATTTTAACTTCTTTCGAGAATGCATAGTCAAGGTATATTATGATCTCAATCGCCTTTAAAGGTTACGTACAACACTGCAATAGTTACATAGCTTATCAAAACGAAGCCTGTTAGAATAAATGCAAATAGTTGTATTGCCGGAAGTGTATGAATCCCTTAAAACACTTTTTATTACAAACCTATATTGTTATATAAATAAAAAATGCCAGAGTCGCTGCATTCCTTCATAACATGATTTTTTTATTGATCGATAAAAGAGTTTAATGGTCCCGGGATTTAAAAATGGAGGTAAACACTAACCTTGCACCCGTATCACCTCACCAGATTTTCCACCAGGGTTTTGATTTGGATTTATTGCGCTTACTTACAACACTGAGCACATCCTGTATTCTTTTTTCCGCTGTTGCTTTGGTAATTCCATTGTAATAATCTTTAATGAAGGGATGATCAACTTCTTTATGCGGAATAATTTCCGGGCGGGCAGTACCGCCTCTGGTTAAAACGTTTGCCGGAATATTACCATCCATATCATAACCGGGTATATCATTGCATAGCCACCCGAAGTAAGTTACTTCGTGGTGCTCATTACTGAAATTGTCAATATAGTCCCTGAAACTTTTTTCACTTAATGAAACCCATAAGCCATATTCAAGATTATCGCAATGGTCAACAACGGTTTGACTTAACGTACAGCGAATGAATCTGTCTGTTTGATCCGGCCAGGAAATGATGCAAAAATCATCCTTTAACAGGGCAAGATTTTTCTTATCCTCTTCTGAAAGATTGATGTAATGCGACGGAGAATCAAACGTTATAGCCGGCCATTCTTCATGCATCTTACCGCAGATATTACAAATATTTTGTGTTGCTTTTCCCATATTTCCGTGTAGATAACTTTGAGTTTATTTTTTGCCATGAAGAAAAGAAGGCAGAAAGAAACACAAAGCAGCATACCATCTGATTCAATTAAAATTTCATCACGCTTTCCCTATTCACGTTATCAATATAATTTCACGTCAGCACATCATCAAACCAATAAACCTGCTATCGTGCTCATCAGTCCTCATCCACCATCTCCTGCACCGGAATGTTCAACACGTTTTTATTTAACTCCCAATAGAATTTTGTTCTTGGTTTGTTGTAGTTACCTATCTCATTCAGCTCATCCGCATCAAACAATCTTCCGTTAACCATAACCATGCTGATGGATTCTGTATTGCGAATATTGTCTAACGGATTTTTATCCATCACCAGCAGATCTGCGAGTTTACCTTGTTGCAGGGAACCGATCCATTTATCCAACCCGAGGTTGAAAGCAGGATTTATGGTTGCCGCCTGCAATGCCTGCATATTACTCATTCCACCCTGTTGCAGCATCCATATTTCCCAGTGTGCTCCCATGCCCTGCAATTGTCCGTGTGCACCAAGATTTATTTTTACACCTTCATCTGCCAGCTTTTTTAATGACTTCGACACCAGCATATACCCATTTTCATATTCTTCTTCCGGTGCCATGATGCGGTGGCGGCTCCTGGCATCAATAATATTCCTGGGCGTAAAATGCAACAGCTTTTTATTTTCCCATACATTGCTGTGCTGGTACCAGTAATATTCACCACTCAATGCACCATAGCAAACAATTAACGTTGGCGTATAGCCGGTTTTTGATTGTTTCCATAATTGCAACACATCATTGAACAAAGGTGCCACAGGAAGATTGTGTTCTATTGTGGTATGTCCGTCGATCACCATAGCGAGGTTATGATAAAATAATGATCCGCCTTCGGGCACTACTTCCATGTTCAGTTCACGTGCTGCCTGTAAAACCATTTGATTTTGTTCACGCCTTGGCTGGTTATAACTTTTTACGGAGAAAGCACCATAAGCTTTTGTTCTGCGGATAGCACTTCTTGCATCATCAATTGAATTGATCACCGCTTTAAAATCTCCATCAGCGCCATATAAAATTGTACCGGTTGAAAATACTCTCGGCCCCGTTACCAATCCAGCTTTAACCAATTCACTTTCTGCAAAAACAAATTCGCTGTTGGCGGATGGATCATGCACTGTTGTAACACCGTAAGCAAGATTTGCATAATAAGCCCAATGTTTCTGTGCGGTAATCCCTTCATAAAAATGAGCTGCGTGGCCATGAGCGTCAATAAATCCGGGCATGATGGTTTTACCGGCACAATCAATTTGTTTCGCAGTAGCGGGAATAACAACATCCCCGGTTTTCCCAATGGCTTTGATCATGTTTTCTTCTACCAGCAATGTTCCATTCTCTATCACTTCGTTTCCATTCATGGTAATGATACGTGCGTGTGTAAATGCAAGAGTTCCTTTGGGTTTATCAGCAGTAATCGTTAGCCCGATATCAATTCCCTTTTCAGGTGCTTTGAACAATGAATCGGGTTTACCGGCAATAAAATCAAAACGATCATCTAAAGGAATGCTGAAATACTGATCGCCCAAAGTGTACATTACTTTTTTGCTATCGGCCGACCAGTGCAGGTTGATGCCTGCATCTTTAGAAATAATTTTTACCGGGAAGTCTTTTGTACTGCTGCCCAGGTCGATGGTTCGGCCTGTTTTAGGAAACGCTGCTACATATACTTCCCACAGATCTACAAATGCAATCCATTTTTCATCCGGGGATACAATAAACTGGCTTCCGTAAGTACTCTTGAGGTGTATGCGTTCTTCATTGCCATCCAATGTGCAACTTCCATACATGCGGTTCATTCCATCTCCCACCTGGTAGTAAATTCTATCCCCGTTTTTGCTGAATCGTGGCCTGTCGCCATTGTCTTTAACGAATTTCTCTCCCGAACCATCTGCATTCATGATATAGATTCCCGGCCTGGAAGTAAATGCAGGCCCGAGTTCCGTACTGCCATTGTCTTTCTGAAAAACAATTTTCTTACCATCCGGAGAAAAAGCCGGCGTCCTGTAAATTGCTTTTGCTGATGTGATCTTTACCGGCTTTGCAGAACCCTGCATATTCAGTGTGTACATGGCGCCTGATGTGGTATCATTCCATGTGATATATACAATCGATTTTCCGTCTGGCGCAAAGGAAGGTTCAAACTCAAAATCATTTCCGCTGGTTAGCCGTTGTGGTTTTCCATTGGGCAACTCCTTTTTCCATAGATACCCAACAGCACTGAATATCAAAGATTTTCCATCCGGTGCTGTTATGGCCTGCCGAATTACTTTAGCTGTAAATGAAGAAGGATTAATGTCCTGGCTGAAACGAACCGCATCTGCAATTTTTTGTTGTACGGTACAGGTAAAAGGAATGTCAACCGACTGGTTAGCCGCATTTACATCAATCTTAATGATCCTGCCATTGCTCCAGGTAATAATACTTTTATCATCCGGCGTCCATGCGTAACCGGTATAGCATCCGAAAATGGTCCATGCTTCGGATTGGTCTTTACTTAAATTTTCATACACCGGCCATTCTTCCCCGGTTTCCAGGTTGCGGATGAACAATATTGTTTTTGTTCGTACTCTTCTCACAAACGACATTCTTTTTCCATCATGAGAAATCATTGGTCTCATGGCACTGCCCGGTCCGCCTGTTACATTTTCTACAATTCCTTTTTCCCGGTCAAAACGTTTGATCACAAATACCTGGTTATTGGGATCTTTGTTGTATTGAAAAAAACCACCGGGATACATGTCTTCATCATAATACACATAACGACCATCTGGTGAAAAACAAGGTTCGTTCACATCCTGCTGATCATTCTTACGTGCCGTTAACTGAACACCATTGCCGCCGCTGGTGTGATAGAGCCACAACTCTCCCGCTCCCGCCGAACGGGTGGAAGTAAAATGTTTACGGGCAACAATGTAATCGCCGTCAGGCGACCAGATTCCGTTATTGAGTAACCTGAAATTTTCTTTCGTTACCGGCACTGCATTACTGCCGTCTTTGTTCATCATCCAGATATTATCGCCGCCGCCTGTATCTGATGTAAACAATATTTTATTTCCATCCAGGCTAAACCTCGGCTGCACTTCAAACGCCAAACCGGTGCGCAACGGCTTCGCATTACCGCCGGTTACAGGCATAGTGTAAATATCTCCCAGCAAATCAAACACGAGTTCTTTGCCGTCAGGGGAAATATCTACGTTCATCCATGTTCCTTCACTAACCGTAAAACTGATGTCGTGGTAAGGGCCACCCGGATTGTTTACATCCCATTTTTTATCGTCTTTCTTTTCCTGTGCTGTAATTGTATGTGCGCATAATAACAGTAACAATGCAGCGATCAATTTCCGTAAATTCATTTTGATTTTATTTAGAAGGGAAGATAAAGAAAAGTAGGCAAGCGAATGAACCTGATTTGCCCGGGTTAAACAAATGATCCTTTATATACGCACAAAAAAAGGCCCTCCGGTAAAGAAGGGCCAATGGGTTAGTCGAAATAGCTATTAATAATTTCTTACGTTCAATTCTACTCTCCTGTTCTTTGCACGACCGGCAGCAGTTTTGTTGCTGGCGATTGGTTTGGTTGGGCCGTACCCGGTTGCTGTCATCCTGGTATCAGCAATTCCTTTTCCTGCCAGGTATGCTTTAACTGCGTTCGCTCTGCCTTCAGACAACACCTGGTTTTTCTCTGCCTTACCTGTTGAATCGGTATGACCGTCGATATTCATGCGCAGGGTTTCATCAGCCTGCATTAGTTTCACCACTTCATTTAAAGACTTAAATGATTTTGGCAACAACTTAGTGCTTCCTGTTGCGAAGAAGATATTCTTTGCAGCGAAATTAATTTTTTCGATTACTTCCTTTGCAATTTCAGGGCAACCCATGTTGCTTGCCGGACCGGGGCGGTTAGGACATTTATCTTCTTCATCATTAATACCATCTTTGTCTGTATCCGGGATCGGGCATCCGTTATAACGGGCAACACCCTTTTCATTCGGGCACTGATCCTGTTCATCATTTATACCATCGCCATCAGTATCCGGAATGGGGCAACCATTATATTTTGCCAAACCACTTTGATCAGGACATTTATCATCGGCATCCGCAATACCATCATTATCACGATCCGGGCAGCCATTAAGTGATGCAAGTCCGGCTACATCCGGGCATTTATCCAATGAATCCACTACGCCATCGGCATCGCGATCTACAATAACCGGTGGTGGTGGTGGCAGTGGAATCGCTACCGTTTTTTCCCTGTCAACCAGTGGAGCAACAATACCGGCGCTGTAGTTCAAATGATAGGCAGCTTTTTCGGTAACGGGTACACGATATTGTGCGTTGAACATAAAGAATACATCTTTCGCCAGTCTTGCCTGGAAACCTGCGCCCAACGGAACAAAAGCGCCCCAGGTATTCCTGAAGCTATACCCGCCAATACCTGCTGTAATAAACGGGCTGATGATATAGCGATCGCTCAGCAATTTTAAATTGGTAGCTGCAGATCCTTCCATGAAGAATTTTGAATTGCCCGATTTACCAGTTCCCGGAACATCGTAATCAACAAATGATCCGCCGAGGTTTACACCAAAATCGATATGACGGGTTATTCCTTTAAGGTAGCTGATAGCAATACCCGGGCTTAACCTTTCTGTTTTAAAATACTGTTTGTGTTTTAATGTTTGGGATAAATTCGTAGCACGAATTTCATTGGCCGTTTCAAAATCATTCAGGAAAAAATGAATTCCGAATGAAGGCAGTTTACGGAAGTTGTCCTGGCCATAAGCAAACGTGGTTGCAGCAACCGCCAGGATAGGTAAAATAAATTTCTTCATAACTTTTGGTTTGATAATCGGAGCAAAATTAACGGCATTGTGTAAAATCATGAAATTATTTACCAACAAACAGCAATAGAATGTTAGTTTATGTTGAATGAGCACAACTTCATCCCTTTTTCTTCTTTTGTTTGCTGTGATTGATTTGTTTCTTTACACTCTTTTTCTCTACCGGTTTTCCATCGAGCACTTCTACTTTTACTCTTGTTAAACCGCTGCTGATATAATCCAGCTTTTTTGCGGCCGATCTGCTGAGATCAACGAGGCGGCGCATACGTTTGTGCAGCCGGTCGGTAGTTTTCACTACTACAGATTTCCCATTGCGCAGGTTGGTAACCCTGATCCAGGTTCCAAGTGGCAGAACATTACATGCCGCGGTGAAATTATCCTGGTTAAATATTTCTCCGTTAGCCGTACGTTTTCCGTGAAATGAATTGGAATAAAAACTAGCCTTACCGTAAAAAATTCTTTTCCCTCGTGTTGATTTTTTTTCTGAAGGCTTTGTAGTGTCACTGAGCGATTGAGCCTGTATAGCTCCTATAGCAAACACAAACGAACAAACGATTGCAATGGTAAATGGTTTAAAAAGAATGATTGGTTGCATTTGACGTTTAAAATTTTACTACTTACCAGTAAAATATTTTTCCTTTAAACTTCTGTCATCGCCGTAAATATCGTCATAAAATTTGAGTTTCCCGTCAATTACTTCGCAACTGAAATACTGAATAAACAATGGAAGTGGTTCTTTAACCATCACACGCCGTTTTTGTTTTTGAGCAATCCAGCTTGTAATTGAATCTGTATTATACTTCAGCGTATCGGGCAATACATGCGTACTGTCATTTCGTACAATGTAGAATGCGAGCTTTTCCCATTCCTGCACACGAACACAACCATGACTTAATGAACGAATATTTCTTTTAAACAGGTAACGTTCATTTGTATCGTGCAGGTAAACATCGAATGGGTTGCGGAAATTAAATTTTATTACACCCAGTGCATTATCATCGCCACTTCCCTGCTGCACTTTATAGGGAATACCGGTTTTATATTTTTTCCAGTTCACCGAGAAAGGATCCACTTTTTCGCCTTCGTTATCGTAGAGGTTTAAACCTTTACGTGCAAGATAACCGGGATCTCTTTTTAAAGCTGGAAGAATATCTTTCTTGATGATACTCGCCGGCACCGTCCAGGTTGGATAAATCACTAAGTCACTGATGGCGCCTTTCAGCAAAGGCGTTGGTGTTTTTGGTTTACCGCAGATGATCTTAGAAGTAAACGCCACACTGTCTGAATCATGCAACTGAAGGTAATACCCCGGAATATTAACCCAAATGAATTTTTCAGGAAGTGAATCCGGAAGTTGCTTATAACGGTCTAGTGTAACCGCAATCCGGTCGTATTTTATTTTATCGGTTGTGTTCAGCGTATTTACTACTTCATTGCCGGCTTTTCCGTCAACGGTTAGCTTTTTTAACTTCTGGAATTTTTTAAGTATCGCCGAAAGTTCGAGTAAGTCGGGCATGTTAGCGGGATCGTATTGAACAAATCCTCCTTCACTTAATCGTTGCAATAAATTATTCACGAAACGAATAGAATCCTCTTTGTCTTTTTCCTTATATGGATATTGAATGTAAGTGTATGTTTTTGTATCCATGCTATCCAGAAAAGGCTTGATGCAGGCTTTTAATTCCCAGTATTTACTGTACCTGGGTTGCAGCTCGTGGAAGATGCCGCTGAGGGTATCTTTCTGTAAATATTTATCCAGTGTGGCGGCAAAGTACTTATTGTATTTCGACGTATCATTTTTCCATGCGATGCTATCGGGCCTGATGCGTCCCTGCCCCAGGTCGGCAATTATATGCATGAATGCGTCTGTTAACAGGATGTCGGCCCTCGTCCACAATATGGCATCTTTTCTTTTTACCGAATCAGTACTAAGGTCTTCTTTTAATTTCTTTATGGATGCATAATGATAATGTTCTTTGTATAGTCCGTCCTGCGCTGCCGTTTCAAAATAATTGTAAAATGAATCCACTACTGTTTTCCATTTACCGGTGTCGCTCCATAGTGGTTTGTAATCATTCAGCCTGTAGTAGTGCGCTACCACTTTGTAATAAGGCAATTGAAGGCTGTCGTGAACCTTCCCGCTGCTATCGAGTGCAATGGCAAGTGCATTCTTTATGTCGTCCCTGATATAATTGTTGATGGTAGAGGCGTCAAGTATGATTTCCTTTTCTTTTAACGGCTTAACGGATTTCGATTTGCAGGCAACAAAAAAAATCAGGAAAAAGAAAAACAAGTATCGTTTCAGGTTTGTAGCATTCATATCGAGGTCGATTCGTTCACAATGAAACATGGTTACGATTGTACAGGTAACACTCATTTCATTATACAAGTTACGATTTATGTTGCAAAGAAGGAATACCTGTAGAAGACATACCGATGTAATGTTCTTCATCATTCATCAAAATGTCAACTTTACTACCTTCGCAGTATGAAATATTATATCATAGCGGGTGAAGCGAGTGGTGATCTGCACGGAAGCAACCTGATCAAAGCATTGCATACGCTGGATGCGAATGCCAACATCAGGTGCTGGGGTGGCGATAAAATGCAGGCGGCAGGCGCAACGGTGGTAAAACATTACCGTGATCTTGCATTTATGGGTTTTACTGAAGTGGTAAAAAATTTACCCACTATTTTAAAAAATATCAGCCATTGTAAAAAAGATATACTGGCCTATAAACCGGATGTGTTATTGCTGATCGACTACCCCGGATTTAATTTACGTATCGCCAAATGGGCAAAGCAGGAACAACTAAAAATCGTGTATTACATTTCTCCCCAGGTGTGGGCATGGAAAGAAAACAGGGTAAAAAGCATTAAGGAATGTGTTGATAAAATGCTGGTGATACTTCCATTCGAAAAAGAATTTTATAAGAAATGGAATTACCCGGTAGAATATGTTGGCCATCCGCTGGTAGAAGTCGTAGAAGATTTTAAAAAAAGCAATACAGCCTTAGATATCGCTCACAACGGAAGAAAAATAATTGCATTGCTGCCCGGGAGCCGAAAACAGGAAATACTGAAAAAACTGCCGATCATGCTGGAAGTATCGAAGCATTATCCGCAATACCAGTTTATAGTGGCGAAAGCGCCCGGACTGGATGAGGATTTTTATAACCACATGTTATCGGGATATGAAAATGTTTCTTCTGTAGTTCATCAAACATACGCTTTACTCTCTGCATCATCTGCCGCATTGGTAACCAGTGGAACCGCTACACTCGAAACGGCTTTGTTTGCTGTTCCGGAAATAATTTGTTACAAAGGGAATGCTATTTCGTATGCGATCGCTAAACGGCTGATCAAAATTAAATTCATCGGGCTGGTAAACCTGATCATGAATAAAGAAGTAGTGAAAGAACTGATTCAACATGAACTCACTGTTGAAAATATTAAAAAAGAACTCGACCAGTTATTGAACGATGCTGCCAGGAAAGAGCAACTGCAAAATGACTATACCGCATTAAAAGAAATTTTAAGCAAAGGTGGCCATGCTTCTTCTAATGCGGCCAGGATCATATATGAATGGATAAAATAGCAACCCGTTGTTGCATTATTTTATTTTAACGCATTAACCACTTCACGGCAATGATAATGAGTGCAAGAAGAAAAAGGATAATAGACAAACGATTAATGCCGTGCATGTACTTCATCCATTGTGTTGGCTTTTCATTGGGATCTCTTTTCTTCAAATAGAGATATTCTGCCACTTGTTTTAAAACGCCCATTGGAATTTTTTTTTTTTTTATGGCCGGAATAAATAATCCGGCAACAAAATCTTAAACAAAGGTAACGCTAAGATGTTTTTAAAACATGTTGTATTTTTTAACCTACTGTTTCAACTATAATTTGAAATTGGGGTATCGTAAAAAATTCGTTAAAGCAATGATTATTGCTAAACCACCAGTGGAATGTTTGCGTAAATAGAAAAAACATAAATATGAAAATTGTATTACCAGCTTTTATCCTGCTTGCGTTTAGTTTCGGCTGCACTGCTCAAACTGAAAAGAAAAAAACAGCCGCTGCATTTGAAGTAACCAAAACAGATGCTGAATGGAAGAAACTTTTAACGCCACTGCAATATGAAGTTACCCGGCAGGAAGGAACGGAGAGTGCATTTACCGGCATATATTGGGACAATCACCAGCAGGGAACCTATTATTGCATTTGTTGCCACCTACCATTGTTTAGTTCCGAAACAAAGTTTGAAAGCGGAACGGGCTGGCCGAGTTTCTGGCAACCATTGGATAAAAAAAATGTACTCGAGAAAACGGATAACAAATATGGCATGTCCAGAACAGAAGTTATCTGCAGGCGTTGCGGTGCCCATTTAGGTCATGTTTTCAACGATGGCCCTAAACCAACCGGTTTACGATACTGTATGAATTCTGCCGCGTTGCAATTTGAAAAGAAATAAAGGGTTACCCGGAATATGCAGCCATCCTTATTCATCGGCGAAATCCATTCACTTTTAATCAGTAATTTGTGTACATACAAAAATGAAACGAGTTGTAAAAAAGCATCCCCTGGCCATCCGGTGGTTTCATTGGATCAATTTCCCTGTTATTGCAGTGATGATCTGGAGCGGATTGCTTATTTACTGGGCCAATGATGTGTACAGGCTGGGATGGGGAGATACAACCATCCTTAAATTTTTCCCGGATTCATTCAACAAAGCTTTAAATATACCTTACCGCTTAGCCGAAGGGATGAGCCTTCATTTCTTTTTCATGTGGTTGTTTGCTTTCAATGGGTTTTTATATGTGCTGTATTTAGTTTTTTCAAAAGAATGGAAGCTGATTTTTCCCAACAGGAGATCATTGAAAGAAGCCTGGCAGGTGTTGCTGCATGACCTGCATATAAAAAAAGGATTACCGGTACAGCAGAAATACAATGCAGCTCAAAGAATTGCTTATACCGGTGTGATCATTATGGGTTTGCTGATGTTGCTTACAGGACTGGCTATTTACAAACCAACACAATTACATTTTTTATGTGCCCTGCTTGGTGGATATGAATGGGCAAGAGCCGAACATTTTATCATCACGATATTATTTTGCGTTTTCTTCCTGGTGCATATACTCCAGGTTATGCTTGCAGGATGGAATAATTTCAGGGCGATGGTAGCAGGTTTTGAAGTATTGCCCGACAATAAAACAGCAGCCGTTGCTAATGAAACAAACGAACAACCGGCTAACAACAACAATCATTAAAATGAAAACGAAAGAATATTTCCTTAGCAATGCGCAGGTTAGAAACAGAACGATCTTAGCTGTAACCTGCCTGTTGCTTTTCTTTACTGCCTGTTTTTTTACCTGGAAATGGCTGAACGGGCAACCCAAAGAACAGGGCGCATTAAAACCTTTGAGAAAAGTACTGGATGCTAATGAATCCATTTTCTCTACGGTTCTATTCAGCAATAGTAACCTGGTTAAAACTTATCCCAAAGAATCCGCCGTACAGAAAGTAAGAGTGAATGGCAATTATGGTTTGCAGAGTGAATTTGATCCTGCGAATTGGACTTTAACGCTTATCAAAAATCCAGGCGATACTTTGCACATTAGTATTGATGACATAAAAAAATTACCTAAAACAGAAATAATATTCGACTTTAAATGTATTGAAGGCTGGAGCCAGGTTACCCATTGGGCAGGGGTACGCTTCAGTGATTTTGTGAAATACTATGGCTTGAATGAACAGGCAGCACTGCAATTTACCGGTCTGCAAACACCCGACAATGAATATTATGTAGGCATCGATAATAAAAGCATGATGCATCCCCAAACAATTTTATGTTATGAAATGAATGGAAAACCTTTACCCTTAAACCAGGGAGCACCACTGCGGCTAATCATTCCCGTTAAGTATGGCGTAAAACATTTAAAACGGATTGGCACCATTTATTTCAGCAGCAACCGGCCTCCTGATTACTGGTATGAAAGAGGATATGACTATTACTGTGGATTGTAACCGGTACCTCCTGCTATTTCAATTCAATCTGCCATGTAAACAATTGAAACCCTATTTTTGCCTTTTACCGAAATTCTTTTAACATGACCAGGGAAGAAAAATTCATGATGGAAGCCATTGCTTTATCTAAACATGGCATTGAACAAAACCAGGGCGGCCCATTTGGCTGTGTGATCGTAAAAGGAAACGAAATTGTGGGAAGAGGCAACAACAGGGTAACTTCTACCAACGATCCCACAGCGCATGCAGAAGTAGTTGCCATAAGAGATGCCTGTGCTTTACTTGGTACTTTTCAGTTAGATGATTGTGAAGTGTACACCAGTTGCGAACCCTGCCCGATGTGCCTCGGCGCCATTTACTGGGCACGTCCTAAAGTAATTTATTTTGCTAACGACCGAGAAGATGCGGCGGATATTGGCTTCGATGATTCGATGATTTACGATGAAATGAAAGCGGATATTGATAACAGGAAAATTCCCATTATCAAACTTGGCCATGAAGCTGCGTTAAAAGTTTTTGAAGACTGGAAAAATAAAACTGATAAAACCGAATACTAAAACATTCCGGTTCCCGTAAGTATAAGTTTATAGTGAAGCGCCGTTTTTTACAGCAATAATTTGTGCAGCAATACTCACGGCAATTTCTGGGGTTGTCTGGCTTTTGATCTGTATGCCGATGGGTGCATATACATTTTCCAATTTACCTGCATTGGTATTCCCATCTTTATACCCGGCAAATAACTTCTCCATTTTCTTTTTACTTCCCAGCATACCCATGTATTTGAACTGCTTATCCAGTAAGGCTTTCAAAGCAATGTCATCGGTTCGGTAACCGAAAGTCATGATCACTACATAAACGTTGGAGCCGCTTTCAATCCGTGCAGACAGTTCTTCATACGATGAAACCAGTATGCGTTCATGTGCATATTCATTTTGTTCAAACGTATTCAATCCCTTTCGTTCATCATATACCCGAATGTAAAAATCCATTTCACGCATCAATTTGGAAAATGCAAGAGCGCAATGTCCTCCGCCGATGATGTGCAGGTAATGTTTATAGCCGGTTTTTTCCCTGTACAAAAAATCGATATCACTTATTTGTTCGAAATAATAATCAGGTACTGGCGACTCTTCCATGTACTCGATCCCGCCTGAAGTTAATTGCAATGTGCCGTTAGCATGTTGATCAAAAGAGTGGATAAGATGTTGTATATGTTTGAAGTCTTTTGCCTGAACATGATACAGGAAGATCGTTTGTTCACCGGAACAGATCATGCCGCTTTGATTTTTGGCAGCAGACTTGTCGTGCACCTGTTTATACAATCCATCTTTAGAATGCTCCATTTGCAAAGCGGCTTTGGCCATTTCCACGAACTTGTGTTCCATAATGCCGCCGCCGATCGTTCCAAAAAAAGTATCATCGGCAGCCACCGCCATAGCAAAGCCCTGCCTGCCGGGAGAACTACCTTCACTCTGCAAAACGTATAACAATATAACCTGTATAGAACCGGAAAATTTTTCAGCTATGAACTTCCACACATTCATTATGCTTTCTTCCTGTTTTCCAGGATTTTCTTGAATGAGCGGCCTCGGATTTCATCAAGTGTTAACCCTGTAACCATAACTTCTTCTTCGGTAATGGCACCGCTGTTAAGTGCCCGCAGGAAGTAATTCAACAACCCCTGCCCTGTTGCGGCATCGTCAAATACATCACCGATCAGCGTGGCTCTTGCCGCTTTTTCAACAAAAGTTTTTAAGCGTTCAACGGCATCATCGTAACTCTCCAGGAAAAATGCAAACACGGCTGCATAACGCATGGGCAACTGTGCAGGGTTTAAATCCCAGCCCTGGTAAAATCCGTTCCACAACGAATGGCGGATATGATTGTATCCCTTTTTCCAGGCACGATGTACTACATCCCTGTTCTCCTGTAATTGGGCTTCTGTTAGGTTATCTCCCCTGTTCGGGCCAATAGGCATTGTATTCGTAGCGCCATCCGACAACCAGATGCCGGTATGTGCAAGCGCTACTTTCGTCATGTGGTGTGCAAAATCGCAAACAGGATGATCCATTTCCTGGTAGCGGGCAGTGATGCTGCAGGATGCCGTGTAATCATAGGTTCCGAAATGCATGGCAATGCAACGACCTTTACTTGCTTTTACAAAACGATATAAAGGATTCATGCCGTCTTTATCCATAATGGCCTGGGTGGTTTCTACCATCATTTCCATTTGAAGTGCACCTTCATCCAATTTCAATTCCTCTTCGAGTATTTCAAAACAATCTACCAATGTGCTCACCTGTTCCGGAATGGTTACTTTCGGTAACATCACCACGAAGTTAGCGGGCAACTTACCTTTGGTGTGTTGTACAAGCGTGGTTACAAATATTTCGAGTGTACGCAAACCTCTTTCTTTCATTTCTTCTGTAAATGGTTTTATGCGTATCCCGATAAACGGAGGCAATGTTCCGGCTGCCATCCCCGATGCCACTTCCTTTGCTGCATCCCTGGCAGTTGCATCTTCTTCTTCGTTGCTACGGTTGCCATAACCATCTTCAAAATCGATCCTGAAATCTTCAATGGCTTCTGCTGTAAGCTTATTGATTACCTTATTATACACCTGGTAAGATAAATGCGCCGGGTGTTTCTTTCTTTTATCTGCTGGCAAAGCCGCATATTCGTTATACAGTTCCTGAACGGATTGATAATTCCTGATCCTGTCGGCACCTTCGAGTCCGAATATTTTTCCGAACTCTACAAAATCGGGCGCATAGGTATGAAATGCTTCCAATGCCCGTTGGCCCAAAATCTTTGCTGAATCTGCTTTAAACAGGTTTGCTCCGCCATATACGGTATGAACAGCCTGGCGTTCCGGCCTGTCGCCCGGATATACTTTCTGAAAAGAGGTATTTGCTTTTTTTAATTTTTCAAATAGTTGCTTCTTCTTCTTCGAAGGGATGGTTATACTACTCATTGCTTAATTTTTTATGATCTGCTCTTTTACTTTATATATTAAATGAAATTCTTTCTCAAAAAGTTTTTGATGTAATGAATATCAGCCCAACTAACTGCCACGATACGTTGAATAACCAAACGGATTGATCAGCAGCGGTACATGATAATGTGTATCATCAAATATGCTGAATTGTATATCTACCTGAGGATAAAATCCTTTTCGATCATTCTTTAAAAAATAAGATGCTGTTTCAAATACCAGTTTATAATTACCAGGTGCCAGTATCCTGCAGGCTGGAAGCAGGTCTGCAATTCTTCCATCGGCATTGGTTACGCCCTGTGAAACGGTTTGCCAGATTTCGTTTTTCGATTGCTGTAAACGGATGGTTATACCTTCACCGGGTTTACCGATAGATGTATCCAATACATGGGTTGTAAGCTGGCTTACTTTTAAAAAACTCCAGTCTGCCTCCTGCAATAATTTTTTAAAACGAATGATGGTGATCTTATGTTGCTCGCCCATGGCAATCTGTACTTCATCCGTTACTGTATTGCTGATACGATCGAGTAACAACCGAAGCATTTCTGCTGCAGATTTACCGGTTGCACATACAATAAATATAAATCCGAACTTCTGTTCATATTCAGTATTGGCTCTTGCCAGTTCCTCTATGAGTTGAGGAGATGCTGTTTCAACCCCGGATTGTTCATTACCGGCCAGGTGCTTTGTTGAAGCAAATTTTTCAGAAAGGCTTTTAATATCCCCGATTTTGGGATGTTGTGTAAATGATTCACGCCAGTCTTTTTCACTGCATACATTGTACCAGGCATTTTCGGCTACGCTTACCAGTGATTGAACGCTGCTAAACGGAAACGATTGCATTAGTTTTTTCACCCAGCTTTCTGAACCACAACAGGAAAACAACAGCTTAGCCGCTTCCTCAGTGCTCAAACGATTAAACGATTGTATGTCCATAATTACATTTGTATTGAATGATCTTATTTTTATTTCAACCGGGCTCCCTGTTCTATCCAGCACCTGATCTTATCTCTTTCCTTCTGTGTAATATTTGTCTTATTGTTTTGCGGCATCGTTTTAGTTACCACTACTCTTTGCATGATCATATCCTTTTTTGCCAGGATCTGTTCCGGTGTATCGTACATTATTCCATTGGGTGCAGATGTGTACACATCATCAGTTGGTTTTGCCGAATGACAACTCACACACCTTTTTTGTACGATTGCGTTCACTTCATCAAATCCTACTTCACTGTTACATGCGCCGGGTTTTTCCGGTGCTGTTATGAATGCAGCCCCTAATAAAATTACAATAGAAACAGGCATTACCCAAACAGACAACTGTCCCTTTTCCTTTATGTTCAGGTAGTGCTTTACGCCGGCTGTTCCCAATGTAATGACCATGAGCACAAGCCAGGGATTATCGTTGCCGAAGGTACTGGGGAAATGATTGCTGATCATAACAAACAATACGGGCAACGTAAAATAATTGTTATGCAAAGAACGCAATCCTGCGTTTTTTCCCAGTTGAGGATTTAATGGTTTCCCTTCTTTTGCAGCATTCACCATTGCTTTTTGCGATGGAATGATTACGAAGAAAACATTTGCTGCCATAATACTTCCGAGCATGGCACCAAAATGAATATACGCTGCCCTGGCACTGAATACATGACTATAAAAAAATGCGAATCCCACACAAACAAGAATGCCTGTTAATGTGAACAACCATTTAGTTTTTGCCAAAGGAGATTTACACATCAGGGCATAAATGATGTAAGCAGTAATAAATGAACCTACGCCAATACCAATTCCCTGCAGCGGCGAGATATCCAGTACATTCTTATCTATCAGTAATGCCGAAGCGTTAAAATAATACACAACAAACAACAAACAAAACCCGGAGAGCCAGGTAAAATAGGCCTCATATTTAAACCAGTGTAAGTGCTTTGGAATTTTCTGCGGAGCGATCTTATATTTTTCAAGATAATAAAATCCGCCTCCATGTACCGCCCATAAATTTCCGGCGAGTTCATCCCTTACATCTTTAGTTCTGTTCAGTGCATTTTCAAGAAATACGAAATAAAAAGAAGCGCCGATCCATGCGATACCAAAAGTAATGTGCATAAGCCGCACAATAAGATTCATCCACTCCATCAGGTGGCCTTCCCATACTGTTCCCCTGAGCATCACGTATAACGTAACAACCATGCCCACTGCAACCAGTACTATTGATGTGTACACAAAATTCTGAGCAGACAGTACACTCTCCTTTTCCTTTTCTACCTCTTTCCCTTCTTCCTCTTCTTCATCTTTCCGCAACTTCACGGCACGCAGGTAATAGGTCATCACCACGAGCATGACCAGGATTAACAGGAGAACAGCCAGTAAAATTTCCAGCGCCATAATTATACTTTTTTCTTTCCGAACAGCCTCAGCCTGCTCACACCGCCATCAGGAAATATGTTCAAACGAATATGAGAATATACCTGCTTATTGGTTAATTCATTTTTGTATTCATGTTCTGTATCTGCACTAAGTTTTTGTAGCGGAAGTAAGGTTTGCCATTGAACTTTATCTGCTACTACAGCATCATCATCGTTGCTTAAACAGGCTTCAATGGAACAGGTGTCGGGATAATTGCCTTTGAAATGACAGGTATCCACAATTATTCGTTCAATGGTTCCCGGCTTACCGAGTTTAAGAATAACCCAATCCCTGTTACCGGGTGTGCGGTTACGTTTTGTTTCCCATCCATCGCCCATATTGGCGCCCCGGTTGGGCATGGTAAGATTGTCCATAGAACTAAAGAACATATCATTACAGGCAAGTGCCTTACCCCCATGGATAGCTGCTAACAAATCAATTTCGTTGTCGCCGGAAACATCATTCCAGTTCTTAAACACTTCTCCGTAAACCCTGAATCTTGCTACCCCGCCATCTGGATAGATATGTAAACGAACATGCGTAAATATTTCATCGCTGTTTGACTCGTAAAAATTCTGGCTGCCTGCATCGAGATGCGACTTTGGCAGGATCTCTTTCCATGGAAGATTTTCCCAGTATGCGGCACCGTTAGTATCACTGGTATTATTTGTGAGATTGATGGCTTCAACGGATGCATGAGGCGGATGATTACCGAGGAAGAAGTTGGTATCAATATCAAAGCCTTTAATTTTTCCCGGGGTAGCCAATTGAATGATTGCCCAATCGTGGCCGGGAACACGTTTACGCCTGCTCTCCCAACCATCCATCCACTTGCCACGATCTGTATATTTATCTGCAATGAATATTCCCCTGCCCGGCCGGATGAGATTTTCTTTTTCTGCAAAAAAATCATCGGTTGCAAACAACACTTTGCCACCCATTTTCTCCGATGCCAGGTCCATTAAACGACACCAGTCGGGCGACTCCTTTATAATCTCTTTTACTTTTACAAAAGCCATAAGTATCAAATATTATTCATGAATTAATAAACTGCCATTTTTTATTTCATCGGCTATAAAATTACCACTATCATACACCGTAACTCCCTTAACAATGGTTACCCTTGTTACGCCAAATAATTTTTCTCCTGTATACGGGCTGATCGTATGCCGGTGGTAAATTGATTCTTCTTTTACGATCATCGATTGATCGGGATTCCAGATCACAAAATCAGCATCATACCCGATGTCGATTTTCCCTTTACTTGTATTCAGTGAAAGGAATACAGCGGGATGTTCTGTTACGAGTGGAATAAATTTTTCAAGCGCCATGCTGTCCATCAAAGCCGTCCAGGATGCAGGTAATAAAAATTGTAATCCCGCAATACCACCCCAGCCTGTTTTAAAATTACCGGAAGCTACTTGTTTGATTTCCGGAGGCGCAGGTGAATGATCGGTCGTAATAAAGTCGAGTATTCCATTTTTCAATGCCTGCTTGAGTAATATATTATTTGCTTTTTCACGTATGGGCGGTGCACATTTAAATACAGTATTGTTATCACTGATATCTTCTGCATTGAAATAAATATAATGTGCGCAGGTTTCGGCAGTGATGGGTAATCCTTCTTTCTTTGCATCTGCGATCAATTGCAATGCTTCTGCAGACGAAACATGTACGATATGTATTGGGCAATGATGTTTCCTGCATAAAGAGATCATTAATGCAACAGCATCATTCTCCCACTGTTTTGGCCGGCTGGCCAGGTATTCTTTATAACTGCCCGGGTGCAGATCCAACGCACAATCTGCTTCTTTATCATATAGCTCACAATGTGCGAGTAAAGGCAAATGATGTTTAGCAATCAATGGCATTGCTTCATTTAATTCCTTTTCACCCACATTTGGAAAATCATCTATCCCCGAATGCACAAGAAAGCATTTGATTCCAAAAACACCCTGCTGTATCAATGCTTCAATCTCATTGATATTATCTTTTACCAAACCGCCATACAGCCCAACATTCACAAAGAGTTTATCAGTAGCTGCTTCTTTCTTTTCGATAAATGCATCTGCAGTTGTTGTAACCGGGCTCGAATTCAGGGGCATGTCTATTATGGTCGTAATGCCACCTGCAGCGGCGGCTTTTGTAGCCGTTATAAAGCCTTCCCATTCTGTTCGCCCGGGTTCATTGATGTGTACATGGGCATCAATAAGTCCGGGCATGATCACATCATTTCCAAAATCTTCTGCATCCACTGCTTTGAAAGGAAAAATTTCTGTGATGATCCCGTTTTCACAAACAACAGTTGCCGGTTGCAATTTTCCCTGCCACCAGCATCGCTCACTGAATATCATTTTTTTGTTAGTCATTGCCTGAAGTATATAATCCCATCAACACTTTTTCCGGAGTCATTGGAGCAGAATAACCAATGCCCGATGCCGGGTTAAAAGCTTTCACTGCATTGCGTAATGCGAAGAATGTTCCTATCCCATACATTAATGGTGGTTCTCCTACTGCTTTTGATCTGAATATCGCAAGGTTATCATTTGAAGTTTCCAGAAAATGAATATCCAATAGCTTCGGTACAGAATAAATATCCGGTACTTTGTACGTAGACAGAGCGTTACTTCTCAATCTTCCTTCTGCATCATACACAATTTCTTCCATTGTCATCCAGCCGATTCCCTGCACCAGCCCTCCTTCTATTTGTCCCTTATCGATGATGGTATTCATCGACTTACCGAAATCATGCACAATCCGCACGGCATCTATTTCATACGTTCCCCGTAAGCAGTCAACTGTTACCGTTGTTATGGCAGTTCCATACACATGATATGCAAAGGGATGTCCTTTCTCAATGGTTGCATCAAAATGTAAACCGGGTGTAGCGTAATGTGCATGTTCGCTAAGGCTAACGCGTTTAACATAAGCAGCCATTACGAGTTCTTTCCAAGTTAACTGGGTAGCATCTTTACCGAGAAAGACCTTTTGGCCATTGATCGTAATATTTTTCCTGTCGCATTTTAAAATTTCCGCTGCTACATCTTTTAAACGATCTGCTATTTTTTCACAGGCAATTTCAACTGCCTTTCCATTTAAATCAGCAGCAGCACTCGCAGCCGTAGGCGAAGTATTGGCAATCCGGTAGGTGTTGGTAGAATAAACTTTTATCATAGCCGGATCAACTGAAAAAATATTAGCGGCTACCTGGAGCATTTTGGTATTCACACCTTGTCCCATTTCCACAGCACCTGTACTGATACCGATACTTCCATCTGTATATACATGTACTAAAGCCCTCGCCTGGTTCATCAATGTTTTGGTAAAGGATATGCCAAAGCAAATCGGCATTAGTGATAATCCCTTTTTGAATAAAGTATTAGCTGCATTGAAATTTTCCACTTCCGCTTTCAGCTTCTCCATTTCATACAGGGATGTTGCTTTATTCCAACATTCAACGGCTTCGCTTTCCGCCTTTTGCCCGTATGAAAATTCATCCCCGGTTTGTATCAGGTTTCGTTGCTGGATAACAGACGCAGGCACACCAATCTGTTCTGCTGCTTTTGCGATGGCCGCTTCAATAACAAACATGCCCTGTGGTCCGCCGAAACCCCTGAAAGCAGTATTGGGCGGAAGGTTGGTGCGACAACTATAAGCTGTTGCTTTTACATTGGGAACAAAATAACTGTTGGTACAATGAAACAGTGTTCTCTCCAGCACTGCAGGAGAAAGATCGGCAGCAGCGCCACCATTCTGGTAAAAAGTTGCTTCGTATGCAAGTATAGTAAAGTCTATATCCAACCCGATTTTAAAATCAGATGAGTACGGATTTCTTTTGCCCGTCATGCGCATATCTTCCATGCGATGCAAGGAATATTTAACAGGCTTACGCAATAACATGGCAGCTAATGCACAAAAGATCGCCCAACTTGTAGCCTGGTCTTCTTTACCACCAAAGCCACCACCCAGGCGGGTTACGTCCACTTCAATGCGGTGCATGGGAATACCCAATACATCGGCAGCATGCCGTTGAACAGCCGTTGGTCCCTGGGTTGATGAGTAGAGTTTTATTGATTCGTGTTCACCCGGGATGGCATAAGCTCCCTGTGTTTCAATATACAGGTGTTCCTGGCCGTTAGTTTCGGCTATTCCTTCAACAATATATTTACAGTTTGTAAATGCTGCTGTAGTATCACCCAGTGAAAATGTTCTTGGAGGCACCAATAGCGAACCATTTTTTTGTGCAACCCTGGGATCCGTGATTACCGGCAGCGGCTCAATATCGATTTTAATTCTTTTCACCGCAGCCTGCGCCGTTTCAACAGAAGTTGCTACAACCAATGCAACAGGCATTCCATTATAGTGAACTTCATTTTCTGCAAGTAAAGGCTCATCCGGAACAATGCCACCTATCTGGTTTTTACCCGGTATATCTTTGCTGGTAAAAATGCGTACAACGCCGGGTAACTGTAAAGCTTCAGAAAGATCGAGCTGCCTGATCCTTCCATGTGCTACCGGTGATCCATATACGCAGGCATACAAAGTGCCCGCCGTTTCCGGGATATCGTCGAGGTAAACCGTTTCTCCCCGCACATGAGTATATGCATCAATATTCGTCATGCGGTTATAATTATATTTTCTAATGGTAACGATGGGAACAAGCTGATGAAATGAGCTTTAATCAACTGAGACAACAGCAGCCGCTTATACTTTTCTGTTCCCCTTGCGTCGCTGATGGGCGATATTTCAGATTGTGCAATGGATACCAGTTCATCAATTAACGATGCCGAAATTCGTTTTCCCTGTATATAACTGCTGCTTTTTGAAAGATACAATGGAACCGGGCCAACACCACCGGCGGCAATTCCGGCTGAAACGATCTCATCGCCATCCATTACCAGGTGTATGGCACTGTTTACACTGGCAATATCAAGGTTCGTTCTCTTGCTTACTTTCTCAAAATTGAAAAGATCGTTTTTTCCCGGAAGTTCAAAACTTATTTTTTCAATCATCTCCTGTTCTGTTTTATCCAGTAACTTATATCCTTTATATAAATCTCTTAGTGCCATTTCACGATGGCTTTTACCATCTGTTAATTCCAGCTTTGCATTCAATGCCAGGAAAAAAATGGTAAGATCACCAATTGGCGATGCATTGATAAAATTACCGGCAATGGTTGCCATATTCCTGATCTGGGTAGATGATACCAGTGCTATATATTTTTGCAGTGATGTAAAATGCGATTGAAATATAGCTGAAGCGGCTATATCAGCAACAGTAACGGCGGCGCCCATTTCACAAACGGATCCCTTTCTCTTTATTCCATTCAGGTTTTTCCTGTCGAATAAGAATTCAATTGAGCTATGTTCCATTGCCTCATGCTGCTGTACATATAAATCGGTACCGCCGCCCAAACGTTTCTGCGTAACCGTTGGTTTTGATTTCACAACGGTGATTCGTTCAATCCTTTCCCTTATGGCGAGAAAATAAGCAGGGATCATTTTGTGATCAACTGCAAATTGAAGACGGTCTGCATCATTTCTTTGTGCGACCAGGTTGCTGATGGTATGTGCAGCTCTTTCGATAGATTTATAGCCTGTACAGCGACAAATATTTCCGTTAACGGAATGTATGGCATTTTCGTAACCCGTATTTCCGCTTATGCAAAATCCTGTAAGGGAAACAACGAATCCCGGTGTACAAAATCCGCATTGCGTAGCTGCTTCATCAGAGAATGCCTGTTGAACAGCATTCAATCCTTCAATATTAATTCCTTCAATTGTTACGATATGTTTACCCTGGGCGTTACCCAATGCCATAAGGCAACTGGTGGCACTGGTATAGATGAGTTGATCCTTTTTTATTTCACCTACGAGTATGGTGCAGGCTCCGCAATCTCCCTCTCTGCACCCTATCTTTGTGCCGGTTAAATGTTTTCGGTAACGTATAAAATCCAGCAGCGTCATCCCGGATGGCAAAGCAGTACTTACCTCTTCGTTGTTAAGTATAAAATGAACCAATCGAAAATTTTTAATAAACGATAAAGATAATATAATTGAATCAATGCATGAACAACAACAGATACAAAATGATAACGGATTATATTACCGGTTAATCGCTTTGTGGGTAACATGCGAAGCATTTGCAGGAGGATTGCTGCATAGTATAAAATTACCATTCACCGGAATGATCATCAGCAGCCTCGCCGTGATGTGCATCATACTGATCGCCAGGTTTGCAAATACAGGTGGAGCTATTTTAAAGGCAACCATCATTGTGGCCTTGTTTAAATTATTGCTGAGTCCGCATAGTCCGCCTACTGCATATATTGCTGTCTTCTTCCAGGGATTAACGGGACAATTATTATTCCGCAATACATATTTCTTTAAAACAAAAGCCATACTGTTGGCTGTTCTTTCTTTGGTAGAATCGGCCATTCAACGCATCCTTATATTGCTATTTATGGGAAGCAGTTTCTGGAAAGCAGTAAACCAGTTCATTCAGAAATTAACAAAGCAGGAAACAACTACCAGTTATAGTAACCTTATTGCCGGAGGTTATATTTTACTACATGCGGTTGTGGGAATAATAATTGGTATGAGCATCGTTAATCTTGTGCACAAATCAAACACATGGCGCAGTGAACATTCAAAGTATCTCATAACCATTACAGCAGGATCGCCGCAGGATGAAAATAAACTAAAGCGCAGCAAAAAATTAAAGGGGATACTAGTTGGTTTATGGCTGATACTTTTGTTTTTGTTATTGCAAGCATATTTTTATCCTTCCCATTCTTTCATCACACTTAACGAGGTTACAGACCTGATCATCAGGTTTATACTTATTCTTGCAGCATGGTACCTTTTCATTGCTCCTCTTGTTATGCGGTTGATAAAGCAATTCCTGCAGCGGCAACAGCATTTAAACAAGGAAGAAATGAGAAAAGTAATGGAGATGCTTCCCGGAACAAAATATATTTTCAAAGCATCCTGGCAACTATCCGGTGAAAAAAAAGGATATGGCCGTTTAAAATTGTTTATGAAAATACTGATGATGAATATTCTTGCAGATAATAAACCAATCAACGCTGAATAGCGATTGTTCAAAACATGGCAACCACCGGAACTTTCATAGCATTTATGGCTTGTATTTGCTGGGCAATTTGCGCTTTCCCGTTTACCAAAGCGGGGAGAGCCATGACAGTTGCAAGTATGAATATTGTGCGTTTGGTTGCAGGTACATGCATGGTAATGCTGGTGGCAATAGCAAACAATCCAAAATTATTTACTGCCGCCTTTTCTTCACAATATCAATTGGCCTGGTTATGGCTGGGTGCATCGGGGATCATCGCAATTGGTATTGGAGATTACCTGAGTTATACTATGTATGCCATACTTGGCCCTCGAAACGGCAGCGCATTAGCAACCATCTCCCCTGCTGCAGCATTCCTGTTTGGAATTATTTTCCTGGATGAACACCTAAACTTCATCGGTATTACCGGGATGCTGATCACCATCATCGGCGTTCTTAGTATGAGCCTGGGGAGAACCGAAAGAAAAACACTGCCTGATCACGGACATGGAAGTATTACCAAAGGCATTCTATACGGTATAGCAGGTTCTCTTTGCAATGGTGCAGGAATTGTTTTCAGCAAGAAGGCTTTCATTGTACAAGACCTAGGTCATCATCCCATCAACCCGTTTGTTGCTTCTTTCATTCGCTTTTTTTCAGCAACCATCATTGTATTAACGGTAACGCTGCTGAATAAAAAGTTAAGCGATCATTGGAAAAACATACGTTCTCAACACTGGAATATTCATAAAAACATTCTGGCTGGTATAATTTTCGGGCCGGTATTGGGTGTGAGTTTTTCGCTGATGTCGATCCAATACATAAATGTGGCAGTAGCACAAACTATTTTTGCATTGGTACCGGTGATAGCACTATTGATTGCACATTACGTGTACAAACAAAATATAACCAAACATGCATTGGCCGGAGTAATCGTTGCCATTGCAGGCGTACTATTGCTGGTGTGGCGACAGCCTGTAACATACTGGCTGCATTTGTGATTATGCTCTTTGTTCGAATAACCACCACCGTGGCTTCTTTTCAATTGGCTTCAAGCCGAATTTTGTAATGGCATTTACCCGGATATGTTCTACAGCTTCTTCCACCGAATCTGTAAACAGGCAAAGCTTCATATCTTCAGGAGAAATGGTTTCCCGCTCTTTCATGCGTTCTATATGTTCAATAATGTCTTTATGAAAAGCTTTATCAAAGATTATGATCGGAAACTGGTCGAGCATTTTTGTCTGGATCAATGTTAATGCTTCAAAGTATTCATCCAGCGTTCCAAAACCACCCGGCATTACAATAAATGCATAGGAGTATTTTATCAATAAACTTTTTCGCACAAAGAAGTATTTGATGTTTACCCATTTGTCGAGGTAATTATTATGTACCTGCTCTTTTGGCAAAACGATATTGCAACCTACACTTTTACCTCCTACTTCTTTTGCCCCACGATTGGCTGCCTCCATGATTCCAGGGCCACCGCCGGTCATGATGGTAAATCCCAACTTTGCTATTTCACCGGAAATTTGTTGTGCCTGTTTATAATAAATATGATCCTCTTTAAATCGTGCCGATCCGAATACCGTTACACAAGGACCAACAAAATGAAGGGTTCTGAATCCTTTTACAAATTCCATAAAAACATTAACGGCAAATTTGAATTCTTTCCAACGGTTTTGCGGTCCTTCAAGAAATTTAATTTCTGATTTAGTCATGGGTTATTATTTTGCGATCGTTATATTCTATTGTTACATACTATACAAAAGTAGTACATGGAATGAATATAGATCGTGCTCATTTATTTATACAACTTGTTAAATCATCTTCTTAATTAATTTACCCAACATCATAATACCATAATCAATATCCTCATTCCATGGCTTACCAAAACTAATGCGCAGGCAATTGGAATAATTGCAGTTTGCAGAAAATATTTTACCGGGAACAATGGATATACCCTGTTTAATGGCTTCCGTTCTTAACTTAAACGTATCTGCCTTTTTATTTAATTCTACCCATAAACTAAAACCACCGTGCGGTCTTGATACTTTTGTATCTGCAGGAAAATACTTTATAATTGCCTGTACATAGCGCAGGCTTTGTGTATGTAACGCTTTACGCAGATTTTTCAGGTGATATTCAAACCGACCGTTCTTTAAAAAATGTGCAATGGCAACTTGTGTGAGCGTTGGATTGCTGATGCTTTGAATTCGCTTCAGATGTTTTACCTGCTCTACATATTTTCCGGGCATTGCCCATCCGATTCTGTAACCTGGCGCCAATGATTTAGATAAGGAAGAACAATGCATTACCAATCCTTTTTTATCGTAGTATTTGCAGGTCTTAGGCCGGCTCTTTCCAAAATATAATTCTCCGTAAATGTCATCTTCAATCAGCGGAATTTCATAACGTGAGATGATCTCCACCAGTTTCATTTTATTTTCATCGGGCATACAACTACCTAACGGATTATTGAAATTGGGAATGCACACTACCGCTTTAACTTTCGATTTCTTTATGGCTTTCTCCACGGCATTTAAATCTATACCTGAAACTGGGTCAGAAGAAATTTCGATTACTTTTAAACCGATGCTTTCTATTGCCTGGTACACGCCGAAGTAATTGGGACATTCAACCGCAACCGTATCTCCATCTTTAGTTACTGCTTTTAAACACAGTGTCATTGCATCGAGGCAACCGGAGGTAATTACAATTTCATCAGGCTTAATTTTCCCTCCCCAGTTAAAAGATAATTTTGCTACCTGTTGCCGTAGTTCGAGGTTACCTTGTGTATTCTCATAATTAATGCAATGATCTTTTGCATGTCGGATGGCATATACAACTGACTTATTGATTTTCGCAGTGGGCAACAATGATGCATCCGGTACTGCCAATGCAAGATTGATCACTTCAGCAGATACAATATCCCTGTAAATGGATGCAATCATTTCCTTCACACTAACGTCATGAGACAGGGTATCCGGCGTTGAAACAGTTGGTAACTGCGGAAAACGCTTGTGATTAAAACGAACATAGTAACCACTCTTGGGCCGCGACTCAATCAATCCTCTTCCTTCAAGATGATAATAAGCCTGGAATGCAGTACCCATACTGATTCCATATTCCTCACTTAATACACGTACTGATGGCAGCTTATCACCAATTCTCAACACTTCGTCTGCAATCATTTTTTCTAAACCATCTGCAACCTGCAAATACAAATGATCTTCAGAATTTAAAAGGCTTTTCTTCATGACTATATTAATTTATTAAGGAGAATATTAAGTCTGCACAAATTATTTTCATCAACTGATTTTTATCCAGCAAAAATCTGATACAGTCAAAATTATAAAATCTGAATCTGTTTTAAACTAAAAATAATGACAATTTTTGCATAGTTATTTGAAATGATTAAAGTATAGCCATGAATAATATATCTATTGTACCCTATGAAACTAAACATCAGCCTTATTTCGAACGCTTCAACCGGCAATGGATTGAGGAACTATTTGAAATGGAAGAAGTAGATGAATTCGTTTTACGCAATCCTGAATCCGCTATCATTAAACCGGGAGGTGCCATTTTAATGGCAACATATAAGGAAGTAATTGCAGGTACCGTTGCACTGCGCAGGATCAATGAACATTGCTACGAGTTTACGAAGATGGCTGTTGACCATTCATACAGAAGAAAAGGAATTGCAGCAGCGCTCATTGAAGCAAGTTTCGACAAAGCCATAAAACTTGGAGCCACATCGGTAATATTGTATTCAAACACCAAAAATGCAGCAGCCATACAACTGTATGAAAAAACAGGCTTCAAACATTTGCCGGTTGAGAACGATGTTTATAAAAGAGCAAATGTGAAAATGAGTTTTGATCTTACTGCACTTACAATTAACCAATAATATTACACATCAAAACCGCAATCGCTAATATTAAAATACAATCATTATGGAACTGGTAAGTAACATTGAAGTACATAAAATAAAAAAATCAGGGATCAGCGAAGTAAATTTCAATCAACTTGAATTCGGAAAATACACATCTGATCACATGCTGGTGGCCGACTTTGCTAACGGTGAATGGCAAACGCCCAAAATTCTTCCATATGCAAATCTTTCATTAAGTCCTGCAGCCCTGGCGCTTCACTACGGACAAACCGTATTCGAAGGCATGAAAGCATTTCGGATGGCAAATGGTTCTGTCAACATTTTCAGAATACACAAACATCATCAACGTCTTACAAAATCCCTGCACAGGATGTGTATGGCTGAAATACCGGAAGACATTTTTATAGAAGGACTTACTCAATTGATAGCACTTGACCAGGATTGGGTTCCGTCTGCACCTGGCACATCATTGTATATACGCCCGTTTATGATAGCAACTGAATCGAGGTTTGGTGTAAAAATTTCTGATGAATACAGATTCATCATTTTCACCGGACCTGTACCATCAATATATACCGAACCTATTAAAGTAAAAGTAGAAACCGAATTTTCACGGGCAGCTAAAGGCGGAACAGGTTTTGCAAAATGCGGCGGGAACTATGGTGCAGCTTACTTTCCAACCAAACTTGCGAAGGAGCAGGGATACGACCAGGTGTTATGGACAGATTCCATCGAACACAAATTCATTGAAGAATCGGGTATGATGAATGTGATGTTTGTTATAAATGAAACGCTTGTTACGCCAGCACTTTCTGATTCAATTTTAGATGGCATCACCCGTGATTCATTACTTACGATTGCAAAAGACCTTGGTATCAAAACAGAAGAACGCCCCGTGTCTGTTTTTGAATTGCAGTCGGCATTTGAAAACAAAACCATTTCAGAAGCATTCGGTGCAGGAACCGCGGCTGTTGTTGCTCCCATAAAAACCATCGGCATAAACGGAACCGATTTTCATTTACCTGCCTACAGTGCTGACAGTAAATCTTCCATCATAAAAAATAAACTTGAGCAAATAAGGGCCGGCAATACTGAAGATATTCATGGCTGGAATTTCATTGTACCATAAAAGAAAAATTAAAATATGCAACAGGTAAATTGGTTCGAACGAAATTTCAGTTTCGGCCAGGATCAAAATATATTTCCTTCCATCATTGAACGATTGCAGGGAACAGCATTAAGACTTGAGCATAAATTATCAAACATAGAAGATGATCGCTTATCTGCAACGTTTAACAACAAGTGGTCTGTAAAACAGCATGCTGGTCACTTAGCTGATCTCGAACCCTTATGGCAGAAAAGACTGGAAGACATCGTTTACGGAAATAAAATTTTAACTGAGGCTGATCTTACAAACAGCAACACAACTATGGCTGATCACAATTGTAAGGATATTAAAAGTTTACTTCAGTCATTCAGGGAAAGACGGGAACAAACTTTAAATATGCTGGCAAAGGTTGATGAAAACATTCTGTTCAGGTCGGCGATGCATCCAAGACTGAACAAACCCATGCGAACAATAGATCTGTTCAGCTTTGTTGCAGATCATGATGACCATCATCTTGCAGCGATGACACACCTGCTGCAATTACAATCAACACCTGTATAAACTTATTTTACTCCATTTAAGTAGAACGGGCCAACCGGAGACCCGGCAGCCCGTTCTGTAATACACGCTATAGAAACAAAATTATCTCGCCATATTTACAGTGTACAATGCCGGGAACCAGCCGAGGCCTGTAACACCCAATTGCATTTGTAACGTGAACGTTTGATCGCAGTATGAATAGGTTCCGGGGGTTGTGGTTAACGAGGCCGGTGGAATTCTCACTGCTACAGTTTGACCAGCATAAGTGGAATTGATAGAGCCTGCATCGCTGCCCGGAATAGCATTTTGTCCTTGCACAATACAGGTTCTGTTTGATGGATCCGACCAATCCAGGTCGAAACTTATAGGTCCCCAGCCATCGTCAAAAATATTCTCCACAACGATCGTTGCAGATGTGCTGCCCGTGAAATTAAAAGATGAAATGGAAGTTTGGTAAGGGCCGTATGCACTGGTACCAAATGTTTCATTGGTATTATCGTAGTTGCCCAGTAACGGTGCCGGGTCAACGATATCCTCAGTGCAACCACTCGGGCCTCTTAATATCAGCAATACGGTATCCATGAAATCTGTTGGTGTAAGAGATGGCTCCGACAAACTGAACAGCAGCGTATCTCTTCTTCCGCCGGCATATTCGGCAAAATTTGCTCTAATGTCAATTGTTGCTTCAGCCTTTCCCGCCGGTATGGTAACGGTACCATTATTATCGATACTGTACTGAACACCTGCAACAGCCCCGGTAACAGAACTCACATGATAAGTAACCACACGGTCCTCATTTGACACGTTCGTTGTACCAACTGTAAGATTGTACACCGGTGCCGGATCACTGAATACAGAATATATTTGAGTTGCTGCACCATCAAAATGCGCTGCAGGTTGAGGCGCAACAATATCATAAGGTTTGGTTTTATCGCAACCCGAAAGCAAATACAGCAACCCAACCATGATAAATAAAAAGTAATTAGAACATTTCATATAAATTTTTTGATTGTGAATGAAATTGAGAATGATTAAATTAATAACCGGGATTTTGCACCAGGTTCGGATTCGCTTTAATTGCATCGAGTGGAATCGGGTAAACAAATAGTGGCGAGCCTGCAGGTAAAGTTTCCCATGCGGGACTGGCATCTGATGCAGCTCTCTGAACCGGAAGGTTATTTCGTTTTAAATCATAAAACCTGAATCCTTCAAAACACAATTCTTTAAATCTTTCTTCAATAACTGCATCTGCTAACGCTGCTGCTGAGCCGAAATTTTCATTCACATAACCGAAAATCCGATTGCTCCTTAATGTATTCAGGTCTGCTGCACCTGATGCAATATCCGGCGCAGATTTCTTTGCATACGCTTCTGAACGGATCAGGTACATTTCCGACAGGCGGCAGGCTTTCACATCAACAATGCTTGGCCCGCGTGAAGAAGATCCATGTTTCTTCACATAACGATGTCCGGCAGGCGTAGTTCCAATGAATGTAGCCAGGCGAATATCTGCTGCATCATACGCATTGGTAAGTTTATCAGACGGTGCAATGATGGCACTGAATCCCGGGCCGGTATATTGTCCGCCCAATGCAGAACTTTGTAATAAACGCACCCTGAACAAAGATTCACTATAACTCAGGTCCTGCCAGATATTCTGGTAATCAGTTCCGCTAGCCAGGGCCACCAGCCCTGAATTGATCACCTCACTTGCATAGTTGATGGCAGCATCATAATCTCCTTTGTATAGTGAAATGCGGGCCTGGAAAGCTGTCAGGTTCAACTTGTTCAGCACAGTGTCTGAAAAATTACCGGCAGTTGTTTCAGGGAATAAAGATTTCGCATTTGCAATATCCGTTTCAATCTGCGTCATTACTTCTGCCATAGAATTACGGGCAGGTTTACCAGTTATATCTCCAACAGTAGCTTCTGTCATAACGGGAACGCCTAACCCGGAAGGATTATAATTTCCACAAAAGGATTGAAGCAATCCGAAATGCCCAAGTGCACGCAAACCCAACAACTGTGCTGTTAATTCATTTTTACGATCTGTATTTCCCCCGGTTACATTACCAATGTGCGGAAGAATCCTGTTCACCTGGTCGATGAGTGAATAATATTCATAGTAACCGGCAGATGTTTCGGCATTGTCTGAATGATATTGAAAACGAAATGCAATCTGCCCTGAACCTCCATTATCCTCTCCTATCTTCGCCTCATCAGATGTAAGACTATTTTTATAAATATCCGGAATGATAGCTGCATATCTTCCAAATGCTCCATTCACACCCAATTGTACATCTTGTATTGTTCTGTATGCATTGTCATCGCTGAATGTTACCGGGTTATTCTGATTCAATTGCTTTTCACAACTAACAACAAACAACGTTAGTAACACAGCAATATATGTTTTGATATATTTCATTATTGTACTTTTTTAAATTAGAAAGTAAGATTCAAACCTGCAGTAATAGATCTTGGATTTGGAAATTCACCAAGGTTAATGTTCACTGCTCCTGCCTCAGGATCCATTCCCTTCCATCTTGTCCAGATAAAAAGGTTTGTACATTGTACATAGAATTTTGCAGCAGTAATAAATTTTGAACCATTCATCAATGATCTCGGGAATGTATAGGAAAGATTTACATCCCTCAACCGAAGGAATGACGCATCATGAATGTTATTGGAAACACCTCCGGATACGGTATAATTCGGACTAGGTGTTGAAGCCACATCTCCCGGTTGTTTCCAGAAATTCAAGTCGGCTGATTGATTAAATCCCTGGCTGAGGAAACCGGCAGGATTTTCTGTAAAGAATTGAAGATTGTCAACTTTGTTTGCTCCTCTTTGCCAACTGAATAAAACGGAAAGATCAATATTCCTGAAATGAATGTTCGTACCGAATCCTCCTTTCCACGGTGCTTCCCATGTTCCAAAATCAGTTACAAGATCAGTTGGATCCAGCGTTAGCTTTCCATCTTTTGTATAATATAAAGGCTGACCAGTTGCCGCATCAACGCCCGCCCATTTCACTGCATAGTGCGAACCTAACGGTAACCCCACCTCGAGGAATGAAGTTCCTGCCTGGTAAGGAGTTTCACCGCCAATGCTCAGCAACTTATTTTTATTATAGGCGCCATTGGCAAATAAAGTAACAACAAGGTTTTTGTTTTTTATGATATCTGCATTGATATTCCATTCAAATCCCCTGTTCTGTAATTCACCTGCATTTACCGGAATGGTATAGCCGCCGTGTTCAGCGCTGATTTGCCTGTCAACATATAAATCTTTCGTACGTTTATCATACACGTTTACATCTCCATAAATTCTCCTGTGCAATAATTCAAAATCAGTTCCGATGTTCAGCGTGTAAGTTGTTTCCCATTTTGCATTATTGTTACCCGGTGTAGCCACAACCTGTGTAGTTAAACCAGAATAGCTGCCGGTTCCGTAAGTAGACTGGTAATAATAATCACTCGGGAAATTATTGGCATTACCCGATCCACCGTAACTAATTCTTAACCTCAGCACATCAATTACTTTGCTGCTTTGCAAAAATTTCTCTTTTCCGATATCCCATACGCCACCAATTGAATAAAAACCAACCCAGCGATTGTCTCTTGGTAATTTAGAAGAACCATCTCTCCGGTAAGAACCGGAAATCGTGTACCGGTTAGCGTAAGTGTACCTTGCTAATCCAAAGCCTGACACCAACGCGTTTTGTGTTTTACCATTATTGCCTGCAGGAACAGATGAATACAACTGGTTAGAAGAATTTCCGGGAACAACTACGCCGGAAGTATTCGGCGTTCTGGGATCGATACCATACCCTTTGAATCCAATTGCTTTAGAGTTCTCCTGGATATATTCACCAAATGCAGAAACATCTATTTCATGTTTATCATTAAAGGTTTTATTAAATGCAAGTCCGGGCCTGATATCCGACGTTATAAAACGAGCCAGTACTTCCGTTTGTGCGCCTGCCAATGTTCTTGGATTGGTTTGCCCGTTCTCTGCTTTCCTGATAAATGCTTCCCTGCTTTCATAAAGTGATGTTTGTGTCTCCCGAAAATCAACACTGGTGGCTACTGAAGCCGTAACATACTTCGAAAGCTTATAGGAAAGGTTAAAGCCCGTTGTCATTTTTAGCTGATCGTTGTATGATTTGTCTTTACTCTTGATATCGAGGAACTGCGCAGCAACATATTTTGATCCGTTAATATCACCCAAACCTCCTGCCGCAAATGTTCCATCGGTATTATACACTTTCGCATAAGGAACCTGCACAGATGGAATAAGAAAGGAATTAAAGTTAGAAATAAAGCCAGGATATGCCGGATCATAATTTCTTTTTACATAACTCATATTGGAAGAAACTGAAAATGAAAATTTATCATCAGAAAAATCAATATTGTTACGTACGGAAATGCGCTTCATATCGGAAGGCTTTATGATGCCCTGCTCTTTATAATACCCAAGGCTGCTATAGAATCTTGCTTTACCGGTTCCGCCGGAAAAACTCAATTCATTATTTGTAAAAGATCCCCTTCTGAAAAACTGATCATACCAGTTAGTATTGATTTTCGAAATAGAATCGAGTAAATGATCAGCTTCTGCCTGCCCGTCTGCTGACAATGCTGCATACCTTGGATTATCTTTAGCATAATACCAGCCGGGAATGAGATTATTTGCATTGGCAGCGCCCTGTACAATTTTTCCATAATCATGTTGCGCTTTCAACAACTCCGTTGTATTCATTGGCCGGAATGCAAACTCAGGTTTATCTTTAACACCAGCCTGGAAAGAATACGACAGTTTAAATTTACCGGCACTTCCTCTTTTTGTTGTAATAACAATTACACCTCCGGAACCACGGGAACCATACATTGCCTGTGTAGCCGCGTCTCTCAATATTTCCACCGATGCGAAATCGTTTGGATTCAATCCCTGGAAAACACCAGTCTCTACCGGTATCCCATCTACAATATATAAAGGATCGGTACCGCCCGATATTGAACTTTGTCCTCGGATAATAACGCCGGAAGCTGTACCCGGTTGGCCACTACCCGTTAACGCTAGTAAGCCCGGTGCAGCACCTTGTAACAACTGATCGAATGAACCCACAGGTTTGTTTACCAATCCTTTCGAAGTAATTTTATTCGCAGCACCGATAAACTGTGATTTTTTTACGTTCACAATTCCTGTTAACACCACTTCATCCAATACTTTTGAACCGGCTGCTGCCATTGCAACAGTGATCCTGCTCCTGTTTCCAATGGAAATGGATTGAGGCTCAAAACCCACGATGCTAAATTCAAGTTCCTTTACCGAAACCGGAACAGCAATAGAAAAAGAACCATCTGAAAGAGTACTGGTACCAATTGCAGCACCTTTCGCAACAACAGATACATTTGAAAGCGCACTTCCGGTAGCGTCTGTAACTTTTCCCGCTATGGTTTTAGTTTGTGCTAATAAAGTCATCGGAAGAAAAGCCAGCATAATAGCAATACAGAAAAATATTTTCTGAACGCATTTTAGTTTAGGTAAATAATCCATCATCATTTTTGTTTTTTATGAGAAAAGAAATTGTAGAAAGATTCAACTTAAAAACATGACATGCAAATTGCGGTAATGCTGTTTGCAGATGATCGATTCCTTACCCGTATGTGAAAAGCAAATGATGAAATAGTAAAAATGAATGCTGAAATAATTGCGATGAGCGTTCGTATAGTTCCATAATGCAGCAACCAGTTCCTGAATTAGCTTTCCAAAAGTAAAAAAGTACATTTCCAACAAGATCTCAATTACCACTCGGCTTATTTAAAAACCACTAATCACATAATGATGTATGTCATCGCTTTCAACGCAGCGAAACATTTATACATCATGTCATTAAATATATATACATCGCTAATAGAAACCGGCTACTGCATCCTTGCAGCTTCTTTTTAAAACGTACCCGTGACATCTGACAATTGCGTGACAAACTCACGGCAATTCATAAATGAAATGGTAAGGGATAATATAATGCGGCTGTTGTTTATACCGTTGCTGGGCATCGGTATATCTTACCTGTCTGGTATTATCACTTATAATAGATATAACAGTTTACAAATAGCAGTGTCATTGATTTATTTCATGTTCACTTCCTATTGTATCTGGGCCGGATGTCAATGGATTCATATCAAACTAAGAAACCTGTACACAGTGAATCAAAAAACATTTTCAAAATTATTGTCCATCACAACGATATCCGGGATATACGGTGTTGCCATCTCGGGCATACTTTGTTTACTATGGATGAGAGTGTCAAAAGAGATTTTTAACTGGACGTCGATTAATAAATTTATACTCTCTTCATTGCTGGCTGTTATCGTATTTACATTGGTGTATGAAATCCTTTACCTCAGTAAAGAGCGGGAGATCGATAATAAAATTGTAGACCAGTTGGACCAGGAACTGAATCATGCAGAGATGACTGCGCTTCGCAATGAACTCGATCCGCATTTCATTTTTAATTCCTTGAATGCTCTTTCCCATTTGATCGTTCAGGATCAGGAAAAAGCTATCCTGTTTAACCGTAAACTGGCAGATGTGTACAGGTACTTCCTGATCAATAAGAATAAAGAACTGATCACACTATTTGATGAAATAGAATTCATCAACAACTATTTCTTTTTATTACAGATAAGGCACGATAATAAACTTCATCTTCATATAAACATTACGAAGGAGAACCTTTTTGCCATTTCCATCATTCCCTGCGCCTTACAGATTTTGGTAGAAAATGCCATTAAGCACAATCAATTTACAAGCGATAATCCTTTAGACATATTCATATTCATTGAGAACAAACACATTGTTGTTCAAAATTCCATTCAGCCAAGAGCTTCACCTGCAGAGTCAACAATGATCGGATTACGCAACTTAAATGCCCAATACCGGATCAGTACCAACCAACAGATCATTTATGAAAATTCAGATAAAAGATTTACAGTAAGGCTTCCGGTAATTAAACCCTAAAACAACACGCCATGATAAACATAGTTATTATTGAAGATGAGAAAATTTCCCAGGATAAATTAAGAGACACATTGAATGCGCTGGAATTTGATATTAACATAGCTGCCGTTTTAAGTTCGGTAAAAGACAGCATCAGTTATTTTAAAAATAATACGGGTGCAGATCTGATCTTATCTGATGTGCAATTATCAGATGGATTGTCATTCGATATTTTCCGTGAAACCGGGATCGACATCCCCGTTATCTTTATAACAGGATTCGATAAGTTCATGCTGTATGCATTTGAAAGCAATGGCATCGACTACCTGTTAAAGCCTGTAGAAAAAGAGGAACTTTCTAAAGCAATACTCAAATACAAAATGTTTGAACAACATTTTATCAATCAGCAAAAACCAATGCACAACCTGCTGGCACTAACCAACCCGAAAAAGAAATCCAGGTTGATTGTAAAAAAAGGAATTGAAAATGTTTCGCTTAAACTGGAAGACATTATCCTGTTCTATACAGAAAACAAAATCGTGTACCTGGTTGACAAATTTGAAAAAAAATACATTGTCGACAAAACGTTGAACGACCTTGAACTGGAACTCGACAATGCTATTTTCTTCCGTGCCAACAGGCAATACATCATCAACCTGAATTTTGTAAAATGCTTTAAAGCTTATAACAAAGTAAAACTACAGGTGGATCTGAACCTAACCGAAAGGAATCATTCCATCATCATCAGTCAGTTAACGGCGCCTTATTTCCGGAAATGGATTTCAGAAGCATAGCATTCAAAAAAAAATTTGAACAGCAAAAATTACTACTTAAAAAAGAAACTTACACCGTTCAGTAATAAGAACAAACAGCCGATTTGAATATCCGTTAATTTTATTCCATCGGCTGTTTTTAGTTTAATGATATTTATATTCTTCTCATGTGCGATTTGGTATACGCACAACGCACCCTGTTTCTACAGGGCGCCCTTTTTTTAATACAACCGTTTACATTTTTCCGAATACACAATTAGCATATTCATATTTCAGCATTTACTTTTCACGCTTCAGTTATTTAAAAAGAGATTGTTGACACAATTAACATTATTTCATTGTCAACAACTTGAACCAGATAAATAAATGATTATGAAAAAACTTGTACTGCTGGTACTTATTACCGTTACCGGGGTGCTATTTGCCGGGGCACAACAAACAATTTCCGGAAAAGTAACCGATGACAAATCGGGAAACCCGATGCCGGGGGTTAGCATCAGTCTTAAAAACGGCAAAGCAATCGGAACTACAGATGCACAGGGAAATTTTGCTTTGAATGTTCCTTCAAACACAGCATCCGTTGTATTCTCTTTTATTGGGTACAACGATGTTGAGCAAAAAACCGGTCAGGGTATGATGACCATTAAAATGTCGTCGGGTAAAAATCAATCCCTTACAGAAGTTGTTGTAACCGGTTATGGCAACAGGTCTAAAAGAAGTTACACCGGTTCTGCCGGCACTGTGGCCATTGATGAAATTCATACGCAACCCATCGCTTCCTTCGACCAGTTGTTGCAAGGCCAAATGACCGGCGTATCCGTAAAAACAGGAACTGGCCAACCAGGATCTTCTGCAGATGTGCTGATACGGGGCAGAGCTTCACTTAGTGGCGGAACAAATCCATTGTACATCGTGGATGGTGTTGAGATAAATGCAGCAGACTTCGCTACAATGAACCAGGGAGATTTTGAAACCATCAATGTACTGAAAGATGCAGCCGCAGCATCCATCTATGGATCACGTGCTGCCAGGGGCGTTGTAGTTATTACTACAAAAAGAGGAAGAGCCGGAAAAACAAAATTCAATTATGACTTTCAATACGGGCAAAGCGATTGGACCAGATCAAAATTAAAACTGATGAACTCCGCCGAGAAACTGGGCTACGAACTGGAGCATGGTAACCCCAACGGATGGACGCCGCAGGATGTTGACAGTTTATCTAAAATAAATACAGACTGGGAATCCGTATTCTTTCATAAAGGCATCACGCAATCACACCAGCTTAGTGCATCCGGCGGAAATGAACGCACAAAATTTTACACATCGCTGGGTTATTTCGATCAGACGGGCGTTGTTAGAACTACCGGTCTTAAAAGATATACTGGGAGGATCAATATTGAATCCGGAACAGACAGGTTAAAGTACGGAATCAATGCAACACTTGGCTACTCCAAATTACAAAACACAAGAGAGAATGATCAATATATCGGTTCACCGTTGAATGCGATATTGTGGAGTCTGCCATATATTACGCCTTATGATAAGAACGGTGAATTTACAATAGACAATACAGCCAATGCTCAACCCAATCCGCTTCGGGAATTATTACTTAATACATCAAGCACAGACCAGTTAAAAGCAGTTGGCAATATTTTCCTCGAATATAAAATTCCGTTCGTAAAAGATTTAACAGCTAAAACAAGCTGGGGCGCCGATTATACACAGAATGAAATACAAGCTTATGTGGATCCCAGCACGTATGCAAGCACACAGGTGGTAGGTTCAACAGGTAGCTTTGCACATGCGTTCAACAGGACCACCCGTATCATCGGAACAACTTCATTGAATTTTAAAAGATCATTTGGAGAACACGACTTCAGCATCACCGCCTATAATGAATACATTCCAACAAAAGCAAGAAGCTTTGGATTTACGGGATATGGATTGATCCTTCCTTTCCAAAACGAAGGAGGTATTACTGCCGGAACAGCCGACAACGGCTTTATTCCAACAGTTGGAGGAAACTCACCAGCCAACAGGGCACTGCTCTCCTATTTTGCGGAAGCAGATTATGGCTATCTGAACAGATATTTTATACATGCAGGATTTAGAAGAGATGGATCTTCAAGATTCGGTATTAATAAACGCTGGGCCAACTTCTTTAATGTAGCCGGCGCATGGATTATTTCAGATGAAAACTTCTTTGCCTCATTAAAAAATAAGATTAACCTGTTTAAAGTTAAGCTGAGTTATGGTACTGCCGGTAACGATGAAGCGAACCTGGGTGATTTTCCTTCCCGTCCATTGTTTGGCAAAGTAAACTATGCAGGAAATCCGGGGCTATCCTTAAACAGTCCGGGAAATCCAAACCTGCAATGGGAACAAAAAGCATCTTTCAACTTCGGTATCGAGTTCGGTATTTTAAAGAACAGGGTTTCCGGATCAGTTGAATTCTATAATGATAAAACAACAAACCTGTTTTATAGCCTGCCGGTATCGCAAACAACAGGATTCACTACACAGATATCCAATGCAGGAAGCCTGAGAAATCGTGGTATAGAACTACAGTTGAAAATCGTACCGGTGAAAACAAAACAATTCTCCTGGACGATAGATGGAAACTTTACGTACAACAAAAACACCGTACTATCATTACCAAACGGCACCGACACTGTGAACTTCGGAAGTACAACGCTCAAAATTGGTATGCCTGCCAATACATTTTATCTTGTTAAATATGCAGGTGTTGATCCGGCTACCGGCAATCCGCTCTATTACACTAAAGACGGAAAAGGTACAACACAGGTGTATGATCCGGGGGACAGGGTATTCTTTGGCACAGCCGATGCACCTTACTACGGAGGTATTACCAACACATTTAACTACAAAGGCATTGAATTGGAAGTATTCTGGATCTATTCATTTGGCAATGAAATTTATAACAACGATCGCCTGAATGTTGAAAATCCTGCTTACCTCGTTTCAGGATTATCAAAAGACCTGTTGCGTGAATGGAGAAATCCCGGAGACATCACCAACATCCCCAGCGCAAACAGTGATTACCAGTTGGGAAATACCAACTACTTCCTTGAGAATGGTGGCTTCTGGAGATTACGTAACATCAGGTTGTCGTATGATATTCCAAAATCATTCCTTGGCAAATCAACCATTAACAGCCTGCGTGTTTTTGTACAGGGCCAAAATCTTTACACGTACACAAAGTATCGCGGTTATGATCCTGAACTCCCTCCCGCCGAGCAATCTGTTCACCAGGGCGCAGTATATCCGCCATTAAAAACAATAACGTTCGGAATCAATATTGGACTTTAACCGGAATTAAAATCTGAAAAAAAGAACATCATGAAAAGAATAAAAATAAAAAATGGATTGATCATCGCATTGTCGCTGCTGCTCCTGTTCAGCGCCTGCACTAAAAAAATTGAAACCACGCCTCAATTCTCTTTAGATGGTTCCAAACCATTGGCATCGCTCGACCAGGCTGAGTTTATATTAAACGGTTCTTATAATTCATTCCTGGGAGCCGGTTACTTCAATTCAATTCCTACCATCAATACCGGAGGGGCCGTATTGCAACCGGCATCGTTTTCAGGCATGCCGGATATGATGTCTGACGACCTGGTAGAAACTTTTGAAGACTTTCCCAATTATCGCAAAGTAAGCGAATGGACGTATGCTGCTGACGAACTAAATATTCAAATCACATTTGCCAATTGTTACAATGTAATTTCAGGCGTAAACATTATCCTGCGTGATATAGATGCATTGAGCAGTGCAGATCCTGACAGGGCCAATAATATAAAAGGTCAGGCGCTTGCCATCAGGGCGATGGCGCACTTCGACCTGTTGCGTTATTTTGCAACAACATTCGACAGAAATGCGACAGCACCGGGTGTTTCCTACATAAAAACATACGATGTAACGGCAAAGCCTGCCCGCCTTTCTGTAAAAGAATCGTACGATAATATTTTTGCAGATGTAAACGATGCCATCGCAGCATTCAACGCAGGTACAGCTTCCAGCGGTGATATTGCAAAAATGGATATCAATGCTGCCTATGCATTAAAAGCAAGAGTAAGTTTATATGCCGGCCAATGGCAGGATGCCGTAAATGCATCAACAACATTAATTGACCAGTTTCCTTTGGCCGATATGGCCGATTTCCCGGGAATATGGACCGATGACAATGACGAAGAAGTAATCTGGAAAGTAAAATTCCAGAGTGTATCAGACGGAACGCCGTATGAAAATGTATTTTTTGCAAGGGGAAATAAATCATTGTATCGTCCAACACTGGAAATTGACGGATTGTATGACCTCGCCGACATTCGTTACGACAGCTATATCGCCAATATCGGAACATTTAACGGTATCGCACACACGCCGAGACTTACTGTAATTAAACACCGCGGTAAAAGTCCGGCATCAATAAATGAAGGAGGCGGTTTTGTTGACTGGAAAGTTTTCCGTGTAGCTGAATTTTATCTCACCAGGGCTGAAGCAAATTATATGTTGGGGAATGAATCAGCAGCACTTGCTGACCTGAATGCCATCAGAACTGCCCGTATCCTTGGTTTTATAGATGGAACAGAATCGGGCGCTGCATTATTGGACGCCATAAAACTTGAGAGAAGAAAAGAGCTGGCATTTGAAGGTCATCGCTTCTTTGATCTGAAACGTTGGGATAAAACGCCTATCAACCGCTGTGGAGAAACAGATACACCCAGCAGTATTTGCTCCTTATCGCACGACAGCCGGGCATGGGCATGGCCAATACCGGAAACAGAGATCAATGCCAATCCGAACATGCAACAAAATCCAGGTTACTAATCAGAATACCTAAAACAAATTTTATTATGCGCAAACAAATTTTATTCATTGCAGTAATTGTTACCTGCTTTGCAAGTAGCTGCCTGAAAGACAAAGAAGTAGTAGAAGTAAATGATAATACCAGCAGGGTGATCACTGAGTTTACGGATGGTGATTCATCTACCCTGCATACACTTGCATTAACAGTGAGCACAGGAATGGTTCCGGCAGACTTAACGGAACTCAGAATTCCGCCACGTTCCAATCTCACAAAAAGTGTTGATGTTAAGGTAGAACTGAATCCCGGATTAATTGATGCATATAATGCAACTAACGGCACCGCCTATGAGATTCCGCCATCGGCAGTTTATGCATTCAACACACACACATACACATTAACACCTGAATCGAAATCCACCCAGGTAAAGATTTCTGTTGATCCCTCTGCACTGGTAGGAAATGAATATGCCCTGGGCTTTACCATTTCGTCTGTAACAGATGGAGAGATCAGCGTTATTAAAAAAGATTACCTCGTTGAACTAAAAGCAAAAAATGCTTTTGATGGGGAATATACTTCCAACGGGTATTTCTATCATCCTGCATCACCGCGTGATATTATTGACCGGCCAAAAACACTTTCCACAGTTGGCCCTAATTCCGTTATGTGCGAACTTGGCGACCTGGGAGGCAGTGGTTACTTTGCAATTTTTGATGTTGATGCAGCCAATAACGTTACCATTACAGAAGCGCCCGGAGCTGCCGGTGCCCCGTACACGATGTTTACTACTGATCTTCCCGCTTCAAATCCTGGCTACACGCCGCAGTGGCCCTCATCTGCTGATTGCAATAATGTGTACGACCCGGTAAACAAAGAATTCAGAGTGCGTTATGGCTACCTCGGAGGATCCGGCTGGAGGGTAACAGAAGAAATCATCCGTCTCAACTAATAACGAAATCTGCACTACTCCACCTCTATATAAAATTTCTTTCAGTACTTAACAGTTTTGGTATGAAAACGTCCTTTTCGAGGGACGTTTTTTTATTGGCATTGATACTATTTTTCGCAGAAAGCCCATTCCAAAAAACGCAGTGCAACTTTATTGTAAAAATTCTTTGGGTTTTCATGCTGCCTATGAAACGTCGCGGCCAATCCTAATCAGCGCTGTGTAACGTTGTTAAAAAAAAAGCCCACTACGTTAAGTAATGGGCCTTTGTTTATTCAATCAATCTCTTATGATTTATGACAACCAGGCATTTTTGCACAGGTTGATTTATCACATTTTGATTTATCGCATTTAGATTTATCACAATGTTCTTTCTTACAAGATCCTTTACATTGTTTCTTAGATGGTTTTTTACCATTGTCTGCATACACTGCAGCAGTACTTAATAAAGCAGCAGCTAAAATTCCAAAAAATATTTTTTTCATTATTTGATTTTTATTCGTGTACTAATTGTTGATGACAAGTGTTTAAACATATAATTGTTCCGGCGGATGAAATGAATCTTTTGAAAATCCTGTTACATTGTCTTCATCAATCAATGGAAGTATTTCCGATTTTAAATGAACAATTACATTTTCTATAAAAAAAGACTGTGTGGCGATATAACAACATCCATAGCAAAATTCCATCGGGCAATTTTTGCTGTCGCAGGATTTTCCCTCTTTATTTTTCTGCTGGTCTGCTTTTTCTTTGCAACACGATTTCTTCTTTTTGCAACATTTCATACCTTCTTCCTGTTGTCCTTTTGCGCACAACATGGCTATGGCTGGCTGAACCGGCATCAGCAGAATAAAACTCGCAATAATAATGGCTGCAATTCTCACGAGGCTAAGATAAAGCATATTTATGTAGACAGGTAACCGTTTGTAATGATATCGGTCAGGCTTATACCTTATTTGAAATTTACCTGGAATACATCGAAGGCTGGTTGCATGATATATAATTTTATTTTATTTAACAAGCCGCAACCCAACGTTTTAAGCCAGGATGCAGTCTATACTATATACAGAATTTTTAGGTGGATAAAAGTTGTTTGATCCGGCCCGGATGTCTATCCGGGCTTTTCTTTTATAATCTATTACAAAAAAAGCATCCTTGTAAAGATGCTTTGAGTGGAGAATACCTAATTCGAACCGCTGGCCTTCCCGATGCATCGGGACGCTCTTGTCGATGATGTAATTACGTCAAATAAAAAAAGCATCCTTTTAAAGATGCTTCCAATTTGTGGAGAATACCAGATTCGAACTGGTGGCCTCTTGCATGCCATGCAAGCGCTCTAGCCAACTGAGCTAATCCCCCATTAATGAATACTTCCCTCACTTATCGCTACCGGAACGCAAATATAAAAGTTTGCATTTAATTTATGAACTATTCATCCAATTATAACCATACTTCTTTTATCGCTTCCGCTGCATTTCCTTCCCGTTCTTAATTCCCCATTTCGCCATCGCTTCCAATATTGGTTTCATTTCCTTTCCCTGTCGGGTTAAACTATACATCACATACGGCGGCACCACCGGCAACGCCTCCCTCAATACCAACTGGTCCTGCTCCAGTTCCTTCAAATGCTGTATCAGCATCTTCTCGGTAATATTCGGAATGCCTCTTTTAATTTCACTATACCGCTTTTTACCCGGGATAAGATTGAACAATATCAGTGCCTTCCACCTGCCTCCTATTTTACCCAACGTGTACGTTACCGGGCATTTGATCAATGCTTCCTGCTTGTTAATATTATTGGTAGAATTTACTTTAACGGCCATGATACATACTTTTAGGTGAGTACTGGTTAATTTGTAAGTACAAATGTAATTTTGTTTTTCAAAAACAAAAAATCAATATGAAGTATGTAATCACAGGCTCCCTGGGCCATATCAGCAAACCCGTAGTAGAAGCCCTCGTAAACGCCAATCATGATGTAACGGTTATCAGCAGCCGCTCAGAAAATACCACTGCCATCCAGGCCCTCGGTGCAACGGCACTGATCGGGTCGGTAGAAGACAGGAATTTTATTACCAACGCATTTAAAGGAGCCGATGCCGTTTACCTGATGATACCTCCGAAATGGAATGCAAAAGACTGGCTGGCCGAACAAAAAGTGATAGCCGATAACTATACAGCAGCAGTTGAGCACAACCATGTTAAAAACGTAGTGGTATTAAGCAGTGTAGGTGCACACATGGGAAGCGGCGCCGGGCCGGTAGATGGATTGGCTTACCTCGAATCAAAAATTAACGAACTACACAACGTAAACGCCATTTATCTTCGCCCCAGCTATTTTTATTACAACCTCTTCAGTATGATTCCGCTGATTAAAAATGCGGGTATCATGGGAACCAACCAACCTGCCGGCAATACCATGGTTCTCACCCATCCTGCCGATATCGCATCAGTAGTTACCAATAAACTGCTTGCTCTTGATTTTACCGGTAAACAAATTGAATACATCGGAAGTGATGAAAGAACCTGGGCGGATATCAATCAAACACTCACCAAAGCCATCAACAAAGAAAATATTCCCTGGGTAGAATTCAGCGATGAACAATCTTTTGAAAGCATGATAAACGCCGGCCTGCCGGAAACTATCGCTAAAGGATACACGCAAATGGGTGCTGCGCTCCGTTCCGGCGAAATGCAAGCGGATTATTTCAAAAACAAACCGGTTCCAGGCAAAACCAAACTTGAAGATTTTGCTTCCGAATTCGCAGCAGCATTCAAGAACAGCTAGTAACGGGCATCTCGCCGAATTAACTTCCATAAACCGCTTCATCCTTCGGTTACCCTGGAGAAGGCAGAAGTGAAGTCACAAAAAAAGCGGCCTGAACAGCCGCTTTTTTATTTACTCATAATTATATTTTAATCGCCCCAGATTTCTTCTTTTCCTTCCAGCCACTGCTTCACCAGGTTGGTAGTAACCGATTTCGGGCGCTCGAGTGGGAAACCCAAAGCCCTGTCCCAACACAAACTTGCCAGCACGCCTAACGCCCTCGATACCCCAAATAACACGGTATAAAATTCATACTCCTGCATTCCGTAATGTACCAGCAATGCACCACTGTGTGCATCCACATTCGGCCACGGGTTTTTAATTTTCGCAATCGACTGTAAAATCGGCGGCACTGCTTCATAAATATTCCACACCGTTTGAACCAACGGATCATCCGGCATATGTTTCTTACCAAATTCCATCTGTGCCGTAAAACGTGGATCTGTTTTACGCAATACCGCATGCCCGTATCCCGGCACCACTTTTCCTTCACTCAAAGTCTTCTTCACATATTCTTCGATTTGCGCTTTTGTTGGTGCATCTGAACCAATCTGTTCACGCAGTTCAAAAATCCATTTTATAACTTCCTGGTTGGCCAATCCATGCAAAGGACCGGCGAGCCCGTTCATACCGGCAGCAAAACTCAGGTAAGGATCACTCAATGCGGATCCTACCAGGTGCGTTGTATGTGCGGAAACATTACCTCCTTCATGATCTGCATGAATCACCATATATAAACGCATCAGTTCTTTAAATCCTTCATCTTCATACCCCATCATGTGGGCAAAATTTCCGGCCCAATCGAGTAAACCATTTGGCTGAATATGCTCCCCGTTCTTATACTTACGGCGATAGATATACGCAGCTATTCTCGGCAACCTTGCTATCAGGTCCATTGAATCATCAAACACCGCATCCCAGTAATCTTTCTTGCTCATTCCCTTTGCATACCTTTTTGCAAACTGGCTCTCCGTCTGCAGCGCCATAATAGCAACTACAAACTGCGTCATCGGGTGTGTAGAAACAGGCAATGCTTCAATCGTGGCAAATACATGGTTGGGTACATGGCTTCTGCGCTGCCAAACACTGCTCAGGTGTTGCACATTCTCATCTGTTGGCAATTCTCCCAGCAACATCAGGAAAAATAATCCTTCAGGCAAAGGTTCCGAACCATGCTGCGCTTTCGGGAGCTTTTCCCTCAGCTCAGGAATTGAATACCCCCTGAAGCGAATACCATCCTGCGCATCCAGCAATGAAGTTTCCGTAACCAAACCCGTCATCCCACGCATGCCCTGGTAAATCTGGCTCAGCGTTACTTCCCCGATCTTCTTTTCCCCATGTGCCTTTAAAAGTTCCTTAATTTCAGCCGATGTTGCATCAGCTCTTTCCTTAAACCTGTCTTTTATAATTCCCATAAATGAAAAAGTTGTATGATAATGTTAGATGATTTTTTAAAATACCGGGTAGTTGTTTTTCATAGCATCATCGTTGTACCTGCATGTCGGCAGACAGGTTGCACACTTGTTCAGCAACGAATATGATGGCTGAAAATCAATGCTTAAAATTACGATGTGCGCTGCGGGAAAACAAAATCTTTACTCAATAATTTAAGGATTTTCCCTATTTCGGTGCCTTCCTGTACAGGTAATAAGCCAGTGCTCCAAAAATAATATTGGGTATCCAGGCGGCAAGCCACGGACTAAAATCTCCCTTCGTTGCAAATACCAGCGTCATCCTGCTGAATAGTATATACAGTACGCTTAAAATTACCCCGAGTGCCAGGTGCATTCCACTTCCACCCCTCACTTTCCTGGAAGCAAGTACGGCACCTATGATCGTTAATATCAAAACCGAAACCGGGATAGCATCACGGTTATATCTTTCTACCAGTAAGGTATTCAGCATTTCTGAATTACGCATACGCTCCAGTTCAATAAACCGATCGAGTTCTGGTGTTATCAGTTGGTCTTTTAAATAATCATCTTTCCGTAAATCAAATGGTTTGAAGTTGTAGTTCATGTACATCTTCTTCGTCATCTTTATCGTTTCATTGATCGGGTTTATGGTACGCTCCATCACATTGTTTAATGCCCATTTGCGCTTTGCCGTATCCCAATTAAAACTTAATGCTCTCAGGTTATATACCAGTTTATTGTTCCTGAATTTCTGTACAAAGAAATTAGATCCCATTTTAGTAACGGTATCGTATCCACGAATTCCTACCATGCTGTTTGAATCGAGCCGGAAATAAATCTTTTCCTTGTAAGTAGATCTCGAATCTGAAGGTGCCGAATTTACGTCTATATACTTCTTTTCAAAGTCGGCCCATTTCCGGTTAGCAACAGGTACAGTATATTGATAGCCTAACCACAATAATGCCGACAACAACAACCCGCCTGCAATAAAAGGCATTAAAAATCTTCTGTAGGTAACACCGCTGCTTAAAATGGCAATCACTTCCGATCTGCCTGCCATTTTTGAAGTAAAAAATATCACAGAAATAAATACAAATAACGGGAATAACATCGCATCAATTCTCGGCACAAATCCAAAATAGTAATCAGTAATGATCCGGGATGTTGGCAATTTCGATTTTACAAAATCTTCCGTTTTTTCACTGATATCTATCACCACAACAATTGCCGTAAACAACAACAGGCAAAAGAAAAATGTGGTGAGGTATTTAGATAATATGTAACGGTCAATTTTTTTCATTCAGCAGCGGCAAGTTAATTCAATTGATGTTTATTCGATGGTAAAAAACGTTGAGTGCAGTTAATTGTTCGGTTTTGAAACGATGTGCTCAAGTGCAGTTATTCCGGTTGCGGCGATGTATCCACTCGTCCATGCATGCTGAAAATTAAACCCGCCGGTTACACCATCAACATCCATAATTTCACCGGCAAAAAACAAACCCGGTACAATTTTACTTTGCATCGTATTTGAATCAATCTCGCTTACTTTAATACCTCCTGCAGTTACGAATTCTTCCTTAAAGGTTGTTTTCCCTTTCACAAAAAACTCCCCGGCACACAAAATTTTAATCAGTTTATTCTGCTCTTTTGCCGGCAAGTCGGCCCATCGCAGCTCCTCCTTTACACCACATTGCCGTAAAAAATATTCCCACAACCGAGCGGGCAGTCCAAATGGGTTACGGTTGTATATTTTCTGGGTAGCAATATCAAAACGCACCATTTGCATTTTTTCTCTTAAACTGTTTTCATTAAAACCCGGCAGCCAGTTTACCTGTACACTGCAGGCGTAATTTTTCTCTTCCAGTATTCTTGCTCCCCAGGCCGACAATTTTAAAATCGCCGGTCCACTCAACCCCCAATGTGTAATCAGCAATGCTCCCTGCTGGCTCAATTTCGTTCCGTTAATTTTTACAACAGCATTGTCAACACTTACGCCCATCAATTCCCTGATCGGATCTCCGGGTATATTAAAAGTAAACAACGACGGTACGGGTCGTTCTATCGTATGCCCCAGGTTAACCAGCCAGTTAAACTGTGCTGATTTGGAATACCCTCCACAGGCTACACATACATAATCCGCAAACAATTGCCGGTTGTTGTTGAGCTGCAATAAAAATCCTTCATTCCCGCTTTCGTCTCTAACCGGTTCAGCCACCATTTCCTGAACTTCGTTAACGGGTAAACGTTTGGTAATAGATTCAACAGCAGCATTCATCATGATCTCCACACCATAATTATTGGCTTCTCTCAGCAAACAATCAATAATGGTTTGTGAATCATTTGAAACCGGGAACATCCTGCCATCCGCTTCTGCTTTCAGCAACACTTTCCTGGATTCAAACCAGTTGATGGTATCTTTTGTAAAAAAATGATGGAATGCCTTTTTTAAAAAGGATGCGCCTCTGGGATAATGGGCAAGCATTTCAGTAATGCTATCGCAGGCATGTGTAACATTACAACGACCGCCGCCGCTTACTTTTACTTTACTTAATAGCCGCGAGGTTTTTTCGAGTATGAGTACAGACAGAGACGGGTTTAGCCTGGCGGCATTCACTGCACAAAAAAAACCGGCTGCACCACCTCCTATTATTATGAGTTTTTTATTCTTCATACAAGAGAAAGTCAATTGATGACTTTCAGCATTTTCCCTGTTGTATTGAACGTGAACACGGAACTATATAACTATTAACAGTAGCCGCAAAAACTCAGCTTTTATTATCCGTGACTCCAGGTTAGATTTTTATTGGCCCTTTCCGCTTTTTCAATTTCTTCAAATGACGAAAGGATATCCGGATCGCCCTTAGTGATACAAACATCATGTTCATAGTGTGCTGAAGGTTTACGGTCTTTTGTGAGAATTGTCCAGCCATCACTAAGATGTATTACATCCTTCGTTCCCAGGTTGATCATGGGTTCTATTGCCAGCACCATCCCTTCCTTTAATTTCTGCCCGGATCCACGTTTACCATAATTCGGCACCTGCGGATCTTCATGCATTTTCCTTCCCAATCCATGTCCTACAAGTTCTCTCACAACTCCATAACCATGCATCTTTTCGGTGTACTCCTGTATTGCATTGGCTATATCTCCAATCCGGTTACCGGGTCTTGCCTTTTCAATTCCTTTGTACAAGGATTCTTTGGTTACTTTCAGCAACATCCTTGTTGCTTCCTGGATTTCTCCTATCGCATACGTATAGGCGCTGTCTCCATGAAATCCATTTTTATATACGCCTATATCCAATGAAATAATATCACCTTCCTTTAATATATGGCTTCCCGGTATTCCATGCACTACGGCTTCATTCATGGAGATACAGGTTGCGGCAGGATACCCATGGTAATTTTTAAATGAAGGAGTAGCTCGATTATCGTGAATAAACTGTTCAACGATATTGTTTACATCCATGGTGGTCATGCCGGCTTTTAATACTTTAGCTACTTCTGCATGTGCTTTTCCTACCAGCAGGCAGCTATGCCGCATGATTTCAATTTCTTCCTTTGTTTTATAGTGTATCATCTACAGGCTGAATTAAAAGAAACCCCAACGATTTTGTCGTCAGGGTTATTTTAAATGATTTTTAATTACTTATTACATTCCTGATGCAACAGCTTGTCTGCCCTGGATTCTTCCCCCGGTCATCAAACCATCATATTGTCTCATCAGTAACTGTGTTTCTATCTGCTGTAATGTATCGAGGATAACCCCTACCATGATCAGCAATGATGTACCTCCGAAGAAGGTAGAAAATCCCTGAGTCATCTGGAATACAAGCTGGAATATACCCGGAAGGATACCTACCAATGCCAGCAATACTGCGCCGGGTAAAGTAATCCTGTCCATAATCGTTCCGATATAATCTGCAGTAGGTTGACCTGGTTTCACCCCGGGAATAAACCCGTTGTTACGTTTCAGTTCATCCGCCATCTGCTTAGGATTAAAAATTAATGCCGTGTACAGGAAGGTGAACGCAATCACGCAAACAGAGTACACGATCATATAAATAACATTCGTATGATCTGTGAAATATCTCGCCCATCCTTCGCCGGTGAAACCGGTAAAGATAGTAGGCAGGAACAAAATTGCCTGTGCAAAGATGATCGGCATTACACCAGCAGCATTCACTTTTAATGGGAGGAAGTTGCGGGCTCCGCCAAACTGGCGATTACCTACAATTTGTTTTGCATAGTTAACCGGAACTTTTCTTGTTCCCTGAACCAGCATGATTAATCCCATGATGATAATGATCAGGAATAAGATCTCGATCAACATCAGCAACAGTCCACCGGCGCCTCTTTCTGCAATCCTCTTAGACCATTCCTGTGTAAATGCCTGTGGTAAGCGGGCAAGGATACCGATCATGATGATGATAGAAGTACCATTTCCCAAACCTTTATCCGTAATTTTTTCGCCAAGCCACATTACGAACAATGTACCTACGGTTAGAATGATTACGGTTGAAATCCAGAAGAAACTTTCATAAGCCGGGATCAATGCGGCAGCATTTGCCTGGCTCTTCAGGTAACCAATGTAAGCAGCAGCCTGGAATGCGGTTACCACAACTGTAAGATAACGTGTCCATGCATTGATCTTTTTTCTTCCGCTCTCTCCTTCTTTTTGAATTTTTGCCATCTGTGGAACCAGGATGGTCATCAACTGCATGAAGATTGAAGCAGAAATGTAGGGCATAATACCCAACGCAAAAATGGATGCTTTGGAAAAGGCGCCTCCTACAAATGCATCTAATAAACCAAGCATACCACTTTGAGAACTGGCATGCAGGTTTGATAATTTATTGGGATCGATACCGGGAAGAACAATGAATGAACCTACACGGTAAACGAATAATAATAATAATGTAAAAGTTATTTTATTACGCAGTTCCTCGATGCTCCAGATATTCTTTAGTGTTGTAACGAATTTCTTCACAGAATGTAATCAGTTTAATTGGTTTTCGTTAAAAGTGAAAGGCGTATATTCAATTACGCCTGCCTGTTTATTTTACAGGCGGGGCAAATATCGGATAATTATTTCACTATTTCTACACTTCCACCTGCAGCTTCGATTGCAGCTTTGGCTTTGGCACTCACTGCATTCACTTTGAAATTGAATTTCCCTTTTAATTCGCCGTTGCCAAGGATCTTTACCGCATCTGTCTGGCTAATTAAGCCATTGATGTATAGATTCTGGAGACTGAATTCTGTAATTCCGTATTTTTCTGCGTAATGATCTACCATTCCGATATTGATCACTTTAAATTCAACCCTATCCGGATTTTTAAATCCACGTTTTGGAATACGACGCTGAATAGGCATCTGTCCGCCTTCATGCGCTTTCTTGCTTTTGTAACCGGCACGGCTTTGTCCGCCCTTGTTACCTTTTGTAGATGTACCACCTTTACCGCTGGCCTCACCACGTCCCAGACGCTTCTCTTTGTGTGTTGCGCCTTTTGCAGGCTTCAAACTGTGTAATTTCATTTTATTTGATTTTTAACTTACGGGGTATCTCCCCTCGCTTAATAATTTTTTGAATCGGGTATGCTGAATTATGAATTACAAATGCTGAATGTCGAATTCTTTTTACAGAATTCATCATCCAGCATTCAGCATTATTTTTATGCTTCCTCTACCTTGATCAGGTGGTTAACTTTAGTAACCATTCCTAATATTTGCGGAGTAGCTTCTACTTCAACTGTAGCGTTTAATTTTTTTAAACCAAGGGCAACCATGGTTCTTTTCTGACGCTCCGGCCTGTCGATGACACTTTTTACTTGTGTTATTTTGATCTTTTTCATTGTTGTTCTTTTTAATAACTGTCGATTATCAATTGCAAATGATCAATTGAATTATCCGTTAAATACTTTTTTCAAAGCAAGGTTTCTTGTTCTTGAAACTGTAATAGGTTCACGCAATGTAGCCAATGCTTTAAAAGTTGCTTTTACAACGTTATGTGGATTAGCTGAACCCAGGTTCTTCGCCAACACGTCGGTTATACCCGCCAGTTCCAGTACCGCACGCATGCTACCTCCGGCAATTACACCTGTACCATGAGCGGCTGGTTTAATCAACACTTTTGCTGCACCTTCTTTGGTTAACTGATCGTGAGGAATAGTACCATGCATGATTGGAACTTTAATCAGGTTCTTCTTCGCATCTTCAATTCCTTTTGTGATCGCTTCCTGAACTTCTTTTGCTTTTCCCAGTCCATGACCAACAACACCTGATTCATTTCCAACAACTACCAGTGCAGAGAAACTGAATGCACGACCGCCTTTGGTTGTTTTTACCACACGGTTAATTGCAACAACCTTTTCTTTCAATTCCAGGTCGCCGGCTTTCATTTTATTTACAACTACGTTTGACATGTACGTTTTTATTAGAATTTTTAATATTAAAACTGCAAACCACCTTCCCTGGCACCTTCAGCAACTGCTTTAACACGACCATGATAGATGTAACCACTACGATCGAAAACTACCTTGGAAATTCCTAATTCTGTAGCTTTTTTTGCAATAGCTTCTCCAACCATTTTACTTTTACTGATTTTAGGTGCTTTCTGTGCCGCAATATCTTTTTGCTTTGATGATGCAGCAGCTATGGTTGTTCCTGAATTATCATCGATCAACTGCGCATAGATATCACTGTTACTTCTGAAAACGCTAAGACGAGGCGTGCTGGAACTTCCGCTGATTTTTTTGCGGATCCTGTACCTGATCTTTTGCCTTGCGATTGATTTGTTGTTCATTTTTCTTTTATTTATACCCTCCGATACTGCCGGAAGATCATTTGAAAATTATTCTTTATCAGAGCAGTGAGGAAAATTAAAAAGACAATTAAGTTTCCTGTTAAAGCTGCATTATTTACCTGCTGCCTTACCTGCTTTTCTTCTAAGTACCTCACCTTCAAACTTAACACCTTTTCCTTTGTATGGTTCAGGTTTACGTAAGCTGCGAATCTTTGCACACACCTGGCCAAGCAATTGTTTATCGATGCTCGACAGGATGATCATTGGGTTCTTACCTTTTTCCTGTTCTGTTTTAACAGATAATTCTTTCGGTATTTCGAAGATGATATTATGTGAATAACCTAAAGCCAGGTCGAGCAGGTTACCCTGGTTGGCAGCTTTATAACCCACACCCACCAGTTCCAGCTTCTTTTCGTAACCATCAGTTACACCTTTGATCATATTGTTGATCAGCGAACGGTACAAACCATGCATGGCACGGTGGCGGATCTGGTCTGTTGGACGAGAGAAAACAATTTTGTCATCGCTCAATTCAACTTTAATATCCCTGTCGATCGCCTGTTTTAATTCTCCTTTCGGACCTTTTACAGTTACCACATTATCTTTACTAACGGCAAAGGTTACTCCTTTTGGAACGTCCACCGGCTTTTTTCCTATACGACTCATTTCTCTTTTTTTAAAAATTTAAATATTGTTTGTTGAAAATGTGGTTGATTGCGGTCAGCTATGTATAGAAAGCTTAATTCAATCTCTATATGCGGGAATGAAAAACATTTTCAATTTTCAATTCCGTAGTTGATACTCTTAGAATATGTTGCAAAGCACTTCACCACCAACATTCATCGCCTTTGCTTCTTTATCTGTCATTACTCCTTTAGAAGTAGAAACAATAGATACGCCCAAACCATTTTTCACACGTTTGAAATCTTCAGGTTTAGCATAGCTGCGTAATCCCGGGCGACTTACTCTTTCGAGGCTCTGGATAGCTGGCAATTTGGTAGTAGGATCGTATTTCAATGCGATCTTGATCACTCCCTGTTTACTGTTATCTTCAAACTTATATTTTAAAATATATCCTTTATCGTACAGAATTTCAGTAATGCGCTTTTTCAGGTTACTCGCCGGTATTTCTACAATACGGTGATTCGCCATTTGTGCGTTACGAATTCTAGTTAAATAATCTGCAATTGGATCAGTAACCATTGTTATGTTGTGTTAATTGATTTTTAAATTTATTACAATGCGATATCCTGTGATAAGTCCGGAACCCGTCAATTACTACATTGCGGCAACCAGCGCTAATACCGGCTTTCTTCTTACCAGCTTGCTTTCGTAACTCCTGGAATTTTTCCGGCTAATGCCATATCCCGGAACATGTTACGACTTACACCAAACTGACGTATAAATCCTCTTGGACGGCCAGTAAGCTGGCACCTGTTTTTTAAACGAACAGGAGATCCGTTTCTTGGAAGATTATCCAGTGCTGCATAATCACCGGCAGCTTTCAGAGCGGCTCTTTTTTCGGCATCACGGGTTACCATTGCTTCCCTTTTTGCCTGCCTGGCTATGATTGATTTTTTTGCCATATTTTAATTATCTGATTTTTTATTTGTTTTAAACGGCATTCCCAATTCTTTAAGCAATTCAAAAGCTTCTTCATTGGTACCGGCGGTTGTAACGAAAGTGATATCCAAACCGGTGATCTTATTTACCTTATCGATATCGATTTCCGGAAAGATGATCTGTTCGGTTACACCCAGTGTGTAATTTCCACGGCCATCAAATGCTTTATCATTGATTCCTTTGAAATCACGTACGCGTGGCAGTGATACAGATACCAGCCTGTCAAGGAATTCGTACATCTTTACACCACGTAGAGTAACTCTTGCCCCGATAGGCATGTTCTTACGCAATTTAAAGTTTGAAATATCTTTTTTAGACATGGTTGCTACTGCTTTCTGACCAGTAATATTTGTCAGTTCATCAATAGCTACATCGATCAGCTTTTTATCTGTAACGGCTCCGTTTACACCACGGTTCAAACAAATTTTTGTGAGCCTTGGCGTTTGCATTACAGTTTTGTAACTGAATTTTTTCATTAAAGCAGGTACAACTTCTTTTTTGTACTTATCTGCTAATCTCGGAGTGTTGGTTGTTGTGCTCATTATTTAATTACCTCCCCTGATTTTTTTGCGATCCTGACAGTTTTGCCATTATCACGTGTAAGTTTAACTTTTGATGGACCACCGCTTTTTGCGTCCCACAGCATCACATTACTGATGGCAATAGGTGCTTCTTTTTTAACGATACCACCTTTGGTATTTTGTGCCGTTGGTTTTGTGTGTTTGGTTACGATATTCACACCTTCAACCAATACGCGGCTTTTTTCCAGGATTACTTCCAGCACTTTGCGTGGCTTCTTCAAATCTTTGTCGTCACCGGTGATTACAACCACCTGGTCGCCCTTTTTAATGCTGAACTTTGGTTTAAATCTTGTATTCATTTTTTTACGCTTTTAGCTGCGAGCTTTTAGCTGCTAGCTGATTCTATATTAATGTGCTTAGGTCGTTGCCTATGCCATGTAACTGGCGGCCGTTCTTACAGTACTTCCGGTGCAAGTGATATAATCTTCATATACCCTTTATCCCTTAATTCACGGGCCACTGGTCCGAATATACGTGTACCTCTTGGTTCGTCAGAATTGTTTAATAATACTACCGCATTATCATCAAAACGGATATAAGATCCATCTTTGCGACGCAGCTTGTTGGTAGTTCTAACAATTACGGCTTTACTAACCGTTCCTTTTTTTATACCGCCTGCAGGCATAGCATCTTTAACGGTAACCACGATCTTGTCACCGATCTTAGCATAATCCTGGCCGCTGTTTCCAAGAACACGGATACAAAGTACTTCTTTGGCACCGCTGTTATCCGCTACATTTAATCTGCTCTCTTGCTGAATCATTTTATTTAGCTTTTAGCTTATAGCTGTGCGCTACGAGCTGGTTATTTATAATTTGTGTATTAGCTAGCAGCACATGGCTCATCGCTAACAGCTTCATTATTTCACTTTCTCCACAATCTCCACCAATCTCCAACGCTTTGTTTTACTCATCGGACGAGATTCCATGATCTTTACGGTGTCACCAATGCTGCACTCATTCTTTTCATCATGAGCATGGAAGCTGGTGGTTTTTTTAAGGAACTTTCCGTAGATCGGGTGTTTTACTTTACGTTCAACTTTTACGGTAATGGTTTTATCCATTTTATTGCTGGATACCACTCCGATCCTTGTTTTCCTTAAATTTCTTTCAACTGTTGTTGTTGTATTTTCCATTTTCTTATTATTTCTGGTTTCCCCTTCGTTCTACTTAGTTACGGAAGCGGGTAACGATTTTATTAAGCTCCGATTTGTACTTTTCTCAATGCTGTTTTTAAACGGGCAATATCTCTTCTTAAAGAGCGAATGCTTTGCGGATTTTCAAGCGGTGCAATCGCATGTCCGAAAACAAGCTTCTTCATGCGCATTTCATCTTCCTGGATCTTTGCAACCAGTTCAGCTTCGGATAATCCGTTCAGGCTTTTTAAAAAATCAACTTTCTTTGACATGTTCTTAGTTTGAAAATTTTGGAATTTGAAGATCCCCGGATTTGCAATGTATTGTATCAGTACAGGTAAATCCTTCAATCCACCAATTGTTTTATGCTTGGTAGTCGCGGCTTTTTACAAATTTTGTAAGAATAGGCAACTTCTGTGCGGCAAGGCTAAACGCTTCTTTTGCTACCTGCTCCGGAACGCCATCTGCTTCAAAAATGATACGACCTGGTTGAACAATAGCAGCCCATCCTTCAGGGTTACCTTTACCTTTACCCATCCTTACTTCCGCAGGTTTTGCAGTAATCGGCTTGTCAGGGAAAATCCTGATCCACACGTTACCTTCACGTTTCATATGACGTGTTAATGCCTGACGGGCACTTTCGATCTGCCTGTTGGTTAACCAAACACTGTCCAAAGCTTTTAAACCAAATGTTCCGAATGCCAAGGTAGCACCACGTTTGGTGTTTCCTTTCATCCTGCCTTTCTGGGTCTTCCTGTGTTTGCTTCTTTTTGGTGATAACATCGCTTTCTGATTTATGAAGTATGGTTTTGATTTTTAAACCACACCGCTTTTAAAATTCTTTTTGTTTTAAAACTTCCGATCCTCAGGATATCCTTTTATGGGTTCACCTATCGGACAATGGCATTGTAATTACCTTCTGCCTCCTCTGTCTCCACCGCGGCCACCTCTGTCTCCGCCGCGTCCGCCCCTGTCTCCACGGCCACCACGATCATCTCTTCCGCCTCTGTCATTTCTTTCGAAACCACCTCTTTCCGGACCTTCGTTTTTACCACCGGCAATAACGTTCGGGTTCAAATCTCTTTTTCCTAAAACCTCACCTTTACAAATCCAAACTTTAATCCCGATTTTGCCATAAACCGTTAAGGCAAATACGCTCGCATAATCAATATCCATACGTAATGTATGCAGTGGGGTACGTCCTTGTTTGATCTCTTCACTACGGGCAATCTCTGCACCTCCCAAACGACCACCAACTTTTACTTTAATTCCTTCAGCACCCATACGAAGTGCAGAAGCTATAGACATTTTAATGGCACGTTTATAGTTGATACGATTTTCGATCTGGCGGGCAATGGTATCTGCTACGATATTTGCATCCAGTTCAGGCCTGCGTATTTCCAGGATATTAATCTGCACATCATCTTTACCACAAAGTTTTTTCAATTCTTCTTTAATCCTGTCAACCTCTCCACCACCTTTACCGATGATGATACCTGGTTTGGAGGTGTGAATGGTTACGATCAGTTTGTTCAGCGTACGCTCAATTACAATTTTTGCGATACCGCCTTTGTTGATACGTGCATTCAGGTAATTCCTGATCTTGTCATCTTCAATCAGTTTGTTCGCAAAATCTTTTTTGTGAGCGTACCAATTGCTGTCCCAGCCACGAATGATTCCTAATCTTGCACCTATCGGATTTGTTTTCTGACCCATAGTCGGTTTTATTATTTAAGTGTATTACTTATTATTTTTTTGCTGCTGCTTTTTTAGGAGCTGCTTTTTTAGTTGCTGTTGCCTTTTTTGTTGCTTTTTTTTCTGCTACCGGAGCTTCAGCAACTTCTTCCACTTTTTCTACTTTAGCCGGCTTAACTGCTGCACCCGGAGTATCTACAATTACGGTTACGTGGTTGCTACGTTTGCGAACTCGGTATCCACGACCTTGTGGGGCTGGACGCATACGTTTGATCACTCTTGCTCCGTCTACAAAAATTGTTTTTACCACCAATGCAGTTTCGTCAGCACCTTCATTTTTTTGTTTCCAGTTGCTGATAGCTGAAACTACCAGTTTGCGTAAAGGAACCGCAGGGTGTTTTGGATTGTGATCCAAAATTGCCAGGGCTTTTTCCACTTTCATACCACGAATCAGATCAGCTAATAAGCGCATCTTACGTGGTGAGGTTGGGTAATTATTAAGTTTTGCTACTGCTTCCATTTTATTTCGTTTGCTGCCGGGTGTGGCTGTTTCAGTTAAATCACTTTTACTGCCAGTACCCAACAATTATTTTATGCTATCTTTTTACTAGAGTGACCTTTAAAGTTCCTTGTTGGAGCAAATTCTCCCAGTTTGTGACCAACCATAAATTCAGTTACATAAACAGGAATGAATTTGTTACCGTTGTGAACTGCGAATGTTTGTCCAACAAAATCCGGAGTGATTGTACTTCTCCTGCTCCAGGTTTTAATTACTCCTTTTTTAGTCTTTCCCTCATTCATTGCCAACACTTTAGATTCGAGCGCAGATTGAACGTAGGGACCTTTTCTTAATGAACGAGCCATTTTTATTTTCGTTTATTCTCCCGGGAAACGGGATATTTTAACAATTGATTTTTATTTTTCAACAAACGGCATTAGCCGTTGATTTTTACTTATTTGGAAGTTTCTTACCGTTCCTTCTCTGCAGGATCATTTTATCAGATCCTTTACCTCTTGTACGGGTAATTTCACCTTTCGCATACTTACCTCTTCTGCTACGTGGATGACCACCTGAAGCACGACCTTCACCACCACCCATCGGGTGATCTACCGGGTTCATTGCAACGGCTCTTGTACGTGGACGAATTCCTTTCCACCTGTTGCGACCGGCTTTACCCATGCTTTCAAGGTTGTGGTCACTATTGCTGGTAACACCTACCGTTGCGTAGCAATTGATCAATACCTTTCTCAATTCTCCGCTAGGCATTTTTATAACAGCATATTTTTCTTCCTTATTGGTTAACTGGGCTGATGTTCCTGCACTGCGTACCAGGATTCCTCCATGACTGGGTTGCATTTCAATGTTGTGAACATTTGTACCCAAAGGCATGTTCTTTAACATCAAAGCGTTTCCAAGCTCGGGAGCAACATCATCGCCACTAACTACGGTTTGTCCAACCTGCAAGCCCTGTGGTGCAAGAATGTATCTTTTCTCTCCATCAGCATAAGCCAGCAATGCAATAAATGCAGTACGGTTTGGATCGTACTCTATTGTTTTTACTACAGCCGGGATATTCTTTTTATCTCTTTTAAAATCTATGATACGGTACATGTTCTTGTTACCGCCACCGATATAGCGCATTGATCTTCTTCCCTGCGCATTCCTTCCTGCTGTACTTTTTTGTCTTTCCAGCAAAGATTTTTCAGGAGTGTTGGTTGTTACTTCCGCATACGCATTTCCAATTCTCCAACGGGTTCCTGCTGTAATCGGTTTGTATTTTCTAAGTGCCATTTTTAATAACTTTTTATATTGTCAAAACTTTGCGGTGCTGACCACCATTCATTATACTAATTAAATTGTTGTACCGTACAGGTCAATTGTTTCACCTTCGGCAACTGTAACCAACGCTTTCTTTTTTGCTGGCTTACGACCGATGATGAACCCGGCCTTCGTGTACTTGGCTTTCAATTTTGAAGGCATAACAGCGGTGTTCACATCTTCAACCTGAACGCCATAGAATTGTTCAATTGCCTTTTTGATTTCCAGCTTATTAGCCTTTCTATCTACAATAAAAGTGTAGCGATTCATTTTCTCTGATTGCTTATTTGCTTTTTCAGAAAGAACAGGCTTTATTATAACATCAGACAGTTTCATGTCAATTAATTTGAAAATTTAAATTTGATTAAGCTTCTGCATCTGCTGCTGAAAATAATTTAGCAGCGCTTTCGGTTAACACCAGCACATTAGCATTCAGGATATCGTACGTGTTCATATCGCTGAGCAATGTTCCGTTTACACCGGCTACATTACGCAGGCTCAGGTACATGTTCTCATTGTATTCAGGAATCACGAACAATGCCTTTTTACGTCCAATGTTCAGGCTTTTTATAATACCGGAGAAAGCTTTGGTTTTTGGTGCAGCCATATTCACATCTTCCAACACCACGATAGCATTTTCTTTTGCTTTATAAGCCAGCGCACTCATTTTTGCAAGATCTTTCACCTTACGGTTAAGCTTAATATCATATTTGTGCGGCTTTGGTCCGAAGATGGTACCACCACCTTTATACAGTGGGTTACGCAAATTACCTTTACGTGCACCACCGGTACCTTTTTGCTTGTGCAGTTTCTTAGAAGAACCGTGCACTTCCATACGGGTTTTCACTTTATGTGTTCCCTGGCGCTGAGCACCCTGGAATTGTTTTACAGCAAGGTAAATAACGTGGTCGTTAGGTTCGATACCAAAAATCTCTTCCGGGAGTTCAACTGTTCTGCCGGTTTTTTCGCCTTTTGTATTTAAAATATCTAGTTGCATTTCTTTAGTTTTTTAGATTCAATTTTTTGATAGGTAAATGTTTTAATTATTTCTGTATCAAAACGATTGAACCGTTATGGCCCGGAACAGAACCGCTAACCAATATGTAATTTTTTTCGGGGAAAATCTTTACTACTTTCAGACCTTTCATCTTCACCTGGTCTCCACCCATTCTTCCCGCCATGCGCATTCCTTTGAATACACGGCTGGCATCTGACGAGTTACCGATAGAACCCGGTGCACGCTGACGATCGTGCTGACCGTGAGACTGCTGACCAACACCACCGAAGCCATGGCGTTTTACAACACCCTGGAAACCTTTTCCTTTGGTAGTGCCTACAACGGCAACTTTATCACCTTCGGTAAAGATGTCTACAGTGATGGCTTCACCAACTGCTTTATCAATTTCGCTATCGCGTATTTCTTTTACGAATCTTTTAGGTGCTGTGTTAGCTTTTGCGAAGTGGCTAAGTTCCGACTTGTTGGAGTGCTTTTCGTTCTTATCGCCGAATGCGATCTGGAGGGCATTGTATCCGTCTGTTTCAACGGTTTTCTTTTGAGTAACTACGCATGGACCGGCTTCGATGATGGTAACCGCTGTTTGCTTACCGGTTGTATCAAAGATACTGGTCATGCCAATCTTCTTTCCAATAATACTTTTCATTGTATCTGTTTTATGCCCAGCGGTCTCTTTTGTCTGAGACGTAGGCGTTCATATATTTTCTTATCTAAGAGCTTACCTGGTGCCTGTCCCGCATTGCGGGAAGGTTCATCAAGCCTTTATTTCAACATCCACACCACTAGGTAAATCAAGTTTACTTAAAGCATCCACTGTACGGCTGCTGCTGGTGTAAATGTCTAACAAACGTTTGTGCGTACACAATTGAAACTGCTCACGGGCTTTCTTGTTAACGTGAGGAGAACGCAATACGGTAAAAATTTTCTTGTGAGTAGGCAAAGGAATTGGTCCTGTTACTACTGCACCCGTACTACGTACAGTCTTTACAATCTTCTCTGCCGATTTATCAACCAGGTTGTGGTCGTAAGACTGTAATTTGATTCTGATTCGTTGTGACATATAAAAAGAACTTTAAAATTCCGTTTTTTAATTTGGAGTGCAAAGGTAGGGGTTGATTTTTATATAGCAATGAAAAACAGAAAAGTTTTTTAAAAAAACTGATATATTTTGGTAAAAATACCTCCAATGAAAACAAATAATCAGAAAAAAGGAAGACAGGCCTAATTAAGCGTTAGAAAAGATTTGGTAACCTGGTCGTATTTTTTTTCAATGTTATGGCGGGTCAGGTATTCGTCGAGGTCGAGCATAAAAGAAGGATAACGGAGACTTTGTTCATGAATTACAACGATACGTACCCTGTTTGGATCGTACCCGGAAAGCTGCAGGGCTTCCTCTGCTGACCTGGTTTTATAATGTTCAAGAAAATGCGACAACTGCTTTAAATCTGCCGGGATAACACATACGTCTATTATGCTTGAACCTTTTTCATTATAGCTGCTAATCAGGTCTTTATAGGCTTTACAAATCCTGCAGGCATTTTCATATGTATGTATCATGGCACTAATATACAAATGAAAATAATATGTACCGTAATTTTACGGTGAAAAAAGTAAAAACACTCGATCAAATAGTAAGATTACTATGATGTTTTAAAGGACTTATGTTCATTTTCAGGTATTTACAGATTCTAACACAAGTAAACTTACACGGATTTTTCGCTTTCCCGAAACATGCAGTTAGTATTAAATCCAGGGTATGTCAATATATAGAAAACGCCATCATTTGCAGGAAGGATTTGCGCAAATGACAAAAAAATACTGTGAAAGATTTTAAACCAGGGAAAATTGCCAGATATATAAAACTGCCACTAAAATGATGTTAATCGCTCTTATGCACACTCCCGCCGCTGTTTTCTTCTTTAATTACCGAGGCAGCACCGCCCTTGTAAACAATATCCCCACCACTACTGGCCTTTGCATCCAGTTTTACACTTGCATATACATGTGCGCTTGCGCCACTGCTGGCTTTTGCTTCCGTTGTTTCACTTAACAGGTCGGAAGCAGATAAGGTTGAACCGCTGGAACTTTCTGCCCTGAAGGTTTTTGTTCTGCCCGATATATTTATTTCACTACCGCTACTGGCGTCGGCAGAAACTTCAGGTGCATCCAGGTTAACTTTTATATCGGAGCCGGCGGAAGCAGCAAGTTTCATCGCAGAAGCAGATTTTAATTCAGTTTTTGAAACGACCACACATCCTGCAGAAGCGGCAATCCGGTTTATTTCCGGAACAGTTATCAATAATTTCAGATGCGCATCTGTTACGCTAACATGTGCCAGCTTCACTTTCAATTCGCCCCCGGATACATTCATCTCTACGTATTTCATCAGGTTATCATCGGCCTCCACAACTACATTCTGCGTAGCACCATTTGAAATTTCAACTGTAAATCCACCTCCTACACTCAAACCCGTGAAAGATTCTATGTTCCTGGTTTCTTTAACTATATTACCACTACCCTTTTTCAACATACAGGAAGCAAAAACTACAGGCAGAAAGGCAAGGAAGAAAATCTTTTTCATGTAAATGATTTTAAGGCTACAAATATTTGAAATATAATCGGAATTGCAAAAAGAGGTGAGGTTATCAGCTAAGAAAGAAGCCACCGATCAGGACATTGTACAATTTTAAAAATTGCTCTTTTTACCCTGTAATTGCAGATTCTTATCATTGATTTAAATCCACAAACTTGCGTCTTTCAGCTTCATTCAATTACCTACCTTCGCAGCAATTATGACAGAAAAGATCCTCATCCTCGATTTCGGCTCTCAATATACTCAATTGATCGCACGTGTTGTTAGAGAAGCAAACGTGTACTGTGAAATTCAGCCTTATCATAAAGACATCGTATTTGAACCAGGCCTCAAAGGAATAATACTATCAGGCTCCCCTTTTTCAGTAAATGATGAAAAAGCTCCAATGGTTGATATCGATAATATGCTGGAGAAACTACCTGTTCTGGGAATTTGTTACGGCGCTCAACTCACTGCAAAATTGTTTAATGGCCTTGTAGCTAAAAGCAACAAGAGAGAATATGGAAGAGCAAATTTTACTGTTAGTAAAGAAAGTGAATTATTAAAAGGCATTGCCAACATTTCACAGGTATGGATGAGCCACAGTGATACCATTCAAAAATTGCCCCCCGGTTTTGAATTATTGGGTACAACGGAAAGCATACCTGTTGCAGCATTTGGCAGCAATACTGCTGCACATAAAATATTCGGATTGCAATTTCATCCTGAAGTATATCATTCAACAGAGGGAAAAAAGATCGTCAGCAATTTCCTGGTTAATATATGTGGATGTAAACAGGATTGGACGCCTGCTCATTTTATTACCGATACCATTGCTGCCCTAAAAAAACAATTGGGGAATGATAAAGTAGTAATGGGATTGAGTGGTGGTGTAGATAGTACTGTTGCGGCTACGCTTATCAGTAAGGCGATTGGCGATAATTTATTCGGAATCTTCGTAGACAATGGTGTATTACGTAAAAACGAATTTGAACAGGTGTTGCATACTTATAAGCAACTCGGATTAAATGTGAAAGGCGTTAATGCCAAAGAACATTTTTATACAAAACTGGCAGGGAAAATTTTACCGGAAGAAAAACGTAAAGCCATCGGAGGTTCATTCATTGAGATATTTGATGAAGAGGCGCATAACATAAGCGGCATCTCCTGGTTGGGACAAGGAACCATATACCCCGATGTTATAGAATCTGTGTCTGTTCACGGTCCGTCTGTTACCATCAAATCACATCACAATGTTGGCGGCCTACCGGAAAAAATGAAATTAAAACTGGTAGAACCATTGCGGTTTTTGTTTAAAGATGAAGTAAGGAAGATCGGCCTGGAGCTAGGCATACCTGAAGAAATGATCAATCGTCACCCCTTTCCCGGCCCTGGTTTGGCCATAAGAATTTTAGGAGAAGTTACAGAAGATAAGGTACAGTTATTGCAAGAAGCCGATTCTATTTATACAGAACAATTGAAGAAATATAATTTGTACAATACGGTGTGGCAGGCAGGCACCATTCTACTGCCGGTAAAAAGTGTAGGTGTTATGGGAGATGAAAGAACGTATGAATATACCGTTGCCCTGCGAGCGGTTAGTTCGGTAGATGGTATGACTGCAGACTGGTCGCATCTCCCCTATGAATTCCTTGCTACAGTTTCCAATGAAATCATAAATAATGTTAAGGGCATCAATAGGGTGGTATATGATATTAGTAGTAAACCGCCGGCTACAATTGAGTGGGAATAAATGTACAGAGCTGATTAATCCATAAGATAATTAGCTAGTGAGATGAATACTGTTTAGCTGTTTATATTCAATTATTGTGGTTACTATTTACAGCTAACATTAACGCAAATAACAAGGAATGAAAAAATATCGCTTTCTACTTTTATTATTGCTGAGCGTTGGCTTTTTAAATTCAGGCGCTCAGTCGTATTCGAATGCTACCGGTGCTTTAAGAATTGGCATATTCGCTCCCCTATACCTTGATTCTGTATTTACCGATAATGATTACAGTTACGGAAAAAACTTTCCAAGATTTGTTGTGCCCGGACTTGATTTTATACAAGGCGCACAGGTTGCATTCGACAGCATGCCTTCTCCTGCTTCACCTATGGATATCCGATATTTTGATTCCAAATCTGAAAAAGATAATATCAACTCACTTATTGAAAATAAGAAACTAGACAGCCTGCAATTAATTATTGGAAGTGTAAAAGATGATGATTTTAAAACACTGGCAGCATTTGCAGCAGATAAGCATATCCCATTCATTTCTGCAACATACCCTAACGATGGCGGACAAACGAACAATCCTTATCTCATCATTATTAACTCTACACTGAAAGCGCACTGCGAAGCCATCTTCAGTTATATCCTTCAGAATCACGGAACAGATAAAATTATACTGGTTCGGAAAACCGGTTCACAGGAAGATAAAGTTGCCGGCTACTTTTCATCACTCAACAAACCAGATGGTAAGGCATTACTCAATATTCAATCTATAACACTGGACAGTAATTATAATGCTATTCGTTCCAAACTGGATACACTGCAAAAAAACATCATCATTGGCGGTAGCCTGGATGAAGACTTTGCTTACAACCTTGCTGCGGCACTGGCGCCAATGAAAAAGAAAGCAGATATCACTTTACTGGGCATGCCAAACTGGGATGGATTTCAGTCGTTCAACGGTTCAAAGAAAAACATTAATGATTTCCCTGTTTATTTTACTGCTACTTATTTTAACAGCAAATGGGATAATTACAGCAGGATGATACAAGACCTATATCTAAGCAAATACAAAGGCAAACCTTCTGAATATGCATATAAAGGTTTTGAGACGGCTTACCTTTTTACACGCCTGTTGATTCGCTACCCGGATAATTTCATGGAACACCTGAATGATTATGCCTATAAGATATTCAGTGAATATAATTTCAAACCTGTGTATCTGAAAAAAACAAACAGCGCTCCTGATTATTTTGAAAACAAACACTTGTATTTTCTGAAAAACCTGAATGGTGTAATTTCAAAAGCCTGGTAAATACTCCTGGTTGTATTTATAATCTTTCATCCACAACTCTTCTTTTTTTCCTGCAATTCCCCTGCTTACCAGGCAAAAAGTATGGCTTTTGCCTTATTGCTCGTGAACTTCAATAAAAGTAGCGGCTGAACTTTTCAACAATTAATATGTTCTGTCTTTTCCTAGCAACTTATAGAATTTACAGATAAAGTTCTTTACTGCCGCCTGGGAGATTTTTATATCGATCCATGGAAGCCTGTACATAAAGCTATCATCACTCATGCACATAGTGATCATGCTAAATGGGGCATAACGCCTACCTGTGTCATCACTTTACAAAGCCGTTTTTACAACTACGCATGGGCGAAAACCATTACTAACGCATCGGATGGAATGAACCTTTGTACATACAGGGCGTGAAGGATTTACTGCATCCGGCCGGGCATATCATTGGCTCCGCACAGGTACGACTGAAATACAATAATGAAGTGTGGGTTTTTTCAGGAGATTTTAAAACAGAAGACGATGGATTGAGTACGCCATTCGAACCCGTTACCTGTCACACATTCGTTACCGAATCTACTTTTGGATTACCTGTTTATACATGGAAAACACAAAACGATATTTTCGAAAACATCCGTTTATGGGCTACTGAAAATAATCGCATCGGCAATTGCAGTGTTTTTACAGCTTACAGTTGATGTAATATTTTTTGAATAATGTACATGAAGAAGGCCCATCTTTTCGATGAGCCTTCTTTTTAAACAATCAACAATTATGAAAAGAGTTTAGAACTTTATCAGTTTCGTCGTTTTCAGTACTGACCCCTGTCTTGTTTCTATGATGTATGATCCGGCTTTCAGGTCTGAACCAAAGGTTGTCGACTGGTTTGGAGAAACAATTAACCGTTTCAATTCCCTTCCCTGCAAATCAAGAATTCTCACACTCACCGTTTCATTTGATTTCGTCAACACTTGTAGGTTTACATTGCTCACTGTTGGATTGGGGAATAATTTCACTTCCATATTCTCCGACACCACAGAAGCTACATCTTTTACTGATGCTGTATTTCCACGCTGACTAAACCTTTCTCCCGGTTCATCCGGAGGACAAGCAGGTAATTTAACTGCTGTTGAACGTATCGGGCTGCTACCGCAATTGTTCAATGATTGAACGGTTACCGTTCCATTTACCGAATTAGCCGGATAAGAAACAGTAATGCTGGTTGCAGTCTGGCTAACCAGGGTTGCGCCCTGGGCTACCGGAATCGTCCATTGAACAGACGTTGCGTTTGCCGGCATACCGATGATAGTGTATGAGTATTCCCTGTTAGGACAGAATCCTGTTTGAATTACATCAATCACACTTGGCGTTGCAGGATTTAATTTTGTTATCGTTAAAGATCTTGGTGCACTTGTACCACAACCATTGGTAGCTTTTACAGTTATACTTCCGCTTACAAAATTCTCATGATATCTAACTGTAATTGCAGTATCAGTTGCACCCGGAGCATTTACATGTGAAACGATGCTTCCCGCAGGTGCAGTCCATGTATAAGAAGTTGCACCTGCTACAGCACGCACGGTATAAGTAGCCTGTGTTCCGTTAGGTGCAATGTAAGCACATACATTCGTAGGTCCGTTGATTAGACTTGGTGTTGAAGCGCTTACACGTGGAAGATAGATGCTTCTTACCGATCCGCTTGTACCGCAACCGTTAACAGCAGCAACAGTAATAGAACCTGAAGCATAGTTTGCATTGAATGTTACTACGATCACTGTATCGTTTACACCACTACCGTTAGGATGATCTGCCGTTGTATTTGCAGGTAATGTCCATGCATAAGATGTTGCTGCCTGAACTTTATTAATGGTATAGGTTGCTGTATTATTTGAACCGATGAACGAACAAACACTAACGGGTCCGCTAATAGATCCGGGTGTGTTTGGATATTGCGAAACAAGATAGAAAATTGTTTGAGCACTTGTGCCGCATTCTGATTCTGCCGTTACCCTCAATTGTTTGTTTGCCTGTTGATCAAAACCCTGTGCCAGTGTAATTACAATTGTGTTTGTACCTGCACCTGATACCAGGTTAACGTTCGGAGGCAATGTCCAGTTGTAGCTGGTTGCTCCCGGAACATTCGCCGTGTACGTTAATGGTATGTTTGCACCGATGTAAGGACAAACGTTTACAAAACCATCAACCACCGGTGCGCCCGGAACAAAAGGTTGAGGATTTACCACTGCAGTGGCTGCTACAAGCGATACGCAACCGAATTGATTTCTCACGTTTACGGTATATGTGCCCGGAGTAAGATCACTGAATACGCCACTTGGCTGATAATTACCATCAATACTGTATTCAATACCAACTCCTGTTGGAGCAGTTACGGTAATTGTACCGGTTGCTGTTGTACAGTTAGGCTGAGTGATATTTACAGTTGCAGTAGCCGGTAAAGGATTTATGGTAAGGCTAACTGCTGTTCTTGTAAGACTTGAACAGGTTCCGTCGAATGCCTCTGCATAATAGATAGAACTTCCTGGTCCAACCTGTACCGGATTTTCAACTACATTTCCTCCGGTTGCTGCATCATACCATGTAATGCTTCCACCTGTAGCCGTAGCCGTTAGTGTTTGATTGGCTGTTCCGTCTGAACAAACTTCCTGGTTACCACCACTAACAGGTGCAGAAGGTGCGGCATGAATGGTAAGCGTTACCTGGGTTCTTGTTAAGCTTGAACAGGTACCATCGAATGCTTCTGCATAATAGATTGAACTTCCTGGTCCAACCTGTACCGGACTTTCAACTACATTTCCCCCGGTTGCTGCATCGTACCAGGTTATGGTTCCACCGGTAGCCGTAGCCGTTAATGTTTGATTTGGATTACCATCTTCACAAGCAGACTGATTGCTTGCAAGTGGTGCAGCGGGTGCAGCGTGTATGGTTAATGTTACAGGAGTTCTGCTGAGGCTGGAACAAGTACCGTCAGATGCTTCCGCATAATAGGTTACTGATCCTACACCTACAAGCGTTGGATTGCTTACTGAATTTCCGCCGGTAGGCAGGTCAAACCAGGAGATATTTCCGCCGGTAGCCGTAGCTGTTAGCGACTGGTTTGGATTACCATCTTCACATGCTTCCTGGTTTCCGCCGCTTATTGGTGCAGCAGGAACCGGGTTTATAGTTAATACAGACTGAGCTCTCGTTAAACTGGTGCATGTTCCGTCAAAGGCTTCAGCAAAATAAGTTGAAGTTCCCACACCTGTTTGATCCGGGTTGCTTACAACATTTCCATCAGTAGCAGCATCGTACCAGGTTATCGTTCCACCGGTAGCTGTTGCTGTTAATGTTTGTCCGGGATTTCCGTCTGAACATACAGTCTGGTTTGCTGTTACTGCAACCGGAGCTGCATTAATGGTTAATGTTACCGCAGTTCTTGTAAGGCTATTACAAGTTCCATCGAATGCCTGCGCATAATAGGTATTTGAACCAACTCCAACCTGTGTTGGATTGGCAACTGCACTTCCGTTAGATGCAGCATCAAACCAGGTAATCGTTCCACCGGTAGCCGTAGCCGTTAGTGTTTGGTTTGGATTGCCATCTTCACATACCGACTGGTTTCCACCACTAACCGGTGCTGCAGGAGCTTCGGTAATATTGAAGCTAGTGGGCGTACGACAGCCAGGTATCGTTGAACATTCTGCATAATAGATTGTAGATCCTGCATTATCAGTATTCGCCAATCCCGAGTTAGCAACGCCAACAGGATCGAAAGAAGCGCCTGATCCAATTAAAGTTCCGCCTGAAGAAACGGTAAACCAGTCGATCGATCCAGGTTTAGTATACGTAATGGTAACCTGGATATAATCAACATTCGCTGTTCTTGTTCCAAAGAAGCTGAACGTATTGGTATTGTCTACCAGCAATGCAACACCAAAGTTATTGGCATTGATGTCGGTAGGCGTCCATGTTGTTCCCCATAAATCTGATGCGGTGCCATAGTTCGCAACGGCTTCTGATGTTGGCCAGTTTGTAGAAGTAGCACCTTTATTCGTTCCTACTACCGTTCCGCCTTTCACAAGTTTCAGGGAATTGTCCTGAATTTCACCAGTAGTACCTCCGCTTCTGAAGCGGGCAATGCTTACCTGGAATCCTTTAATGGTTGCATCTGAAGGAATGGCAAAGCCAAAGTCTGAAGCAACAAGTGTTTGAGAGAATGCAGTTCCGAATCCGGTTACACTTGCGTAGGCATTATCATTCGCATTCACATTTCCCGGATTTGACCATGCAGTTCCGGATCCTGAGTTAGCAGCAGTGCCTGCAAGATTTGGTCCATCCGTTAAATTATTTGTTTGTGCACACACTGAAGATGAAGTTAATGCTGCACTGGTTGTACCCTGGCAAATTGTTACGCCTGTTGTAAGCGGAATTGGGTTTATAGTAAGTGTTTTTGATGAAGTAGCATTATTACAAGGTGAATTACCAGTAACCGTTAACGTTAGTGTAACGCTTCCTGCGGCAATATCTGCAGCTCCGGGTTCATAGGTAGCATCAGTTAACGAATTTTCATTCGTAAATGTTCCTGTACCATTTGATGACCAGGTTACTCCGGTACTGTTACCTGCAGTTGCACCTGTTGTAATATTCACCGCACCTGAGTTTGCGCATGTAGAAATTGCACTACCAGCATTGGCTATCGGTGCTGCGGTAATGGTAATCGTTTTAGTATCTGTAACATTTGAACAACCAGCTTTTCCATTTGCGGTAAGTGTAAGTATCCTCGAACCGGCTGATATATCAGCAGCACTTGGATTATAGGTTGCATTTGTTAACGAAGTTGAACTGGCAAATGAACCTGTTCCGTTTGAAGTCCATGTAATACTTGCCTGGTTGGTAGCGGCAGCTCCACTGGTGATATTTACCGCACCTGAGTTTGAACAGGTAATGATGGCATTACCAGCATTGGCAGTTGGTAAAGTATTTATCGTAAGTGTTTTATTTGCGGACACTGAAGACGCACAAGGTGAATTAGGTGCAGCAGTTAAAGTTATGGTAACGCTTCCTGCAGCAATATCATCCAAACTTGGTGTGTACGTTGCCGTTGTTAATGAATTTGGATTGGTAAAAGTTCCGGTACCGTTTGGTGTAGACCATGTAATACCTGAATTATTTCCGGAAGTTGCCCCGGTGGTAATATTCACTGCGCCTGAATTGGAACACGTATTTATCGCAGGTCCTGCATTGGCTGTTGGCGCCTGTGTAATGGTTATCGATTTATTAGAGGTAACACTTGAACAACCCGCCAATCCATTAACGGTTAACACGAGGTTTCTTGTTCCTGCTGTTATATCTGCCGCGCTGGGATTATACGTGGCGGTAGTAAGTGAACCTGCATTTGCAAATGAACCAGTACCATTAGTAGTAGACCAGGCGATGCTCGTTTGATTGGTAGCACTGGCCCCAGCTGTAATATTTACTGCACCTGAATTGGAACAGGTTGTAATGGCCGTTCCGGCAACTGCTGTAGGTGCAGGGTTGATCGTTAATGTTTTAGTAGATGTGGCATTAGCAGCACAAGGTGAATTGGGTGATGCAGTTAATGTAAGGATAACACTTCCTACTGCAATATCTGCCACGCTGGGTGTGTACGTTGCTGTAGTAAGAGAGTTAGCGTTGGCAAACGTACCGGTTCCGCTTGAACTCCATAAAACACTGGCCTGGTTGGTAGCACTTGCACCACTGGTGATATTAACAGCACTGGAATTTGAACAGGTATTTATTGCATTTCCTGCAACTGCTGTAGGATTGCCCAGTATCGTTTGATTTGAAGAAGTAAACTCTTCATTTCCCGGACCGCAGGATCCTGAATTATTGCCAAACCAACAATCTAATTCTTTTACGATATCAAATGAAATGTTGTTTGTTCCGGCCGACAAATCAGTTGTGTAGCCTGCACCGGCGTTATTAGATGCTGTGATGGTAAACGTATATGTTTGCGTAGCACCCGGAGCCAAATCTCCTGCGTCTACACGTATATGATAGTCCGCCCAGTTTCCTCCGTTTGTATTCCATTTGGCACCGATATTCACTTCAGGCGATGAATTAGTCCATGTAGCCGTTCCGATGTTCTTAATTGTTACGGTTACGTCCCTCGTTTCACCCGCACACCAGTTTGCAGACCCAAGGTCCATCGAAATAAATTGAGCATGATAGGCAAGTGTTGGCGTAAAAATAAATGCACGCCTCGAACCATTAGCGGAACTATTCAATCCTGCTATATTACCGGTACTACTATTTGTGTTCACAATTTCTGTAGCTGTTGTTGAAGTTGCGTAGGTAGATTGATTCACGGTAAACTCGTTATTATTCCCTGAGGTATTTGAAAACCCGATAATAACATTGCGTGCACTCGAAGTAGTGGAGCCGGTTGTACTTGTACTACCAACGGCCATAGAACCATACACATATTCAATGGTATTTGTTTGCTCGTATAATCTCACCTGGAAAGTTCCATTTGCACCACCGCTGTTAAAATTGATTCCCATATTCAGGAATTCAATAACGGCCGTACGATTGGGTGCGGTACCAAAAAGCTTATAGTGCACTTTACCGGAAGAACTGGTTCTCAGATCGCCCAGGTATGGAGCAAGAATAGCTTGCGATGTAACAGGAAAACTGGTTCCGATAACTGTTGTTCCGATAGTTCCTCCCAGCCTGATACCACCATTGGATGATGCGGTGAATGCAGTATATACATTCCCGAAAAAAGTAAAATTAAATCCAATATCGGTACTGGATGAAGCCGCATCATCCTTGCTTGCGGTCACAAGAGATGTTGTTCCACTGCTCATACTAATGGTATTCCCATTGAGATCTGAAGCAAGAGACGCATTATTTACTGTGGAGAAACTATACTGACTTGCATTCTGCGCAATCGAATTCAGCGATTGAAGAAAAAAAGAAGTCAATAGAAAGACACTCAATACAAGTACCTTATTGCGGTTTGTTGATCCCGCTGTTCTCGCAGTTGATCGTTGAGGTGCAACCGTTCCAATTGCCGTAGCATCAGAAAGCTTACACCTGCTGGTAGGTAACTTAGTTAGCATAACACAGGTTTTAATTAAAAAAATAATACTATGATCAGTTATGCGTACACACGCATATATTATATAAACATGTTGCACATTTTACACGTGCAATAATTAATTCAAGGATGGTGATCTTAACGATGTAATACCAGCAGGTATTTAATACCTGTAGCAAAAGGACAATGGTGTTCAGAAGGCTTTATATAGGTAGCTTGGTAATAAATTATATTATAATAGCAAAAACGTATTTGTAAAAGTTGATAAGGATTGGAACGGTTAGCTTCTTCTTAGAATAATTGTGCTGGTTTCAGGAATTCAGATCAGACGGATTCAGCATAGGAAGTTTAGGTAAGGGTATATTACAGCGGTAAAAGTAATATTCATCTTTCTAAAATGCAAGGTTTTTTTAACTTTTTTCATTGTATCACCCCTTTATTTTCATTGGCTCAATTCAAAATTATAAATATGCCATTAATCAAATACAGTTGTGATTTGAAAAACACTAAAGCTTATTGGAAGCATTATTTTATGAACTAACTGGAATTGGGAAACACGTTCATATAACATTATTTTCACGAAATTTAATTTTTTCATTTTGATTAAATAATATTTTTGCAGCATGTTTATTGCGCCTCATGCATAAATTAATCAGCTTCATATTACTGCTTTGTCACATCAACACATCCATGTTTCTGCCACAGGTAGCAGAAGTTGACCAATTCGATAAATCCGGTAAACAAACCGACGATATTAATAGTCTTGTAGAATTGATCCGGGTAAAACTGGGCTATGATCACACTGCAGATGATGAAGACGATGACAACGGAATGAACTTTCACCTGGTAAAAGTTGTAGATTATTATTTTGAACAGAAAGTGGTATGCATTGAGCCCGTAAGAATATCAACGTTACCGAAAAAAATTAAGTTCCCCGAATACAAGGAAAAATATACGTCCACGCACAGCCTGGAAATAACTACACCCCCACCGGATTTCATTTAACGGTATCTCCCCAAAAACATTTTTAGCCATCTGTGCTGCAGGTTAAACTTCCTGCACATGTAATTTATTACTTCATTCAATCATTATATAATGACATTAAGTAACCTCAGCCCTGCGGGACTGATGGTTGTTGTGCTGTTATGTTGTTCATTCCTTTTAAATGCACAGGACACAGTACGCATCAGCCTTCCCGAAGCCGAAAAGCAATTTATAAATAACAACCTGCAACTTCTTGCAGAACACTATAATATCTCTATAGCAAAAGCAGAAAAACTACAGGCAGGTTTATATAATAATCCAAATATCTCTTACACAGGAATTATATACAACCCCGACAACAGAAAACTATTTGATATAAGTAACAATTCCGGAGAATACATTTTCAACATTCAGCAAATAATCAGCCTGGCAGGAAAACGGAATAAAGCAATCAAACTTGCTGAAACAAATATCCGCATAAGCGAGAACCGTTTTTTTGATCTGCTGCGTACATTAAGGTATAGTTTACGAACAAATTTTTATACGATTTACTACCTGCAACATTCCATACAAGCCTATCTCGAACAAATAAATGCATTGGAAAAACTCAGCACCGGTTACGATGAATTACGGCTAACTGGTACCGTGAGTACAAAAGATGCATTAAGAATCAAATCGCTGTACTATTCTCTACTATCGGAAAAAAATTCCATTCAAAATCAACTCAACGATGCAGAGTCAGAAATACGCTTGTTACTGCATAACAACAAATCGTACTTCATTCCAGATATCCCGGATGAATTTCTCCGTGATGACGCCATTAGGAATATGAACATTCAGTCACTTATTGATACAGCCTTTTTATGCCGGCAGGATTTGCATCTCGCAGAAAATAACCTCAACTATAACCAGCAAAATTATTTGTTGCAAAAGGCAATGGCTGTTCCCGATATCACACTAGGATCACAGTTTGATAAAAGAGGAAGTTTTGTTAACAATGCTTCTTTTTTTTCAATGGGAATTGATCTGCCATTTTTCAACCGTAACCAGGGAAACATACGTTCTGCAAAATTAACCCTTGAGCAAAGTAATGTGCAACTTCAATTGCAAAAAGAAATAATAGAAAATGAAGTGCAACTCGCCTGGCAAAAAATTGCAAGTGCCGATAAGATGCTAAACGCCATTGATACCGGCTTCACTGCCTCGTACAAAAACGTAATGCAAAGTGTACTGGAAAATTTTCAGAAGAAAAATCTTACCCTTCTTGAATTTATAGATTTCAGTGAATCTTACCGGAACAGCATACTGCAATTAAATCAACTGCAGAACGACCGCATGCAGGCAATTGAAGCGCTGCACTTCGCCATTGGCAAAACCATTATTAACAATTAAATGATAATTATGAAAAGAACTACAATACTCTTATATGTATTTATTGGAATACTATTTTTTTCGTGTAACGATAAACCCGCCGGCAATGAAACAAAAAAAACGTTTTGCCTGCCAGATTCGCTGCAGAAAAAAATACCTGTTGAAGAAGTAAAATTAACAACTGCAAAAAGTGAAGTGCTGTTGTCTGGTAAAATTGAAGCCAATGAAGACAAACTGGTAAAAGTGTATCCTGTAGTTGGCGGTGTGGTGGCAGATTTACGCGTTCAACTTGGCGACTATGTTAAAAAAGGACAGTTATTGGCAATTGTTCGAAGCAGTGAAATTGCCGACTACCAGGGACAGTTATCTTTTGCTGCATCTAATGTAAAAATTGCAGAGAAGAATGTTACAACAAACCAGGAACTCCGCAAAGCAGGGTTAGCTACCGACAAAGATGTATTATCAGCCGAAACTGATTTGGAAAAAGCAAAAGCTGATTTAAAAAGATTTCAGCAAACAAATGCGATTTATGGGTCAGCGGAAAATGCTACACAGGAAATAACAGCACCTGTTTCAGGCTATATCATTCAAAAAAATATAACAGACAATATGCAGTATCGTGCCGATGCGGCTCTACCATTTTTTGTAATTGCAAACCTCGATGAAGTATGGGTTATGGCAGATGTATTCGAAAGTGATATTGCAAAAATCAAAACAGGATATGAAGCGCAGGTATCTGTAGTTGCTTATAAAGAAAAAACCTTTACAGGTAAAGTAGATCGGATTTTTCCAATTCTTGATCCGCAGAGCAGGGTAATGAAAGTAAGAATAAAAATTTCCAATTCCGATAATCTTCTGAAGCCCGAAATGTTTGCACAAATAAATATTCGCTACGATGATGAAAACAATAAACTGCCTTCCATACCGGCATCAGCAGTGATCTTCGACAAAAACAAAAATTTCGTGATCGTATTTAATGATAGTTGCAATATCGAAACCCGTGAGATTGAAATCTACAAAACGGTTGGCAATACCACTTATATCAATAGCGGTTTAAAAGAAGGAGAAAAGATCATTACCGGGTATCAGCTCCTGGTGTATGATGCATTAAATGATTAAACCAAAACCAAAGGCATTTTTATGAACAAATTTATCAATGGCATTGTAACCTTTTCGTTAAAGAACAGGTTCTTTATATTTTTTATGACGCTCCTGGTAATCATCGGTGGAATCTGGAGTTATATGAATACACCCCTGGAAGCATTCCCGGATGTTACAAACACACAAATTATTGTAGTAACCCAATGGAACGGAAGAAGTGCAGAAGAAGTTGAACGCTTTGTTACTGTTCCCATTGAAGTAGCGCTGAATTCTGTTCAGAAAAAATCGACGCTCAGATCCATTTCCATGTTTGGATTATCAGTAACTAAAATAATTTTTGATGACGGTGTTGATGATTTCTTTGCACGACAACAGGTTAATAATCTTCTTCGAAATGTAAGTTTACCCGAAACTGTTGAACCCGATGTACAACCGCCTGTTGGACCAACCGGTGAAATCTTTCGATACGTATTACAATCAAAAACAAAAAATTCAATTGAACTCAACACGATACAGAATTGGGTTATCGATCGCCAGTTAAGAAGTATTCCGGGCGTAGCAGACCTTACCGTATTTGGAGGTGCTGAAGAAACATACGAAATAACAGTAAACCCGGTAATGCTTGCAAACTACGACATCACACCTTTGGAAGTGTACACTGCTGTATCAAAAAGCAATATCAATGTTGGCGGCGATGTAATTGAAAAAAACGGGCAGGCATATGTGGTAAGGGGAATCGGGTTGCTCGACAATATTCATGACATTGAAAATGTAATTGTTGACAATATCAATGGAACTCCCATACTAGTAAAAAATGTAGCAACCGTTGCTAAAAGCCACATGCCACGTGTAGGGCAGGCGGGCCTCAATAATAACGATGATATTGTAGAAGGAATTGTAATCATGCGCAAAGGCGAAAATCCAAGGGAAGTATTGAAGAGAATTAAAGAAAAGATTACAGAATTGAATGAAAAAATATTACCATCAGATGTGAAAATGGTAACCTTTTATGACCGGGATAACCTGATGGATTTTTGCACGGACACGATCACTCACAACTTAATTGAAGGAATATTACTGGTTACACTTATCGTTTTCATATTTATGTTCGACTGGCGAACTACCGTTGTTGTTTCAATCATCATTCCACTTGCATTGTTATTCGCTTTTATATGCCTTCGATTAAAAGGAATGACTGCCAACCTGCTTTCGATGGGCGCAATTGATTTCGGGATCATCATTGATGGCGCTGTGGTGATGGTAGAAGGACTATTCGTAGTACTTGCACATAAAGCGCATGAGGTGGGAATGGAGAAATATAATAAAATGGCGAAGCTTAGTATTGTACGAAAAACAGGATCCAATCTTGCAAAAGCTATCTTCTTTTCAAAGATCATCATCATTACCAGCCTGATCCCCATATTTTCATTTGAAAAAGTGGAAGGAAAAATGTTCTCACCGCTTGCATGGACATTGAGCTTTGCTTTACTTGGTGCCCTCCTGTTTACATTAACACTTGTGCCGGTGTTAACGAGTATCTTATTGAAAAAAGATGCCAGAGAAAGAAACAATCCATTTGTAAATTTCTTTAACCGAATAATAAAAAGCGGCTATCGGTTCACTACAACGCATAAAAAGGCAAGCCTGCTGTTTGCATTTTCAGTGATGGCAATAAGTTTTTTCTCTTTCAAATTCCTGGGTAGTGAATTCTTACCTGAATTAAATGAAGGTGCGTTGTGGGTGGAAGCTAAGTTACCGATGAGTAGTTCTCTCACATCGACCACACATTTTGTTGGTGAATTCAGGAAGATACTGGGAAGCTTCGACGAAGTGAACGGCGTTTTATCTCAAACCGGAAGAAGCAACGACGGTACCGACCCTTCTGGTTTTTACTATGTGCAATGCCAGGTAAACCTTAAGCCGAAGAAAGAATGGAAACGAAAGATTAGTATGGATCAACTGGTTGATGAGATGGACAAAAAACTAAGTGAATACCCCGGCGTTGTATATAATTATTCTCAACCGATCATCGACAATATACACGAAGCAGTTGCCGGTATAAATGCTGACCTGGCCGTTAAAATTTTCGGCAATGATCTTGACAAACTGGACAAGCTTGCCGATAGCGTGTATAATGTGTTGGGCACCATTCGAGGCATACGTGATCTTGGTGTAATGAGAAATATAGGACAACCCGAATTAAGTATTTTACTCGATCAGCAAAAAATGGCAACCTATGGTGTAACCACACAGGATGCAAATTCTGTAATTGAAATGGCAATTGGCGGAAAGTCTGCATCTGTTTTTTATCAGCAGGAAAGAAAATTTGAAATAAGAATTCGCTACCCTGAAATATACCGGAACAATGAAGATGCTATCGGAGAACTTCGTGTGCCAACAATGCACGGTTCTAAAATTCCATTAAAAGAAATAGCAGAATTAAAAACAGTTACAGGACCGGCATTTGTTTATCGTGATAAGAACACAAGATTTATTGCAGTAAAGTTTACGATTCGGGACAGGGATCTCGGCAGCACCATTGCAGAAGCTCAACAAAAAGTAAATGAAAAAATTAAACCGGGAAAAGGATACACTATGGAATGGGCCGGCGAATTTGAAAACCAGGTGAGAGCCCAGGCTAAACTTGCGCAGGTTGTTCCTATCGTGTTGCTGATGATCTTTATCTTATTATTCATAAGTTTCGGTAATGCATTAGATGCCGGACTGGTTTTGCTGAATGTTCCTTTCGCCATCATGGGTGGCATCCTGGCATTACACGTTACGGGAACAATTTTCAGTATATCTGCCGGAATTGGGTTTATTGCACTCTTTGGTATATGTATTCAAAACGGCGTAATACTCGTATCTGTTTTTAAACAAAACCTGCACAACAAAAAACCTTTGCTGCAATCTGTAAAAGAAGGAGTAGAATCAAGGATAAGACCGATAGTAATGACTGCTTTAATGGCGGCTATAGGATTGCTTCCTGCAGCAACATCAACAGGCATAGGATCCGAAACTCAAAAACCACTTGCAATCGTGGTAATTGGCGGCCTCATCAGTTCCACCATACTTACACTGCTTATTTTCCCATTAGTTGTTCAGATTGTTTACGGCAGGCTGCATCGAAAACAAAAAAGAAAAATATCACTTACACAGCAATCGTAAAACCAGGGTTTACGGAAGGCAAAAAAAGGGTCGCACAATCTGGCGACCCTTTTTACTATTTATTTAAACCTGGGAAATTAGAATTTCATCAACTTTTGAACATTCTTTTTATCTCCCTGTGATACTTCCACCATGTAAGAACCAGCTTTCAACTCATTACCGATGGTTGTAGTCTGGTTTGGCATTACTGTTAAACGCTTCAGTTCCCTACCCTGTATATCCAAAACACGTACATTGATTTTCTCACTACCGGTAGTGGATACCCGTAATGTAAAATCGTTTACGGTTGGATTCGGATACACGGCAACTTCAAATTTATCTGAGGCAGTATTTGTTGTAATAACAGATCTACCTGTAAGTACCTGCTTACCACCAGCACATGCCGGCAGATTAATATTGATTGACCTGGTTGAACTGTTTGCGCAATTGTTGTAACCTGTTGCCGTAACCGTTCCGGTTATTGCCGCAGTTGTATAAGACACAGTGATACTCAGCGTTCCCTGTCCGGAAATGATCGTACCCAGTGCAGGTACAGTCCACAAAATTGAATTCGCATTTGATGGCATGGCTGCAAGTGTATAAGTGTACTGCCTGCTTGGACATGCTGAAGTGTTCACCGTAGTAATAGCTCCCGGTGTTCCAGGTGTAAGCCTTGTAACGCTTAATGATCTTGCCGTACTGCTACCGCAATCACTTGAAGCAGCAACGGAAACGGCTCCGCCGGTGAAACCTGAACTGTATATGATCTGTACCGTTGTATCATTCGCACCAGATCCTGCCGGGTGCGCTGTGATGGTTGCTCCTGCCGGTGCATTCCATGAATAAGAAGTGGCATTTGCAACTTTAGCAATGGTATAGGTAACCGCTGTACCCGATGGGTTAGACGGAGATACCATGTATGGACAAGCATTGGTTATACCAGTAATAATACCCGGGGTAGAAGGAACAATCTTAGATACCGCAAATGTTCTTGATGCACTTGCCAGGCAGGCAACAGCCTGAACAGAAATTGTTGAACCGGATACAAAACTATTGTCGAAAGAAACGGTGATGATGGTATCGTTTATGCCTGGTCCGTTTGGATGAGAAACAATAGTTGCGCCAGTTGGTACATTCCAGTTATAGGATGTTGCGTTTGCTACCGGTGCAATACTATATGTTGCATTGTTTGGTGTTCCGATAAACACACATGCATTTGAAGGTCCGCTGATAACACCCGGTGTACTTGCAGCAGCAGCAACAACGGATAGTGATCTGTCTCCACTGCTGGCACAATTAGCAACCGATTTAACTTTAAATAACCCGGTCGTATATCCGCTACCGAAAGTTACCTGTATGCTGGTAGTTCCTTGTCCGCTTACAATTGTAACATTGGCAGGAACAGTCCATGTATAAGAAGTAGCATTCAATACCGGATCAATCGAATAAGTTACCTGCGTAGGTGTACCAATATAGGTACATGCATTTGCAGGCCCTGTAATTACCGTTGGTGCTGCCGGGATAAGTCTTGTAACACCCAATGATCTTGGCGCCCTGTTTCCGCAATTTGAATTGGCGGTTACTTTAATGTTTCCGCTAACAAAGCCAGACACATAGCTTACTTCAATGCTTGTTGTACCTTGTCCGCTAACCAGCGTCATACCGGTACCGGTAACCTGCCATGTATAGGAAGTTGCGTTGGCAACCGGATCTATTGAATAAACAGCATTGCCTGGCTGATCGATGTATGAGCAAACATTAACCGGACCGTTAATAGCCGTTGGAATTCCGGGAACTACTTTCAATACCTCAATTGAACTTGGTGCGCTGGTACAAGCAGAAGGTGATTCTGCAGTTACAACAAACATACTGTTCGTGAGTGCGAAACTATTATCGAAAGTTACATTGATACTGGTTGTTCCCTGTCCTGATATAATCGTTGTTCCAACAGGAACTACCCATGTATAGAAGGTTGCACCTGCAACCGGATCTATGCTATAAACTGAAGGCGTCGGACTTCCAATTAAAGGACACACATCCAATGGTCCGCTGATGGTTCCGGGGGTAGCCAGTATAGGATTTATAGTAAGCGTAACAGGGGTTCTGTCAGGACTTACACAAGTTCCATTTGAAGCTTCTGCATAATAGGTAACTGTACCAACGCCAATTAACGCAGGAACATCTACCGTGCTTCCGGCGCTGGCTGCATCATACCAGGTTATTGTTGCAGGAGATGATGCTGTGGCAATTAATGTCTGGAATGGATCTCCATTCGAACATACCACCTGGTCGCCGCCACTAACAGGTGCAACTGGTGCATCCTGGATGGTAAGTGTTACAGCAGTTCTTGCCGCACTAACGCAGGCACCACTTTGTGCTTCCGCATAATAAGTAACTGTACCTACACCCACCAATACCGGTGGATCAACTACACTTCCTCCCGATGCTGCATCATACCAAACAATAGATACCGGAGAGGTAGCCGTTGCCGTTAGTTGCTGTTCAGGATCACCGTTATAACATACGCTTTGATTTCCACCACTTGCCGGAGCATCTGGTATGGAAGCCTGGTTAACAACCATTGTTCCATCAAGTGTAACTTCACATGCCGGATGGTTAGCATCCCGGATTCTTACATCATAAGTACCGGCAGATAAACCGCCGAACACACCTGATGATTGCCATGTGCTTCCACCATTGATTGTGTATTCATATAATCCTGATCCTCCTGTTGGAGAAGTGATAGTGATTTGTCCGTCGTTGTTGCCACAGGTTGCATCTGTTGCCAGATTGTCTCCATTCAATTGTGCAGGTTCTGTAATAACCAGGGCTGCATTCAATACAACGATACATGAAGTATGATCGGCATCCCTGATCTCTACATCATAAGTTCCCGCTGATAATGCAGCAAAACTACCAGATGACTGCCATGAGCTACCGCCATTAATAGAATATTCGTAATTACCATATCCACCTGACGGTGAAGTAATGCTGATACTTCCATTTGCAGCACCAAAACAATCGGCGTTTGTTGAACCTACTGTTGCATTTAATACAGCCGGCTGAGTAATACTGATAGTACCAGTTGACACTGTACATCCGCCTGATGCAGTTATGGTAAGTGTGTATGTTCCCGGTGCAAGTCCGGTAACATCTTCTGTTGTAGCTCCATTCGACCATGAATAGGTAAATGGTGAAGTACCACCGGTAGTTGTAATATCTATTGAACCATCCGCAGCACCATTACAGGATACATTATTTACAACAGGTGCATCAATAGTTGGAGCGATACAGGTTTCTCCGATCTGGAAATCACCGAAAGCGTTTACACCTGTTATTTGTGTAGTAGTACCGGTTCTTGTACCAATGGTTGTATTGTTCCATATAGTAGGCACATAACGTTGTACAATTACATTCGCTGTGTTAGTGCCGGCATCCAGATCTCCCGGATTAATAAAGGTAAAGGTTGCAGTATATCCAACAGGATTAACTCCTGCATTGGCGATAGTCCAATACCTGTTTACAGATTTGGAAGCGCCGATAGAAGAAGTACTGATATTCGGATGATCACCGGCTGTTGTATTTACGGTAACCGTGCCTCCGCTGGTAACATTTGTTGTAAAGGCAATCGTTGCAGGCGTATAATTACTTGCATCTCCCACAAAGAATGTGCGGCTAGGCGTACCTGTTGGAATGCCCCATGCCAGTTTACCATTTACATATTTTCCTGCCCCGGCTGTTGTTACGGTAACACCTGAAGCAAGTGTAATTGTATTTGAACCGGTGTTGATTTTACCATTGGTAAATGTCAGCGCATTCGTAGTACCGTTTACATTAACATTTCCGGTTAAATTCACATCCGATGTGTTGTTGATTATTAGGTTATTGAAAGCAAACGCAGGAATATCCTGTGAACCTGTTGTTCCATTTAATCCAACTGAACTTCCGGTTGTAGTATATGTAGTTAATGTTGCGGCTGGTGAAAATACGCCTGCAATATTAATGGTTCCTGAATTGGCCAGAGTAACAGTTCTTGATAAAGTAGCAGTGATGGTTAGATTACCATAATTCTGCGCTGAAACTGTTTGCGCTCCGTTTGCACGGTATTCTACTGTACTGCTTGCACCCAGTGAATTCGTTCCAAATCCTGAAGGGAAGGCATTTGTGGTAGCAGTAGTTGTTTTAAAGAATGCGCCATTGGCAACTTCAAATGTTCTGGTTAAGTTTCCAACTATATTAAATGCACCAGTATTTAAAATTCCGCTTTGTACACGCAGGTTACCGGTAACATTGGTTGCACTAACGGCAGCACCTAACGTAGCGCCTGTTCCGCTTGTATTGTTGATATAAAGATTAAAATAAGCACCGGCTCCGAAGAAATTTACCGTTTGTGCTGTTGCGTTATCATTGTAATTGAAAACACTTCCTGCTGTTCCGGCAGTTAATGTTGCTCCGGCTGTACCAGACAATGCGCCTTTAAGATTTATTGTACCGGTAGTTCCCAGGTTAATTACCTTGGTAGCCGGCGTTGTACCAGCGAAACTGATTCCGCCATTTGCATTCAATGTACCTGTTGTAAGTACGATTGTTCCGATACGTCCGAGTGTTGCATTTGTTCCGGTAAAAGAAATCAAACCAGATACAGTAGCAGTTCCTGCATTGATATTCCATGCATTCGTAGCCGCCCCGGTTTGCTGGTTAATGGTTACATTTCCGTTGATAACAGCGTTTGTTCCGGCTGATTGTGTAAATGTTCCTAAACCTACTGCAGCAGAAGTTCCGTCTCCAATTGTAACGCCATCAGTAGTTAAACTTCCCGACGAATAATTTAATGCACCGGCAACCGCATTCACTCCTATACTGATGCCTCCTGTAACCGACAGGCTTCCTCCATTCACATTTACCGTTCCACCAGAGATCAGCAATGCTGCATTGGCAGTTACAGATTGGCCGTTGGTTGAGAATGATCCCCCGGCTACGCCAAACATAGCCCAGAAATTGTCATTTACGGTGAGTGCACCGTCAGCAGTAATTGCTCCGGCAGTTCCCAGCGTTAAAATACTGAATGCACTTGTACCTGAGTGAACTGTTTTGGTTGAACCTGTCATTGATATATGTGCCCGTGATACTGCACTGTAATCATAAGCACCATCAATGGAAAGATTTCCTCCTACTCCCAGTTTAAATCCGGTTGCATCCCAACTCACACTATGTTTAAGTGTAGCGTTAGCAGCCACAGAAATATTTCCGGTAATTGTATAGTCGGCATTGGTAGCAGTAAGATTTAAAATACCCTGTGTAATAGTAAGGTTACCTGAAGCAGTAAACGAAGTTGTTTGACTGGTAACCACATCGCTTGCTGAAGATTTATTTATTGTGATATTTCTAAATGCAGTTGTTGAAGATCCCTCTATGGTTTGAGCAGAAGCTCCGGTAAAAGTTACCGTACTTGTATTGGCGGTAAATGTTCCGTTATTGATCCAGTCGCCATTTACACTTAACCCATTTGAACCGGTAATTGTTAACGTTGCACCACTGCCAATAGTAATGGAATTACATACTGCGCCACCGGCATTGATTGAAGGCTGGTTTGGAGCTGTTGACGCAATTATTACATCTGTAGAAGATGTTGGTACGCCACCACACCAGTTTGATGCAGTAAACCAATCTGTATTTGTATTACCTAACCACTGGCCTGTTGTACAGGAGGTGGTACTTACATTGATGACACCTGTTGTGGTTGAACCAAATCTTGTTGCATTTTTATTAGTAGCTGCTGATATTGAACCTCCCCATGAACCAGATACCTGTCCAATACCGTTAAACGATATTACAGGTACAGAAGATGTACTTCCGTTTGGCAATAAAGCCACGGCTGTACCACTGATATCGAGACTGGTTACAATCGTAGTAGATCCGGCGAAAGTTTTGTTTCCCGATCCGCTTAATTTTAAATTTCCATAACTCAATACAGGAACTGCCTGTGCTGCGCCGGAATAATTTACAATACTGGTAGCACCAAAAGTTCGTGTACCCGCTCCCGATACCGTAGCCATTGTAGATGTTCCGGTAAGATTAAACGTAGCCCCGTTAGAAACACTAAAATTCTTATTGGAAGCTAAGGTTATTGCAAAACCTCCGTTATTGAATGTTCCGCTTTGCACACTCAGATTTCCGGTGATGTTGGTTGCAGCCATTGTATTTGCCAATGTTGCTCCGGCTCCACCAGTTGTATTAATTGTTAGATTATTATAACCACCTGCACTGAAAATAGCTACTGTTTGTGCATTAGTGTCGTCATTGTAGTTAAATGTACTGTTGGTTCCTGTAGTAAGTGTTGACGTTGCAGTAGTGAGCGTGCCTTTTAAATTCAATGTAGCTCCCGCTCCTGAAATATCTATTACTTTATTCGCTGCTGTAGTTCCCGACAAAGTAATACCACCATTTGCATTTAGTGTACCGGTTGTAACCGCAATTTTTGTAACCCTGGCACTTGTGTTCGTACCTGCCATTGTGATAAGCCCGGACACAGTTGCTGAACCAGCATTGATATTCCATGCAGTAGTGAATGTTGTACCCCCTGAAGGTTGGTTAATAGTTACTGCGCCGTTTACAGTTAATGAGGAACTTCCTGAATGAGTTAATGAACTGTTTGCAGCACTGGCATTGAAAGTTAATGAAGCACACGTGTTATTATTACTCATCGTTACAACAGAACTGTTGTCTATCACCAATCCACCGAAAGTGGAACTGGCAGACCCGCTGATTGCCTGCGTAGTACCGGAAAAAGTTGTTGTTCCTGCTCCGCCGGTAAATGCCGTACCATTATTTGTAAAGTTTCCATCCAGTATAATATTAAAGTTGTTGGCGTTTAATGTTCCCTGGGATATCAATAAATTCCCGGTTAAAGTTGTATTGGCACTAAGTGTAACCGAAGTGGGATTATCGATCGTGATATTCGCAGTTGTGTTTTGCGTTAATCCATTTCCTGTAACCTGTGCTGAAGTTCCGTTATAGATGAAATTGGCTCCGGCTGAATAGGTTCTCGTTCCTGCTACCTGGATGTTTCCGGTAGCACCTGTTGTAGTAATACCTGCTGTTGATGTAACACCCAGTGTAGCACCTGACAGAATTGTAAATGTACCGCCACCTGAAATTACCGTACCCGGTGCATCCATTTGTAAAGTTCCGCTGGGCACCCTGAAATTTACAGCGTTAGAAATTGTAGCACCTGAAGTGTACGTCTGCACACCGGCACCGGTAAAGGAAATATTATTGGTAGCGGTTCCGGTTTCAGTAATTGTACCGCCTGTTGCTGAAAAATCTCCCACAACATTAAAATTGGTAGTACCGCCGCCGCCAGATAAGTTTAATGTTCCGCCGGAGATAGAAAAAGCTCCGTTGATATTTACGGTCCAGGTATTTGTACCACCGGTTCCACCGATGTAAAATGTACCACCGGTTTGGCTATAATTACCGGCAATATCAATCGTTTCAGTTACTCCTGAATTGGAAAGTCGGGTAGAGCCACTTCCCGTACTTCTCACGGTAAAATCTCCGTTTACAACGGTAAGGTTCCCAACAAGCGATATGTCGCCCGTTTGCCCGGTTGAATTCCAGGTAAAATTACCAAACGACTGTACAAATGTTCCAACCGTAGGAACGGTATTGGTAATACCAGTTATATTACAATTAGAAGCTGCATTCCAGGTAGCCGTTGGGATGTTACCTCCATTCCTATTATGAATATATGTACCACCAGCACCAAACGCCAGCGTACCAGTTGTTGTAATTGCTCCGGCCCCGCCTGTTACTTCCAAAGTTCCATCAACGGTAAAATCAGTTCCGCCACCATTCGCTATGGTGAGTGTAACATTATTTACCGTAACCTTACCGCCAGAATTAACCGTTACCTGGTCTACCGTTACTGCAGCAGTTACGGTTACCACGTTTGGACTTTGAATGGTGATTACATTCACGCCATTGGTAGGAGTTCCCTGGCCAGCCGTTGGCGTTTGCCAGGCAGTACCATTGTATCGCTCCCAAGTGGAAAGGGTATTCCAGTTGCCTGAGTTCACAGAACGATAGTCGTTTAAAGTCTGCCCAAATGTTGTCGAAAATGAGGACATACAAATGACAAAAAGCGCAATTGCCCAATTTATGGGCATGCGGGAAGTTTTCTTCATAACAGAAGTTTTAGTGGTATTTATATAATCGGGGGAATAATTCTTAGTAAAGAATGTCAAAACCGGGGGTAAAAAAATTTTCATTAGCAGTTTATATTTGTTTTATACTAGTCAGTTAACTATACCCTATAGTAAAATAACTACAACACGAAACACGAATACGTAAACGATTAAACGCCAAATAAATTATGCGTAAAACAGCATTGTATTCCCAGAATATTGAAATTGGTATAGATTTCAGGACCTGTGTGTCCTAACAAAAAATTGAAAAAACCTGCTATGATACAATATAAACGGTTTTTCAGGGGAGCGTAATTCTACTTAAAAAACAAGTACCGTAGAATTACCACAAAAGTATAGTCCAAACGGTGAATATCCAAGTTTTTTACCGTTTTTTATTTCGAAGGATTAAAAAAAAGCTATGTGCAAACTTGATTTACCCTTATTGCTTATTGGATGAGAGTTCTTCTTTTGTTTTTGAATTCAGAAAACGGAGAATGAGAGAGCCCCTGGAAATAAGTCCTTTGTCAAAGTTTTCCTGACTGATTTCCTTTCCCGAATAAATACCCGCCAGTATTACTTTTGTTCCTGTTTTACTTTTAGAATATACCAGTACCGGTGAACCTGAAAGATCTTTTGCGCTTGATTTATCAGTAAGAAAATAAGCAGAATCCCTTGGTAAAAAACTATTGAATTTTGTCTCTATAATATTTACTGAATCTTTTACATACCCAACTATGGCCATTTCTGTTTCGGCTGAAACGTCTTTTGATTCCAATCCTACGTAATTAACAGACATATCAGCAGGTATTTCTACAGGCAGTAATACAATATCTGTACAACCAAATTCAAAACACACCGGCAATACTTTCTGATCATTCATATTCAGGGAAAGTACTTTTGAATTACTCTTCATGTGATTCTGATCTATAAAGATCATCACATTGGTTATTTTTTTCCTTTCATTAGTAGTAGTAAAAAAGTTATGGCGGGTTGTAACAAAATACGATTTGTTCTTATAATATATAAAACATCCGGTAATAGGTGACGGACCATTATTAATAATAGCGTAATAAGGATAACTGTATGATTCGAGTTTCACCCGGTCTTTCAGCTCTTTTGATTTAGATGCTGATTTTGACTTTTGAGCAAGAGTAACTGAGCAAGTGAGTATTAAAATAACAGTTAGTAGTTTGGTGCAGAACTTCATATCATAAGTTTAGAGCTACTAAACTACGAAAATATATGAATCTGTATAAGAATTATTAACTGGCATTAAAAATCAAATCATTCATTCCAAAATACTCAATGTTAGCAATTTACAATACAAATAAAAATCCCGTTTCAGAAGAACGGGATTTTATTTATTTAAAAAGCATTTTCAATTACATCTTTAGCAACTTCTCCGTTTTCACCGTTCTGCCCTGGCTAACTTCAAGAATATAGGTTCCGGCTTTTAACTCATTACCAAAGTTTACAGACTGACCTTTACTTACATTCATCTTTTTTAGTTCCCGGCCCTGGAGGTCTAATAATCTCATTTTAATAATGTCATTATTGTTAGAATATACCTGTAATTTAAAATTACTTCTTGATGGATTTGGTGCTACCGTTATCTTTAGTTCCTCTGCACCTGGAAATTGCTGCTCTGCAGTATTTCCGCTTACATTATGCGACAATGTATTCGACTGGCTTAATTCCGGAGAACTTCCGTTTTGCCTGCCGGTGTTGCCGCTCATTCTTTCAACCTGGCAACGATTAAGATTAACAGAAGCCTGCCTTACCGCACTTGAGCTACAATTGTTGGTAGCCGTTGCCGTAATAATACCAGTAACTCTCGTAGCTGGGTATTGAACTGAAATGGTAGCTGATCCCTGGCCTGTTACACTTATTGCATCAGCAGGAACCGTCCAGTTTATTGCTGTTGCATTAGATGGCATTGATGGCAATTTATATATCCATTGACGATCCGGGCAAATAGACTGCTCAAGCGGTGTAATTACGCCCGGTGTACCTGCATTCAATTTTCCTACATTGAGATTGCGTGGCGAACTATCATCACAACCACTGTTGGCAATTACCGAAATAGTTCCTCCGGTGAAATCACTTGGATATTGTACTGTAATGGTTATATCGTTGTTGCCTGGCCCGTTAGGATGGGTTACTATTGCATTTGGCGGTGTAATCCATGTATATGCTGTTGCCCCTGCTACTGGATTAATGGTATAAGTTGCAGTAATTCCGCCTGGTAGCATGTACGGGCAAGCGTTAGTTGGTCCGCTGATAGGGCCCGGAGTTGAAGGAGCACTACCCGAAACCGTTAGTATCCTTGCTGCACTGAAACCACAATGGTTAACTGCCTGTACAGTAACAGGACTGGATTTAAATCCGTTTTTAAATACAACATGAATGATGGTATCATTTACACCAGTTCCATTCGGATGTGTTATTAATGTTGATTTTGGATCTGCTGCCCATATATATGCAGTAGCAGATGGATCTTTTGCAGTAGAATAAGTCGCATGGTTTCCTGTTCCTATATACACACATGCATTGGAAGGGCCGGCAATTCCATCAGGAGTTGATGGTTGTTGAGATGTAAGGTATAATATCCTGTCGGTACTGTTCCCAGCCTGGGATATTGATCTTACCCTGATTTGTTTATTGGCAGCAGCGGTAAATGCATCGCTAAATGTTACTACAATTTCTGTAGACCCCTGCCCGCTTACCAATGTTGCAGTAGGTGGAATGGTCCATAAATACAATGAAGCCCCTGGAACCGGATCAATACTATAACGCACCTCCTCTCCCGATCCAACGAAGGCACAAACATTTGTTTGCCCGCTTATTGGACCCGGTGTAGCAGGAATTGCCCCCGTTTGGGCTACTACTGGTATGGTTAATGCAAATAATGATACAATTGACAAGAATAAGGTCATTCTTTTAAGGAATTGTCCCCTAATTGTAAGCAGATTGGTAGAAAGATTCATAGAATTACGGGTTTGATATTGAGATTTTCAGACACACACCGGCCAAACCAGTGCTCCAGTTCACTGAATCAATAACAAACGAATGAATTTTTAGAATATTATGTGAAATATAAAAAAAAATGAAGAAATATCTTTTGAGGCTATGGACAATGAATACGGCGTAGTATAACGTACCAGAGTGTCCCTGGCTTACAGCTACTCCAAAAATCAAAGAGGCCCTGTATCACTACAGAGCCTCTTTTGTATTTCTTAAATGATCCTTCTCCTTAGAACTTGATCACTTTCTTAGTCTTTACTACCGTTCCCTGTCTTACTTCCACCAGGTATGATCCCGCTTTCAG
>JAFDXE010000012.1 GCA_018268085.1 Bacteroidota bacterium
GGAGTAAAAAGTTCTGTTCCTAACGACTCACGTTTCCACAGTTGATAATTACGATTTCCTTTATTTACTTTAAACTCAGCAAGCATTTCTGGTTTATGCTTCTTAAGTAGTCTGATCATCTGTTGAGATGTGTATTTCATAAAGCTTGCCTGTATATCAGAGGGAGTAAATTCATTTAATGGCTGCCAAATCAAATGAATATGATTGCTCATGATAACAAATCCATTCAACACTATTCTTCTATTAATTACAAGCCATTGCAAACTTTCGATAATAATATCCTTACACTCATTATCCAACAACAATTGTTTCCATTGGTAGATGGTAGCAGTATAAAACTGCGGCCAGTAAACGGGGTACGGAGTTTTCATACTCCGAATGTAATTTAATTAGTTGACTTGTATTATGGGTTAGCGCCGTTGGTCAGGAGACCAGACGGCGGCGTTCATGTATTGTTAGTTTGGGTTGTTAGGTTTATGGAACACTAACGGAGGCGAAAATTAATGGCTGCCATATCAAATGAATATGATTACTCATGAAAACAAATCCATTCAACACTATTCTTCTATTGACTACAAGCCATTGCAAACTTTCGATAATAATATCCTTTCATTCATTATCCAATAACAATTGTTTCCGTTGGTAATTTAATTAGTTGAATTGTATTATGAGTTAACGCCGTTGGTCAGGAGACCAGACGGCGGCGTTCATGCTTTGTTAGTTTGGTTCGTTAGGTTAATGGAACACCAACGGAGGCGAAAATGCCAGCGTTTAGTCTCGCAACCAGCGCTGTTTTAAAACGGCCATTCTCTAACTCACCGCAGGTCAGGAGACTAGGCGACGGCAACACGTTTTTCTATTGAGCATACTCACGAATGGAAATAAATAAGTTTCAAAAAAGTAATTTGTATCCGAAGTCCAGAACCTTAATAAAAAGATAAATGGTAATTAGTTCTGTTTGCGCATGCTTCTGAATAATGGTACGATTAGAAAAATCAGCCCAATCGCCATTGTAAGACCACATATTAAAAATATTAAAAAATATGGGGTAATCTGTTTCATCATAACTGAAAATGGTATTTGTTTAAGGCTCATTTGCCATTTTGCTTTTAACACTCCAATTCGTATCAATGAAATCCAGAACAGCAGAAGTGAAACATTCGCAATCCAGTACGCAACATTAAACGCCCTTCTTTGAAATATTGATTGATGTTGATCACATAAAATATCATACGCCACAGCAAGCAACAACATTGTGTTTATCCCAATCGTAGCTCCCATTGTGTGCGCAACTGTAATATGCGTACCATGAGTATATATATTAATAGCGGGAACAGACATAGCGATAGCCAATAGGAGATTTAGCAATATCCACACATCTGCTGCAATGATTAGTTTATAGCTGGGTAAAAAACTTAATTTCTGAGCAGTTGTTATTGATGACTTCCAGTTATATATAATCCTGGCAAGTATCAATAATTCACTCATACTTACGATGTAACTTATGGTTTTAATAAAGTGGTGCGTCGGTAATGTATAAATATGATGTCCCCAATTGAATAATAAATTAATTAGCCCCAGGAAATATAACGCAAATGACACTTTTGATTTACTGTAATTATCATCCCCACTAATTTTTTCAATCAGGAATAAAACACAACCGTAAATAAGCATATTCCAGGAACCTACCATACTACCATAAGATTTCCACTGAATTGTCATATCATTTACAATATTGCTCCTGAAATAAGGGAAAATCCATAAATAGGATTCGAGAAAGGAAAAAAGAAAAAATACAATTCCGGTAAACCACATCCAAACATATACAGGCTGCCGTTTTGAAAATTTAATGGACACGATAAAATTTATTAGAAATAGCAGCCATCCGCAAATTATTGGTAGCGACAAAACAGGAGGGTATTCCCAGTATTCTCTACCGCCAAATATGCCGGATAAATAACTAACTAATATAAAAAATATGGAACAAATAAATATTGTGAGTTGAAGTCTTGCTAAGGTTGGTGAAAACAATTTCCTGCCTGTATAATTTTCAACATAAGACAATACGCCACCCGTTGCAGAAACGATGATCCAGAATACAACAGAAGAAACATGTAGTGGTCTTATCTTTTCAAAAGAAAGACTTGATTTAAACAATCCGGGAATCACATATTGAAATGCACCAAGTATTCCATTTATCAACCCAATAATTAATAATATTAATCCTGTCAATAAAAAGTATTTCCCAGCCGTACTACTTTTATTTTGATATTGTACCATTTTTATTTTTTACAAATTTTCTTGGATCTGCTTCCCCGCTATTATCAACTTCATGTAGATATTCAACAATCGCATTAACTTCTTCAACGGAAAATTTAAAATCGGGCATGATCCGGGTGCCGGTTCGTAAGATTGATTTAATATAATCGCTACCTTTTAATGAGTAACAATTCGTTAGATCCGGGCCAAGATATCCACCCAGGCCATAAATTTGATGACATGCGATGCAGTTTTTTTCTTGCCACAATTGTTTTCCCGAATCAGCCAGCTTATTTGCAGGCCTTTGCTTTGCCGGAAGGAATTTGTAAATAAATGATGTGTAAGAAAAAAAAAGGAATATTATTATTATAAAAAGATTTACCCTCCTGCTTAAAAATTGTATGATTTGATTACTCATATTATTTTGCATTCTCCTTTACCGGCATTATACGCTTCCGTTTATCACTCAAAATTCAAATGATTAAAAAAGAGATTTAATGATTCAAATCATATTTAATACCCGATCTTAAACTTTAAAAATGTAGTAATGGAAAATGAAATATCTATTTTAGTAATAGATTTTTGAATAAAAAAAATTGCATGAAAGCTAAAAGTATAGTTACAATTCTGGTTTTATTTTCAACTGTAATAACAATATCACTTGGTTATGACAATTGTTCACCACTGTACATAATCCATTCAATCACATCATCCAAATCCTCCCCCGATGCCAGTACCTCGTCTCCCGAACATCACCTTTTAAAACGGCTATTACATTAAGTGTACCGAATAAATACACTTAATATTCATTTAAATCAACTCGTCGCAGGTCAGAAGACCTGGCCATGGCAGCCACTCTTACTCTGCCAAATACAAAACACCTTTAAAAACCATGTCTGGCTGATTGTCAAATCTTGATTCCAGGTAACAACTGTCGCCGGTTACTTTTACAATTTTATTAGTAAGAACCATTCCCTGGAATTGTGTACTTACCGAATCGTTTTTATAAATGTGCTGACTAATAAACGCAAGTTTATACTCACAATCTCCCACCCAATTCAGTTTTAATGTAACATAATCGCCCGTGGAGAGTAGTGTCTCTTTTTGAATAGAGTCGTTTCTTTCTATCCTGTACAATTCCGCATCCGCTTCTCCCCTATAGTAAAATATTCCTTTCCTGAATTTTGAGCAATCCATCAATTGTACATTTTCCACTGGAAGAAATGCAAAAGAAATCAATGCGAAAATTAATAACGTGATTGTTTTCATACTGTAACTATTATTAAAAATGATTAGAATACGCTAATGTACAAAGAGAAAAGCACAGCAATATAACTGCTCGCTTAATATGTTGCTGGCCGGGAGTGAAGGCTACGACAGCACATTTTTTTTAAGGACATACGCCAGCGGAAAGGTCTGCAGGATTTGTTGTTAATGATTCATACAGCAAATTACCAGGGCAGGTTGTTGGATATAGGTTGCTTTTATAGAATCTGAATTATAAACGGTTGCTTTTTGAAATGTATTTCCTCCAGCATAACATTACAATCAACACTTAAATATCTAACTCTTACAGTTGATGGAAAATATCTTTCAGCTTATCGTTGTAAATACAAAAACAAATTATTCAAACCAATATTGCTGTAATTATATTTTTACTGCAAGTTAATCATGCGTTTCGACAGCCATTATAAAAACGATACTTTTCTCATTCTGCTTTACACACCACAATCTTTGATAAGTATTTAAGATTTCTTGAACCACCTTTAATATCCGTAGTGGTAATCATCAGTATCCTGTTGTCTATTTCCTGCAAGGGCTTATCGTCTATTGCTGTAATAATATAGGTATGATTACCAATTTCAGTATTGTATATTTCATTGAAAGAATACACAACCTTATACCCATCTGCCGCCACGAACAAAAAATAATAACTGCCGAGTGAATGTGATTTATCATAATCAAATACAACACTATCCAATACATTTTTTATCAACACTGCTTTCGCTTTTTTTACCTTCGTTTCTTTTCTGGGTGAACAACTGGTATTCACATCATTCAGTTCAACGGAAGGCAACTGCAATAAATCCTGCAAACCGATTTTCCTTTCGGCTTTCACCTTACCGGTAATAATAAATTCACTGGTTGATGCTGATTGCGCAAAAACAAATTGTACGCAGAAAAGCAATGCTGCTAAAAAAACTTTCTTCATTATAACGTGGAATTTTAGATTCATGAACTGCTAATGTACCACAACAATTGCATGTATGGATTTTGCGCTTACAGGTTACCGGCTTCACATTCAATTCATAAACCTGTACACATTCCCGGATTGCCGGGAAAATCTATTTCAACAACCCGGTGGATCAACTAACCTTGCACATTAAAAAAAGTTTTCCGGATAAAATAAGATTTTCAAAAAAAAAATTATACACAGGCCTGTTCCGAAATATTTTTTCAGGTGTTTTCACCATTTTTTCAGCGTTTTTAAAAAATGATTTTTTTATAATGGAAGATTCAAATATTTTTATCCCATGGAGGATCATTACAAGACGCTACAGGTTATTTACGACATTATCAGAGAAGAACCAAATCCAGAGACCTATAAGTGCAGGCCAAGGGAAATCATCTTACGCCAGTATTTAAGCTGGCAGGCCATCGAACAAAATCTCCGCACACTTGAAGCGGAAGAACTGGTTACCATCAAACAGGAAGATACTATGATCATTTGCATTACCCGCAAAGGTCTGGAGCACATGAAGAACAAAAAAAGATTTATCCCAAGGCCCTGATAACAGCTTTACGCATCATCCCTCAACATTTTTAAATACACTCACGTTCTGTACCCAACAGAATTACGCCTGCATTTCCTGATCCGTTTATCTTTGTACCATGACGAATTCATTGGATTACAGCAGCAGGATAAACAATATTGTAGAGGCTTCCTGGCAGGCTTTCAATTCAAATTATAAACTCAGCTCACTGCACCAGCGTGCAACTTTACTGCATGGTATTGCCAGGGAAATTGAAAACCTCGGCGATGAATTGATAGAAGTTTGCATGAAGGAAACAAATTTATCTGCATCAAGACTTCATACTGAAAGAACCAGAACCATCTTTCAATTGGATAGTTATGCAGATGCATGCGAGCGTGGCGACTGGCTCGAAGCAACCATCGACACAGCCGATCTGAACCGGCAACCACCCAAGCCAGACCTGAGAAAAATGCGGATTCCCCTGGGACCGGTGGCTGTTTTTGGTGCGGCAAATTTTCCATTTGCATATTCTACTGCCGGCGGTGATACCGCTTCTGCACTGGCCGCAGGATGCACCGTTATTGTAAAAGCACATAACGGGCATATCAACACATCGGGCATGGTTGCCAGCGCCATTCGTACGGCTGTAAAGAAGAACAACTTACCCGAAGCCGTTTTTTCTTACCTCGAAGGCGAGGGAAATGAACCTGGTAAATTGCTGGTTACACACCCCTCGCTGAAAGCCGTTGGTTTCACCGGTTCGCTCGCCGGAGGCAAAGCCATCTGGGAATATTCAAACAACCGCAAAGAACCCATTCCCGTTTTTGCCGAAATGAGCAGTGTAAACCCTGTCTTTATTTTTCCGGGTAAACTGGCTACCGATTCCACCATAGCCGATACGATTGCGTCTTCCATCACTTTGGGATGCGGCCAATTCTGTACCAACCCGGGCATACTCGTTGTTGCAAATACCGAAGGATTTGAAAGATTTACTTCCTCTCTTTGTACAGCCATTCAACAATCAATGCCTTCGGCTATGCTTAACCGTGACATCTCCGGCAATTTCCGTAAAACACGTACGGCTGCGCTGGAACAACCCGGCGTTAGCATTGCTGCTTCCAGCTCCTTTAATAGTGATGCATTACAGGATATTCCAACCATAGCAAGTGTACGTGCTACAGATTTTATCGGCAATCCCCAATTACAATCTGAAGTATTTGGTTCCTTCTCATTGCTTGTTGTGTGTGAAAACATGAGCGAAATGTTACAGGTAGCGCAACAGATGGAAGGGCAACTCACTTCAACCGTAATAGCAACAGAAGAAGAAGTTGCACATTACCTGCCCTTAATTGAGGAAATACAAAATCATTGTGGACGATTTATTTTCAATGGCGTTCCTACCGGTGTGGAAGTCGTTCAGGGCATGCACCATGGCGGACCATTTCCCGCTTCTACCGACAGCAGGTTTACCAGCGTGGGCGCTGAGGCCATCAAACGTTTTTCAAGGCCGGTATGTTTTCAAAACTGGCCCGATGCATTACTGCCCATGGAATTAAAAAACAACAATCCGCTGCAGATCCTGCGAACGGTAAACAATGAACTTACAAAGAATGTGATCGGGTAATTTCCCGGGAAAAATCAAAGACACTGAATACGTTGATACAATCGCATTTCACCCTTCCTCCTGTTCATTTTTATTTTTTATTCTTATGTAAAAAAGTTCTACCTTACTACTGTCTTACTTAATTAACGTTATTTCTTTCCGGCAATTACCCTTTGAACAAAGGCCAACTTACTGCACTTCCCGGCCGTGTTAGTTACTGACCAGTTTAAACCCGTATCCTGTAAAAACGATTGCTACTCCTACTTAACCTGATTTTATAACGTTTAAAATATATCCAATGTTTACTGAAGCACAGCAACACACAATCGTTGATGAATGTCATCAATGGCACGATGAACTGGTTTCTTACAGGGAAAAAATACACAAACTAAAAAATGAGTTGTATTATTTCGCTCCGGGAAAAACAAAACATGAAACAACCCTTGGCATAGAACATTTTCATAACCAGTTTCACCTGCAGCTTATCAACATCCACGATCTTAAACATGAAATAAAACATCATCTTTCAGAAGCCAGCCGGCATCCAACATTCGGCCATCGCATTCCACATCACTATTTAAAAGAAAAGCTGGATAAACTCATTACCGATCTCGATCAGCTTGAACAGGACTTCCACGATTTTGTACATAAACACTGATACCTTTTTACCAGCCAGTCTGCAAAAGACTGGCTGGTTAGTTAAAGGCCATTCTAAACAATTAAATTTTTCGTTATGGCTAATTATGATTCCAACCATGTAAAAAACATTGCACTGCTCGGACATGCAGGATGCGGCAAAACCACGCTCGCTGAAAGTATGCTGTTCGATGCAGGCGTATCCAAACGCCGCGGCAGTATCGCCACTAAAAATACGGTAAGCGATTACCACGAACTGGAAACAGAAAGACAGAGTTCTGTTTTTTCTTCCCTGTTACATTGTTCCTGGAAAGACTATAAAATAAATATTATCGACACGCCGGGTTATGATGATTTTTCCGGTGAAGTGATCAGCGCTTTGAGGGTTGCTGATACCGGCGTTATCGTATTGAATGCAGCAGCCGGTGTTGAAGTAGGCGCAGACATCATCTGGGAATACACCGATAAATTTAAAACACCTACCATCTTTGTTATTAATAAACTCGATTTACCGGAAGCAGATTTTGACCGCACATTGCAGGAAGCAAAAACACATTTTGGTGGCAATGTAGCCGCCGTTCAATACCCGGTAGAAACAGGTGCAGGGTTTAATTCCATCATTGATGTACTGAATATGGTGATGTACAAGTTCCCTGCAGAAGGAGGCAAACCGGAAAAACTACCAATACCGGAAGCAGAAAAAGAAAGAGCGGAAACACTGCATAAAGAACTCATCGAATCCATCGCATCCAATGATGAAGGGTTGATGGAAAAATATTTTGACAAAGGTGAACTCACGGAGGAAGAAATGAAACAGGGACTGCATGTATCAATGATCAAACACGATATCTTTCCCCTGTTCTGTGCATCTGCAGAAAAAAATATGGGCATTGGCCGCATCCTTAGTTTCATCGATTATGTTTGTCCGGCACCAACGGAAATGCCACCTCAAAAAACAGTTTCCGGAAAGGAACTACCGTGTACGGCTAGTGGCCCTGCATGCATTTTCATTTTCAAATCCATTATTGAACCACATATTGGTGAACTCAGTTTATTTAAAGTATATAGCGGAACTGTAAAAGCAGGATCTGAACTGGTAAATGAAAACACGGGTGTAACGGAAAAACTCAGCCAGTTGTTTTTGATGGAGGGGCATAACAGGGTTCCGGTGAATGAACTCGTAGCCGGTGATATCGGCGCAACGATTAAGCTTCGTTCCACCCATGTAAACAATACCCTGCATGAAAAAGGCAGTAACCTGGAGTTGGAACCGATCCGGTTTCCGCATCCGAATCTTACCATTGCCATAAGTGTGGTAAATAAAGGTGATGAAGAAAAACTGGCGCAGGTATTACATACGTTGCAGGAAGAAGATGCCACCATTCATTTTGAAGTTTCACCGGAGATCAAACAAACATTGTTGCATTGCCAGGGAGAACTGCACCTGAAAGTTCAGCAATGGAAAATTGAACACATACACAAACTGGATGTGAAATTTGAAAAGGCAAAAATCCCTTACCGGGAAACGATCAGCAGGAAATCGGAAAGTAATTACCGGCATAAAAAACAAAGTGGAGGTGCCGGGCAATTTGCAGAAGTATATATGCGTATTGAGCCCTGGTTCGACGGCATGCCCAATCCCGAAGGGTTAAACATGCGGCATAAAGAAGAAATTGATCTTGAATGGGGAGGCAAACTTATTTTCTGCAATTGCATCGTAGGCGGTGTGATAGATACCCGCTTTCTTCCCTCTATTCTTAAAGGCGTAATGGAAAAAATGCAGTCGGGCCCGTTAACCGGCTGCCGTGCCAGAGACATACGGGTTAGCGTGTACGATGGAAAGATGCATGATGTAGACAGTAATGATATTTCGTTTAAGATTGCGGGCATGCATGCATTCCGCCAGGCATTTCTGGATGCCGGTCCGCAGTTACTTGAACCCATTTATACCGTAGAAGTGCTATGCCCCGATGATATGGTGGGAGGCGTTATGGGCGACCTGCAATCGAGAATGGGTGTGGTAGAAGGCATGGAAGCAGATGGTCATTTTCAAAAGATCACTGCAAAAGTTCCACTGGCACAAATGCACCAGTATTCATCATCGTTGCGCAGTTTAACAGGCGGACGGGCACGTTACACGATGAAATTTGATACTTATGCACCGGTGTCGTATGATGTGCAATTGAAACTTTCAGAAGCCTATACTAAACATGAAGTGCTGCAGGATTGATTTGTTAATCCCCGTCATATATAAAACGGCTCAGTTGATTGGGCCGTTTTTTTATAAAAAAGATGTACAGGATAAACTAAGAAGCCATCGGGTTAACAGCCATTCGCTAAATCAAAAACCGTTTGCTAATTCATTTTCAGTATTGCTGTAAACTATTTTATCTTTTCAGTGAAGTTGTACACCAAACTGACTTATTATGCAACAACAGGAAAACGAAATTGAAATAACAAGAGATGAAATAAAAAGAGAATTCCAGCTCGAAAGAATGGTATTGTTCAGTGATGCCGTTTTCGCCATTGTAATTACATTAATGGCAATCGAAATTAAATTTCCGGAAGACGTAAAATTAAACCAGCATAACCTGCTGCATGAATTGCAACACCTGGTACCGGTACTACTCGCCTACCTGGTAAGCTTTGTTTTCATTGGCAGCATCTGGTATCAACACCTGAAAATTTTTAGTTTGCTGAAAGATTATGATAAAGGTTTGGTTGTACACAACCTGATGCTACTGTTTTTTATCGGGCTGTTTCCTTTCACCGCTTCGCTCATCACTAAAGCAAAAGACAGTATGCTTTCCTTTTTCCTGTACATGGGCATTATACTTGTTTGCATTTTCATGCAATACTTATTGTACAATTATATTTTAGTAAAAAGACCTTCGATACGATTGAACGCCGACCTGGAAGAACACACAACAGAATTGTACAAAAGAAAAGTATCGTTGATCGGCTTTTCGGCGGCATTCATATTAATTACGATTACTTATTTTGTAATACCAAATCCCGAATTAAAATCACTCGCTACTTTATGGATGGTATTATTCCCGGTTGTTTACCGTTCATTAACCAAAAAGAAAAAAAATAAAGCTGCCCAGGTTACAGCAGAACAATAAATATCACTCATTAAATTATTAGTTACATGGATCATTCTGTACATGCCGCAGGTTTATTTAATAAATGGGCTGATCTCTACCAGGAAAAATACATGGACGTATCATTATATCATGATACACTCGATATTTTTTGCGCCCTGGTTACTCCGAAAGATGCCGCTGTATTGGAACTCGCCTGTGGCCCCGGCAATATTACAAAGTACATTCTTAACAGGCGCCCCGACTTCAACATCCTGGCAACAGAACTGGCGCCCAATATGCTTGAACTGGCAAAACAAAATAATCCCGGCATCGAATGTCGTTTATTGGATTGCAGGAATATACTTTCGCTCAATAAAAAATTCAATGCCATTATGTGTGGTTTTTGTTTGCCCTATATATCGAAAGAAGAAGCGCTGCAATTAATAGCAGATGCATCAGCGATGTTATATCCAGGCGGCGTATTATACATCAGCACTATGGAAAATGATTACAGCAAATCGGGTTACAAAACCGGGAGCACCGGCGAACAGTTATATATGCATTTCCATGAAGCAGGTTATTTAACTGCGGCACTGCAGCAACACAATTTTTTAATTTCAACAGTAAAGCGACAAAACTATCCTGAAAAAGATGGCAGCACTACAACAGATTTAATTTTAATTGCAGTTAAGGAAAAATAAACCTTATCCATGTTTCGATTCCGGTTACGTTACTTCATACTTGCTGCAATACTCTTTAGTACAGAGATTCTGATTGCAGTATATGCGCATGATCAGTTTATCAGGCCAATATTGGGAGATGTACTGGTAGTAATGCTGATATACTTTTTTATTCGTGCCTTTTTTAATGTACCCGTTTATACAACTGCGATAGCAGTATTGTTATTTGCTTACTGCGTTGAAGTGTCACAGTATTTTAAATTAATACGGATCCTCGGTTTACAAAGCAGCAGGATAGCCACCACAGTGTTGGGTACTGCTTTTGCATGGCAGGATATTGTTGCTTACACTGTTGGCATTGCTGTGGTTTTTATGCTTGAACAATATTTAACTGCGCATCAATGACCAATTTCCACAATTTCTTTGGGCCTGTCTGCGAAATATACCAGGTCTCCTTTTTTAAGCGTATCCGTATCAAATAAAAATTCTTTTTGCATTCCTTCTAAACGAACAATTGATTTACCCTTTAAATGTCTCGCTGATTCCACCCGGTAAGTTCCGGAATTTAATTTCAACATTTTGCAGGCCGGCATAACTATCAATGCCGCAATAATAAAAGATTTCATAGCATTATATTTTAATTGTTGCTATTTGCATAGACAAAACTTTATGCCGTTTTTTTTATGATTACTTAAAACGGGTGAAATCAGCAGCCATTAAAAAACATTCAAATCATATTTTTGCAGTTCATTAAAAATTTTATGTTCAACAAAGAAGAAAACAGCAGGAAATTACAGGAAGTAATAAAGGCGAGTTGGTTTACCGTTGATCCTGGTAAATATATATATACATCTGTTCAAAAAATTACAACGCCGGAAAAACACCTCATGATTATTAATGATGGAGCGGAGATCACCATCGTTACAGAGGAAAAAAATCTTTCCCTGCTTGAGCCGTATGAAGCAAACAAAGACACTTGGAGGCTGTTAAATATCAGGTGCGGTAACCCGTTTTATTGTTCAGGGTTTATCGCTTACATCACCGGCGCACTGGCAGATAAAGGGATTGACATTGTACTCACTTCCAGTTTTTCCAACGACCTCGTGATGGTAATGGAAAAAGACCTGGAAGAAAGTATCGGTACACTAATAGAGATTGGTTTCAGGAAGCAGGAATAATAAGCGTAGATTCAATTTAAAAAATTATCCGCCGAATGGTTTGGGATTCCTCCACATTCTTATCAATACAATTATTGGAAAAATAAGCCAGGCAGCATTGGCCAGTAACACACGGGTACGTTCGGGTGTTGCATGTTCCCCACCAACCTCTTCAAACAAAATTATAGTAACGTTAGTGATCATTACGGAAGCCCAAACGACACTGATCAAACGGATCCAGTTTTTGCCTTTGATAAATGCGTAAATAGCAAAAGCATAGTAAGGCCCGAAAAACAAAGCATCAATCCAGATCGTTGCACGCCACCAGGCCGGACGAGCCATCAGGGGCGGATCAAAATTTCTTCCATACCAGTGAATCAAATCTACCAGGCTGGCAGGCGGCCACACGGGGTACTGAAAATTATCTGGATCAGCAATAATGAGCTGTTCTATATCTACTATATAAGTTATGAATGTAAGGTTGATGATGAAGAAAATCACGATGGCAATATCCAACGGGCGCTTCGACAGCGGTATTGATTGATTCATAAACAGGTTTAATGGTATTGAAAGATAGGCAATATCACTTATTTATATATACAAGGCTAACGGGCATAAAATTTTTCTCTTTCTACACCGGATTTCCTGATAAAAAATTCCGGGGTATTATGGGAAATAACAACGTAAGAACCAAAGTATTAAACTTTTATGTTCAAAAATTTATCAGGCCTGTCACCCGATAAACTTAAAAATACTTCCCGAAATGTTTTGATTTCCTGCAATAAATATTAATTTTACGCCTGAGTTTACCCTACCCACAATCCCATATACATGTAAGGCCCCCACTTCCATTGTCTTTTGAACCACTGGCTGCTATACCGTTTTACTGGTAAAAAATGCTAACAACACCCCAAATCCCGTGATCGATCTGCGATCCAATTACATCTTACAGGAGAACTTCACCTAATTACAATAACCATCCCGGTTGCTATATAGTCCCCCTATCCTTTGTAATGACCTCATTGCTTATTTCTTAATAGTTTTTTTATGAGGAAATTTTACCTGTTTTTAATCGCCAGCCTGATTTGCTTTCAAAATACAGAAGCACAGATCAGTAAATTTTGTTTCACTGCTACCAGCGGTACCTACACTGCCATTTCCGGAGGAACAGCAGTTAATACCATAGAGCAGGACGATGCCAATGTGATTAACATCCCATTTAATTTCAGTTTTAATTACCTGGGAACGAACTTCACACAAGCGTCTGTAAGTTCTAACGGATGGTTATCGTTTTCCAATAACAATCCAGGTGCAGGAACATCCAGCAGTAACAATATTGCCACAACTTCATTGGTAAATACTTTATTTCCATTGTGGGATGATTTGAGTGGAACAGGTGGCGTTGCCGGGTATCAAACAACAGGTGCAGCAGGCAACAGGATATTTACAATGGAATGGAGAAACTGGCGCTGGAATTACAATGCATCGGGTGCAGTAATTTCCTTCCAGGTAAAATTATACGAAGGATCAAATATCATAGAATTTATTTACAGGCAGGAAGGAACGGGAATAAACACCAGCGGATTTGGATATTCAAATGGAGCTTCTATCGGGTTAAACGACGGAACGGGTGGAAGTACACACTACCTGTCGCTCAACAATGCTGGTGCAAATCCAACAGTAAGTTCAACAGCAGCTACAAACAATATTACAACCAAACCTGCCACCGGGCAGATTTATCGTTTTACGCCATCACTAACGCCAACGATTAGTGGCATTAGTCCAAACCCCGTTTGTGCTGCCGGTTCAACAGTTACCATCACCGGTACTAATTTCAATGCATGTTTATCTGCAGTTTCTTTTAACGGAACAGCAGCAACAACATATAATTATGTAAATGCTACTACAATTACAGCAACAGTGCCTGCAGGCGCCACTACCGGTCCGGTTAGTATTACCACTCCCGGCGGAACGGCAACCAGCGCTTCCAATCTTACAATAGGTTCTAACGGAACCATCACACTCGGTTCAGGAAATGCAAACCCAACTGTTTGTATTAATTCGCCAATAACAAATATCGTGTACAACATCGGAGGATCAGCTACCGGCGCCAGCTTATCAGGTTCATTACCTGGTGGTGTTACCGGAAGTTATTCATCAGGAAGTTTCACCATCAGCGGTACGCCTACTGCAAGTGGTACATTCAACTTCACCGTAACAACTACAGGCTCTGCCTGTACGAATCCTTCGTTGAGCGGTACCATTACCGTTCAGGCGAATGCCACTATCAATCTAACTTCTGCCGCAGGAACTATCAATCAGACAGGCTGTATAAATACGCCAGTTACCAACATCACTTACTTAGTTGGAGGAACGGGTACAGGTGCTAATGTTACAGGTCTGCCCTCAGGTGTTACCGGATCTTATAATGCCGGTACAAAAGTTTTTACGATCAGCGGCACTCCCGGCGCTGCAGGTACATTTAATTATACCGTAACAACTACCGGCCCGTGCGGAAATACTTCTGCTAACGGTATAATAACGGTTACGGATGATGGCAGTATTGTTTTATCTTCTGCTCCGGGCAGCAATACACAATCCGTATGTTTGAACAACGCCATTACAGACATTACCTATACTATCGGCGGAACAGCAACAGGCGCATCAGTGATCGCAGGTTCGCTTCCAGCAGGAATAACCGGAACATACAATGCAGGCGTGTTCACTATCAGCGGAACAGCCACTGCAAGTGGTGTATATAATTTTACAGTGGGTACATCAGGATCAACCTGTGCCAACCCATCATTAACGGGAACAATTACCGTTAATGAAGACGCTGTTATTACCTTAAGCTCTGCTACAGGAACAGATGCACAATCTTTGTGTGCACTCACTGCTATCACAGATATTACTTATGCAATTAGTGGATTTGGTGTTTCCGGTGCAACAGTAACCGGTTTGCCTGCAGGTGTAAACGGAAACTATGCTGCAGGTGTATTTACCATCAGCGGTGCACCAACTGCAACCGGTGTTTTCAATTACACAGTTACCACAACCGGCTTATGTGCAAATAACGCATTAAGTGGCACGATCACTTCCGCTGCAAATGGAACGGTTACGCTTAGTTCCGCAGCAGGTACTGATGCCCAAACTGTTTGTATCAATAACCCGATCACCGACATCAGCTTTACAATCGACCCAAGTGCAAATGATGCCAGCATTACTTCGGGTACACTACCGGCAGGTGTTACTGGTGTTTATAATGCCGGTGTATTTACAATCAGCGGTACACCAACTGCAACCGGCACCTACACATTTACCGTTACAGCATCAGGATCTCCCTGTTCAAATTTTTCTGCAAATGCAGTAATTAATGTACATGAAGATGCAACCATAAATTTATCATCTGCTATCGGAACAGATGCACAAACAGTATGTATTAATAATGCCATCTCAGATATAACTTATGCTGTTGGAGGTTTCGGTACTTCAGGTGCGACAGTATCAGGTTTACCATCCGGACTAGCAGGAACGTATAACAGCGGAGTATTAACCATCAGTGGCACCCCTACTGTTCCGGGAATATTTAACTACACAGTTACTACCACAGGAGATTGTGCGGCAGCATCATTAAACGGAACCATTACCGTACAGGCAAACTCAACCATCACCCTTTCTTCAGGTGCAGGTTCAGATAACCAGGTAAAATGTATCAATACCGCAATTACCAACATCACTTATACAATTGGAGGTGATGCAACAGGAGCCGGAATAACAGCCGGCACATTGCCTGCGGGTGTTACAGGTTCGTTTGCAGCCGGCGTATTTACCATCAGTGGTACTCCAACCATTCCGGGAACCTTTACCTATACAGTAACTACAACCGGCCCATGCGTTAACGTTAGTATAAACGGAAGTATTGTAGTGAATGATAATGCTACCATTGCACTTACATCTGCTGCCGGTACTGATGCACAGACAAAATGTATCAATACCCCGGTTACTGCGATTACTTACCTGGTTGGTGGAAGCGGAACAGGCGTTACACTCACAGGAGCGCTGCCAGCCGGCGTTACAGGAACTTACAATGCAGGAACGCAACTATATACAATCAGCGGTACGCCTACCGTTGCCGGAACATTTAACTACACGGTTACAACAAACGGTCCTTGTATCAATGCAAACCTGAGCGGAACCATAACCGTACAACCGAATTCAACGATATCATTATCATCTGCTGTTGGAACCAACAACCAGACAAAGTGTATCAACACTGCGCTTACTAATATTGTGTACACGATGGGAGGAAGTGCAACAGGTATTTCCATCACAGCGGGTTCACTGCCTGCCGGTGTTACAGGTACATTTGCGGCCGGGGTATTTACCATCAGCGGTACACCAACCGTTGCGGGAACATATCCTTATACAGTTACTGCTGCCGGCCCTTGTTTGAGCGCAACCGCATCAGGAACTATTGTTGTAAATGACAATGCAACTATTGCATTAACATCTGCAGCAGGAACAGACAACCAGACAAAATGTATTAATACTGCTATTACACCTGTTACTTACCTGGTAGCAGGCAGCGGAACGGGTGTAACGTTAACGGGTACACTACCAGCAGGCGTTACAGGAACCTACAATTCCGGCACTAAAGTGTACAGCATTAGCGGAACCCCAACTGTAGCAGGAACATTTAATTATACAGTTACAACCACCGGGCCATGTATTAATGCAAGTGTTTCAGGTACATTTATTATCCAGGCAAATTCTACGATCAACTTAACTTCTGCTGCTGGCACAAATAATCAAACTAAATGTATCAACACGGCTCTTACAACCATTACCTATTCAATGGGAGGAGGCGCTACCAATATTTCATTAACGACCGGATCATTTCCTACCGGTGTTACAGGCTCTTTTGCTGCAGGAGTATTTACCATCAGTGGAACGCCAACTGTTGCAGGATCTTTCCCATATACATTAACTGCTAGCGGCCCATGCGTGAATGCCACTGCAACGGGAACCATTACAATTAATGATAACTCTACCATAACATTAACCTCTGCCGCAGGCACAAACAACCAAACAAAATGTATCAGTACGGCCATCACTCCTATTACTTACTTAATTGGTGGTGGTGGTACGGGCGTTACCTTAACAGGCTCATTGCCTGCAGGTGTAACCGGAAACTACAATTCAGGAACGAAAGTGTATACGATCAGTGGTACAGCAACGGCTGCAGGAACATTTAACTACACAGTTACAACAACAGGGCCTTGTACCAACGTGAGTGCGTCGGGAACCATCATTGTTACGCCAAACAGTACCATTACTTTATCTTCGGGAACAGCGAGCCAGACTAAATGTATCAACACCGCTTTAACCACTGTTACTTTTACAATGGGTGGAAGTGCTACTTCTGTTTCGTTAACTTCAGGCTCATTCCCTACAGGGGTTACAGGTTCATTTGCTGCTGGTGTATTTACTATCAGCGGAACACCAACTGTTGCAGGATCTTTCCCATATACGTTAACTGCTACCGGACCATGTGCTAACGCTACGGCTTCGGGAACCATCACCGTTAATGATAATTCAACGATCACCATAACTTCTGCTGCAGGTACAAATAACCAGACAAAATGTATCAATACAGCTATCACTCCCATTACCTATTTAGTAGGCGGCGGCGGAACAGGTGTTACCTTAACAGGATCGTTACCGGCCGGTGTTACCGGAACTTATAATTCAGGCACGAAAGTGTACAGCATCAGCGGATCACCAACAGTAGCAGGAACATTCAACTATACGGTTACAACAACCGGACCTTGTACAAACGTAAGTGCATCGGGAACCATCATTGTTACGCCAAACAGTACAATTGCATTAACATCCGGTGCAGGATCTAACGTACAGAGCCTTTGTCAGAATACTGCTATTAATAACATTACTTATTCTATCGGCGGATCAGGAACGGGCGCAACGGTTACCAACTTACCAGCCGGTGTAACGGGAACGTATAGCGGCGGTGTATTTACCATCAGCGGTGCGCCAACTGCTTCAGGAACTTTCAACTTTGTAGTTACTACTACGGGACCATGTGTTAATCCATCACTCAGTGGAACACTGACTGTTAGTGCTGTACCAACAGGTTCTTTAACAGCGAGTGAATCTTCAGTTATAGCAAACGACAACATCATCTGTGCCGGTGCTAATGTAACATTTACCGCCACTGCAGGTTATGGATCATATATTTTTAAAGTAAACGGCATCACCGCACAAAGCGGATTATCGAATGTATTCAACACTTCCACATTAACAAACGGCGCATCTGTAACAGTTGATGTTGCAAACGCAGCCAACTGCGGAACTACATTCGGACCAATAGTAATTACCGTCAATGCACTTCCGGTTCCATCATTATCTGCCGACAGAACCAGCATCTGTACTAACGAAAGCGTTACATTCACTGCAGGTGGTGGAACAGCCTACACATTCAATGTTAACGGATCAGCCGTACAAAGCGGTTCTTCCAATACCTATAGCTCATCAACGCTAACAAACGGAAGCAGTGTTACCGTAACAGTTACGAATGCCAATGGATGTAACACAACGTCTGCCCCAATTGTAATCACTGTTAATTCACTACCAACCGGTACCTTAACAGCAACTGAGAATTCAGGTATTGCCAATGATAATAATATTTGTACAGGTGCAAATGTTACTTTCACTGCAACTGCCGGATTTTCTGCATACAATTTTAAAGTAAACGGAATTTCAGTTCAGAACGGCGCATCAAATACATTCAGTACAACAACATTAAGCAACCCTGCTGTAATAACTGTGGATATTACCAATGCTGCCGGTTGTCAATCATCATTCAACCCAATTGTAATTACGGTTAACGCATTACCAACAGGTACATTAACTGCTACAGAAAATTCGGGAGTTGCAAACGACAACAGCATTTGCTCCGGTTCACAGGTAGCTTTCACTGCAACGGCAGGCTTTACCAATTATGATTTCCAGGTAAATGGCTTATCACAACAAAATGGCTTGTCATCAACGTTCAATACCTCAACACTTTCAAACGGAGATATCGTTACCGTTGTTGTTACTAATGGCAACAGTTGTTCGACATCATTCAATGCCATCAGCTTCACGGTTATCCCATCACCATCGGGAACATTAGCTGCCACAACTACGAGTATTTGTGCAGGAGACAATATTGATTTCACTGCTACCGGCGGATATAGCAATTACGATTTCCAGGTGAATGGATCTACCGTTCAAAACGGGAACCTGAACACATACAGCACCGCCTCATTAAACAATGGAGATGTGGTTACCGTAATTGTAACCGGCGCTAATGATTGCGTTTCTGTATTCAACAGTCTCACCATAAACGTAAATGCATTGCCATCAGGTTCGCTTGTTGCTGTTGAAAATTCAGGCGCAACAAATAACGATGGAAATATTTGTATCGGTGCATCAGTAGTATTTACTGCACCAGCAGGATACAGCAATTATATCTTCCTTTTGAATGCAATTTCGGTTCAAAACGGATCTTCAAATACATATACTAACAATACATTGTCGGATGGAGATGTTGTAGGTGTGGCCATCACAAATGCAACTGGTTGTATCAGCTTATTAAATACAATTACCATTTCAGTGAGCAATTACCCGGTAGTAGATGCGATCTCTGGTTTAGCTGATGTGTGCGATGCAAACAGTATCCAACTTACCAACACAACACCGTCTGGTGTATGGAGCAGCAGTAATACAACTGTTGCTACAGTTGATGCATCGGGATTGGTTACAGGTAACGCACCGGGTAATGCCAGCATCAGCTATACAGTAACCAATGCAAATGGTTGCAGCACTACGGTATCCCATTTCTTAACAGTACACTCATTACCATTTGTTGCAGGCATCACAGGATCTACTGATGTTTGTATCGGAAACACTACACAGCTTTCTAATGTTACCATCGGCGGTACATGGAATAGCAACAACAATTCAATTGCAACTGTAGATGCTACCGGTCTTGTAACCGGCATTGCAGATGGTACTGCCGATATCAGTTATACAGTTACTAACATAGACGGATGTACGAAAATAAAAACCGTAACAGTTACTGTAAATGCTCCGCCCGTATTAAATCCAATCACCGGCGACGATAGTATTTGCCAGGGAGCCACCAGCCTGCTTTCAAACGATACAGATGGCGGAACATGGTCAAGCAATAATACTTCAGTTGCTACTGTAAACGCTGCATCCGGTCTGGTAACAGCTATTGCCCCGGGTAATGCTGTAATCAGTTATATGGTTACAGATGGAAACGGTTGTTCGGCAACAGTAACCATTCCCGTAACCGTATTGTCATTACCGGTTCCAACTTTATCAGGCCCCAACCCGATCTGCCCGAACTCAACAGGCATTTATACCACAGAAGCAGGCCAGTTAAATTATACCTGGACTTTTACCGGCGGTACACTGATTGCAGGTGGTACGGGTGCAGACAATACGATCACTATTTTATGGGATCAGCCCGGTCCAAAAACGATTAATGTTAACTATACCAATGCAGACGGATGTTTCGGTGCTGCTTCAGCTACCGTAACAACCAGTTCAGGTATCACTCCATTCCTCTCCGGACCAATTACCGTATGCCAGTTGAGTAATGAATTGTACACAACGGATCCGGGACAAAGCAACTATACCTGGAACGTTACCGGCGGAACGATTTCTGCAGGAGGAACTTCTACCGACAATACTGCTACAGTAACCTGGAATACAGCAGGTACAGGAACGGTTACTATTAACTATGATGATGTAAACGGATGTACTGTTGTATCTCCTACCGTCCTTAACGTTAACGTACACACGCTTCCGAATGCAACATTAACCGGCAATGCTGCTGTATGTCAGAATGCAAGTTCACCCGTAATCACATTTACCGGTTCTAATGGAACAGCACCATACACATTTACTTACAATGTTAATGGAGGTGCAGATCAAACCATTTCAACGGTATCCGGCAATTCAGTAACACTTGCAGTTCCTACTGCAACAACCGGAACATTCACCTATACACTCACTGCTGTTACAGACAATAACAGTTGCGAAAGAATATTGAATACTAATGTTTCTATCCAGGTAAATGAACCTGCAGCAGGTACAATCAGCGGCGATGCAACAGTTTGCCAGAATAGTACAGCAGCAATAACATTTACAGCAACTGCAGGAACTGCTCCGTTTACATTCCAATATAATATTAACGGTGGTGGTACACAATCTGTAACTACTGTTTCCGGAAATACAGTTACAGTGGCAGTACCCACTTCATCAACCGGCACTTTCATTTATAACCTTTTGAGTGTATCTGATGCCAACAATTGCATACAGGTTCAGTCAGGAAGTGCAACTGTAGTTGTTAACTTGTCGCCTACGGCAACCATCAGTGGTACAACTACCGTTTGCCAGGATGCTGCCTCACCTGTAATTACATTCACTGGAAATAATGGAATTGCTCCGTATACCTTTACCTACAATATCAATGGCGGTGGAAACATTACTGTAACATCCGTAGGAAATACAGCTACTGTTGCTGTTCCAACCGCTACACCAGGTACATTCAACTACAATCTTGTTAGTGTTCAGGAATCAGGAACCAATACCTGCTCACAATTACAAACTGGTACTGCAGCCGTTACCGTTAGTGCTACTTCTGTAGGCGGAACAGTGAGTTCAGACAATACAGTTTGTAGCGGAACCAATAGCGGAACACTTACGCTTAGTGGCCATACCGGTAGTGTGTTAAACTGGGAAATGTCAATCAATGGAGGAGGTTCCTGGTCTGTTATTGCAAACAATACAACAACATTAAATTATACTAACCTCACGCAAACCACCCTTTATCATGCTGTGGTGCAGAACGGCGCTTGCGGAAGTGTAATCTCCGGCAATGCAACTATCACTGTAACTACTCCTTCAGTTGGAGGAACGGTGAGCAGCAATGCTACCGTATGTTCAGGTACAAACAGCGGAACACTCACCTTAAGCGGTCATACAGGTTCAGTAACCGGTTGGGAATTTTCAACAAATGGAGGTGGTTCTTGGACAGCAATTGCCAATACCACAACAACGCAAAATTACCTTAACCTGGTTCAAACAACACAATACAGGGCAATTGTTTCAAATGGTGTTTGTGCTTCAACAACCTCTGCTGTTGCTATCATTACAGTAAACAGTTTACCAACGGCAACGATTAGTGGTACAACAACTGTTTGTCAGAACGGAACATCCCCGGTAATCACCTTTACCGGAGCAAACGGTACGGCTCCATACACATTTACGTACAATATAAATGGAGGAAGCAACCTTACCATTGTATCGGTTGGCAATATTGCATCTTTGAATGCTTCAACTGCAACAGCAGGTGTATTTAATTACAATTTAGTAAGCGTTCAGAGTTCCGGTAGCCCTGCTTGTGCTCAGAATCAATCCGGAACTGCATCAATTACCGTTAGTGCGCTTCCTGCAACATTTACCATTACACCTGCAAGTGCTTCAATTTGCCAGGGAACGGTTCAGCCTTTATCTGCTGCCGGTGGTACACCAACTTCAGGATCTGTTACTTTCTCTTCTGGTACAATTAATCAATCTATTCCCGATCCGGGTAACCGTGCAAACAGCATTGCTGTATCGGGCATACCTGCCGGTGCTGTAATTACCGGTGTAAGTGTAAACTTTAATGTTACGCATACCTATGATGCCGATTTAGTATTAAACCTCACAGCACCTAACGGCAATACGCTTAACCTCGTAAATAAAAGAGGTAGTAACAATGACAATTTCACTAATACTACCATCAGCAGTGCAAGTGTAAACCCGATCAACGCAGGTGTTGCTCCTTTTACTAATACTTATGCTGCAGACGCAGTAAATAATACAGGAACACCAAATTCGAATGTGAATTCATTTGCATCATTATATTCTACGCCTAATGGCAACTGGACTATCAATGCTGCTGACGTAGTAGGTTGTCATGGTACATTGTTCCTTGGAATATGCTTCGGCAATTATGAAAGCGGCACATTAAATTCCTGGTCAATAACGGTTAATTATACATTACCTGTTTCGCCTATTAACGTGGTATGGTCACCTCTTACAGGATTATATACCGATGCAGGTGCAACTACAGCCTATGCTGGCCAGAATGTATCTACAGTTTACGCAACCCCAAATACTACTACAACTTATACAGCTACATCAACCAATGCTGCCGGATGTTCTGCAACAAAAACAGTAAATGTTGCTGTAAGTCCAACACCTGTTGTTACAATTACATCTGATTATTGTGTTGTACCGGGTAAAGTAAGATTAACTGCTACATCAGTTCCGGTTGCTACCAGTTATTTATGGAGCACTGGTGCAACAACTTCATTTATTGATGTTGACATTGCCGGAAGTTTTGATGTTACTGTTTTTGCTGGAGGTGGCTGCCCTGGAACAACTTCAATAAATGTTGCGCAGGAGCTTGTAGTAAATGGAGATTTCGAAGCTGGTAACGTTGGATTTGTAACGCCACCGTTAGGGGCGAATCAATATGCTTACCAGGCAGATGTTGCCGGTAATACAGAATTATACCCTGAAGGATTATATGGTATCGGACCAAATGCCAATACTTATCATAACAATTTCTGGGGACATGACCACACAACCGGTTCCGGTAATTTCATGATCATCAATGGCTTCCCTAACGGTAACCCACAACCTATTGTATGGCAGGAAACGGTAACTGTTCTTCCTAATACGACTTATTATTTTGCCGCATGGGGAATAAGCCTGAACTCAGCAGGGCCATTCGCACAACTCCAGTTCAATGTTAACGGCGCACAGGTGGGAACTGTAGCTACATTACCGGCAGGTGTAAATAACAACAGTAATAATGGCTGGACAAGATTCTATGGCACCTGGACTTCCGGTCCTACTACCACTACCGCCGTTATTGCAATTACAGATTTGCAGAATGCAGCAGGTGGAAACGATTTTGGTTTGGATGATATCTCATTTGCAACCTTATCAACTTTCATCACACTTGAATCTGCTCCGGGAACAGATGCACAAACGCTTTGCGTGAACACTCCAATAACCAACATCGTGTACTCCGTAGGAAACGGAAGTCCCTCAGGCCCGATTGTAACCGGTTTACCTGCCGGCGTTACTTCTTCATTCTCCGGTAATCAACTGGTGCTAAGTGGTATTCCAACACAATCTGGAAACTTCACATACACCATTACAACAACCGGTGGATGTTTGCCAACCAGCGCAAGTGGAACGATAACGGTACAGGCACAGAATATTGTACTGTCTTCCGGTACCGCTAACAATACTATTTGTGTGAATACACCTGTTAGCATCGGATATACTTTGTCGGGTACAGCAACAGGAGCTACCGTAACAGGTTTGCCATCTGGTGTAAACGGAACTCTATCCGGAACTACCTATACCATCAGTGGTACACCTACTGTAGTTGGCACATTCAATTATACTATAACGACGACGGGTACATGTACGCCGGTAACAATATCAGGAACAATCATTGTTCAATCGCAAACAATAACACTGAATTCAGGAAATAATAACCAGACAGTATGTATCAATTCTCCAATTGCCAACATTCAATATACCGTTGGCGGAACCGGAACCGGAGCAACTGTAAGCGGATTACCTGCCGGGGTTAGCTTCACTAACAGTGGTGGAATCATCTTCATTTTTGGTTCACCTACTGTACCAGGTACGTACACTTATACAGTAACTACAACCGGAAGCTGTTCTTCCGTGAGCGCTACCGGAACTTTAAATGTAACAGCGGCTGCAAATCTTGTTCTCAGTTCTGTTGCAGGTTCTAATGCACAATCTGTTTGCAGAAACGTATCCATCACCAACATAACGTACACTGTTAACGGCGCAACCGGTGCAACTGTTACGGGATTACCAGCAGGCGTAACCGGTGTGTATAATGCAGGCGTTGTAACCATCAGCGGTATCCCAACCGTAAATGGAGTATATAATTATACCGTTACCACCAGCGGCGGTTGTGGAATCGGAACAGCAACAGGAAGTATTACCGTACAATCACAAACCATCACTTTAACATCAGGAATTGTTTCACCATCATTGTGTATAAACAGTTCTATGACTAACATCGTATTCACACTCGGAGGAACTGCAACTGGCGCAACCATTACAGGTTTGCCATCAGGTGTTACTTATGCGGTAAGTGGTTCTACTTTAACCATCAGCGGAACACCAACAGTGTCAGGAACTTTCCCTTATACGATTAACACTACCGGTAATTGTGCAACAGCTACAACAACCGGCACGATCACGGTACTTAATAATGCAAACGGTGGAACAGTAGCATCTGTAGTAATCTGCAGCGGCGGTAGCGGAACACTTACCATCACAGGTCAGTCGGGCTCTATCGTACGTTGGGAATACACAACTGATGGCGGCACTACCTGGACCCCGGTTGCCAATACCACCATCACACAATCCTATTCTAATATTGTAGATCCTACAGGCTACAGGGCTGTCGTAACTAACGGTTGCGGTAACTCGAATTCAAGCATCGCATGGATAGCTATCAGGAATTACTGGACGGGTATAGTAAATTCAGATTGGCACAATGCAAATAACTGGGCAGATAACCTGGTTCCATCAACACTTTGTGCAGATGTACACATCAGGGGTGGCAAACCGCACCAGCCTACTATATTTACCGGATCAGCATCAATACAAAATATTCACATTTACCCGGGAGCTATCCTTACTGTAGATGATGCAACCCTGAGGATCAGCGGAACAATTAACAACAGCGGAACATTTATTGCAAATGACCAACACGCAATTATTGAATTAAATGGCTCAGCAGCACAATCAATTCCTGCCAATACATTCCAGAACAATGCATTGGGTAACCTTAAGATTAATAACAGCAGCGTTCAGGGTGTAACCATTGATGGCCCATTAGATGTGTACTACTCCGTTACTTTCAGTGGTACGGGAAGAAAATTAAATACGGGCGGCTTCCTTACATTTAAATCAACTGCACAGGAAACAGCTTGGTTGGGAGACGTTACGGGAAATACAATTGTGGGCGATGCTACCGTAGAACGGTATATCGCAACCGGTACCAATGGCCAAAGCCACGGAAAATCATGGCAGCTTCTGGCAACGCCAACAACCGGACAAACCATTAAACAGGCATGGCAGGAAGGTGCTACTACCGCTAACGGTAACCCGAACCCGGGATTTGGAACCATGCTCACCAGCAATGTACCGAATGCAGCCACACAACCTAATCCAGGATTTGATGTGTTCACTGCACCCGGCCCTTCAATCAAAACGTATGTATCCGCAACCAATACATTCGTTGGACCGGCAAGCACTGCTGATCCAATCTATAACCCGAAAGGATATTTCATACTGGTAAGAGGCGACAGGTCTGTAATTGCTTCAAACCAGGCCGCCAATGCTACTGTATTGCGTACAAAAGGAACATTGTTCACACCAGCTAACCCGGCACCTGTAACAACTGTAAATGCAGGAACGTTTGAATCTGTAGGAAACCCCTACCCATCAGCGTTAGATATCAGAAATATCGGTAAAACCGGAGGTGTGGATGAATTCTTCTACGTTTGGGACCCGAGATTGGGCGGAAGCAACAGCCTCGGTGCTTACCAGACATTGTTTAAAGTAGGCAGCAACTATTTTGCAATGCCAGGAGGCGGAAGTTATGGTTCAGGTGTAAATAATTTTATACAAAGCGGCCAGGCATTCCTGGTACAGGCAACCGGCTCTAATGGAACGATCAGCTTTACTGAAAATGCTAAAGCAGCCGGCAGCGACTTATTTACAAGGCAAAACGAAAATGCACAGGCTGTAACATCCTTAAAAATGCTGAAAACAAATCTTTACACAGTTAACAGCGATGGTTCAACAATATTAAATGATGGTACACTTAACCTGTTTGATGACGCCTATAGCAATGACGAAGACGGACTGGATGCACGTAAACCTAACAACACTGCAGAAAACATCTCCGTAAAAGTGAACAATAAACTTTTTGCAATTGAAAGAAGGCACAGGGTAGCTCAGCGGGATACGATTTACCTGAACCTTGCCGGTGTTAAAATCCAATCATACAGCTTCGAATTTACGGCAAACGACATGGCAGATGCAGGGCTTGAAGGTTTTGTTGAAGATTTATATCTCAACCAAAGAACAGCACTTAACCTGAATGGTTCAACAACATTGAATTTCAACATTGAAAATGTACCGGCATCTTATGCCAGCAACAGGTTTAGAATAGTGTTCAGCAGGAATGTGGTTTTACCGGTAACATTTACTTCTATCAAAGCAAACAAGAACGATAAAAAAGTAGATGTAGAATGGAAAACAGAAAATGAGATCAACGTTAAACAATACGAAGTTCAGAAATCAGCAACAGGATCTGAGTTCACTACGTTTGCAATTGCTGAAGCAAAAGGGAACAATGGCAACAATGCTTCTTACCTTGCTAAAGATGAAAGCCCGGTAACCGGATATAATTACTACCGTGTTCGCAGTGTAGACAACGATGGAAAAGTTCAGTATTCTACCATTGCAAAAGTATTGTTCGATGTACCTAAATCTGATATAGCTATTTATCCAAACCCGATCACCAATGGTATTGTAAATCTGCAACTCATCAATATGGCGGCAGGTGAGTATGGAATCAGGTTATATAATAAAGCTGGTCAGGTTATCATGACTAAACAGGTATCTCATACAGAAGGAACCGGTACAGTAAAACTAAACTGGGATTACAGTCTTGCACATGGCATGTATTACCTCGAAGTGATAGAACCCGACGGTAATAAAAAAGTAATCAAAGTTGTTTATTAATTAAGCTAACTACGCAAAAAGAAAAGCCTGGCAATTCATAGCCGGGCTTTTTACTTATTGTACATCGAGAATTGAGCAAGGGTTTTCAAAAAATAAAAAAAATAGCCGGGTTAGACAACCTGGCTATTGCAATTAATCATTTCATTAAACTAAAAATTACGCAGCTATATAACGCAATAGTAAAGGGCTTAGTATGCAAACAGAAAAAAAATTATCCGGCTTTTCGCAAAGTAATTTTCTGGAGCGTACTTTCAAGAATCGGGCGGGCGTGATCCCATATCGTTTGGGAACCATGCCTGATCACTTCCTGGGTTTTATATACCCGTGAGTATTCAACATTGTACTCACGCCAGGTACCCCCGTTATTCGAAACATTCTGGAGTAAAGGTTCTAACCGGTCCATCGACCTGGCAAATTTTGCTTCTTCAGTTACACCAGCTTCAAATTCTTCCCATATGGAAATGAATTCTTCCGCCTGGTCTTTTGGCAACAAGCCAAAAATGCGCTCGGCCGCCAATCGTTCAGCTTCCGTATTTGTATGATTTAATTTATTATCGTATAGGAAAATATCACCTGCATCTATTTCAACAATGTCGTGTATCAATACCATCTTCAACACTTTCATCACATCTACTTTTTCATTTGAATGTTCGGCAAGTACTATCGTCATCATTGCCAGGTGCCAGCTATGTTCAGCATCATTCTCCTGGCGTTCGCTGTTAAATAATTTTGTTTTGCGTTGTATGTATTTCAACTTATCTATTTCATGTATAAAAGCCACCTGGCTTAATAGTCTTTCATTAATTAATTTCATATTGGCAATCGATTTTAAACACAAATAGTGATGCGTAAATAATAGAAAACATATTTTTTTAATATTTATTGTGTCGAAGCGGGGGTAAATAAGGTTCGTAAAATGTATGAATACTGCAACACAGTACATTTGTAGCAGGAAATTTAACCGTTCAACTATCATTCCCGGAAATTTTAAAAATATAGTATGAGCTATTCAGCAAATTCAAACAGGTATCAATTAATGGAATACCGCAGGTGCGGAAATAGTGGGCTGAAGTTACCGGCCATCTCATTGGGGTTATGGCATAACTTCGGCGAACCCGATCCGCTCGAAAATTGCAGGGACATGCTTCGTACGGCATTTGACAATGGCATTACTCATTTTGATATTGCGAATAATTACGGTCCGCCACCCGGAGCGGCAGAAACAACTTTTGGTAAAATATATTCGGCTGATTTTAAATCACACCGCGACGAACTGATCATATCTACCAAAGCAGGATGGAAAATGTGGGATGGCCCTTACGGAGACTTTGGTTCAAGGAAATACCTTATTTCCAGTTTAGACCAGAGTTTAAAAAGAACCGGGCTTGAATACGTAGATATTTTCTATCATCACCGGCCCGATCCCGAAACAAGACTGGAAGAAACGATGATGGCGCTCGACCAGGTTGTGCGTCAGGGTAAAGCTTTATATGCAGGCATCTCCGGTTACAAACCTGCTGAAGCTGAAAGCGCTTTTTCAATTTTGAAACAATTGGGAACACCTTGTCTCATACATCAGCCCAAATATTCAATGCTCAATCGGTGGGTAGAAAACGGATTACTCGATGTGCTGGAAAAAGAAAATGTTGGCTGTATCAGCTTTTCAACCTTAGCACAGGGTTTACTAACAGATAAATATATTAAAGGAATTCCCGCTGATTCGAGAGCCGGCAGACAATTGGATAATGGTGCGATCAGTAAAGATATAATCACTCCTGAACTGGTAAATATTGTACAACAGTTACATGACCTGGCTGCGCAAAGAAATCAAACACTTGCCCAAATGGCCATTGCATGGATATTAAAAGATAAGCGCATTACTTCTGTGATATTGGGAGCCAGCAAACCTGCACAGATAACCGATTCATTAAAAGCGATCGATAATTATCAATTTTCAAAAGAAGAACTGGACAGGATAGATAGTATTTTAAGTAGAGCACCCCGCTTACAATAACATTGTTTCATTTTGAATTTTCTGCAATCCGTTACTCCTGAGAGAAAGAATGGATTACCTTCCAGGTTGAAACATCCGTATCAAATACCGCGTTTAAACCTTGTTCTTCCATTGGCGGATCTCCGATGTATTCATCACCGGCTTGCCAGCGTTCATGCGCTGGCGTTATGTTCCCTCCGTAACTCCAGAAATTAACACCACCGATGCAGAATTGGTTTTTCCTGCTTTGCTTCAACAAAACAATAATATTATTGTAATATTTATCGCGGGACTCTGTGGTAGATTGCTTACTGAAAGAATGCTCATCCCTGGGCAAACCGAATTCTTCAATCACCAATGGCTTTTTAAGTTTTTGTGCGATGGCAGCATGAACACCAATATAATTCATGGTTTTGTCTAAAACACTATCCATACCTGCGGCAATATTTTTCCCTTTAAACCATTCCCAGTTTTTTGGCCAGATATGAATGGTTAGATAATCAATTTCCGGCAACGCATGGATAGCTTCATATACTTCCTTGTTTTCCGTACCAATATATCCTTCGGTACCAATTGTAACCAGGTGCTGTTTATCTTTTGATTTGATGAACCGGGCAGTTGCTTCAATCCATTGTTTATATTGCTCAATAGCCGACGGCCGCATTGGCCTTGGTTCATTGGCTAGCTCCCAGGCCATAATAGCAGGATCATCAATATACTTTAAACCGGTTACGCTGTTTACCCGGTTAATAACGAAGCTAACCTGTTCGAGATAATTGCGTTTACAATCATCACAACTATAGAATTTACTCACCAGGTCTCTTGTTTCATCCCAATTCATTTTATTTCTGAATATTGAATCAGGTATCATGCCGTTCCACTCAAGGTATTGCAAAAACCCGCCACTCCATTCCCAGTTATTACTCAGAAAAATAACCGCTTTCATATTTCGTTTACCCATTTCTGTTAGCAGCACATCCATTCCTTGCAGGTATTTTTTATCAAACACCGACTTTTTCTTCTGAAGCGGAGGTTTAACACGATCAGTGCCGGCTACCAACCCCTCTCCTTCTGCGCCTGCCAACACACGAAGATTGGTAACACCGTTCGCTTTCAGAAAATCCAGTTCAGCACGCAACCGGTCTATTCCTTTTTTATTATTTTTTTCCAGACCGAGTGTTGGTCCATACCAGTAATTTGTACCCACATAATACAGCGGTTTCTCATGAAGAAAGAATTGCTGTCCACGGGTTTCAACGAATTTCTGTGCTAGTACTGAAGGGAAATGCAATACGAATAGGATTCCGGCTAACAGTTTTACCAACCTAGTACTTTTTCGATTTTTAGTGATTGAATTTTTCAAGCCTTTAACTTTTCAGTGTGTAATGTATAAAAAAGACCAATTTAATCGATTGAATAATTATTTGCTTCTTTTAAGTGGTATAATTTCAGCCTGTAATTCTGTTTTGAAAGCACACCTCGTATAATTAAGAAAATTTTTATTCCCGATCCGTAAACTGATGTTGCGATCACCCAAAATAAATATCTTTATTAAAAATACAAGCTGGCCGTGCCGGCAATTACAACATTAACCATTAAAACAATAATATGCAACTAGACGGAAGACGTGAAAGCGATAATGTTGAAGACCGCAGGGGAATGTCGGGGGGTAAAAAATTAATTGCCGGTGGCGGATTAATAGGCGTAATTGTACTGATTGTTAACATGCTCCTGAGTGGTAATGGAGACCAGGCGATCCAGTTACCAAACATACAGCAGCAACAGGAACAATCTGCACAGTCGCAACTTTCACCTGAAGAACAGGCTGCCGATGATGAAAGGGCTTCTTTTGTAAAGAAAGTGCTGGGTGTAACAGAAGACGTTTGGTCTAAAATATTTACCGATAACGGTGAACAGTACACGGTTCCAACGCTCGTGCTATTCCGCGACGGCGTTGAATCCGCTTGCGGTAATGCAAGTTCGGCCACAGGCCCGTTCTATTGCCCTGGAGATATGAAGTTATATATCGATCTGTCTTTTTACCAGGAATTACAAACACAGTTTAATGCACCGGGCGATTTTGCAATGGCATACGTAGTAGCACATGAAGTTGGTCATCACATCCAGAAATTAATGGGCACTTCTGATAAAATGCAGCGCCTCCGTGCCCGTTTGAGTGAAGAAGAATATAACAAGTATTCTGTAAAATTGGAATTACAGGCTGATTTTTATGCCGGGGTTTGGGCAAGCCATGCACAAAATTTAACAAATGCAAAAGGCAGAAGCATTATTGACGCGGGTGACATTGACGAAGCCCTTACTGCAGCCAACGCAATTGGCGATGATGCGCTTCAAAAGAAAGCGCAGGGATATGTAGTTCCCGAATCTTTTACGCATGGCACTTCACAACAAAGAGTGTACTGGTTTAAAAAAGGTTTTCAAACGGGTGACATTAGAAAGGGAGACACTTTCAATGACCCTACGCTATAAATCAGGAGAGCGAAAACGGCAGATGTAAATATTCACGGGCAATTTTATCTTTAAATCATTTATTTACTTTCAGATTTTACTCATATTCATCAACAATTGAATTTTGTGTTTAAACATTAGCATGGTATTTGATTTTTGTGCAGAAAATCTTTGCCTATGCCCAAACATGGTCCGATAATAATTATTGAAGATGACATGGATGATCGCTTTACACTTGAAATTGCATTAAAGGAAGCGAACGTGATGAATGAACTGATATTCTTTGATAATGGCCCCGATGCTTACGAATTTTTACTGAACACCACGAAAGATCCTTTTATTATCCTGTGCGATGTTAATCTCCCCAGACAAAACGGTATAGAGTTTAAGAAGGAACTCGACAATAACCATCGTTTGAGATCAATGGGTATCCCTTTTATTTTCTATACTACTTATGTATCTCAATATGCTGTAAACGAAGCATATAAAAATACAACCGTCCAGGGATTTTTCCAGAAGAACAACACGCACAAGGAGCTAAGAGATGTCGTAAAAATTATTATCGATTATTGGAGAATTTGCAGGCAGCCACAAAGAATTGACAAACCGGCAACAGACATTAAATAACAGTTACCATAAACAGCAGGTATTACCGGATTTTCCTATTTCCAGGATGAAATAAAATCGGCTGTAAAATCAATATTTAATTTTACAGCCAGGTATTGCAATTCAGAACGTAATATTTCCACATTCTTAATTTTATTTTTAGGAATGATAATGGTTCCGCTACTTTTGAACTGAAGATAAAAATACCTGTTTCTTTCAATGATTTTTTCTAATTCGGATAAATTGAGCGTATGCTCACCTGAAGTATCTGTTATGCGTATAAGATCTTCAGAAACCAGCAGGCTGCAATCATGTGAAGTCATTTTGTTATATGCAGTAGTAACCTGTTGCTGGTAAAATTTACGGTATTGACGGCTTTCATACAATGGATAAAAAATAAAAGAAAAAACAGCCAGCAGCAGACTTGCATAACACAATGTTTGTTCTTTTGCCAGTAGAAACACAATACTTAATAAAATAAAAATAGCTGTTACGAATATTCTGTTTTTAATTCTTTTCTTTTTTATTTTTTCAGAAACAGCCGCATTAAATAGCAAATGATCCAGGTAATCGCTTTCTGATAAACTGTATTGTAAAATCATATAGTATTGTTGATTGGGAAATATCTTTTTTCAACGCTTTAAATATACCATTTATACCCCGGATTAATAATCCGGATCAACATCAAAAATTAAGTTCTGCAAGAGCAGAACTTAATAAGAATACTTTAATCTTCCAATCCTTTCCCTTCAAGTATTTTGGGGATATATTTTTTAATGCGACCTTCACGTGTTACCGACAGCTTTGCTGAGCGAAAATAGAAAAGGTAGGCTTTTTGCCGGCCGGGAGTAAGAGATGCGAAAGCCTTTTTCAAACCAGGAATATTCTTTAATACTTTTTCAAATTCGGCAGGAACAGGATATTCATTTAATTTCTTCAACACCACTTTCCTGCCTGATTCTTCATTTTGAATGGCTTCTTTTATATAAGATACAATTACAGTTTTTAGTTTATGCACCTGTAAAGCATCAGTAAAGCGCATTTGCCTGGCAGCTTGTACATTTACAGTTTGCTGAATCAGTAATTTTTTTGAATCCTTTAGCAATGCTCCCTGCATGAACAATATTGCACAATATTCCTTAAACCCGTGGATAAGCACAATGTTCTTACCATTATGAGTGTAGCATGGGCAACCCCATTTCAAATCTTCTGTAAGCGAACAGTTAAGTATAATATCCCGTAAGGCAAGATAAGATTCCTTCCATTTCGATTCTTTCATAAAGAACCAATCTGCTTTTTTACTCATTGATTTAAAATATGAAACTGAATGTATCACAGATTATCGACACAATGAAAATTCACATGGTATTTTGTGGGTGAGTAATGAAACTATTGCCAGTAAGATTTAGTACCGTTTACTTTAGAAGAAAGCAGATCAAGCTTTTCTCTTAACACCGCATTGCTGACTGCTTTATTTTCTACCGGCAAGCCAATCATTAATTTTCCAGATGATGTAATGTAAAACTGGGACGGCTGTATCAGTCCGTTTTGTTGAAGTAATCCAAATGATTTTGATCCATTGGAGGCATCGGCCATTGCCAGGTAAACAGTTAGCCAGATATATTTTGTACTGGAACTCAATTCAAGGGCTATCGGGATATCAAGCCCTCCCGTAGTCATAGTTATTGAGTACTTTTCTTTACCGACACTTGCTTCTATATCTTTTACTTCATAACCTAATTGCTGCAACATTGTTTTTAATTCGGCGCTGGTTATCGGGTTACAGGTATCCTGATTCTTAAAACCGGAAAATAAAGTAACCAAAGCGATGCCTAATAAAAATACAGATTTACGAATAGTCATAGTAGTTAGTTTTAGTAAATACAAATGTACAATGTGAATATTATTTTTTCAGATCAAAATAGTTTTTTACCGCTCAATAACTTTATGAATTTAAATATCCACTCAATATAATCCATGATCAAAATCATACTATAAAAAATGCCCGGCATAACCGGGCATTTTACATTCATTATCAGATTTCATTATTTTACTTCAAATCCAACTTCAATATCTCCCCAGTTTAAAGTAACCTTACCGTTTTTATTCACTGTAAAAGTCATCTTCTCAGAAAAGGTTCCTTTACCTGGTTTAACCTTTACCCGTAATGCATCATCCGCTTCTTTATAATCGTAGGCGCCCCATTGATTCCAGGTCTTATTAAAAATGAAAGTCCAGTCATCTTTTTCTACCAAACTGAACAAGGCATATTTACCAGCCGACAGCGTTTGTCCATTGATTTTTACATCCTTGCTCACTTCAAATACGGTAGCTTCATTGGCTCCGGTACGCCATACCTGCCCTTCTTTTGGTTCAAGAGCTTCGCCGATCTTCCTGCCTTTTACAGAAGGCTGGCTATAATCAATATGCACAACAGCTCCGGATGCAATGGTTTCGGAAGCTATTGCAGGCGGGCTCGGACGTTTGCTTTTATCTTCCGTTTTCTGGGCAAAAGCATTGAGTCCAACGAATAAAAATGCAACCATTGTTGCGAACGAAAATATTTTTTTCATATACTAATTTTGTTTGGGCTACCAATTTACGTTAAACAACCTTTCAGGAAAAAAATAATGTTTAAACGGCAACACATCATTAGTAATACTGAGTATCAGAAAACCGGTTAACGAACCGGATTGTAAAGTTTGAGAAGTTATAAATGCTAAATTCCCCCCGTTTTAAATAAACCCGCAAAAGATTGCTTGGCAAATAATCTTTTATTATCGAGCCACATACCAATTCGTTTGGAAAACACGTGTTGCCCGGGTTTCATCTCTATAATTTTTCCTGTAGGAGCGGTAGCTTGTACGTCTTTCCATAGCCTTGCCCGAATTTCATTATTATAGATACCTGCGATACTGCAAGCTTTTCTGAAATCGGTATGCATTCCAAAGCCCTCCCTGATATCGTCAACATTTTCGTACTCGGGAAACCGAACATATTTCTTGACGCAATACCAGGTTCTCCCCTGTGCTACTTTAGTGTAAGCTTCGTAAATAGTTTCCATAATCTTCGTGTTTGAGTAAGCAAATAAATCCGTAATCAGTTGTTCTCCTTTTGAAAAAGGGGTATAACTAAAACAGGGCTTTTCTTAAAAACTACTGTAAAGGGATAAATGGATAACGTGTGTGAGATGAGAAATCCAAACACCGGATCGTTCAGAGGAATTGAAGAGAATTGTACTTGTAAGCGTGTATAAATTTAATAAAACTCTTGCTTAAGTTCAAAGCAAATGCCGTTTATTTTAAAACTATTAAGGGGTAACAATTGATAACAGTTGGAAGTGCAACATTATTTTTTATATTATTTTTTTTAATTTATTTACAATTGATTTTCAATTATTTAAAATCATTTTTAGACTGTAACCAGGCTTCAGAAAATTGCCTGGCTTGGGCAGAGAAACTAATTGTGGCATAGTTTTGGAATTTTGGCTGCCCGGATTAAAAAAAATCAATAATTCCAACTGAACAAAACCATTAACCATTTAAAATTATTTCATCATGAGCACATCAAACACCCCTTCGGCAACCATCGAGAATCAGCCTGGTAGCAAAAAAAATTATAAAAATGCTATCATTGGAGTTTTATCAGTTGCATTAGTTGCCACCGCCGGATTTTTAGCTTACGACAGAAGCAATAAAAGCGCTAAAATCGATCAGCAGGAAGTTCAGATAGCCACTATCACTACCGAAAAAAGTAATCTGCAGTCGAGTTTTGATGCGTCTTTAGCCCGTTTGGATTCCATGGGAACAGTTACCAACGGACTGAATGCTGAACTGGCAACTAAAAATGCAGAGATTGCAAAGAATAAAGAAGAAATCCGTACTATTTTAAATAAGAAAAATGCTACTGCTGCGGAATTGGGCAGGGCTAAAAAATTGATTGCCTCCCTGAACGAAAAGATTACAGGAATGGAACAGGAAATTGCCCGTTTAACCCAGGAGAATCAACAACTCGGAGAAGAAAAAATTGCTTTAACCGCCGATAAAGAAAAATTAACCCAGGACCTTGCTACCACCACCGGAATTAAACAGGATCTGGAAAAGAAAGTTGATGTTGCATCTACTTTAAATGCTTCAAATATTGTAATCACTCCAATTAACGTTAAACGTAACGGAAAAGAAAAAGTATCTTCTACTGCTAAACGCGTAGATAAAATGGTAGTAAGCTTTGATGTTGCAAACAGGATTATTACACCAGGAAGCACAGATATTTATGTTCTTGTGATCGGCCCAGATGGTAAGCCAATTACTTCAGGTCCTGCAACCGGATCTTTTGCAACACGTGAAGAAGGTGATAAAACATATACGGCTAAAGTTCCGGTAGACCTTGAAACAGCTAAAACAAAAAATGTAGCTTTTTCATTTGAACCAGGATCACATTTTCAGACTGGTGCATATAAAATTCAGATTTACCAGAATGGATTCCTGATCGGCCAGGGAACCAAAGAATTGAAAAAAGGCGGATTATTCAGTTAACCACATTTTATTTAAAAACCCCCGATTTTATATATTCATTATATCCTCTTGAAATCAAAAACTACCTGGAAATTCCAGGTAGTTTTTTTTATGAACATCCCTGAATAAAAAGAGGTTCATGTTTCCATGAACCCCGTGTCCTCAAAGTAAAAAACAAACAACAAACCATCAGCCTATATCTTCCCGTTAACCAGATAAGTTCTAATTTTAAATATTGCCGGGTAAAACAGTATAACCATTGTCAATACTAAAAAAGCTTTGAATGGATTCGATAATCTTTTTCATAAATAATAATTTTTAGTGTTATACAATCTATATTTCAGACATTACCGGGTATGAAAGATTTAAATTCCAAATAATAAAATACTGTTAAGAAACCCTCAATTATTTCTGGATGAATAATACGGTAAACAGCGAAGTAGTAATAGAAAAATATGCGTCTATGGCAGACAGTGAGTTACTATCCTTTGCAAGAAATGAATTATTTAACCTGCCTGTAGAAAGCCAGGCACTTCTCTTCACAGAATTAAGAAAAAGACAACTTTCCATTGATACAGCAACATCCCCTGACGCTCCTCTTACTGTTTATGAAGAATTACATGAAGGGTATTCTTCTGAAATAATTTATGAGATACTGGAAGAAATAGAGAATGGAAAAACCAGGCAGTTGATTGAAGCAGCTCTTATAACTAACGGCACTGAAGAAACGATCGTACACAAACTGATAAATACTGCAAGACAAATAGCGGCACAAAAATTAAAGAAAGCAGATTTCGACTTTTTATTGGGGGTATTGTTTTGTTCGAGCGGTGTTGCCATTACATTTTTACCATTAACAATGCACGCCAACAGGGCTGCTTATATAATAGCCTGGACTTCCATTATTTTCGGAGCGTTAAAGTTTGTGCAGGGAATTTTCAACAAGAGCCGATATAAGAAGATCATAAAGGAACTATCATAGTTCAAGGAATAGAATTTTTATATTGAAAGGTTTGTTACGGCTACACTTCTATTTAATCAGCATTCAGTATATACATCAATAAGTACTTTGTATATCCTATCTCAAAAAAAATCCGGATCACCCAGCGAATAAACATATATGCCAATTAGCAAACCAGCAATCACCGCATCACTCCAGGTTTCTTCCCTTCCCAACCAGGAAACAAAACCGCATCATTATTTATATTTAGATGTCGATCTGCAACTTCGCTGAATACTGCCCTGAAATCGGTAGTAACGGCAAGGTCTCTTCCATCTTCCAGGTTCTCAATTGCCAGTGGATGTACGATGCCATGAACTTTTCCACCACTAACATCATTACCCAAAATAAAACCGCAGGAACCTCTTCCGTGATCGGTGCCACCACTTCCATTTTGTTTTACGGTACGTCCGAATTCTGTCATTGTCATCAAGGTAACATCATCCTGCAAACTGCCAAGGTCTGTCCAGAATGCAGCAATACTATTACTAAAGTCGAGAATATTGCGACCAAAGGTTCCATTTTCTGTACCCTGGTTATAATGAGTATCCCATCCTCCTGATTCTGCAAAACCGATCTCCAATCCTATGTCCAGCTTAATTAACTGTGCAATTTGTTTCAATGCATTTCCCAACGGGCTTGCCGGGTATTCGGCACCGTTAGCAGGTGTATAATTCTTCGTATCCAGGTTATCAAGCATTTTAACCGCATCAAAGGTTTCTTTGCCGGTTTGCTTTAACAAGCCAGACGAAGCCTGGTCGTACAGGTCTTCAAAACTTTTCGCCGTTGCATTTGCAGCCAGCGGGTTGCTTTTCATCTGTAGCGCAAAATCCTGGAGATTACTGATGGCGATAGAGGGATTATATCCATAAAAAGACCGGGGCATTGAATTGGTAAGACTTACCGCACGGAACGGACTTCCGTCATGTCCTAATAAGCCACTTGCCCTGTTCAGCCAGCCTGTATCCGTACTTTTTGTAAACGGCGTGCCTGATTCCATATAATCCTGCGCATCAAAATGAGAACGGGTGTTATTGGGTGAACCAACTCCATGTACAATGGCCAGTTGTTTGCTCCGAAACAACGGTTCCAATGATTTCATATTCGGATGAAGGCCAAAAGTTCCATCAAGATCGATTACCGGAGCCGTTTTAGTATCTTTTGCAGCCGACATAAATAAGGAAGGTCTTGCACTTTTAAGATATGCATCATTGAATAAAGGAACAGCCATCAAACCATCCATTGCACCTCTTTGAAATATGCATACCAGTATTTTATTTTTCTTATATAGCCGCGACATTTTTTTTACTGCAGCAGCCTTTGCAACAAAGGCCGGCACACCGCCAAAACCAATCCCAAACAAGGCCAGTCCGCCCGACTTAATAAAGGCTCTTCTTGATGTCATGTTATAGTTCATTTTTAACGTCTTTGGAATTCCGGTGAACCAATGATAATACCTACCACCTGCGCCATCATATTTGTTTTATCTGCCCCACCCTGCATATTTTCATTGTTATTACCTTCATTTTCTTTCATGGCGTCTTCTACCAACGATTCATCGGAAATTTGCTTAGGTTCTTTAATGCTCCCTGTTTTACCAGCCGCATTACCAACATCTGGTTTCAACAACGGTTGGGTAAGCATCGGCGACAATCGTTTAATCGTAGCCGTGAGATCTCTTTCGGGCATCATAATTTTGCCATAGGTTACCAATGCATCACCCGCACTTTCAGGTTCATGATGATTGTTCAGATCAAGTAAATTTGTTTTTACTCCACGTACCTGGTTGGCAGCAATGGCCAATCCGAAATTCATCCTGTTTAATAAAGCCCCTGTGTTTATCCAATATTGGGCCCTGTCCGGGAAACCCGTGGGCGCCTGGAAATAATATATCTTTTGTCCCATCTTGTCCATCCAGTTAAACAACTGGTAAGGCTGCTGAACGTCGGCGTTCAATGCCCGCACGGTACTTATTACTAACTCAAACGGCGATTTCGTTTTTTCACGCATAGCTGATTTGTCCCAAAATTCTTTTGATGATACCATAGTGATCAGCACCTGCCTGATATCCCCCTCTTTTTCAGTAAATGTTTTTGCCATTTTTTGTACAAGGGTTACAGGCGGTTCATCGGTAACAAACCTCGCAGCCAGTTTCTTTGAAATAAACATTGCTGTTGATGGATGATGCGCCAGCATTTTAAGTAACGCAATTCCTTCTTCATACCCGGCGCCTGCAACAAACTTTTTACCCAATACTGTTTTCTCTGCTTTATCATGCCGGTTCATGGCAAACAAAAAATCGCCTTCATGTATAAATCCGTTATTCTTCAGTTGTGTTTCATCCATCTTTTCAATAACATTCCTGATTCCTTTACCTACACTATTTTCAAACGGGTAGATAGTCCACCCTGTTAAAATTTTTGCCGCGTTCGTTACATCCGATTGCGAATAACCACCATCAACGCCCAATGTGTGCAGTTCCATCACTTCCCTTGCATAATTTTCGTTTAATCCCTGGTTCTTTCTCCTTTGCTGTAAGCGCTGCATCATCTGCGCTTTGGCAGAATCATCCATCGATTCACTCAACTTTTGTAAACGCCGTTTCATTCTTTCATCATTCGTTTCATCAGCAGTGGCCGCACTATTAAAATTATCGAGATACATCAACATGGCAGGAGATTTTGCCGTAGCTATTAACAGCTCTTCAAATTTTCCTGTTGCATTCGGACGAATAACATCCCGTTCAAATGCCGGGATAAACATGGCGCAATCTCTCTTCGTTAGTGAAACATTGAAGTGATTAAACCAGAAATCGGTCATCACTTCCTGCAACTGGTTGTTTGAATAAGTTGCTCTTAAAATCTTTGCTGCAATAAACTGGCGATACAATTCGGGTTGGCGACGAAAGTTTTTTTCTTTCACATAGGCAGCCAACTCTTTCTTATAAAGTTTCCGTTCTTCATCTGTTGCCGAATCCTTAGGTATTACGCCATCTTCTCTGGCCATACGTAATACATCAATGGGGCGTGGGAATAATTTATTGGCTTCCGTATTGGAAAGATTCAATGCATCATAAGCCGAGAGTCTTTTCTGTAGGGCTTCATCCGGAATTTTACCATCCAACTGTTGCATAAACCATTTCTCCAATCCTGTTTTTACCACTTCATCTACCAGTTGTGGTGTTGGCCCGAATGAAAACCGATTCAGCAAATGTGCGGCTGCCTGTCTTTCTGTTAAACCGGCTTCTTTATAAGGAAACTTAAAAGTTATATCGTTTTGTATTCGGGCAGGATCTTTTACAAATGCAAATAATGAAATAAAAATAATCGTTGCCGCAACGAATTTGGAAAAACGTAACATCGCCGGAATCATGACGTAGATTAATTAAAGATGATGAGTTGGGTAAAATTAGACTTTTTAAAATCACGTACGTTTAATCCATATTTAATAATATCAACATAAAAAAAACACCCGGAGTTCCAGGTGTTGTTTCAGAAATATACTTGCAATGATTAATTGTTCGGGATCACCGGGCCAAACCTCAGCCCGCTTTTCTTGTCTCTTCTTTTTGGAAACAGTACGTCATGAGCTGTTTCATATCCTTCGTCCGATACTCTTTTTAATCTGTCGAGTTCACCATTTTCATTCATTTGTTTCCTGTTCCTGTAAATGATTATTCCTGCAACAGCAACAGCAGTTAGTCCGATTAATATACCCAGGTTTCTTTTCATCTTATTTATTTTTTGTATAAACAAATAAGCAAATCGCATACCGACTTACATGCTTACGCAGGATTTCATATTATCTTAATAAAAGTGTAGTTCCTTTTTTGAAATGAACGTGACCATCCATATCTGTTGCTTCCAATATCCATACTACGGATTGAGTTTCCTGGACCACATTGCCGATACGACCGTTCCATCCCGGCAGTTCGTTGTTAGATTCGAATATCAATTTTCCCCAACGATTGTATATCCTGAAATATTTTAATTTATCAAAGCCAAGCAGCAGCGGTCTCAGGTAATCATTTATTCCATCACCATCGGGCGTAAATACAGATGGTACATACAACGCAATTTCCTTATGTGTTTTTACATATTGAGTATCCACCGTGGTACAACCTGCACCTGTTTTTAATTCTATCGTGTATAACTGTGGTGTAATTCCCCTGAAATATGGGGCGAAACGGTGACTGTCATCAAGATTTGTTGCCGGCGTCCAGGTTACACTATTCGCAAAATTATTTCCTCTCGCCTGCAGCCTGTATGAAAAATTATAGGCGATATCCAATGGAGGGTATGTAATGCCCTGCAGCGCTGTATCTATTGTCATAACGATCCCGGGTGTACGAAGTGCGTTACTGCAAACGTTGCTGGTAAGTGCCGCACTGTACACGCCCGATGACCTGACAGTATAGGTTAACTGGTTGGCTCCGGGTATTGGCAGATCATCTTTGTACCATTGCACCTGGTTTACGGGAGATACACTTAAAACGGGATCGGGTCCGTTGCCCATGCAATGTTTTTGATCTCCGGATAATTGAAGTGTATTGTTGATATTCCTCACCAGCACATGAACTGTATCCCTGCTAAAACATCCACCACCTTCACTTTGCATGGTTAGAATATAGCTGGTATCTGTGGATGGTAATACAACTGGATTTGATACCGTGTTACTACTGTAAAAACCGTAATTGGTATTCCAGGAATACTGCATCCCCCCCACTGCGGGCACACCTAATTGCACCGGTGCCAGATTACAGGATACGAGATCGGGACCGGCATTGGCAACCGCTGTTAAGGTATCCTGCAGTTCAACATCGAGTGTATCTCTGCAGCCATAACCCGGAAATGGGATCATTTCCAATTGCAAATGCGTACCTGCTGCTGGTGGTGGTTCAAGATGAAGTATTTGCTGTGTACCTAAAAGCTGTGTAAAATTATTATTAAACCAATTGTACTGCTGATACCCTGAAGGGCCGTTAACATTTATGGCTGTATCCTGTGCACAAAATGTTTCACCAGCAATTGAATTATCGCAACGGGAACTTACATCTAAATACGCATAACCAAAATGGATCGCATACGTACAATCGGCCGTTTTAAAAAACAACATTATGGTTTTGCCTTCGTAGCCATTAAGGTAAATGGTGTTCGTTGTCCAGTCTTTATACAATACAGGCGAGGTGTGCGGTTGCACCGGTGAAACCTGGAAGCCGGGTAGTCCGCCCACAGCAATGTATTCAAACGAAAAACAATCAATCATTTCTTCGGCCGTAACATCCCATACTTCTACTTCCAGCCGCGGTTGCTTCTCGGGGTTATGTCCCGGATCTTCAAATACAACTGCATAACTATAGGTAAGCGTAAATTTATTTGATGTTAAGGGAACAGTGAACTGGTAGGACAATCCTTCCGCAAAACCTCCGGCCTGGTCATTGCCAAGTTTTACCGAGTGGCCGCTTCCATTAGGGCAATTTTTCGGGAAGCCGCCATATTCATCCAGGCCATCCCCGGGAACTGAAGACAGCATGGTATGTTGCCCGGCAACAGGGCCCTGCGTTAAATGCAGGGAAATATTATTAACGCCGTTAAAATCGGAAACACTACCCACCCAACAATTCCAGCCGTCAAAAGTTCCGCTTTCAAAATCGATATTAGCGGGACACTGGCTAAAAGAAATATGGTGAATAAAAAAGAAAAACAGGAATATTATTATCCGGGTATTAACTCTCCTACGCCACTTACTTGTATTACAAACAGCTTTCATTGATTCAGATAAAGATACTCAATAAATTTATTTTTTGATACAGATGCCGATACATACATACGTATGGTAAGCTGCCGGGTTGCATTTTCTATCCTGTACCATGACACACGCTAGTTGATGAGTTTTTCAAGATAAATTAGTTTACCTGTTGCATCAAAGCCCTGCACAACGAGACTAAGTTTTTTTGAATAGTCGTTGTTATAAAAACTTACTGAAGTGTTAGGCGAATTGGTAACGGTTGTATTCCAATATAAAGTTGAGCGTTCATCTGGTATAGATGCAAAAGCCGGCGTACTATAGTTTGGGTTATAAAAATCCTGTACCATCGTGTACCCATTTATCAGCAGGTATTTTTTCCCGGGATCCGGTGTTTGTATGTCATCATATTTTTTAAGGTAGATAGCCAATGCGCCGCCGGGGGCCTGGGTACCTACACCTATAAATCCTGTTTCATAAAATTTGATCATGGCTACTTTATCCATCGTAATGGTTCGGGCAATTTCAACATTGGATACCGCTTCATCTACAATGGTTTCTACCATCCAGTTTTTTTTCGTTTGAAGACTGAAGTTTTTCCTGTTTACCAGGGATTTCTGATCGTTGTCGTACGCCAGGTTGCGAATATTAAGCAGAGCGTAGTTGATAACGTCGATAGAAGGATTGGACACCGGGTGATTGATATTATCTACTACCAATTTACCTGTGTTCCTGAAAACAGCACTTGCATATTTTTCATTGAGTTTATCTTCAGGCCTTTTAAATTTTGCTTTCAGGAATACTGTTTCCAACTGCTTGTACTTCCCTTCGAAATAGGAAGTTTGCACATAGCACTGCGTAAAACCCGCTGCGGGAGTTTGATCTCTTCCGGTTGAAATGCCAGTTGCAATGGCTACGGGTGTTCCCGGAAAATAAAAATCCTGTTCTTTATTCAATTCTATGTTAACAGGAATGCGCTTACCCGATAACGTTATATAACTATAAAATGCTTTTGCGGTACCGTAAAACAATAAGGAATCTGCAGTGAATTTGCCTTCTGCATCCACTTTAGCTTCTACTGACAGCATTGCTGAATCGCCGGTAATAATAGTAAGTGTAAGCAATCCTTCTCCTGCCGGCTTATTGTTACCCTGGTGTACAACAGTTCCACTGAGCGACAACAAAAAATGGCCAGGTTCATTTGAGGAGTTATTGCTAAGTTGGCTCGAGGTCCAATTGTATCTCGTCCAGCCTTGCGTAAGCAGTAAATTATCCAGTGCCAGCCGGTGAATGGCGTCATCGCTTTCAAAATAATAACCCGGGTTAAAAATATTTCCCCGTATATCTGAACTCAGCAATAAGCCCGAACAAATATTCTCTTTGTCAGGATAATCAAATAACCTTCCGTCAGTAACAGCTACAGAAAAACTTCGCTGCACACTATCTTTAAACTGTATTGAAAAATTATTGTATCCTTTCTTACTGCTGTCTCTTTTCAATTCAAGAAGTTCAGGTGTTAACAGATACTCACGATTGTTTACAAATGATAATCTTTCTGCAAGCGGCACATTGTTCCCGGATAACAGGATGAAATGCAGGATACCGGATCTTATATTTTTTGTACTCAGTGTTCCCGACAATACCCTGTCGTTTCCAAATCCTATCCTGCTTTCATACACCGTATCATTATTCAGCTTTACAATCATCCGCACCGTATCAAACAACACCGCTTCGTTCCGGCTTCGTGTAACCGTGTACGTTTTAGCCGTATCTCCGTCTTTTACAGAAAGATTTACACCGGAAAGAATTACAGGAGGTAATGAAAATTTGAAAGTCTTACCATTGAATACAATTTCTGCAACCAAACTATCGCCGGTATGAGGCGTGAAAGATGTTTTACCTATTCCGTCGTGTAAGGATCTGAATTCAGCAACCACATTGGTACTGTCAGACCTGATCACACCTGAAACGTCTACAGGGTTTCCGGATTCATCCGTTGCTTTAAATGCCACCTGTGTTCGAATTTTATCAATGAGATGACCGCTTTCCGGGAAAAACTGTAGTAGTACTGCCGATTTTTTCTCCGGAGTTTTTTGTACATAGGCGTTGTTAAAAACAAAAACATTTCTATTACAGGTAAAGTCGGGCGTGTGGTTAGCAATTGTTTTTGTGGTTGCCTTCACGGAATAATATCCCTGGGGTAAACTGTCGGGCAGGATAAGTTGCCCCGGCACCGTTGCGCCAATGATTGGATATTTTTGTTGTAAGACGGCTATTCCCGATGCATTTTCCAACTGGAGGTATAACTCATCACTCATTAAGGAAGGATGGCCGTTACTGTATAGATAAGCCTTGAACCAGATCGATTCGCCTGCAGTGTAAAACGGTTTATCGAAGTGAACAAAAATCTTTTCCTGCTGTATGGGTTTTACTGCGGCTGGCATAGACTGGGCTATACTTTTGCAATGCAGCAGTACTGCAAAAACAACTACCGCCATACCCATAAAAAATTGCCTGCTGTTCATATAACCAAAATTCTGAGTAAATGTAGTTATTCCCTGCAGGAACAATTTACCGGTTATCCATTTAAAAGAGTAAGATTGAATTGTTAGCCTTTGCGCTGCAAATGAGGAACAAAAAAAATTTGAGGATATTGCAGTATGAAATTACAATTCTGGTCGGTGGGTAAAGCGCACGAACCTTATGTAAAGGAAGGTATTGATTTGTTTACTAAACGGATCGGCAATTATTATCCGCTGCAATGGAATATCATTCCTGTCCCTAAAAATACAGGAAGTATGCCGGCATCAGAACAAAAAGCAAAAGAAGCAGAATCTATTCTCTCATCATTAAAAAAAGAGGATTACCTGGTATTACTGGATGAAAGAGGGAAACAACTCAGCAGTGAAGGATTAGCCTCCTTTATTCAGCAAAGAGCCAATGAAAGTGAGAAGAATATTGTATTTCTTATTGGCGGTGCGTTTGGTGTAAGCGATGCTGTTTTTAAAAGAGCTGATTTTAGCTGGAGTTTGTCGGCACTTGTATTTCCGCATCAACTGGTGCGGCTTATCCTTGCAGAACAGGTATATCGTGCCTGCAGCATTATCCGTAATGAAAAATATCATCATCAATAGCAGCACAATAGATTTTACCACATGCAAATCTTTACTACTTAACAATTCCTTTTACATTCGGGACCAGAATATTTTTTAAAGCCGTTATCTTTATCTACATAATTTTTTATCTAAAACACAGTAATGAATTTTTCCGACGCTCCTGTTACCATTCTGCTCATTGCAGCCAATGTTTTGTTTTCCTTCGTGGGATTTTCCAACCGGGAACTTGTTGATAAAACGATCATGTGGCCTTACTATATAAAAAGGAATAATCAATTTTACCGGTTGGTTACTTCTGGATTTTTACATGCCGACTGGATGCATCTTATATTCAACATGTTTACCTTATTTTTCTTCGGAAGAAATATTGAAGCCATTTTTGCCGTGGGCGGATTGGGCGGTAACCTGTCTTACCTGTTGTTGTACTTTCTGGGAATGATCGTTGCCGATCTGCCTTCCTACTTCAGGCATAAAGACGACTATGGTTACCGGGCTCTGGGTGCTTCGGGCGCTGTATCTGCCATTGTATTTGCCTCTGTTGTGTTTGATCCCTGGTCGAGCATTTATATTTATGGTGCTTTAAAATTATCCGCTGCGTTATATGCCGTATTGTTCATTGTATATTGTGTGTATATGGATAAAAGAGGCAGAGACAATATCAACCACAATGCGCATTTATGGGGTGCATTATTCGGACTGGGATTTACGCTTGTATTGATCGCTGTGCGAAACCCGGCCATTTTCAATATCATTAAAGAACAATTGAAACATCCAAGTTTATTTGGAAACGGTTAAGGACAAACGCAGTACAGCAGTAGTCTTGCCGGTTAGCTTAAAACGATCATCAATCCGCTGACCTGCCACCCAGATGATCTTTTTGTTCATCTCTACAACCCAGGTATTTTCTTTTTCAGTAATCGACAATTTACGGTCTATAAAAAAGCGACTCAGCTTTTTCTTTTTATTCATTCCCAGCGGGTAAAAGTAGTCGCCCTGTTTCCACCTGCGCAGTAAAAGCGGGAATTGGATTGTGGCTGCATCCAGTTGGGCAATAGCCGGGTTGTCTTCAATCTTTGATGCTTTTTCAGCATGCGTAACGGAAAGTATGAAGTTGGAAAACTGAACCTGGCTATCATTTTCCCGGATAAGAAAATGATCCTGGTCGTTGCGGTTGAGTGCAGCAATAATCAGCCAGTTGCGGTTGCGCAGGATACGGTGTGTGTGCGAATCGATATACCTGCCGGATTCACTGTGTAAGAGATGTGTAATCCCGGTAAGCTGGCCGGGAGTAAATCCAAATGTTTTGGTAAGCTCATACAGTACGGTTGACAAAGCCGGTGTTTTCAGCAATTTCAAAACAGGCAAATGATGTTCATTCCCTTTTTTAAAAACAAGCTTGCGCTGAATGGAAGATAGTGCCTGTTCGTATAATATATAAGCGTCGGTAAAACGTTCTATATTGTCTAACAGGTTATCCGTTGCTTTGGGAAACACTTTTTGCACCTGGGGAATAATTTCATTCCTGAAAAAATTACGGGTGTATTTATTGCTCTCGTTCGATGAATCGTTACGGAAAGACAGTGAATGTTGGCGGGCAAATTCATGTAAATCTTCTTTTTTTGCGAACAACAACGGCCGTACAATCTTTTGCTTTTTCCCGCTGATGGGCTGAATACCGGTTAACCCGGCGATACCGGTTCCTTTAAAAAAATTAATGAGAACGGTTTCAATATTGTCGTTGGCGTGGTGTGCCGTAACCAGGTATTCGAAAGGTAGCCCGGTTGCCGGATTGATGATTGATGCAAACCAATTGTACCTGAGCTCCCGTGCCGCTACCTGGATGCTGAGTTTGTTTTCTTCGGCATATTTTTCTGTTGCAAAATGCTGCACAAAAAAACCTGCCTGGTAATTTTCTGCAAGTTGTTGTACGAATTGTTCATCGCCATCACTCTCTTCTCCCCTTAATGTAAAATTACAATGGGCAATGGAAAATGTATAACCGGCCCTGTAACAAAGTTCACACATCACTACCGAATCCACACCCCCACTAACGGCCAGCAGTAAGTGATCTTTAGTTTGAAAAAGATGATGCTTTTTGATGTACTCATTAAAAGATCCCTGTAGGTTCATTTCGTTGAAAGTGCTTTTGTGGGCTACTGATTATTTACCATTCCAGGTCTTCGAGGGCGGCCTGTAATTCGTTATAGCTATGCTGGTCTTTTACTTTTTTCGCCTCCTCCATTCCTTTTTTATAGGTGCTGATGGCCAAAACCGTATCAGCTTTACGTTCCAGCAATTTGCCGAGGTGGTAATAAGAGCCGATATATCCCGGTTCAAACGACAGGATTTCGTCAAAAAGTTTGCGGGCCTCCTCATCATCGCCGATTTTGATGAATTCCAACGCCAGCGCATGTTTCAGAAAGCTGTCGTTGGGCGATGCGCTTAAAAATTCCTTCAATTTTTCAATCCTGCTCATGAATCCGTTTTTTAAACAGCGCATTACGTTTATCTTTGCAGCGTAATTATGCGCTTAGTTGCATAAACAACCATTATTTCCTCACCCCTTCTAACTGAGAAGGAAAAAGAACAATGTAATGAAGATTTTAGTTTGCATCAGTAAAACCCCTGATACTACGGCAAAAATAGCTTTCGCAGATAACAATACGAAATTTGCTGCCGATGGTGTTCAGTGGATCATTAATCCTTACGACGAATGGTATGCACTCGTAAGAGCCATTGAATTAAAAGAAGCTGATCCGTCTACCGTATTACATCTGGTAAATGTGGGAACAGCAGATAGTGAACCCATCATCCGCAAAGCACTTGCGTTGGGAGGTGATGAAGCAATACGTGTAAATTCGGATAATTCCGACAGTTATAATATTGCTTCGCAAATTGCAGCCATTGCAAAAGAAGGCAATTACGACCTTGTGTTTACCGGTAAAGAAACCATCGATTACAATGGTTCATCCATTGGCGGCATGGTAGCCGAATTGCTGGATCTTCCTTATGTTTCACATGCCATTAAATTTGATCTTGAAGCGGGTAAAGCTGTAGTTGTTCGTGAAATTGAAGGTGGAGAAGAAACTGATAAAGTAGCACTACCGGCAGTGGTTAGCTGCCAGAAAGGAATGGCGGAGCAGCGCATTCCCAATATGAAAGGAATTATGAGCGCCCGTACCAAACCGCTAAAAGTAACAGAACCCGTAGCTGCAGATTCATTAACAAGTGTGGTAACATTTGATCTTCCTCCGGCCAAAGCCGGTGTTAAACTGGTATCGGCCGATCAACCGGAAGAACTGGTGAGATTGTTACATGAAGAAGCAAGGGTTATCTGATCTTAATGTAGAATGAAATTTAAAAACAAGTCACGCAAGTGATACAAAAATAAAACGTATGAGTGTTTTAGTTTTTTTAGACCAGGCAGATGGTCACATAAAAAAATCTTCTTTTGAAGCAGCCAATTATGCAGCTAAGATTGCCGAACAACTGGGCACCGTTGCAGAAGCTGTTGTATTGGGTTCTGTAAGTGATGACCTGGCAGCAACCGGCAATTATGGTATTAAAAAAGTGCATACCGTATCGGATGCATCATTAAATAAAATGGATGCGCAGGTATATACTAAAGTTATTGCGCAGGTAGTGGAAGCTACAGGCGCTGATGTGCTTGTTTTTTCAAACAATACAACCGGTAAAGCCATAGCGCCAAGGTTAAGTGTGAAATTAAAGGCAGGATTGGTTTCCGGTGCCGTTGCCTTGCCTGATACCAGAAACGGATTTACCGTAAAGAAAACAGTATTCAGTGGGAAAGCATTTGCCACAATTTCTATCAATACAGGAAAGAAAATTGTTGCATTAAACCCGAATTCATTTAATGTAACCACGGGAGCCGGTACTGCTGAAGTGGTAGCGTTTGCTGCAACTATTGATGCCGCTAAAGTGGAAGTAGTATCTGTAAACAAAGTGGTGGGTGAAGTGCCGTTAAGTGAAGCAGAAATTGTGGTAAGTGGCGGCCGCGGTTTAAAAGGCCCGGAAAACTGGGGACTGGTTACAGACCTTGCAAAATTGCTGGGCGCTGCTACTGCCTGCAGCAGACCGGTTGCAGATATTCACTGGAGACCGCATCATGAGCACGTAGGACAAACCGGGTTAGCCATTGCACCCAATTTGTATATTGCTATTGGTATTTCCGGCGCTATTCAGCATCTCGCCGGCGTAAACCGCAGTAAAACAATTGTGGTTATAAATAAAGATCCGGAAGCACCATTCTTTAAAGCTGCTGATTACGGAATTGTTGGCGATGCATTTGAAGTAATGCCGAAAATTATTGATGCAGTGAAGAAGATAAAAGGAGCGTAATTACTCTTTTTACGGTGTAAAGAAGAAATAATAAAAATGCCTGATTTTAAAAGCCTTTCATTTACATTTGAAAGGCTTTATTTTTATATTTGCAAAAACAATTTTTTATCACTCAATAGCCGGGATGAAAAAGATAGAACTGGAAATCGTAGCCTTGTCACACAGTATTACCCAAACTCATTCTTATGCAGTAGTGCTGGGCGAAATCAATGGACTTCGCCGCCTCCCTATCGTGATTGGCGGATTTGAAGCGCAGGCAATTGCAGTGGCATTGGAAAGGATGAATCCCAGCAGACCACTCACACATGATCTGATGAAAAATTTCATGCTGGCTTTCAATGTAGAATTACATGAAATAGTGATCAATGATCTGCAGGAAGGAATTTTTTATTCTAAACTGGTATGCAGCTCAGCTAATGATACAGTTGAAATTGATTCCCGTACTTCAGATGCGCTGGCATTAGCGGTTCGTTTTGGATGCCCGATTTTTACTTACGATACAATCCTCGACCAGGCAGGTGTACTCATGGAAGATGATAATAAAAAAACTGCCGCCACCGTAACCAGTGAAACAGGGAGTAAGGATGACCTGCGTTCCATGAGCCTTGATGAATTAAATACCTTACTGGCAGACGTACTTGAACATGAAGATTATATTAAAGCGATTGCTATACGGGATGAAATTAAAAGTCGCAAAGACAAATAGCAATTGACCTTTGATAATTTTTCATGCGCAATTGAACATTGAATGATCGCTTTCCCCAATTGTAAAATAAATATCGGTTTATACATCACAGGTAAAAGACCTGATGGCTACCATAATCTACAAACCGTTTTTTTCCCGCTTGCCATAAATGACATTATCGAAATCATAGACAATAAGGATGCCCCGGAGATCGGATTTACTTCTTCCGGTTTACCGGTAGATGGTAGCAAAGAAACCAATTTATGTATTAAAGCCCTGGCATTGTTACAAAAGGATTACACGGGTATTCCGCCGGTTAAAATGCACTTACATAAAACGATTCCCGTTGGTGCCGGATTGGGCGGCGGTTCTGCAGATGCTGCGTTCACCTTACAATTGCTGAATAAAAAATATAAGCTCTCCATTAGCCAGGAACGATTAACGGAATATGCATTGGCACTTGGAAGTGATTGCCCTTTTTTCCTGCATAATCATGCATGTGTGGCAACAGGCCGGGGCGAAATGCTGAAAGCTATTCAAATGGATTTGTCGGGTTACACTATACTACTCGTAAACCCGGGCATACATATCAATACCGGATGGGCATTCCGGTCGCTGCAGCAATTTTCCTCCTGTGATCAACTGGAAGAAAAAATACTGGAACCTGTTCACAGGTGGAAAGAAACAATATACAACAGCTTTGAAGCACCGGTCTTTGAAGCCTACCCGGAAATTGCATCAATCAAATCACAACTGTATGAATCCGGAGCGTTGTATGCGTCAATGAGCGGTAGCGGCAGCAGCGTGTATGGGATTTTTGAGAAAGGGCACAAAGCGACATTAAATTTCCCGCCACATTACTTTCATAAATGGGTATGAGGATGTATATTTGCGTTATCAAATCGATTACCACCATATCAGTTTTACGCAGCAATCTGGATTTACTCAATCATCGAGGATTCTGATTTTCCCATCATTTCATTTTTTGAAATACGAACCGTTCAGGTTTGAAGTTTTTGATTTCTATTTTTTACCATTCAATTTAAATTACCATGCATACAGCAATACAATATTCAGCCAATACACAACATTACCTCGACCTTGAAGATAAATACGGTGCACACAATTACCATCCACTGCCGGTGGTATTGAATAAAGGAGCAGGTGTTCATGTGTGGGATGTTGATGGCAAACAATACTATGATTTTTTAAGTGGTTATTCTGCGGTAAACCAGGGACATTGCCATCCGAAGATCATTGCCGCTTTAACCGAACAGGCGCAAACGCTTACGCTTACGTCGCGTGCATTTTACAATAATCTCCTGGGAGAATATGAGCAATTCATTACTTCTTTTTTTGGATACGATAAAGTGCTCCCGGTAAACACCGGTGTGGAGGCTGTTGAAACTGCGATTAAGCTTTGCCGTAAGTGGGCCTACCAGGTAAAGGGAATCAAGGAAGGTGCTGCAAAAATAATAGTGTGTTCCTCCAACTTTCACGGGAGAACAGTTGCGGTGATCTCGTTTAGTACAGACCCTGTTTCAACAAAAAATTTCGGTCCTTTTGTGGAAGGATTTGAGGTAATTCCTTATAATGATTTACCTGCTTTGGAAAAAGCCCTGCAGGATAAAAATGTAGCTGCTTTTCTTTTTGAACCCATACAGGGAGAGGCAGGTGTGGTGGTGCCGGATGAAGGATATTATGCAGGCATCAGGGCATTGTGTACGGAATATAAAGTGCTGATGGTTGCAGATGAAATTCAAACCGGATTATGCAGAACGGGAAATATGCTTGCCTGTGATCATGAACAGGTTCGCCCGGATATGATCATATTGGGCAAAGCATTAAGTGGCGGTGTATTACCGGTGAGTGCTGTTTTGGCGGATAACGAAATCATGTTAACCATACAACCCGGTGAACATGGAAGTACATACGGTGGAAATCCGCTGGCATGTAAGGTTGCCATAGCTTCCTTAAAAGTATTGAAAGATGAAAACATGGCTTCCAATGCGGCTGCAATGGGTGAATTGCTAAGGGCAGAACTGAAGAAACTTAATTCACCACACATTTCGGTTATCCGTGGACGTGGTTTACTGAATGCAATTGTTATTAAACACAGCAACCCGGAAGCTGCCTGGGATCTTTGCCTGGCATTAAAAGAGAATGGCTTACTGGCAAAACCAACTCACGGCGATAAAATAAGATTTGCTCCTCCCCTCCTGATAAATAAAGAACAGGTGCTGGATTGTGTAAAGATCATTGAACAGAGTTTGAAAGTGTTGGATTGACAACACGATTTATAAATCCCGAATCGTTTGAACATGCTACTCGAATTAAGAAGTTCTATAGTTGATGAACATACGCATATCAAATCGTAGATTTAATTATAAAAAGGCGAAAACGCAACACACTGTTAATAGATTCATTTGATAATTTTATATAACAATGGAAGCACACAATCATGATCCGCATGAAGAATCACATTTAAGAAGTTCCGACTTTTTGAAAGATGTAGTAATTGGCATGAGCGATGGATTAACGGTCCCTTTTGCTTTGGCAGCCGGATTAAGTGGAGCGGTTGGGAGTAGTTCAATTGTTGTAATTGCGGGTATTGCAGAAATTGCAGCAGGAAGTATTGCTATGGGATTGGGCGGTTACCTCGCCGGCAAAACGGAACAGGATCATTACGCCAGTGAAGTGAAACGGGAACATTACGAGGTGGATCATTTACGGGAAAGAGAGATAGCAGAAACCAAAGAATTTTTTGCAAACATCGGGCTAAGTGAAGATATACAAAACAAAGCAACAGAGGAAATTGCAAAAGATAAAGAGCGTTGGGTGGATTTTATGATGAAGTATGAATTGGGGCTCGACAAACCCGATCCTAAAAGAGCAACAAAATCGGCTTTAAATATTGGCTTATCATACATAGCGGGTGGTATCATTCCCCTGAGCCCTTATTTTTTTATGGATGTATCATCCGAAGCGTTAAAGTATTCCGTGATTGCCACTTTAATCTGCCTGTTTATTTTTGGTTATTTTAAAAGCCGGATTACGGGTGTGAATGCATGGTGGGGAGCGATTCGTGTAATGCTGATTGGTGCTGTTGCTGCAGCCGCTGCTTTTGGGGTGGCGAGTTTGTTTGAGCGTTAGGTTCGGATTTTCAATTCCGGGTAATTTCCCATTGTCAGCTATTGATTGTTTTTTTCAGCAGAGGCGTTAAAAAAATACCGGGCAGTCAGGTAGTGATCTGCCATAAATATCTTCCTGTTACCAAAACTCCTTAGCACTTCCTTTTTTTGTAAAAAGCCGGGCGATTTGTATAGGATATGGTTAAAGGAAGTCCATTCATAATCCTGGAACTCATCAATTAACTTATGTTTTAGCGGGTTAAGATGAATGTATAACAGTGTTTTATTGTATTGATCTTTATTATGAATTTCCTTTCGTTTGAAAGTTCTTGCAAATAGATTTCCTTTTCTGTGATATACTTTATTAAAAGCCATTGCGTAGGAAGTAAAGAATCTTTTGAATGCAGAAATTGTGAGCAAATCGGTGTTATCAGTATCAAGGAACAATTGTTCAGCATGTGTGCGAACCACAGGATCCTTCTTCAAAATGAACTGCCGGATTTGGGCTGCATCTTTTACTTTTATCAGGAAATGAAAATGATTAGGAAGCAATGCCCATGCATGAATTTCCACAAGTTCCGAGAGGTATCTGGCAAATTGTTTCAGAAAAAAATGATAGTTTTTCTCTTCCCGGAATAACAACTCCCGGTTATTGGTTCTATTGTAGATGTGATAAAACTTATTGTTACAGAATTCGGCTAAATATTTCTTATTTATTGGCATAAATCTAAATTAGCCAGTATAAAGTTTACACCTTTTAAAAAGAAGTAATCTTTATTTAGCCTAACTGATCTTTATTCACCAAAACTAAAAATACTTCAGATCCGCTCCTGGGAGAAATGGAATTATAACAGGGTTCCATCGTTTTTATTATGAACTTCTCCATAAATAAATTCCGATATTCCTCTACATTACCGCCAAATGGCGGCCCCTCTTCAAAGGAACGATTGAACAGTACACCTACCAGTTTTCCACCCGGCTTCAGCAACGCATGCATTTTATCGACATACTTTTCCCTTAACGAAGGATCAAGCGCACAAAAGAAAGTCTGCTCAACTATACAATCAAACCTTTGCTCAAGATTAAAAAAATCATCACAGATAATATGCAATTGTTTGCCATCGTATGCTTTTAGTTTTTCTTTAAGCGCATTCACCGGTAACGGCGAAATATCTACCAGCGTTATATTGGTAAATCCATTCGCCAACAGGTATTCTGCTTCATACGCATTCCCGCAACCCGGGATCATAATTGAAATAGATTTATCCGATACCTGGTCGAAGTATGCTTTCAGTGGCGCCGATACATTTCCAATATCCCAGCCTGTTTCTTTATTGCTGTAGCGATCGCTCCAGAAATCTGCATCTAATTTTTTATTCATGGTTAACTATCGATTGTGTGTTTATGATTGGTGGAGATATTCTCCATCGTCCACTCAATTTTTTTTACAAAAGGATGTTGCCGCACGGTACATTCCAACTTGTCGCATATAGCACATGAAAATGGCATACATCCGTCTGAATGAACAAAAAGCTCAACCGATTCTCCATAATTTTTCCGCACCAGTTCTGAAAGTGAATCTATTTCAACATGCGCTTCATGCACATTAAAATACCAGGGTACAGTCAGGTGGCAATCGAGATGAAGTGTTGGACCGTATTTTATCAGTCGCAGGTTGTGCAGGTCGATCCAGTTCACATTCCGGTTCTCATTTAATGTTATCACCATTTTTTTCAGCAGATCTAAATCCGCTTCATCCATAATACCGGCAACGGATGAACGCACAATTTTATAACCGGTAACCAAAATCACTACGGCAAAAACAATAGCCACGGCACTGTCTATCCAACCAAGTTTTGTAAAATATAATAATATCAACCCAACAATAATCCCGGCTGTAGTATATGTATCAGATCGTAAATGCTTACCGCTCGCAATTAATGCCAATGAATTATTTTTCTTCCCCTGGGAAACACAAATGCTTCCGGCAACAAAATTAATTATCGCAGTAGCGGCAACCAGGTAAATCCCTGAATCCAGTTTTCTTATACCATGCGGATGCTTCAATTGATTGATGGCTTCCGCAATTATAATCAATCCCGCAACGGATATCAACGTTCCTTCAATGGCTGCTGAAATAAACTCTACTTTACCATGCCCATACGGATGATCCGTATCCTTCGGCTTCGACGAAACATACAGGCTATATATACCAATAAATCCTGCAATTACATTTACGATACTTTCCAACGCATCCGTTAAAATAGCAACTGAATTTGTAATATACCATGCAATAATTTTTACGATAAAAAGTGCAACTGATAGTATCGCAACGATAACCTGTATCCTCAGATTTTGCCGGGCAGTGTTTGTTTGCATAATTACCGGCAAAGATATTAAAGATAAAAAGGTAATTGAGTATTACCGAATGAAGAATTAAAATCAACACTTATGGTATGTATTTTGCAAACAGCTTTTTATGAAAAGAAAATACACCTGTTTATTAACAGCATGCTTCGCTGTTCTATTCTGTAGTCATGCAGCATTTGCACAAACTTCAAAAAATTTGGTTACACCGTTTAAACCGGGTAGCATAACCTTTAATCCGGGTATCGGCATAGGCACTGATTATAAAAATAACTACGCCGGCCGTTCAGCTATCGGAACAAAGGCTGCCCTGGAATTCGGAATCTGGAAAGCAGGCCCGGGCGTTGTTTCCCTAGGCCCTGAAGCCGGGATAAGCATCTCCAGCAAGGCCAATGTAAATCGCCGCAATGATTACCGGGCGCATACATTTGTACTGGCAGCCCGCTCGGCCTGGCACTATGGATGGCGTGTTCCAGGCCTGGATACCTATGCAGGCGTTTCCGCTGGAATTGGTTTTCATCACTATGATTATACAGATGATCGTAAATACGATTACAATGAAACAATTCCGGTGGCAGGCGGATTTGTTGGTGTCTCCTATTTCTTTACACCCGTATTCGGCGTAAATGCAGAAGCCGGTTTCGATATCACGGCTATACAGGGAGGCATCATCTTTAAACTCAGGTAAACAAGGGTAAAAAAGTTAAACAAGATGGCTACATCTTAGGCTGCAAACCTTATTTTTGCAGCACTTAAAAAAAGCCATATGCAGTTTCAACTTTCTGAAGAGCACGTAATGATCCAAAAAGCAGCACGTGATTTTGCCATCAATGAATGTTTACCAGGTGTTATTGAAAGAGATGAACACCAGAAATTCCCGAAAGAACAAATTGAAAAATTAGCCGACCTGGGTTTTATGGGCATGATGGTAAAACCTGAATACGGTGGCAGCGGCATGGATACGATCAGCTACGTTCTGGCTATGGAAGAAATCAGTAAGATAGATGCAAGTGTTAGTGTATGCATGAGCGTTAACAATAGTCTTGTTTGCTATGGCCTGCAGGAATATTGCAACGAAGAACAAAAACAAAAATACCTTACGCCCCTGGCGCAGGGAAAGAAAGACGGCGAATTGTATATTGGTGCATTCCTGTTGAGCGAACCTGAAGCAGGAAGTGATGCCACTTCGCAAAGAACAACGGCAGAAGATAAGGGCGATTACTATTTATTAAACGGTACAAAAAACTGGATTACTAACGGTAACAGCGCAAGCGTTTATTTAGTAATTGCACAAACAGATGCCAGCAAAGGCAGCAGGGGTATCAATGCCTTTATCGTAGAAAAAAACTGGCCGGGTGTTGTAGTGGGCGCAAAAGAAAACAAACTGGGAATACGTGGAAGTGATACGCATACAATTTTGTTCAACGATGTTAAGGTTCCCAAAGAGAATCGTATCGGCGAAGATGGATTCGGATTTAAATTCGCAATGAAAACACTGGCAGGCGGAAGAATTGGTATTGCATCACAGGCATTGGGAATTGCCAGCGGTGCGTATGAGCTGGCATTGAAATACAGTAAGCAGCGTAAAGCTTTCGGAACGGAAATCATGAATCACCAGGCAATACAATTTAAACTGGCAGATATGGCTACACGAATTGAATCTGCCCGCTTGTTGTGCATGAAAGCCGCCTGGGAAAAAGACCAGCACCTCGATTATACACTCAGCGGTTCAATGGCCAAAGTTTTCAGTAGTGAAACAGCTATGTGGGTAGCAACAGAAGCCGTACAGGTTCATGGCGGTTACGGTTTCGTAAAAGAATACCATGTAGAACGTTTGATGAGAGATGCAAAGATCACGCAGATATATGAAGGAACAAGTGAAGTACAAAGGATCGTGATCAGCAGAACGATTTTAAAATAGAAGTCATCCAGCTAAAATATTCAGTGTACATGTGCAGGCGATTTTCGTTTGCACATTTTTTTTGTTGTTACATTTGACCATAAAATAAATTCAACCATGAGCGTGATTGAAACCAGGATGCTGAAAAAACAATACGGCGGTAAGTATGTACTCAAGGGCATCAATATGAACATTGAAGCAGGGCAGGTTGTAGGGTATATCGGCCCCAACGGCGCAGGGAAAAGTACTACCATTAAGATCATTAGCGGGATCATCGACGAATTTGATGGCGATGTAATGGTATTTGGCCTCGATGTGCGTAAACATGCCATCGACATAAAACAACGCATAGGTTATATACCCGAACAAGCTGCATTATATGATGTGTTAACACCACTGGAATACCTGCGTTTCGTTGGTAAGTTATATGCTTTAAGCGATGAAGTAATTGAAAGCAAATCAATGGAGCTGCTTCGGATATTTGAACTCACCGACAAAGCTTCATCCCGAATGAACACTTACAGCAAAGGGATGAAACAAAAAGTATTACTCATCAGCGGGCTTATTCATAACCCCGAAGTAATATTTTTAGATGAACCATTGAGTGGCTTAGATGCCAACGCCGTGATCCTGGTAAAAGAAATATTAACGCAGTTGAAAAATAATGGTAAAACAATTTTCTATTCTTCTCACATTATGGATGTTGTTGAAAAAATAAGCGACCGTATTGTGATCATCGATAAAGGCGAAGTTATAGCTGATGGAAGTTTTGAATCACTCAAGCAACAGGCACACAAAGGTTCACTTGAAAATATATTTACGTCTCTTACCGGCGGCGACGAACAAAATGCAAGTACGGCCAAAGCATTCATTGATATTTTAAGAAGCTGATAATGGATAAAATTCTTTTAAACATTTTATTGTGGCTGGTAAAAACATTTGGCAGCAAGGATATTGATTTTTACAAATTAAAAGTAATTACCGAAACAAAGCTGCTCATGGACAGGCGCCGAACACCTGCCAACTGGAAAAGAAAACAGCAAAAGGAAATGAAGAACCCGATGCTGTTTACTTTAATTGCTTATGCTGTTATCGGCTTATTTATCGGATTCCTTGTTTACGCAGTGCCATTGCTCATGGGCATGATCACCATTCATGCATACCTGTTGTTCATGATGGCGATGACATTGGTTACAGATTTCAGTACGGTATTACTTGATACTACAGACAACCAGATCATATTACCAAAGCCCGTTAGCAGCCGCACTTTGTTTATGTCGAGAGTGGTGCATATCCTCACCTACCTGCTGCAATTCATGATTGCCATTGTTGGCTGCCCGTTGGTTTTCATTTTTGCCAAATATGGTTTACTTACAGGATTTGCCTGCGTTATTACAATGTTGCTCACAGTAGCTTTTGCCGTATTTCTCACTTACTTACTGTATGCATTGATCTTACGTTATGCAGATGAACAAAAAGTAAAAGACGTTATCGGTTACTTCCAGGTATTCATGACGGTGTTTTTTGCAGTTGGATACCAGATTGTGCCGAGGTTCATTGATATGGAAGCGTTGAAATTAACCATTCACCTGCATTGGTATTCTTACCTTCTGCCACCGGTGTGGATGGCCGTATCACTGGAAGCTGTACACGAGATGAATATTGACCACATTCATTTACTCAATATTGCTGCGGCTGTATTCGTTCCCATACTAACGGTATGGTTCATGATTAAATTCCTGGCGCCTTCCTTTTCAAAAAAACTGGGAGCATTGTCCGGGAGTACCGATGTTAAGAAAAAAAATACCCGTTCCGGCAAACAGTCAAAGTCCATCTCTGAAAAACTATCAAACTTTTTTTGCAGGAGTAAAACAGAAACAGCAGGTTTTGAAAAAGTATGGAAGATCACTTCAAGAGATAAGAATTTTAAAGTACAGTTCTATCCCGGATATGCCTATATACTTGTATTCCTGTTTATTTTTATTTTCAAAAACGGCAGCAAGATTGGCGAAGTGTGGACAAATCTTCCCAATACAAAAATGTTCCTGGCATTTATCTATATGCCGTTAATGAGTGTTTCCGGCAGTTTAAACATCATACCTTTCAATGAAAATTTTGCAGCCGCATGGATCTACCAATCATCCCCCCTGGTAAAACCGGGAGAGATCATCAGCGGATCGGTTAAAGCAATCATTGTAAAATTCTTTTTGCCGGTGTATGTAATCATTATTTCGTTTGCATTGTACATCTGGGGAAATACGATCATTGATGATTGCTTTTTTGGTTTGTTCAACAACCTGCTCATATTTATGATCATGGTAAACATAATGGATCATTACCTGCCGTTCTCCCAACAGCAGAATGTAAAACAGCAATCCGGAAAATTTCTACGGATAATTTTACAACTGGTGTTGATTGCCGCACTGATCTACCTGCATTACCTTGCCTTAAAGATTTCGTGGTTACCATTGGCACTGGTGCCTGTTTCAGCAATTGGAACTTATTTTCTTTTAAAAAGAATCCAGGATCTACCCTGGGTAAAAATTTCTATTTAATATGCCGGTGAATACAGAAGGATATAAAAAAATAAAAAAAGAACTCGATGAACAATCGGTATTGCTGGTAGCTGTTTCCAAAACAAAACCAGTAGCAGATATTGTAGAAATGTACAACATGGGACAGCGTGATTTTGGCGAAAATTATGTACAGGAACTTGTAGATAAAGTACAACAATTACCGCAGGACATCCGCTGGCATTTTATAGGTCATCTCCAATCGAACAAGATAAAATACATTGCACCGTTTGTTCATTTGATACATGGCGTAGATACTGAAAAATTATTATCAGCGATCAACAAACAAGCTGTAAAGATCAACAGGGTAATTCCCGTTTTATTGCAGGTGTATATTTCAAAAGATGAAACCAAGTTCGGTTTTGATGAAAAAGAACTGGAGGTATTGGTTGAAAAAATTTCCGGGAACAAAAATGAATTTACAAATGTTGACATACGGGGACTCATGGGCATGGCTAGTTTTACTGAAGACAATGCTCTGATCACTGCTGAATTTGAATCATTAAAAAAAATATTTGATAAAGTTCAGCCCCGCTTATCTGAATGCGGATATTCATTTACAGAAATCAGTATGGGCATGAGTGCCGACTATCGTTTTGCGGTAGCTGCCGGATCAACGATCGTACGCATTGGCAGTTTGTTATTCGGCGAAAGAAATTATCATCCATAATGCATACGCTTTAATTGTTAAAATTTTCCTGCCTACAAAGATTTGTAATGATTGCGGTTGCCGGTTCTCATATATTTAAATAACTTTAATCAACAGAAATTTACCCATGACCGTTACATTTGAAACCGAAAAAAACAGGAAGGCTTTTATTTATACCTGCATCATCTGCATTACGCTGTTGTTACTATTCATCTTAATTCGCTGGAAGGTTTTACCACCAACAATACCGGTTGCACAAGACCTCATTGAAATTAACCTTGGAAACAACGAAGAAGGATTCGGCGAGGAACAACCATTGAAGAAAGGGAATCGTACACCCTCAAGAGAAGAAGTTCCGGTTACGAAAACGATTGCTGCAGCGAAACCGGCAGAAGCAAAAGTAACCCCTGATGAAAATGCTGAAGAGAATGCTGCCGCAGTAACAAAACCCGTTAAAACTACCGTTAAACCAAAAATAGAAAAAGCAGAAACGCCCGCACCGGTACCGGCTCCGGCCAAACCACAAAAACCAAAGATCACGTACAACGGCCCGGGTAACGGTACTCCGGGAAATAATCCCACACAGGATAACGGTTACACCTACCAGGGAAATAAACCCGGCGGAAAAGGCGACCAGGGTGATCCTTCAGGCAATAAAGATTCTTATGGCAACACACCCGGCGGAAAAATTGGTGGTCCGAGGATCCTTAATGGTAACAGGAAGATCATCCGTTATTATTCATTTACCGGTGATCTGCCAAAGGCTACAATTAATGCCGTTATTAAAGTGAATCCTGCCGGGCAGGGAAGATTTATCAGTTTTGCAAAAGGCAGTACTTCTGTTAACCAGGCTTATGCTAATGCGATCAATACTTATCTGAAGAATATGCAGTTTGATAAAGCAGATGAAGAATCAACCGTTACGGTGCAATTTAATTTTGTGGTGAATTAGATAATGAATCTTTCAATTTTTTATAAAGGGCTGTTGCCCTTTTTTTATTTTTATTTAAACCAAAGAAGATACGAAGTTTTTACACAGAGCTACACCATGTATTAATCTGTATTAATTCTTATTTAATCCTGAATTGAATGATCATTTACTAATGCCATATCGACAAGCCTGCTATTTTTCCGCTATGACAATCAATCAGTGTATCAGTGGCATTTTTCTATACCGAATATTATTTTCCTCCTATACGCTCCTTTTTTTTAAATTGCCGCATGACCTACGAGCAAACCATCGAATACCTCTATGCTCAACTTCCTATGTTCAGCAGGATTGGCGCCGCAGCTTATAAAAAAGATTTGCACAATACCATTGCATTGTGCGATGCCATTGGTAATCCGCAAAAAAAATTACGCTGTATTCATATCGCCGGTACAAATGGAAAAGGAAGTACAGCCAATATGATCGCAGCTATATTACAGGAAGCCGGTTATAAAACAGGATTGTACACTTCTCCGCACATTAAAGATTTCAGGGAACGAATACGCATCAATGGTGAGATGGTTGACAAAGATTTTATCGTTGATTTCGTTGAAAGAACCAGGGATATAACCCAACACATACAGCCTTCTTTTTTTGAACTTACGGTGGCAATGGCATTTGAATATTTCGTAAAAGAAAAAGTAGATATTGCCGTAATTGAAACAGGTTTGGGCGGTCGCCTCGACAGTACCAATATCATCTCTCCCATTTTATCGGTTATCACTACTATCGGTTACGATCACGTGCAGTTGCTCGGTAATAGTTTACCGGAGATCGCATTTGAAAAGGCAGGTATCATAAAGCCAAAGATCCCCGTTGTTATTGGCGAGAAAAATCCGGAATCAATTCCTGTATTTATAAAAAAAGCAACGGAAGTAAATGCACCCATTCATTTTGCAACCAACGAATTCATAACTGAAAATAGTTATCAGGAAGATTCCGTTTTGATCTGTGAAGTAAAAAATATTGGCACAGGCAGCATGGAAAAATTCCGCTGCGGTTTAAGCGGATTGTATCAAGCGAAAAACATCTGTACAGTGTTAAGTAGTGTAGAATTGCTCAGGCAAACGGGCTTTCAAATCACTCCTGAACATCTGCATTATGCTATTGAACATGTTGCTGAAATCACCGGCATTAAAGGCAGGTGGCAGGTGATCCATCGCAAGCCCGATATCATTATGGATGTGGCGCACAATGAAGATGGCATTCAGCAAATAATACAACAACTGCAATCCCATTATCCAAAGGCTCAATATCATTTTGTGCTTGGCTTTGTAAATGATAAAGACGTACAAAAGGTTTTGTCGTTATTTCCGAAGGAAAGTCGTTATTATTTTACAAATGCTGCCATTCCCAGGGCTTTATCAAAAGAGGCGTTACAATCAATTGCAGAAAATTTTCAATTACGGGGGAACTGTTACGATACGGTAAATGACGCGGTGCTTGCCGCAATATCAGTGGCTTCACCGGAAGATGTAATCATGATCTGCGGAAGTTTTTTTATTATCGCTGAAGTAAACGAAGATCAGATCAGTTTGTGTTCTTTCAAAAATTCAAATCCGTAAAACAAACACAATGCATGCATGCTTTGTTTGATCTCATGCCGAAGCAGCATCTGGCGAACTTCTTCTAAGGGTTGTACAATAATTTCAATTTCTTCATTTGGATCGAGGCTTTGCGCTGCAGTTTTTACACCTCCTGTTGCCAGGAACATATAAGTGTAATTATTCAGCACACCGGGATTTAAGGCGGTTTTACCCAGCAGGTGTACCGATTGAAAACTATATCCCGTTTCTTCCAGCAGTTCACGCCTGATGGCTTTTTCCGGATCTTCACCTGCATCTATAAATCCACCCGGAATTTCAATCAGCATTTCTTTTACGGGGTAACGAAACTGGCGAATCAGGATCACTTCATTGTTTTCCGTTATAGCCATGGCCCCTGCACCTGTAGGCAACTCCACTACAAAATACGGATCTACGATTTTACCGGCCTCAGTCTGGTAACTGTCTTTTCTTGCTGTAAAATACCGGTGCTGATTTATATATTCCGAACTGAGTGTTTTAAATGACATACGGTGATGTGTAAACGAAAATTAGATATTCAATTACCAGTCCTTTCTCCTGCGTAAACTGGTGATATGTGCTACATGGTGCCTGCTATGCCAGGCATATAAACCCAACAGGTACCAGAGTGTCATTTCTTTTTTGTGTTGCGGATGAAATATCCTGCGGTTCCATTCTTCCGTTTTGATGTGTTTGATGATCTCCACCCAGCGTGTATGTACTGCATACAATAAAGTAATGGAAATATTTACCGGAAGATTTTTAGTGTCGCTGAGTTCAGCCCATGCTGCTTCATCGTAAGGTTTGATAACAGGTGTTTCTTCAGTAAGCCCGAGTTTGAAACGGATGTATGCATTCATGTGACTATCGGCCACATGATGAACTACCTGCTGTATTGTCCAGCCGCCATCGCGGTAAGGCGTTTCCAATTGATGCTGATCGAGATTGATGACTGCGTATTCAATTTGTTTCGGCAATGATTGTATATCGAGCAGCCATTCCTTCATCTGGGCTTCAGAGAATGGCTGTTCAATAAATTTTCCTATCGGGTATTGTAAATCTTCCATGATTATTTTACGGTTGCAGGAAACACATCAAGTAAACGAATTTCAAAAATCAATAAAGAGCCGCCCTTGATCAACGGGCCATTATCAGTATCCCCATAAGCCAGGTCGCTCGGGATATATACTTTCCATATATCTCCTTTTTTCATCAGTTGCAGAATTTCAACCCAACCCCGGATCACCTGTCCAAGTGCAAACTTTACGGGTTCTCCCCTTCCAATCGACGCATCAAACTGCCTTCCGTCGATGAGCGTTCCTGCATAATCTACAAGAACCGTATCCTGCGCTGTTGGTTTAATCCCCGAAGCATCGCCCGATTTAATTATTTCATACTGCATTCCGTTGTCTAAAGAAATAACGCCGGGGCGGCTTTTATTTCCTGCCAGGAATGCGGCAGATTTTGCTTTCTCTGCTGCCACTGCTTTTTGCCCTTCTTCTGCTTTTACTTTTCCAAAAATTCCCATTTGCGTCTGCAGGGCACTATTGCATTGCTGTTCGTTTAGCGTGGTATTTTTTCCTTTAAACACATCTTCCATAGCCTTTACCATCAGGTCGTATTTAATTTCTGTTATACCCTGTGATTTCATATTGTTACCAATGTTTACGCCTACTGCATAACTGAAGCTATCCATCAGATTTTTAATTACGGGTGCAGATGCTGCCGGTTTAGGTTTAGGCGTTGATTTTACCTGTGCCTGTACCATCGGGGCTGTTGTGGTTATTGCCAAAACCGCGACTACTAATTTCTTCATCAATTGTTATTTATGTTTTTGAAATAAAGTGCAAAGAAAAACAAGTTTACTCTTCTCTCATCTCCCTTCCTGTTAAATGTATAAAAACATCTTCCAGGTTGGCTGCTTTTACCTGTTTTGGGCGTTCAAAACCACCAGCCACGAGTTCATCAATCATCCTGTCGGGAGAATCGAGTTTGATAATTTCGCCATGATCTAAAATCGCAATACGATCACACAACTGTTCTGCTTCATCCATATAATGTGTGGTAATGATCACCGTGGTACCATTTGCCCTGATCTCCCGGATGAGGTCCCATAAATTTCTTCTTGCCTGCGGATCAAGCCCGGTTGTTGGTTCATCTAAAAAAACAATCCTGGGTGTATTTACCAATGTAGTTGCAATGGAAAAACGTTGCCGTTGTCCGCCACTGAGGTCTTTTACTTTGGCTTTTGCCTTTTCAACCAGGTTTACTTTCTCTAATAATTCCAACGGTTTCACCGGCCTGTTATACAACCCTCCGAATAATTTCAATAACTGCACCAGATTAAGTCCGGGATAAAAACCCGAGTTCTGTAATTGTACGCCGATGATCTTTTTAATTTCACCCGGATTTTTGTCGAGATCAAAACCTGCTACCATGATTTCTCCGCCTGATTTCTCCCGGAGTGTTTCTATAATCTCCAGCGTAGTTGATTTGCCTGCGCCATTAGGCCCAAGTAGTCCGAAAATCTCTCCTTCGTACACATCAAATGAAATAGATTTTACCGCCTGGAATTCGCCGTATTTTTTAGAGAGATTCTTTACTGAGATGATTGTATTTTTCATGTAGCGGAAATAAAAACAACAGAATATAAATTAAGCATCAGGCATTCAAAAAAGTTTCCAGTTCTTCCATCATCAGCTTACTGCCGATAAACATGGGTGTTCGCTGGTGAACATCAGTTGGCTGAATATCCAGTATTCTTTGTTTACCATTAGTAGCTTTTCCCCCGGCTATCTCTGCAATATAAGCAAATGGATTACACTCGTACATCAACCTTAGTTTGCCTTTGGGTTTGTCTGTTGTTCCGGGATACATGAAGATTCCGCCTTTTATTAAATTCCTGTGTACGTCGGCTACCATGCTGCCGATATAACGTTGCGTGTATGGTCCGCCGTTAGTTTTATCTTTCGTCTGGCAAACATTGATGTATTTACGCACGGGTTCATCGTACTGGAAGAAATTCCCGTGGTTAACGGAATATATTTTGCCTTTGTCGGGGCATTTAATATCGGGGTGACTTAACGTAAACTCACCTATCGACTGATCGAGTGTGAATCCATTTACACCGCGGCGGGTTGCGTACACCATCATGGTAGATGAACCATAGATCATATAACCGGCAGCTACCTGTTTTGTTCCAGGCTGCAGGAAATCTTCCCTGGTTGCCGGCTTACCCAACTCGCTTACCCTTCGGTAAACACTGAAAATGGTTCCGATGGAAACGTTTACATCTATGTTGCTGCTGCCATCCAGCGGATCGAAGAGGCAAACGTATTTTGACTGATTGCTGATCTCGTCATCAAAAACCACCACATCATCCAACTCCTCGCTGCCGATACCTGCGCAACTGATCCCGTGCCGTAACACACCCATAAACTGGTTGTTGGCATATACGTCCAGCTTTTTAACTTCTTCACCCTGCACATTGGTAGTGCCGGCATCGCCAAGAATATCTACCAATCCGGCCTTATTCACTTCTACATGCACCCTTTTTGCCGCAAGGCCCATGTCTCTTAACAGGCTCGATAATTCTCCTGTTGCTTTAGGGAAATCCCTTAACTGCTGGATGGTAAATTCGTCGAGCGTTTGTATTTTTCTATTGATTGCCATAAAACTATTTCCGGTTTACAATTTACGAAGTTAGATTTGCGGCTCAAATGTAAGATTAATATCATTTTGACGTGCCTGTAATTAGCGATAAAAACCCGGGCATCTAAGCGTAACTACAAACACAATCATGAAAGTATTCAAGTTCGGCGGCGCCAGCATCAACAGCATAGAACGAATAAAGAATGTAGGAGATATCATCAGCAAACACAGCAATGAAAAATTACTGGTGGTAATATCGGCCATGGGCAAAACCACCAATGCACTGGAAAAAGTAGTAGAAGCTTTTTTTGAAGGACGGAAGGAAGATGCGCTGCAGTTATTTGAGCAGGTGAAGGAAAGTCATCTGAATGTGTTGAAATACCTTACGGTTGTTAACTGGAAAGCGGCACAGGATCAGCTCCGTGATTTTTTTACGGAAGTAGAATGGTTGTTACAGGATAAACCGGTTCGCAGTTTTGATTACTACTACGACCAGGTGGTTTGTGTGGGAGAATTGATGAGTACGGCCATGATCAGCCATTATTTTACGGAAGAAAAAATAAAACATAAGTGGATTGATGTACGGGATATTATCAGAACCGACAGCAATTTCCGGGATGCGGCTATCGATTGGCGTTATACCGAACAAAAAGTAAAAGAAGAAATTGAACCGCTGTTTGCCTCTTACGACATCGTTCTTACACAGGGTTTTATCGGTTCTACAGATGAGAATGAAAGTACCACACTGGGAAGAGAAGGCAGTGATTATTCTGCTGCCATATTTGCCAATTTATTAACGGCTGATTCCCTTACGATCTGGAAAGACGTAGAAGCGGTAATGAGTGCCGATCCGAAGGCTTATAAAAATGCAGCGATCATCCCGGCATTGAGTTTTACGGAAGTAATTGAAATGGCTTATTACGGTGCACAGGTAATTCATCCGAAAACCATTAAACCTTTACAGAATAAAAATATTCCCTTGTATGTAAAGAGTTTTATTGATCCTTCTTTACCGGGTACAACCATAAGCAGGCAGCCCACAAAAAATTTACCCCCCATCATTGTAGATAAAGAAAAACAGGTGTTGATTCAATTCCGGTCTAAAGATTTTTCATTTGTAGAAGATAAACCCATTCATCAATTACACGAATTGTTCAATAAGATAAAGATCAAACCCAATCTGTCGCAAAATACAGCGATCTCTTTGTTGTGTTGTTTCGATGATAAAGCAGAGAAGATTGAAAAGCTGGCTGAAGAAGCAGCGCAATTATTTGATGTGTCGCTGGAAAAGAATTTACGACTGCTTACGATTCGTCATTATGATGAAGATACCATTCGAACATTAACTACAGGTAAAGTGATTGTATTGGAACAGAAGACCGGGGAAACAGTGCAAATGGTGATGAGGTGATGGCGGATGTTAGGATGTGCTGAATGAGGATGCGGAAGTTGTGCCGGTTAGTTAAGCACGTATTCTCCTTTTTTATTTACCATGATGATGGGTAATTGTTTTTTAGCTTCGAAGTAATCGAAAACTTCACGGATATTTTTATTGAATTGCTGCAGGTAACCATTATCCTTAATGGTATTGTTTAAATAATCCAATGATTTTTTTACGTTGTATCGTACGGGAAAAACATGAACAGGAATAAATTCCTGGCCGTTCATTCGCACATTGCCGGCGAGTGTATATAATTCTTCAATTGGAATATCGCTGATGGCAATACAACCGGTAGAAACACAATTGCCATGAATATAAATGGAATTGCCGGGGCGTTGCGGATCACTTAAAATTTTATCGGAAGCATTCGGATAATTTAAGCCAAGGGAAAGATGATAATTGCTATTTGGATTGAATTCATTTATCTGGTAAAACCCTTCAGGAACCTGGTAATCTCCTTCCATACGTTTTGGCCCCATTGTGCCGCTTTGCATGCACACTTTATACGTCTTGAATAATTTGTATGGTTCCTTATTGCCTGATTTAACCCATACTTCCAGTTGCCTGTCGTATTTAAAAGAACGGATATACATCGCTTCCGGCGGCCATTGAAGATTCATTTTTTCAAATTGCTTTTTCAATGAATCTTCCATCTTATTCAATACAGCCGGCAATTTATAGGAAGAACGCTCTATTCCTGCGGTAGCCGTTTGAGCAAACGTAGCCGCAGATAAACCAATCAGTGCAAAAAATAACAGAGGCAGTTTAAGTATTAACTTCATAGCCAGGTTCAAAAACTTTTTTTACTTGACAGGGAGTGAAAATAATACATTATTTTTTCACTCCCTGTTAAAATCCAATGAATTCATTTTCTCCCGTTACCAGATGTGGATAATACTGATAAAAAGAGGAATTTTACAATTCGCTGAAGGTATGTTTAAGCTTCATATTACAAATTTCCTCTTGCATCCTGTTCTCTTTCCAGTGCTTCGAACAATGCTTTAAAATTTCCTTTACCGAAACTCTTTGCTCCCTTGCGCTGGATAATTTCGAAGAACAACGTGGGCCTGTCCTGCAGCGGTTTACTGAATATCTGCAACAGGTATCCTTCATCATCGCGGTCGATCAGAATTCCCAGTTTACTTAACGGCTCAAGGTCTTCATCTATTGTTCCAACGCGGTCGAGCACATCTGCATAATAGGCTTCGGGAATCGACAGGAATTCCACGCCCCTGTTCTTCAGTTCGGTAACTGTTTCGATGATATTGGCCGTTGCAATGGCTACGTGTTGCACACCTTCCCCATCATAAAAATCGAGGTATTCTTCCACCTGGCTTTTTTTCTTTCCTTCTGCCGGCTCGTTGATCGGAAACTTAACGTACCCGTTGCCGTTACTCATTACTTTGCTCATGAGTGCAGAATATTCAGTAGAGATATCTTTATCATCAAATGAAAGAATATTCCGGAAGCCCATCACGTCTTCATAAAATTTCACCCAGGGATTCATCTGGTTCCAGCCTACATTTCCAACGCAATGATCTACATACAGCAAACCAGTTGATTCGGGGTTATATACCGACTTCCATTCCCTGAAGCCCGGCATGAACACCCCATTGTAGTTTTTCCTTTCAATAAACAGGTGAACCGTATCACCATACGTATGAATGCCGCTCATAACGATTTCGCCGTTGGCATCTTTCAATGTTTTCGGTTCCATGTAACTTTTCCCGCCACGCATGGTTGTTTGTTTCCACGCATCTGTTGCATCATCAACCTTTAATGCCAGGAATTTTACGCCATCACCGTGTTTATCTACATGCGCAGAAATGTCTGTTCCCGAGCGCAATGCAGTGGTTAGTACAAAGGTTAATTTGTTCTGCCGGATCACATAACTCACTTTATCCATTGTTCCTGTTTCCGGACCGGCATAGGCAAGCGATTGAAATCCAAATGCTGTTTTATAATAATGGGCCGCCTGTTTGGCATTGCCTACATACAATTCTACATAGTCTGTTCCATGTAAAGGAAGAAAATCAACGGTAGCTGTTGCCTGGGCAGGTGCTGCAATTGTTGTTGACATATATTAAAGTTTAAAAGGTATTCCCGGTAATTCCGGATATAAATATGTTAGGTAATATTCAATCGATGTAAAAAAATCAACTTTCCGAATCCATCGCGAGGGCGATCATCAGCATGGTATAGTTGCTGCGTTTGTCGCCAAATATTTTATGTGGATAATCGGGAACCATGTCTTTCAAAGATACTACAAAAGGAGAATTTTTAATAATGAATTGTGAATGCTGAATTATGAATTATGAATTATGAATTGTGAATTATGAATTGTGAAGGGTGGTTACACGAATTACGCTGATTAAACGAATTATTGATAGTTGATAAATGATAAAATAAAACGAATCATCCTCCCTATCCTTTGGAGAAAGCTGGGGTGAGGTCTCATGAATTATGAATTGGAAATTGAGGAATGTTTACATAATAAAAACAAACACTACCACCTTATAACAATCAAAGCTCAAAGCTGTCAGCTACCAGCCGGCAGCTATCCCTTTTCCCTCTGCACACCCCTCCCATTTTCATGGGATCGAAGTCTCGCCTGATACCGTGTCGGCAATCCTTCCAAATCCTTCTATATTTGCTGCATGAAAAAAGCAGGCATTTTAGGCGGCGGGCAACTGGGAAGAATGTTGCTACAGGCTGCCGCCAATTACCCGGTTGAAACCTATGTGATGGAAAAAGATGCAGATTGTCCGGCTGCACATTTATGCCATCATTTTACAAAAGGCGATATCACTTCATTTGAAGATGTGTATCAATTCGGGAAAGCACTGGATGCCATTACCATTGAAATAGAAAGTGTGAACCTGGAAGCATTGGAAAAACTGGAAGCCGAAGGAGTAAAAGTATATCCAACACCTGCTGCACTTAAAATCATTAAAAACAAAATACGGCAGAAAGAATTTTACCGTCATCATGAAATTCCTACAAGTGATTTCGTTATTACGCATAACCTTGAAACGTTAAATGAACATCTTCATCTTTTACCGGCTGTTCATAAATTATCAGAAGGTGGATACGATGGTAAAGGCGTACAGGTGATCAACGACAGCACCGCCATCCCTCTAGGATTTAATGCACCTGCCGTGCTGGAAAAACAAGTAAACATAAAAAAAGAAATTTCGTTAATACTTGCCGTTAGTAACACTGCAGAAATAAAAATGTATGCACCGGTTGATATGGTTTTTGATCAACGGCTCAACCTCCTCAGTCACCAGCTTAGCCCCGCAGAACTTCCTGAAAAAGTGGAATGGAAGGCGGAAGCCATTGCAATCAAACTCATCAAAGCGTTGAACAGCCCGGGCATTTTCGCAGTAGAAATGTTTGTAGATCAAAACGACAATGTGTTGGTAAACGAAACGGCGCCCCGTGTACACAACAGCGGCCATCACAGTATTGAAGCCTGTTACAGCAGCCAGTTCGATATGTTGTGGCGTATCATGCTCAATTATCCCCTGGGCAATACCGATAATATTTTACCTGCCGCTATCGTAAACCTGATTGGCGAGGAAGGCAACAGCGGGCCGGCAGTATATACAGGCCTGGAAGAAGTACTGAAAATGGACAATGTATTTGTTCATATTTATGGAAAGAAAGAAACGAAACCGGGAAGAAAAATGGGACATGTTACCATTATCAGCAAAGAAAAACAGGACCTGTTGTATAAGGCCAACCTCATTAAAAGACTAATGAAAGTGGAAGCAGAAAAATAACAAATAGGTTTCTTCTTATAATGAAAGATTGTTGGCCAGTCGCCTCAGCTCTATCTCTGCTGCCTTGGCTGCATAATTAAGATTCACTAAACGGAAGCCGGATTCTTCAAAACTCTGTTGTGCATTTTTTACTTCAACATTGGTGGCCTGCTTCAATTGAAAACGCAGTAAAGTGAGATCTAATAATTTCCCAGATAAAACATAATTGGATTTTGCCGTATCCAGTTGATTGATGGTATTGCTATACGCCTGGAATTGCTTAACCACCTGTGCAGCATAATCTCTCCATAAAATTTCCTTTTCCAGTTTTGCATTTTCCACATCTAACTGCGCCACTCTCTGCTGTCGTTTATAAATTCCGCCATTAAAGATCGGTACGGTTAACGCCAGTCCTACTGTAGGCCCGTAATTCTGGTTCAGCAAAATATTTCCTGCACCGGCCTGGTTTCGGCTGAAAACATAACCGGTTGTTGCCCGGATGGAAGGATACCGTTGCGCTGCAGTTTCTTTTACAACCAGTTCACTGATGTTGATTTGATTTTGTGCTGCACGTATATCTGCATTTTTATGCAGGCTGTTCAGGATGCTGTCGAGCACAATAGATGGATCAGGAATGATCGTATCACGGATATGGATAGCCGAATCGGGATTGAGCGTTAGCAGCCGCATGAGCTCCGCACCTGACTGCTGTACCACAAGCTGCTGCGCAAGTTTTGATTGCTGCAATACATTCAGGTCTATCTGTGCCTGGAATACATCCGCATTGTTGGCCAGCCCCACTTTTTGACGCAGTTTCACAATTTCAAGTTGCTGGCTGGAAGCATCAATTGAACGATCAATGGTTTTGATATAATCCTGTTGGCGAACAATATCATAATACGCAAGCATAACCGAAGCCATAATGTTTTGCACCTGTGCATTCAATTGTTCTTTGCTTTGCAATTCCAGTTGGGCCAGCCGTTTTTTAGTAGCTACAATTTTACCTCCGTTATACAATAATATACTTCCGGTGATGTTTGCATTGATGATGTTGGCAGAGGTTCCGTTTCGGTTAATATCCGTTCCTGAATTCAGCTTTTGATTTACCGTATTGATCTGTTCTGTATTGGAAAAACCCCCGGTTACCAATGGCCATCCGCCGGCGTAACCATAGTTGTTATAAATAGAAGCTGCTTTGATGCGGTTATTGGCAATTTGAATATCGAGGCTGTTTTTTAATGCGATATTAATTGCATCTTCCAGGCGCAGTGTATCCTGCGCATGCGATGTACAAAAGCTTCCGGCAAAAATCATCAAACAAATAATCTGCTGCTTCATCTTCATAAATTATGCTTCCGTATTTTGCTGATCTGAATGTTGTTGTTCTTCAACGTTGTTATTATCATTTACCGCCTTATGTTCTTTTTTGGGTGCAAGAAAAGTGTACATCACCGGGATTACAAAGAGAGTAAGTATCAATGAAAAAATAATTCCACCCACAACAACGATTCCCAATGGCGCCCTGCTCGATGAGGCTGCACCGAGGCTAAGTGCAATGGGCAATGCACCGAATGAAGTTGCCAGGCTTGTCATTAAAATGGGGCGTAGCCGTTGTTGTGCTGCTTCCAGTACGGCCTGAGTTTTTGATAAACCCTGTTCCCGTTTCTGGTTGGCAAATTCTACAATAAGAATTCCATTCTTGGTTACAAGCCCGATAAGCATGATCATTCCGATCTCGGAAAATATATTAAGGGTTTGACCGAATATCCATAAGCTTAATAATGCACCAGCGAGGGCAAGCGGCACCGTTAGCATGATTACCAACGGATCAACAAAACTTTCGAACTGTGCTGCAAGTACCAGGTAAATCAATACCAGCGCCAATGCAAAGGCAAAGGCAATATTGGATGAACTTTCTTTATAGTCACGGGCCGGACCTGTTAATGCCGTTTGATAGGTTTCATCCAGCAACCTGCCTGAAATTTCCTGCATGGCTTTGATACCATCGCCGATCGTATAACCTTCGGCCAATGATGCAGAAATGGTTGCGGCTTTGTATCGGTTAAAATGATATAAAGTTGGCGGACTACTGCTTTCTTCCAGTTTCACTACAGCGCTCAACGGTATGTTCTCTCCTTTGCTGTTGCGCACATACAGTTTTGAAATATCGTTAGGATTGTTGCGTTCATTTCTTTCCACCTGTGCAATTACCGAATACTGGTGACCATTCTTTAAAAAATAAGCAAGTCTTCCGCCACTGAATGCAGATTGAATGGCAGACACCACATCCTGTGAAGACAAGCCCAGGTCTTTCACTTTCATACGATCAAGTGTTAGCTCTACCTCCGGTTTATTAAACTTCAGGTTAGCGTCAACGTTAGAAAAGGTTTTATCCTTTCTTGCTTCTTCCAGGAACTGCGGAATGATGTTTTTTAATTTCTCAAGATCCTGGTTTTGCAATACAAACTGCACCGGTAAACTTCCTCTTGATCCGGCGCCTACGGCAATCGTTTGCTCCTGGATCGCAAATACTTTTGCATCGTTGAAGCGGGCCATCTTCCTGTTTAATTCATTGGCAATATCTTCCTGGCCGCGATGTCTTTCTGATGGATCAACCAATGCAAGCCGGGGTTGCGAACTATTGATCGCACCAGCAGGTGTGCGGGCAAATACAAAATCCCGTTCGGGAATGGAATCGTACAGGTAGTTGGCAATGTCGTCTGTAATTTTCTGCATCTTACTGAAACTTGTTCCTTCCTGTGCCGTTACATTGAAACGGATACTGCTCCTGTCTTCCAGCGGCGCAATTTCACTTTTTAACTGGCCCATGATGAACCAGATCAATACCGAGCAAACTGCAATGATAATGAGGGCAACATACTTCACTTTAAAAAACTGTTGCAAAAGATTTCTATACCCGTTTTCCATGCCGGTGAAAAATGGTTCGGTCTTCATGTAAAACTTTCCATGACCATGATTCTTTCTCGTTAACAGCACATTTAAAACCGGCGTAATGGTAAGGGATACAAATGCGGAAATCAATACTGCAGCGGCAAGGGTAACACCGAATTCCCTGAATAATCTCCCGATAAATCCTTCGAGGAAGATCACCGGCAGGAAAACAATTGCCAGTGTGATGGAAGTAGAAATAACGGCGAAGAAAATTTCCTTACTTCCTTCTACCGCTGCTTTTTTTATGGGCATTCCCTGTTCCAGTTTGCGGAAAATATTTTCAGTAACTACGATTCCGTCATCAACCACCAAACCTGTTGCCAGTACAATACCAAGCAATGTGAGTACATTGATGGAAAACCCGGAGAGGTACATGATGAAAAAAGTAGCCACCAGGGAAATGGGAATATCAATAAGCGGGCGAATGGCGATTAAGAAACTCCTGAAGAAGAAAAAGATCACGAGCACCACAAAAGCGAATGCAATAAAAATGGTTTCTTCTACTTCGTTTATGGATTTACGTATGTTCCTGGTATTATCAAGCAATACGTTCATTTCGATATCGGAACGATTGTCTTTTTTTATTGCTTCCAGTTTCTTATAAAAATCATCTGCAATTTTTATATTGTTGGCGCCTGGTTGCGGAATGATCACCAAACCCACTGCATTTACCCCGTTGTATTTCCAGCTTTGTTCCAGTGTTTCGGGTCCGATCTCTACTCTTGCCACATCTCCCAGCCGCACAATTCCGGCGCTGTCTTCCCGTAAGATCAGGTCCTGGAATTCTTTTTCTGATGTTAACCTACCCAGTGTTTTAATCGTAAGCTCTGTATTGTTGCCATAAATTTTACCGGGAGGCAAATCAATATTTTCGTTGTTGAGTGAATTTTTTATGTCGGTGAAAGACACATTGAATGCCTGCATTTTATCGGGCTGCAACCAGATGCGCATTGCATATCTTTTTACGCCGAAAATATTAATAGCACTTACCTGGTCGATGGTTTGAAATTGCTGCTGCAAAACATTTTCAGCATAGTCGCTCAGTTCGAGTAAACCTTTTGTTCTGCTTTGCACAGCGAGTATCAGGATGAAATCACTGTTAGCATCTGCCTTGGTTACAACCGGTAACGCATCAATATCCTGTGGCAGGCTCCTGCTCGCCTGTCCTACTTTGTCTCTTACATCACTGGCTGCAGCTTCCAGGTCTACCCCCAATTCAAACTCTACCGAAATATTGCTGCTCCCCAGTGAGCTGGAGGATGTAATTGTTTTTATACCTGGAATACCATTGATCTGTTTTTCCAGCGGCTCGGTGATTTGCGCTTCTATGATTTCAGGATTTGCGCCTGTATAGGAAGTGCTGATGCTGATCACGGCCGGATCGATGGCAGGGTAATCCCGGATGGCGAGATAACTGAACCCAACGATACCAAAAAGGATGATCATGAGGTTCATCACGGTAGCGAGTACGGGCCGTTTTAAAGATAGTTCGGAAATATTCATTCAGTTATCCTTCTGCTGTTGTTAATATTATTGCTTTTGTGTTGTATCTGCCGATAAAAGATCATCTGCCTTTTTTACGGTTCTGATTTTCAGGTTTGCGTTCGGCCGGGCAAACAATACACCTGTTACTACAATTGAATCTCCTTCATTCAAACCGGAAACGATCTCAACATTATTTGCCTGCCGGTTGCCTGTTTGCACATTTACAAATGCAGCTTTCCCATTTTTCACCAATACCAACTGGTTATTTTTATCATCGGGAATAATGGCATTTGTGGGAACAAGTATCGCCGTGCGGTTACCTGCTTCGCTGATATATACTTTAGCAAATGCGCCCGGGTTTACTGCAGCCTGTTGCAAAACTGCTCTCACTTTAATGTTGCGGGTATCGGTATTGGCGCCGGGTTCGGTGGCGATGATGGTTGCCTTTTCCATGGAAGCATTGTTCATATCCAGTGCTACTTCTACTTCCATCCCGTTTTTTACAAGATTGCCATACGCTTCCGGAAGGGTAAAATCAATTTTCAACTGGTTAACCTGTTGCAGCGTTGCAATAACGGTTGTGGGAGATACATAGGCGCCGGGGCTTACCTGTCTTAATCCCACGATACCGTTAAATGGCGCACGAATTACGGTTTTATCTATGAGTGATGAAGTGTATTGTATGTCTGCCTTATACCCATTCACCTGGTTTACCGCCAGGTCATAGTCACTTTGGTTCAGCCCGCCTGCATCCAGCAATTGTTTATACCTGCTAACGGTAGTTTCCGCAAGTTCGAGTTGCACTTTTGTTTTATTCAGTTGTGCCCGCAGGTCTGCATCATTAATTTTTGCAATAACGGTTCCCTGCGTTACGTGGCTTCCTTCCGCTACTTTCAGGTAAATTAATCGTCCGCTAACTTCGGGTCTTAATTCTACATATTCATTTGCCACAACAGTTCCGTTTGCTTCAATGGAATTGTTTACCGGCTGAGGTTTAGCCAATAATACATCTACCATTACAGGAGGATTGGGCTTAGCAGCTTTGGATGTTTTGGATTTACCCTTACAGGCAAAAAAGATAACCGCAAATAATAAAACAGGCAGATAAAATAATTTGTTCAGGAATTGCATCAGTAAGTGTTTACAAAATTTGATTGCGGGGCAAATTTAAATTCAATTGTTGTTTAAAAAATGATTAATTCGCCCAAAAGACATAATCTGTGCCAGCAGGTACATAAAAAATAGTTTAATACGCAAGCGGTTGTAATATGGTTACTGTTGGCTTTTTTCTTTCCTTTGCTTAAAACTAAATACAATGAAAGCATTGGTCGGAATCATCATGGGAAGCGAAAGTGATATGGCGGTGATGCGTGCTGCTGCTGATATGTTAACAGCATTTGATATTTCTTTTGAAATAACCATTGTATCGGCGCACCGTACCCCTGATCGTATGCGTGAATATGCACTGGAAGCGAGGGCAAAAGGATTAAAGGTAATCGTGGCCGGTGCAGGAGGTGCAGCACATTTACCCGGTATGGTTGCCGCTTATACCAGTTTGCCGGTAATCGGGGTTCCCGTTAAATCTTCTAATTCTATTGATGGATGGGATTCCGTTTTATCGATCCTTCAAATGCCATCGGGCGTTCCTGTGGCAACTGTTGCCCTAAATGGGGCAAAAAATGCCGGAATACTTGCCGCCCAGATCATAGGCAGTTCAGATAAAGCCGTTGCAAAAAAGCTTGATGACTATAAAAAAAGCCTGGAACAACAGGTTATGGATATGGTTGGCAGGTTATAATTACCGTTAGTTGAAGCCCAGATCCGGAAATACTTTTCCCGCTGCTTTTCATGCTGTTTTTTAACACTTGAAATAATATTTCCGCCGCTTATCTAATATTCTTCAGCAATATTTCCCCGAGCCGTTTAAGTCGTTACTTTTGCACCCAAACTCAAATATTATGCTTAAACAGAAACTCGTACTTTTTTTACTGTTTGGTGCTACAATGGCCAATGCTCAAAAAGTGGCCTTCACCGAATATGATCTCAAAAACGGATTGCATGTAGTATTACACCAGGATAAAACAGCACCGGTGGTAGCTGTATCTGTTATGTACCATGTGGGAAGTAAGGATGAACAAACGAACCGTACCGGCTTTGCTCACTTTTTTGAACACCTGTTGTTTGAAGGATCTGAGAATATAAAGAGAGGTGAGTTTATGAAAATTGTGAGCAGCAATGGCGGACAAAACAATGCGAACACCACACAGGATCGTACATTTTATTACGAAGTATTTCCTTCCAATCAACTGGAAACGGGTATCTGGCTCGAAAGTGAGCGCATGATGCACCCGGTTATCAATGAAGTAGGTGTTAAAACACAAAACGAAGTTGTAAAAGAAGAAAAACGTTTAAGGATAGATAACCAGCCGTATGGTAATTTCATTTATGAGATCATGAGGCGTTTGTTTACCAATCACCCATACCATTGGGTAACGATTGGCAGCATGGCTGATCTGGATTCTGCAAAGCTGGATGAGTTCATCGCATTCAACAAAAAATATTATATCCCCAATAACGCGGTACTGGTAATTGCCGGTGATATTGATGTGGAGAAAACAAAATCATTGGTAGATGCTTATTTTGGTCCGATCCCTGCGGGCGCAGCGATTACTCGCAATTTTGCGAAAGAAGAGCCGATAACAAAAGAAGTGGTGGATACGGCTTACGACAATAACATCAGCATTCCGGCCATCATGTCGGCATACAGAACACCGGGGATGACAAGCAAAGAATCATTGGCGCTTCAACTGGCTTCTGATGTATTGAGTACAGGTGCCAGCAGCCGTATGTATAAGAAAATGGTAGACGATAAAAAGAATGCTGTTCAGGTAGGATCTTTTAACTATGCCCTGGAAGATTATGGTGCTTACATTATTTACGGGTTACCTAACGGTGACGCAACCCTGCAATCTTTACTGAAAGATATGGATGAGGAAATTGTTAAGCTGCAAACAGAACTGATCAGTGAAAAAGAATTCACCAAGATCATGAATCAGTATGAAAATAATTATGTAGGTGCCAATGCAAAAATGCTGGGCGTTGCAGAGAACCTGGCAGATGGTTACACATTTTTCAACAAAAACACCAATCACATCAATGAAGATCTTGAAGCGGTAAGAAAAATAACCAGGCAGGATATACAGGATGTGGCAAAAAAATACCTGAATCCAAATCAGCGGGTAACATTATACTATTTGCCTAAGAAAAATAAATAATCCTATTCCATCATTCTTACAATACAATACAATGAAGAAATTATTATATAGCATTTTATTTGCAGCTTCCGCTATGTCGGCTTCTGCGCAAATGACCGTTGACCGCAGCAAGCAACCCAAACCAGGTCCGGCTCCGGTTATCGATTTAAAAAATCCTGAAACATTTACTTTACCAAATGGCATGACCGTGCTGGTGGTAGAAAATCACAAATTACCAAGAGTGTCTGCTACATTAAGTATAGACATGGGCCCGGTAAGAGAGGGAGAAAAATCAGGTGTGATGAGCTTAATGGGGCAGATGATGGCAGAAGGAACCAAATCAATGGATAAAGCAAAATTTGATGAATCCATAGACCTGATTGGCGCAGATGTGAATTTATTTTCATCAGGAGGTTCTGTAACAGCGCTCACCCGTTATTTCAGCCAGGCATTTTTACTGATGTCTGATGCGATTAAAGAGCCTGCATTTCCACAGGAATCATTTGAAAAATTACAGAAGCAAACTTTAACCAATTTAAAATCCGGCGAAAAAAGTGCTACTGCCATTTCAGGAAGAGTAGTAAATGCATTGAACTACGGAAAGCGTACAGCAATGGGTGAATTTGAAACAGAAGAAACGGTTAAGGCCATTACGCTGGAAGACATCAGGGATTTTTATAAGCGTTACATCACGCCTTCACGCAGCTACCTCACTTTCGTAGGTGATATTACTGCAGGCAAAGCAAAAGAACTGGCTACAAAAGCATTCGGATCATGGACAGGCAGGAAGTTGCCTGTGCCGGAAGTTGCCAATGCAGCTAACGTAGAAAAAACAGAAATTGATTTTGTAGATGTGCCAACAGCGGTGCAGGGAGAACTAGCGGTAACCAACCTTATCAATAATCCACTCAGTGGCAAAGATTATCATGCATTATTACTGGCCAACCAGATACTTGGTGGCGGTGCCGAAAGTAAACTGTTCATGAACCTCAGGGAGAAACATGGTTTTACTTATGGCAGTTATTCAAGAACAGGTGAAGGCCGTTTCCAGGGGCTATTTAAAACAAGTGCACAGGTACGCAGTGAAAAAGCAGACAGCGCAGTTGTAGAAATGCTGAACGAAATTGATAACATGCGTAATGGTAAGATTACTGATCAGGAACTGGCAAGTGCAAAAGCAAAATACAACGGATCCTTCGCATTGAAAATGGAAGATCCTGCTAACACTGCAACGTATGCAACCAATATCCTGATCAATGGATTGGAGAAGGATTTTTACCGCACATTCCTGCAGAAAGTAAATGCAGTAACGGTAGCAGATATTCAAAGAGTAGCAAAAAAATACTATTTGAAAGACAATGCACGCATCGTAATTGTAGGCAACGGTTCTAAAATTTTACCTAACCTGGAAAGACTGGGTTACTCTATTAAATTGTTCGATAAATATGCAGAACCCATTGCGAATAAACCAAAAGACACTAAGGTTGGTGAATCAGATAAAAATACAGATGCAGTAACCGCATTCTCCATTATCAGCGATTATTTAAAAGCAATCGGGGGCAAAGAGGAAGCCATGAAACTTACTTCTGTAAAAGCAGATTTATCATTGAGTGTTCAGGGAATGACTTTGCCCGGAACCATGGTAAGAATGGCACCAAACAAAGAGCACATAACATTAAAAATGGGAGAAAATGTGGTTATGGAAAGAATGTTTGATGGTGTGAAAGGATTCCAGGCGCAAATGGGACAAAAAGCCGATTTCGATACATCCGAGATCAAGGAAGCATTGGATGATAAGGCATTGATTCCGCAGTTATATTATATCAGCAACGAATTCAAAACATCTTACCTTGGCGTTGATAAAGTAAATGATGAAGGTGCGTATAAGATCAAAGTAATTAAGCCGAGTGGTAAAACAATTACTGAATACTATTCAATGAAATCGGGATTATTGTTGAGAACAGAAAGTGTAGAATCTCAGGGCGGACAGGAAATATCCGTTACCACAGACTACAGCAACTACCGTAAAGTGGGCAACCTGATGTTCCCTTTCACTTTCACGCAGTCGGCAGGTGGACAAGACCTTGAATTCAAGAGTTCAGAAATAAAGATCAATGAAGGAGTAAGCGATGCAGATTTTAAATAATGATTTCTTTTAAGTAATACAAAGGCCTCCGGTTTCGGGGGCCTTTTTGTTGGGATATGATGTAAAGTATTGTTGCCACAAATATTCAATACTTTGCTCAATGTCTCTCCGCAGGAGGACGTTGAGCAAACATACTATTATATACTCTGGTTAAAAACCCAACGTCTCCCTTCAGGAAGACATTGGGGGAAGGATGATTTGTATTTACACAGTGTTACGCTGTGCAAAACCTCAGCGTATTCTTTAGTTTAAAAAATTTCACTAAAAGGGAGTAAAATAGAAACTCACTTGCCAATTTAAAATTATCAAAGGAAGTTTTAGCCGTTAAAACCATTAACTAAAAATCACCACCCCGGCAAATCATCACATTCCCTGCTTCTCCTCCACCACGCAAAACTCCTGCTCCATTCCCAGGGAATGCTCATACAGCATCTCCATAAATGCTTTGCCCCATACAGCATAATATGGCAAGAGATTATCAATTCTTTCCTGTAATGTACCACCGGGAAATAAGGCTGATTTTAATTTAGATATCTGCCGCTGCGCCGCCTCAAATTTTAATTTTTCAGCTTTCAGTATCTTTTTTTCAAGTATCGCTATTTTCTTTTGTGATTGAATAAACAATGCCTGCACATGCCGCTCTAAGCTTTTATCAACAGCAGATGCGACCTGCACGATACCGTTGTATAATTTTTCCAATTGCACACTTTCTTTATTCAACTGCAATTGCTGTTGGCTGTGTTTGCTAACAAAAGTATTTACCAGTTGCTGTTCACTATTAAAAATTTCATTTTTATCCAAACCCAGCTTCTCCATTAACGCTGCATTTTTTTTATTCACTACCAGGAACGAATTGCGTAATACGATTACCGGGAACGGTACCGCTGCCGCTTCAAAAACCTGCTTTAACTCCAGCCAGTACGCCAGTTCACCTCCGCCGCCAATGAATACCACGTTCGGCAAAATCATCTCCTGGAAAACAGGACGCAATATAACGTTGGGGCTGAAACGCTCCGGGTAATTTTTTAATTCGGTAAATAATTCCTCTCTGGTAAAATGTAAACTGGTATTTGCTATGGTAAAACCAGACGGCGTTTGCTCTATGCGCTCCCGTATATCATCTTTCAGGTAAAAAAGATTGATTTCACGCCCTGCCACCTGCACTTTATATTTACCCGGAAGTGCGGCAATGGTTTCATTTACTGCCTTTTGCGAAAATTGTTCTTCCAGTTCTTTTGCAACCACATTACTGAATTCGCTTTTTAAGACCGCGTTATCCGGAAGTAAAATAATCAGTCCTTTATCGGCAAACAATGCATGTACAAACTCAAACGTTGCCTGTTGAACTGTTTTACCAACCGTATAACATTGCTTTACCAGCGCCAGTATTTCCTTTCCATACAATTCAACAGACAATTGCGCTTCTATAGCGGCAATCATTTCAATGAAGGCCTTATCAATTTTCATTCTGCCCACTGCACCTTTCTGTTTTGTTTCCCATTGATATTTTTTTCCGTTGATGAACACTTCTCCCAATTCTTCAAGGTCTGCATCTTCACTTCCCATATAATACACGGGTACAAAGCAACAATCCTTAACCTGCTCATTCAATAAATCCGCCAGTTTAATTGCATGAATGATCTTAAATACAAAATACAAATGCCCTGTAAAAATATTCGGTTGGTGTGCCGTACATATCGTGTAACAATTATCCTGTAAAAGCAAATCAATGTTTGATCGAACTTTTTCATGCGCATCAACAGTTGCATACTGTTTGTTTAATTCATCTACCAGTACTGTTCGGTTACACTGATATTTTTTTCGTTGCTGGATCGCCTGCTGAATACCGGCAATACCCGGCTCATGGGCATAGAATTTCCTTAATGATTGTTCTCCTGCCAGGTAATCTGCTGTAATGGATGAAAATGCTTTTGTATGGCTATAAGGTAAATACGTTGCTGTAACTTTCATGCGACCGTTCGTTGCTGTAAAATTTATTTATCCTTTTATTTCAGTTGATGAAGGTAGGAATTGTACAGCTTTTTCTAACAAACCCGATCTTATTTGAGATTTAATTATTGCTTTTCGTAAGTCCGAATTCCTTTGCCGTTTGAAACACTGAATAAAATCCTTTATCCATTCCGAATTTGCCTGCTTTACCACCCTGCGTTTCGCCTTCGCCCGGATCAACCAGTACACGATGCCCCATGTGTTGCACTTCATATAAAATAATCACGGTCTCCCCTGCCTTATTATGATATTCTTTTCTGCTGATATCGGCTACACCGGCATAACCATTTTCCGTTAGATCGGCAGTTGTATCACATTGATGTATGCCCGCCCATTGTTCTACCAGCAAAGCTGCATTGCGGTGATTCACCAGCGGATCATTCATGCCCTGGTAAATGATCATTGAAGGATATTTTCCATTGTATCCCGGGTTCTGTTCTTTTACTTTATCTACCAACACTTCCTGCGACGGAGGCTTTGTTGCCATCATCGCTCCTGCAGAAGCAAATACATTGGTTGCAAGTTGGTAAACACCCCCGGCGAAAATAGCGCCCGATCTGAATTTCTCCGGATGAGTGGCCAGCATCACTACAGCCATCGCAGCTCCTGCTGAAACACCCGTTACAAAAATCCTGTTTGTATCAATACGATAATGTTGCTCTACGTACTTCACCTGTTCATAAATTGATTCGCATTCGCCTCTTCCTTTGTCTGTATCTGCACTCCGGAACCAATTGAAACAGCCGCTCATGTTATTCGATATTTTTTGCTGCGGATAAACTACCAGGAAATGATATTGCCTTGCCAGTTTGTTCCATCCAGTTAAGCGTGCTACTTCTTTTGCGGTTTGTCCGCACCCATGCAATACCACCACGAGCGGCATCATTGCCGTATCTTTTTTATTGCCCGGATCATAGAGGAACATTTTTAAATTACCGGGGTTGGAACCAAAATCATCAATGCGTTCAACATCAGCATCCTCCTGCGCTGCCGCAGTGATGCCGATTATAGTAAAAATTAAAATAAAGATGGAAAACAGCGACAATTTCATCATACTCAATTTTTCTTCCCAACGCAGTGGAAGAATGATGTATTGCCTGCATAAACATGCATTCAGATTTATTTAACAACCTCGCCTTCGAGGTCGAAATCATAAGCCTTTGTCATTTTAACCTGTACGAATTCACCCGGGTGTAATTTTTTATCACTGTTTACGATCACTTCATTGTCAACTTCCACGCTATCAAACTCTGTGCGGCCCAGGTAACGGCCCGCTTCCTTTTTGTCGATCATCACTTTAAAAGTCTTGCCAACTTTCTCCATATTTTTTTCCAGTGATATCTCCTGTTGCAGTTCCATTATTTCCTGTGCCCGTTCTTCTTTTTCTTCTGCAGGAACATCATCAGCCAGGTCGTGTGCGCTCGTACCTTCTTCATGGCTATACGTAAATGTTCCAACCCTGTCGAACCGCATCTTTTGCAAAAACATTTTCAGTTCTTCTATATCATCTCTCGTTTCTCCGGGGAAGCCGGCAATTAATGTAGTACGCAAACAGATATCCGGTATTTTATTCCTGATCTCGCCCACAAGATCTTCCATTTCCTCCCGGGTGATCTGCCGCTTCATTGCCTGCAGCATCTTATTGCTTGCATGCTGTAAAGGCATATCGAGATAGTTGCAAATATTTTCCCTTTCCTTCATCACATCAATGATCTCCAATGGAAATTTTGAAGGATATGCATAATGCAAACGGATCCATTCCAACCCCTTCACATCTGCCAGTGCATGCATTAACTTCGGTAATTCTCTTTTCTTGTAGATGTCGAGCCCGTAATACGTTAATTCCTGGGCAATAAGCATCACTTCCTTTACACCGCGGTTTACCAATTGCTTTGCTTCTTCCACCAGGCTTTCAATACTCCTGCTTACATGATTTCCCCTCATTAATGGAATAGCACAGAACGAACATGTACGGTTGCAGCCCTCGCTTATTTTCATGTATGCATAATGCTGTGGTGTGCTCAGCAATCTTTCTCCAACGAGTTCCCCTTTATAATCGGCTTCAAATCGTTTAAGGATCAACGGTAGTTCCATGGTTCCGAAGAAAGCATCCACTTCCGGAATTTCCTGTTCCAGGTTGGATTTATATCTTTCACTCAGGCAACCAGTAACATACACTTTATCGAGTTTACCCCGCTTCTTTAATTCAACATTATCTAAAATAGTATTGATACTTTCTTCCTTGGCTTTTTCAATAAAACCACAGGTATTGATGATAACGATGTTATGATCTTTCTTTGCACTTTCATGTACCGTATCAATATCGTTGGCAAGTAATTGCCCGCTTAATACTTCACTATCAACCATATTCTTACTACAGCCGAGCGTGATGATGTTTACTTTGTCTTTCTTAATGCTTTTTGTTTTCATAACAGGGCGCAAAGTTAACGAAACATAACGGGGCGGCACAGTTGTTTCAACGCATTCTTATAAAATAACCCGGTACGGAATTCGTTAATGAATTTTGCAGGTTTTACGACAAAAGATTTTTTAAAAAATAATTAAATTTGCAGGATGAATACGAAAAACCGGAAAAAAGTGAAGGTAGCGATACTCGACCTGTATGAAGGTGTTCCCAACCAGGGCATGCGATGTATCAGGGAGATCCTGAACCAGTTTTCTGAGGAAAATGACATTGATTTACAGACAGATGAATTTGAAGTTCGTATTCAGAAAGAAGTTCCCGGCCTCGATTACGACATTTATATTTCCAGCGGCGGACCGGGCAGTCCATTGGAAACCGAGGGCAGCGAATGGGAAAAAGTGTTCTTTGGCTGGCTGAACCGGGTTGAAAAATTCAACGACAACGAAACCAACCTCATCAAAAAACAGGTATTTTTTATATGCCATTCGTTCCAACTGGTATGCAGGCATTATAAAGTGGCCGACGTAACCAAAAGAAAAAGCACTGCTTTTGGCGTTTTTCCCATCCATTATTTAACCAGCGCCGAAAATGAACCTGTTTTTGAAGGATTGAAAGATCCGTTCTATGCGGTTGACAGCCGGGATTTCCAGGTAATTCAGCCCCACCAGCATACATTAAAACAAATGGGTGCAAGCATACTGGCAATTGAAAAAGCCCGTCCGCATGTTCCTTTGGAAAGAGCCGTGATGGCCATTCGTTTCAATGAGAATATGATTGGCACGCAATTTCACCCCGAAGCGGATGCCATTGGTATGTCGCTTTACCTGCAAACAGAAGAAAAGAAAAAAACGGTGATTGAAAATCATGGCGAAGAAAAATGGCGATCCATGATTGAACACCTGAATGATCCGGATAAGATCATGAGTACGTATGCGCACATTCTCCCCAATTTTTTAAGCCAGGCATTGGATAGGTTATAACAGAGCGTTCTGTTATTTACTTCATCTGCCAGCGCTGCAGTTCGTTAAGCGGAATAATGTTTATTTTTATCCGGGCAAACAACCAACTACACCATGGATAAAAAACTCAGACAGCAGTTCAACACATCATTTTCAGAAGAAAAATATAAAGCGTACATGGAAAAGATCGAAGCGATACATCCGGGTGCGCTCGATTTCAGGAATGCAGAAACACCTGTATTCATTCCCAAAGATTTTAAAAATAAGATGCTTGCATCCTGCGAGAACATCATTGATGTAATTGTATCCCCTAATTTTAAACAGCTTACAGAAAGAAGTATCCCGAAAGAGCTGCTCGTTCCCAACGAAAACGAACACACGCAGTTTGTGGTTTTTGATTTTGGTGTGTGCGAAAATGATAAAGGTGAAATTGAACCACAACTCATAGAAATGCAGGGCTTCCCTACGCTCTTTGCATTGCAGGCATTGCACAGCGATATTACCCGTACGTATGCCAATGTTCCCGACAATTATTCTTCTTACCTGAATGGTTATACAAAAGAAACCTATTTGCAAACTTTTAAAGAAATAGTAATAGGCAACCATGATGTTGAAAATGTAATTCTGCTGGAGATATACCCGGAACAACAAAAAACCCGGATAGATTTTTACGCCACACAACAATTGATTGGCGTGCAGGCTGTGTGTTTAACAAAACTTATGGCCGAAGGCAGCTCTCTCTACTATCTGAACAATGGTAAAAAAACGCAGGTAAAAAGAATTTACAACCGGTTGATTTTTGATGACCTCAATCAACAGGAAATACCATCGGGCACCATCGACCTTACAAAGGCGTATGATGTAGAATGGGTGCCGCACCCGAACTGGTTTTATCGCATCAGTAAGTTTACATTGCCATTCATCAACGATCCGCATGTTCCGGAAACATTTTTCTTAAATGAATTGAAACAACCGGTTAACCTCGAAGAGTATGTTTTGAAACCTTTGTTTTCGTTTGCAGGTATGGGTGTGGTGATTGATGTAACGCAATCTGACATCGACAATATAAAAGATCCTGAAAACTGGATACTGCAGCGCAAAGTAAATTATGCACCGGTTATCGAAACCATGGATGAACCTGCTAAAGCGGAGATCCGTTTGTTTTATTTCTGGAAAGATGAATGGTCTCGCCCAATTGCCGTACACAACCTCGCAAGGCTTAGCAAAGGGAAGATGATCGGCACACGCTACAATAAAGAAAAAACATGGGTAGGCGGCTCCATCGCCTATTTTGAAAAAGACTGATTGCAGATTACTGGCTGAATAATTGTTAACTGTAAAACCTCAGCCCAATACCACGAACATGAAAAATAAAAGAGGCGAACAACGGTTTGAATTTTATCTTGTTAAACTGGAGGAACAGCTATTGCTTTCCGCAAAAGAACTGAACCCGGCACTTTGGTTATACAACAACAATGCAAGAACAACCTTGTTCATGCTCGAAGGATTATCGAAATTATATGCAGGTGTTCACAACCGCAAACGATTCGAAAAATTAAAAGAACATTTTAAGTTATTGGAAGATGCGCTCGGTGCCGTTGACTATTATGATTCATTTGGAAAAGAATTCAGCGCCAACACAACTATACCCGTAACAATTACAGAATACGTACAGGGACAGTCCAGGGAAAAAATTCAACGACTGAATGATATTTTAATTTCAAATAAATGGATAGGAGAAAATGCGGTACGTATCAAAAAAGCAAGAAAGAAAATTGAAATGGCAGACTGGCTGGAACCGAAGGAAGAACTAAAAGCCATTTTTAATTTTTACAAATCATCCATTGCCGAACTAAAAGAATTCATGCTGGAACATGCAAAGGGCTTTACAGAAATTGAATCACAGGTGCATGATATCAGGCGGAAGTTACGATGGCTGAGTATCTATCCACAGGCATTGCAGGGCGTGATTCAATTAAACAGCAGCAGTATTGTAAACGGGCAAACTCAGAAATACCTTACAACAGAGATTGTGAATTCACCATTTAATCAAATGCCTGCTCCCGGCGACAATCCTTATTTCCTGTTGCTTGAGAAAAATTATTTCCTTGCCCTGAGCTGGATGATTGCGGAATTAGGAAAATTAAAAGATAACGGGTTACGCATACTGGTTATCGTTGAGGCATTGGAACAAACGGAGAAATTAACTAAAGAAGAAGCAACAGCAAAAGCCCTGAACCTGCTGAACTACGATAACAACATGCCCGATAAAATATTGGCTGACGCCAGTGCTGTTTGTAAAACATTTTTTGCAGAGAACAACCTGGATAAACTGATTTACGGAATTACTTCAAAATAAATTCTTTCCGGCAACGTCTCCTGCGGAAGACATTGCCGGAAATCCAAGAACTCCATCTACAAATTGCATCGTTATTGCCTTATTAATACACGTTGAAAAAATTATACTCCACCCTTATTAAAAATCCACGGGGCGACATCCGGTATAAATCATTCAGCACCGGGAACCGGTAACTGCCATCAATACGCATCCTGCTCATCACAATAAACTGAACAACCGGTGCGGCATCCAGGTACGACCTCCCGCTGCCGGCATTTACCTGGCCCAACATTTCCAGCATCAGGTTACAATTCGTTTGTTTGTAACTCGTGTACGATCGAGGCAACATCAACCTGCCAACAGAAAGATTATACAGGTATGCATTCCTGCTAGTATTGCTATACACAAACTTATTGCCTGAAGTATTATCGGCAGCATGCAACCAGCCTGCCGTTAATGATACGGCGGTTTTACCGGATAACTTCGTTGCAATTAAACCCAGTTCATATCCCGAGTTATATCCATTAAAATCAATTGCCGGCTGATGAATAACCGCATTGGTAAATGCCCCTCTTCCATATACAGCCATCCGGAAATGACTGTGAATATCATCCGCACTATAAAAACGATACTTCAGGTACAACGATCCTCCTGTAGCATTAAATTGTTGTTGTTCATTGGCGGTAAACAGTTCTGCATGCAACATCCATTTTGCAGAAATCCCCCACATGAGTTCCGGGTTTAAACGGAAATTATACTTCCGGCTGTTATTTTCCTTCATGAATAAATTGGTAGCACGAATGCCGATACTTTTTGCGGCCATATTGCTAGCGGGCTCCGTCCATGTAAATAATTCCTGGGCCTTTATTGTATGTGTGCAAAACAAGCCAAAGATGATCAGCGTATTTTTCATTGTACTGATAAGTATATCTTTCATTAAAATAAAGTTGTTATGGAAAATGTATTTCAACCTGTGTATAGATGTACAGGTGCGCTTACATGAGCTTACGCATGCAGCTAAAAAAGCTTTACTAAAACCGGTGGATTAAATTGACACATGATACACCCGCTCACCGGTAGCAATGCCTGCTTTTGAACAACAGGTTCCCGCCACACCGGTTTTATAACAACTCATTTTTGTGAAAGATTCATTCTTTTTAAATTCTTTTGCTGATACAAATCCTTTATCCAGCACCTGAACCGGGATCTCTCCATTGAGCGTTTGATTTTTTACATGCAGAAAATGCATCGTCATCCCGTCAACATTTACATGTGTATCATTTTCAACTTTCAGGTTATTGAAATGAATAGTTGCGGTAAGTTTAGCCACATGAAAACCTGCACCTTCCACTTTCTTTTTCAATTCATCAAAATCAACCCTGGCACCGGGTTTAAAAGAAATTGAAAAAGATGAGTTTTTAATATCCGCCTTAACATCGGTTACATAGGGAACAGTTCTTAAAGCTTTATTGATGGCATTGCTGCACATACTACAGGTTAAACCGCTGGCCTGCAGGTTTACTGAATTTACCTGCGCATTAGATTGAAAAGAGATAAACAGTATGATGATTGAAAGCATATTTTTCATTGTAAATAAATTAAAAGATGATGAATAATAAATAAAACTGTATCGTCACTATAGCAAAGACACTACAATTCTTTTAATACATCATAAACGAAAAACGCGGTTGGAGATATAGATCGGCGGTCCCACATCAGGAGGAGCCTGTTGTATGGCTAATCCTTTTATAGTCTGATTCGGAAGTATAACAGGATTTAGTTCCGGTAAGGTAGTTACGATAGCCGGAACTATAGAAAAACTATAGTCGTTGCTGATGATCTTATGTGCGTCTGAAATTTTATAGAACAGGTGCGTATCACTGCAACAACCGCCTTTTTTTTCTTTCATTCCACAACGGCTGCACTGTTCATCCTGGCTATTATAAAAATCAACTCCTGCTCTCTTTCCCATGCAATAATGCACTTCCATGGCAATACCGGTAGACATCGCCATATACAGGAACATGATTATACTAAGGAGCACTTTTTTCACTTTGCAAAGATAAAAAAAAGACCGAAGGTAGTTGCAGGAGTTTTATTATAAAATAAAGGCTGGATACGGTTTAACAGATGGTTCCATCACCCTTTACCGGCTAATTTACGAACCACCACTGGATACCGAATCTTAATAAGAAGCCCTGGGTTGGATAATGCGGCGCAGCGAAATTATTATTTACGAATCCGAAACCGTTTTTAAAACTCATCGTATTCAGATTTTCTGCACGTATATACCCACTGAATCCACGGATGCGGTACTGGATAAATACGGCAATGTCCGGCAGGTTATGAATAACCATTGAATCCTGCGGAACAAATTGTCCTAATACAGGTGAATAATTATTGGCTTTGTAGGCTGTATAATACCTCGCTTCCAATCCTGCACTCAACAAAAGGTTCCTGTAGAATTTACCTTCGAAAGCCAACCTGCTCCTGGTAAACAGCAATGGTACTTTTACAGGTGCGGCAGCATCGGTTTGCTGCAATACGGCATCGAGGTAATAATTCCATTTTTTACCCAGCTTGAATTTCTTTGAAGCAAATACCTGTACAAGGTTGATCACTTTCGTGTACTGGTTACTGTGATAGTAGTCGGCAAAATAAGTGTAATTGGCTATTAAGTGATTCCTGAACCCAAACGTAAAATAGCGGTTGTTGGCAGTTGCGCCAAATGAAGTGATATTTTCTTTATTAAAGTTATTACTGTTACCAAGATTAAAAGAAGAACGATTATCAAAAATAAAAGAGGCTGTTCTGTTTACGTTATTAAAATACAGGCTCACATCGCCAAATCGTTTATTAAGATACCGGTTTAAACTTGCATATACATTATAATCACCGCTGTTAAATCCATTGAAATAAAATTCACCTTTCAGCAGGATATCCCATTTTTTATTCCTGGTGCGGTTCCGGTATTCACCATGCAAAAACATATTGTAGTTGCTGAGTTTACCAGTGTACAACTGGCCGTTGATACTTTGTAGCGTAATGCCTGCCAGGATAAACTGTGCCGTATTTTTTGTATCCGGGAATTGTATCAGCGAAAGATCATTGGTAAGCATTCGCCACTTTTCTGCTCTTGAAAATGTATCCGGCACATTGGTTAATCTATACCATTGCCGGTAGATGGAAGTATCCGGGGCAATATCACTGAAGCGATAATTGTAGTTGCTGCTGGTAATACTATGTTGTATCCTCAATTTTGGATAAAACAAATATTCCATTGTTGAATCATTTATCGCAATGGAATCCTTCTTACCAATATCATAACTCTGCCGCAGGAACAAATTAAAATCCTTATACGTGTTGCCTGTAGAAACCTTCGTAACAAAAGGGTTGCTGTTATAACTTGCTTTGCTACCCAGGTTAACGGGAACGGAGAAACGATCTTTGCGATTCGGATCGAGCAAAAAGGTATCGTTCTGGATGCCGCCGTTTTCAGAAGCCCTTAATGTATTTCCAACCATAACAAAATAAGCATTGTACCGTTTGCGCTTTCCCTGGTAATTGGCAAACAGGCGGTAGTTGTTATGATTGGTATTCTGCGTTACAAAAAAACCGGGGGCGGTTATCAGCCTGTAATCAAATCCAACGTTTAAATTTGGTTTTGGATTTTGCGTATGCGATGCTTTTATCATCTGCTCCTTACCCGATGCAAGCTGGTAGCTCAATGAGGTAAACGGCCTTGTGGTTTTATAAAACTTCGTATTCTCCAGGGTAAACATGTACACATCATACGCATGAAAGCCCGGATCAAATCCTGCTTTTGTGTATGGCTGAAATATCAATGGAAAAGCTGCAGCGCCATTGTTACCCAGGTATTGCCATGCTGTAGGTACAGAATAGAATTTATCAAAATCATTTACGGAGGAATCGAGCGTGTTCCGCCGGGTGGAATCAAGGTAACGGTAGCTGATGGTGATGGAATCTTTTAAATCGTTGCGGTGTTCAAAACCAAACGTATCCTTCCTGGCCCTTTCATTTTGCTGACCTGGCAGTGCGTTAACATTTCCATTGGAACCCGTATTGGAATTTGTTCCCTGCAATGTTGTATTCGGAGAAATCACACGGGGCCTTCTTTGTGCAAAAGAAGTAATCATTACAAACAACAAAAATGATATTGTAAGCGCTGATTTTTTCATGAATTACCAACCGGTTATAAAGAAGCTACCAGTTCCTTAAATAAATGCGACAGTTTTGGTTCGGCCTGCTTGGCAGCTTCCAGTACTTCTTCATGCGTGATCACATTATCATCGTCGCGTATACCCACATCCGTTATCACACTCATGGCAAAACATGGAACTTTCATGTGGTTTGCAATGATTACCTCCTGTACCGTACTCATACCAACAGCATCTCCTCCTAATGCTTCCACCATCCGGTATTCAGCATGGGTTTCGAAAGTTGGTCCGGTAACGGCGAGATATACACCTTCTTTCACATCAATTCCTTTTGCTTTTGCTATTTCTTTTGCTTTTGCAATGAGTTTTTTATTGTAGGCTTCACTCATGTCGGGGAATCGTGGCCCGAATTCCTTTTCATTTTTTCCAATTAACGGATTGGGTGTAAACTGGCTGATATGATCTTTAATGATCATGATGTCGCCCACTTTATAAGACCTGTTCACTCCACCTGCTGCATTGCTCAGTAGTAATGTTGAAATGCCGAGATATTTCATCACCCTGATCGGGAATACGATATCCTGGGCAGCATATCCTTCATAATAATGAAACCTGCCGGCCATTGCCACCACTTTTTTACCACTCAGTTCGCCGAGGATCAGTTTCCCGCTATGTCCCTCCACCGTGCTTACCGGGAAATGCGGAATCTCACTATAATGTATCTCCTGCTCAATTTTTATTTCAGATGTAAAACTACCCAGGCCGCTTCCCAGTACAATTCCTACCACCGGCGTTTCACTATATTTTGATTGTATAAATGCAACCGCCTCATTAATTTTTGAAATCATAAGCAAAATTTTGATTAAAGCGACAAAGGTAAGGGAAGATATATGATTGTACACTGCTGTTTCGTTAAGAAGTTGAAAAGAATAGCAGTGTAAAAATGTTTTTATCAGCGCATATTTGCAGGCGATTGTTGCTTTGTGCGGCAGCATAAATTTATGGCGGTACCGCTGCATTATGGTGATTGACATATTCACTCATTCACTTATCTTCGCCAAAATTTTTACATCATGAATTTACACGAATACCAGGCTAAACAATTACTCAAGAAATTCAATGTTCCGGTACAGGAAGGTATTGCTTGCAGCAGCCCGATGGAGGCTGAAGATGCATATCGCCAGATTCATACACAATACGGCAGCAAGTTCGCAGTGGTGAAAGCGCAGATACATGCAGGGGGAAGAGGAAAAGGAACCATCCAGGGAAAAGACCAGAGGGGTGTTGCGGTGGCAAAATCTGCGGAAGATGTTGTTAGAATTGCAGGTAATATTTTAGGCGGTACACTCGTAACCATTCAAACCGGCCCTGATGGTAAACTTGTAAATAAAGTGCTGGTTGCGCAGGATGTATATTATGAAGGTCCCAATCCTGTGAAGGAATTCTATCTCTCCATATTACTCGATCGTACCAAAGGACAAAACGTAATCATGTACAGCACCGAAGGTGGTATGAACATCGAAGACGTTGCACACGATACTCCTGAAAAAATATTCAAAGAATGGGTGTTCCCCGGTGCCATGTTACAGGGATTCCAGGCGAGGAAGATTGCTTTTAACCTCGGACTAAGTGGTGAAGCATTTAAGAACTGCGTAAAATTTGTTACGAACTTATACCAGGCTTATGTAGAACTGGATTGCGGTATGCTTGAGATCAATCCGTTGTTTAAAACAAGTGATGAAAAGATCATTGCGGTTGATTGTAAAATGAATGTGGATGACAATGCACTCATGCGCCATGCTGATATTGCTGCACTGAGAGATATCAGCGAAGAAGATCCTACAGAAGTTGAAGCTGGTAAATTCAATTTAAACTTTGTAAAGCTTGATGGCAATGTAGGGTGTATGGTAAATGGGGCCGGGCTTGCCATGGCAACAATGGATATGATCAAATTAAGCGGCGGTGAACCGGCAAACTTCCTGGATGTGGGCGGTACGGCCAATGCACAAACGGTGGAAGCAGGTTTCAGAATAATATTAAAAGATCCTAAAGTAAAAGCAATCCTGATCAACATCTTTGGTGGCATCGTACGTTGCGATCGTGTAGCCCAGGGCGTTATTGATGCTTATAACAGCATTGGCAATATCAATATCCCGATCATTGTTCGTTTACAGGGAACAAATGCAGATGTGGCAAAGAAATTAATTGATGAAAGCGGGCTGAAAGTACAAAGCGCCATATTGTTAAGCGAAGCGGCCGCACTGGTAAACAAAGCAGTTGCGTAAAATTTAAATAATTCGTTTCAAAATAAAATCCCGACCTGTTTGGCCGGGATTTTTTATGGATCTATGTGGAGATCGCTGATGTGTTGATTTGCTGATGTTGAAGTATGCCGGGTAACGACAAGATCGGCCCGGGTGGCAAAAAATTATTTTACAGCTTTGCTGATGGCTACCGTCCATTCACTGCCACTATATACTTTATGAGCAGCAGAAAAATTTCCCTGGTTCAATGCAAATGAAACCTGCAGCAAACTATTTAAATACGCCAGTGGCTTTCCTTTGGCAACGGCACCAAAAGTTGCCGTATATGGCATATCGGATTCATACATTTTTTTCTGATCATGATAAATAACAACGTGCAGTTGATCACCCAATTGTATTCCTAACTGGTTAAACAATTCATCGGGAATGTTCGTCCACACGTTACCGTATTGTACATCCAGTATGGGAATTGTGCCTTTGATCACATTGCCCTCTTTAGCGGCGGCCTGGTATTTTATATTTACCACTTTGTTTTCCAGCAAAGGGCCTACTTCCTCAAACCTGATAGCGCCGGAGGCCAGCCTTGCAGCAGTATATGCATACACATCTCTTCCATGAAATGTGTATGATTTTTCTGAACCGGTACGCCTGTTGATTTTTTCATCGATTTCTCTTATTGCTTCAATGCCTTCCGATTGTGCAATCAGTGTTAGTGTTCCATTATCCGGTGTAACAATAAAATGACCGGCCTTCGTTTTTAATACAACAGATTTTCGATCCGTTCCAACGCCCGGATCCACAACAGAAACAATTACAGTTCCCATCGGCCAGTACGGAACTGTTTGTTCCAACCGATAGGCGGCTTCCCATATATTGTAGGCAGGAATTTCATGTGTAAGATCAAATAATTTCAGGCCCGTGTCTACACTCATAGCAACGCCTTTCATTGCTGAAACGGCACCGTCTTTCAATCCAAAATCAGACTGAAATACTACAATCTTATTTTGCGCAACAGATTGTAATTGTATTGTACAAAAAATTAAAAATAAAAATAGCTTACCCTGTTTCATGCATTCAATTTTAATGATTGATAACCCTATAATAAAAAGGTTCAGTAAGTTACTACACTCACCGAACCTTTTACTATTTTAATATTACTGTTTTAGAAATTCAGCGACAGCTTCGCAAACAACCTTCGGCCATTGAATCCCATTTGTACAGAATCCCATGGGCCACCTGATTCGTTATCTGCAGCATACCCTTTTGCCTGTTGGTTAACCCCCAGGTTCGGGTGAATATTAAATACATTATCGCAACCGATAAAGAAAGTTACCTGTTTTGCAAACCGGTACGATACATATAGATCAGTAGTGATTTTTGCATTGTAATTAAAATGCTCAGGAACCAAAATATCAGGATCATTATCGGATGGAACTTCAGGATTGATGCCGGAATAATTCGGATTTTGAGCTGTTGAATCTCCGAAGCCAAGCAACCTGACCTTTCCCCAATAATTAAAGTGTACACCAGCGCCTAACTTCTTACGATTGTAATCGATGTTGAGGCTGAACTTTTGTTTTGGTGCAGATGCTTTTAAGAATGCAATTTCACGATCACTATAAAAAGTTTTGCGATCAAGTTCGTTGTCGTTTAAAACAGCCGGAACGTGAACAGCATCCAGTTTCATATCCTGGATATTTCCTGCAAACAAAACACTGAATTTATTTTTACCAATCGTTTTCGTGTAATCAATAACGATATCCAATCCCATATTGGTAGTATTTACCGCATTGGTAAAGAACTGTACAGTTGATACCACATTCGGATCTACACCCGGAATTGCTGAGGATGGGAACAAGCCAGACAATACAACCCTGTCTTTCATTTTCACCATATAACCATCAAGAGTAACCGTTAAACCTTTGATTGGTTTGTAGGAAAATCCTACGCTTGCATTCAACGATTTTTCTTCTTTCAGATCAGGAATACCAGCAGATTTTGCAATAGCACTTCCGTTGCGTGCAATCAGGGATTGAACCAGTTCTCCATTGCTGAATGAAGTGAGTGTATTGCTGAAATTTTTCTGTTGCAATGAAGGCGCACGGAAACCGGTACTTACCGATCCACGGAAATTTAAATTATCCAGGATCTTATAACGTGTTGCCAGTTTGAAAGTAGCAACCGATCCAAAATCATTATAATTTTCAAAACGAACTGCTCCGTCTACCAACCATTTTTTTGTTGCGTTCAGTTCCAGGTCAGCATAAACACCCAGGTTGCTGCGATCGGAAATAACAGCGTCGTTCGGACTAAATCCCGGGAAACCCTGTGCACCTGCAGCAGGTGTTGCTGTAATGCCGGCCTGTGTGTAATCTACGTCAGAAGGATGAAAACTTCCGTAAGAAGCGTACTCACCTTCATAGATCTGGTAACGTTCGTAACGGTACTCTGCTCCCACACCAAGATTCAAACCGCTGGCAACTGTTGGGAATGCCTTGCTTACATCGAGGTTAACGGTATTCTGAATAAAATTAAATCCTCCATCATCGAAATGTGTTTGCGGTGGAGTGTTGTTAACAGAGATCATTGAGGCGTTGAATGTTTTATCCCCGAAATAATGAAAATCGTTTTTACCAAATGTATTGCTGATATCCCATTTCCATCCTTTGCCCATTTCACCTTTTACACCTGCAGCAACAGTAATGTCCTGGATGTGCGTTTGTATATGAGGGTTATAATATACTTCGTTGTCTTTTGTAATGCGCATGATGTTCGGATCAATGATAAAATTACCATTGGCATCAATCGGGAAACGTGTTGGATTACTTCCGAGGTTGCGGGTATAGGCATAAGCATCGGATTCTTTATACTTGTATCCACCGAAAGAATAGAAAGTTGAATTGTGCTTTTTGCAGATGGGCAATTCCATATTGTACATAGCGCCACCTGTTGTCAGGGATTCATCTCCAAAGGCTCTCCTGCTGGTGTTAATGTTTGGCAATGCCCACCTGTCGGTTTTCCAATTGGCGGTATCAACCTGACGGAATGTTTTTGCCTGGGAAAGGAATTCAAGTGAGTAATTAAAGAAGCCTCCTTTTTTACCAATAGAAAATCCATGGTTGAGGTTTAGTGTTACCGCACCTCCGTCGATCACGTGGCCGGTGTAATATTGTCTTGAATTTCTTTCTGTATATAAAGAATTGAATTTATCATCGTAGTAACCACTCCATCCGCCGTTTATTGACAGATGATTTACATCTTTTCTGAGGATAATATTAATAACACCGGCAATGGCATCAGATCCGTATTGAGCAGATGCTCCGTCTCTCAGGATTTCAAGCCTGTCGATAGATGCCTGCGAAAATGAGTTCAGATCAGCACCTGAAGCGCCGCGGCCCCTGGTTCCAAATAATGCCACAAATGCAGTTTGATGATAACGTTTGCCATTGATAAGAACCAATGTTTGATCAGGCCCCAGTCCCCTTAACGTTCCGAGGTCGATATGATCGGCGCCATCTGCACCACTTTGTTTATTATAATTAAAAGAAGGTGCAGCCACATTCAGGATAGAAGTCAAATCTGTTTTTGCAGTTGGTAATCCTACCTGGTTAACTTTAATTACGTCAACAGGAACAGCAGTTTCCGTTTTAGCCCTCGCAACACCTCTTGTTCCGAGGATTACCACATCACCCAGATCAACAGCAGTTGCTTCAAGGTTAACGGTAATGCTGGTAGATTTCCCAAGTGTAACTGTTTGTGTTTTGTAGCCAACACTTGTTACTTCCAGTATATCATTTTCTTTAGCAGAAATGCTGCAGCTACCATCATTGCCGGTAGTTGCGCCTTTTCCCGAGGAAGTAAGGCTGGCAGATGCGTTTGAAACCGGGTTTCCTGTTTTAGCATCCTTAACCTTAATGGTATAGGTTTGCTGTGCATACATCATGGTGCTGATTAACAGCATACCCATTAAGAGTAGCGTTTTTCTCATATAGTCGTTATTTGTTAATTAATCTGGTTAAAGAATAAGGGGGCAAAAGTAGTACATAATGATTTTAATTAAAAAATATTCGGGCTTATTAATATAAGCCGGTAGTTTTTTTAAAGCTCAGGCCGGGAAGCATGTAGTTGTACGTATGCAATTTGGGTTTCTTGAAATTAATTTTTATCTTATTTTCAGGCTTTTGGGTAGTTGAATCAGTTGATTTTTTAACCGTTGATGTAGGTCGATATCTCAAACTATCTGCGAAATCTGCGGAGCGTACATCTTTGAACAATGAAAACTCCTACTTCAACCTGCGTTTGTCTGCGGAAAATTCATAATCATTTCTATTCATTTTGTATAAATGAACCCTCTTAATTTTTTATCGCTGATATACGCTAACCTAGTAGTAAGGTTTTAATTTATTTGATTTCACATTCATACGCAGATGTACGCTGAATAACCCGAACTAGCTGCGAAAATCTGCGGAGCGTACATCTTTGAACAATGAAAACTCCTTCTTCAACCTGCGTTTGTCTGCGGAAAATTCATTATTATTTTTCTTCATTTTACATAGCTGAAACCCATTAATTTTTAACCGATGATGTACGCTGACTTTTTAGTTAGGTTTTAATTATTTGATTTCACATTCATACGCAGATGAACGCTGAATAACCCGAACTAGCTGCGAAAATCTGCGAAGCGTACATCTTTGAACAAAGAAAACTCCTTCTTCAATCTGCGTTTGTCTGCGGAAAACTAATAATTATTTTCCGGCATTCTCATGGTAAATCATTTGATTTTTTAACCGCTGATGTATGGAGTTAATGATTTGGATTGTATTTCCCCGGAATCCCGTTCATTTAATTTTCCAACATATTATCGGGTTCTGCATCCTCAAGCTGCATATTAATTGAATCCTGCCCGGCAATCCCTTCTATTGAACCCGAAATATGCAATGAATTCTGAATGATCAGCTCAACCTGCTTTTCTTTTTTCTTCCAGTTCTTTTCAAAATCTTCCCTTTCTTTTTGCAACATGCTACGCAGGTTTCTGAATCCTTCACGAATGGCATTCCAGTTGTTAACGAATTCATGACTGGTTAAGTAATGATAGAGCGCCACCATTTTCTCCCCTTTGTTTTCCTGGCTTTTCCTGGATTCACTTATTTTTAAAATGGCGTTGCGCAATACGGAGGCAAGACTTTTTACTTCCTGGAAATTACAAATGTACACTCCGTTTCGTTCGCCAAACTGGGTCATGTCTTTAGGCATTGCCTTCGTAACAATTACAGCAATATCAGCTCCCTGTTTGAGCATATCATTTTTCAGTTTATCAATCCAGTCTGCTGAAAAATGTTCTGTGCGTTTGCTTTCAAATATTATTTTTCCGCATTCCTGCCCGTTGCTGTTACGAACGGTTTGAATACAATCGGCGCCACGTACGCCTTTGCCAACTTCGGTAATAATATCAAATGGAAAAGTTGCTTGTAATAATTCTTCCAGTGCCAGTTCCTGTACCTCGCCTTGTAATTGCATGGAACCTTGCTCAGCCCTGCGTTTCATTTCGTCTGCCAATTTTTTCTGGGCTTCGAGTTGTATCTCCAGTTCTTTTATACGTAACTGGTGTTCGTTTTCTTTGATGGAATTTTTTTCCGCTTCCTGTTTACGAATTTGTTCGGTAATGTTCGTTCTTTCCTGTTGTAGTTTTTTTTGTATCTCCAGTTCCAGTTCTTCTTCCTTGTTTTTAAGCTCCTGTACTTTCTTTAAAAATTCAAGTTCTTTCTGGCGGGCAAGCTTTAGTTTCTCCTCGTTATCTGCATTGGCCGTTTGTAATACCTGTAATTGATTTTGAAAATCCGCAGCAATGGACTTACGGATATTTTCTTCCATATCTTTTTTTATAGCTGCTCGCTCCTTCTCCAGTTTAACAATAAATTCTTCGTCCTGCTTTTTTTTCCAGTCCTGCACTTTCAATCGGAGTTCCCGTTCAACTTCTTCCCTTATCGCTTCATTGGGTTCAAAATGGTGCCCGCAATTCGGGCATTTAATTTCATTTGCCATTACGTAATTGATTTGAGGCAAATGTAGTTGTTAGTTGGGGAATTCAGCTTTGAGTTGTGAGCAGAATTATGGGATATCAATCATACGCACTTTGAATTTATTTTCAATCTTTCCGTTTCCATATTTATCCCAGAAAGTAACAGCTACATCGTATTTCTCTTCCCAATCCATTGGCTTACCTGTTGAAATGGTGCATTTAAGGCTTTTCGCATTTTCTTTCAGAAAAACGTCATCGCCTTTGAACAGATCAGGTTCAGATAAAATTTCTCTTCCGTTTTTATCAGTGATCACCAACTTGCAACCGGCAGAAACTTTACCATTTTTTTCTGTGAGTCCCTTTACATCATCATTAATCAGGATAAAATTTTCGCCCAATGGGATATCGGTGTGATTCAACACTTCGTTGTTCATTACCAGCAATGTATTGCCGGGTTCAAGGTTTTCGTAAGACGTTACCATGCCAGTATTAACGTCTTTATGAATACCTGCATGATATTGAGCATTACATCCTGCGAGGTAAAACATCAGTATACCGAAAACAGCAATTGTTGCATAGCGCAAATATGCATATACATTAAATTTTCTCCTGTTGATGAGCATCTCTGCTAATTCTGTTAAGAGCAACAGGGCATAAATACCCAATGCTGAAGCTGTACCTACAGACAATGTTTTTAACAGCCCAATGGCATCTTCTGCAAGGGTGATGGGTGTTTCTATAAATAATAATCTCAGGAATGCATATAATAAAATTGCGGTTGTATTGGTAAATAGCAGTAAGGAAGAAATGATCCTGATGTGATCTTTTTTAGTTAGCTGTTTTGAGAATAATATTTTGTACATGTGCTTTTGTTTAGTGAAACAAAATAACAGCCTGCAAAAAGCATTAAATATAATAAACCAACAGGAGGTTAGCATGAACAAACAAACGGTTGATAAACTGAATTGTTAAGATGATATCCGGATGATGTGGCAATTCGCAGATGTAATGATGAGCAGGTGCTGTAGCGAATAACGCATATTGCTATTGCTGCAAAGTAAAATAGCCGGGGTACATTGTCTGTATATAATAGCGGTAAGGATAAAGCATTCTACCTGTTTTAGTGTTGAATTTTCGCCTGATAGTAAACCGACAAAAAAGGACATGACGGCTCAATTTTCCGGTACAAAAAAAGCGACAATCTTTAAAGATCATCGCTTGTGCGGCAAAGGAGATTCGAACTCCCACACCCTTTCGGGCGCTACCACCTCAAAGTAGTGCGTCTACCAATTTCGCCATCGCCGCAACTTTTAGGGACGGCAAATGTAGGAATTTGTTGGGAAAATCTGAAAGGATCCGGGATAGTTGCCGTTGATTCATTGATTAACTCAAAAGAAATGATGCTCATTTAGTCTTTACCTATCTATTCGCTGATCGCTAAAAAATAATTCCTGCTTTTCACTTTCTCAACACGATTCGAAACGTAGTTCCTTTATTGAGTTCACTATGTTTTACAAATAATTCTCCTTTATGGTATTGTTCTATGATGCGTTTGCTAAGTGAAAGGCCGAGTCCCCAGCCACGCTTTTTTGTTGTAAAGCCGGGTTTAAAAACATTGGCAATATTTTTCTTACTGATGCCCTTTCCGCTATCCGAAACATCAATAACAACCTGCGTTGATTCATTTTTGAGCTGCACGGTAATATTACCCTGTCCATCCATTGCATCAAGAGCGTTTTTCAATAAATTTTCAATTACCCAGTCAAACAACGGAGCGTTGATCATCGCAATTATTTCCTGGTCGTTATCGTTGAATTTTACTGCAAAGTTTACTTTTCCGGGAGCCCTTCTTTTGATATAGGCTACCATATTGTTTACCTGTTGCAATACATCATGTGCTTCAAGTTGAGGCGTGCTGCCGATCTTTCCAAAACGATCACTAACAAGTTTCAGCCGTTCTACATCCTTACTCATTTCAGAAGCAATTTTTTCATTTCCTGCAGTTTCTTTCAGCATTTCTACCCAACCCTGCAAAGAGGAAAGCGGTGTTCCCAACTGGTGGGCCGTTTCCTTAGCCATGCCTGCCCATACCTGGTTTTGCGTGCTTTTGTTGCGGGTACTGATCGCAATCAACGTTACAAATACAAACAATGCAGCAACTAATAACTGGATCATGGGAAAATACCGTATCTGCTTTAATAGTGAAGATTCTCCATAATACACAAGGTTGTTTTGAGATGGATTGGCCGGGTTCTTCCAAATAATGGGATCATAGGTTCTTTTAAACTCTGCAAGTTTTTCCGGTAAATAATTTTTATCAGCAATTACTTTTGATGAATCAAGATTGTAATGATCGAGGATGCTGTCTTTTTCATTTACGGTAATCATTGGTATATCATGACTGTTTTCTGTAAGTATCTTGCTGGCGAGCGAAATGGAAGTAATGGTAGAATCATTGATATCGTTTACCGCCTGCACCCATTGTTCTATCTTCTGTTTTTCATCAGCCGCAATTTTTCTTGCGAGGAAGTTGGAATAAAAAATAGTTACGGTAACGATGGCCATGGCAACAATTGCCAGAACAGTACGCCAGTTTAACAGTTGAGGAAACATTCCTAAAAATAAGAAATAGAAGCAGAAAAAATAAATGAGTTATGTTTGTATTGATCACCGGATAAATAAAAAGCGGTTGTAGATGAACATTTCAACAGGCGAAGAAAAGAATCCTTCAGTAGCCATCGTAATACTCAATTGGAACGGGAAGAATTACCTCGAAAAATTTCTTCCTGCTGTATGTGCTTCAACTTATAGTAATAAAAGGATTATTGTGGCAGACAATGCTTCAACCGATGATTCTGTAAAATGTATACAGGAAAAATTTCCCTCTGTAGAAATAATTGTGAATGGTGCAAATTTCGGATTTGCAAAAGGATATAATGAGGCATTGAAAAAAGTATCGGCAGATTATTATGTATTGCTGAACAGTGATGTGGAAGTAACGGCGACGTGGATAGAGCCCGTTATTCAACTGATGGAATCGGATAAAATGATCGGGGCATGCCAGCCGAAAATTTTATCTTATAGTGATAAAAGTATGTTTGAATACGCTGGTGCCTGTGGCGGGTGGATAGATAACTTCGGTTATCCGTTTGCGAGAGGAAGGGTATTTAATGATTGTGAAAAAGATAACGGGCAATATAACGATGTGCAGGAATGTTTATGGGCCAGCGGAGCTGCTTTATTCGTAAGAGCGGAAGTATATCAATCATTGGGTGGGCTGGACGAATACTTTTTTGCACACCAGGAAGAAATTGATTTGTGCTGGCGCATGCAGCGTACAGGTTTCAAAGTATATGCACAACCTGCTTCTGTTGTTTATCATGTGGGTGGCGGAACGTTGCCTAAAGGAAATAACCGTAAAACTTTTTTGAATTTCAGAAATAACCTGGTAATGCTTTATAAGAATCTGCCGCTGGGCCAGGTTTTATGGACTATTCCGGCACGGATTATTTTAGATGCCATCGCTGCATGGAAAGAATTGCTAAACGGTGACACCGGTTATTTTTTTGCAGTGCTGAAAGCACATGTACGTTTTACAGGATGGCTAGTTTCCGGAAAAAAGGCAGGCACACCGTTACCAACAACATCAAAGAAGATAACAGGCAAATACCAGGGTTGTATTGTGTGGGATTATTTTATAAAGAAGAAAAAAACCTTTGCGGAAATTATTGGTTATAAGTAGTTTTTTTAAATAGAAGACCTTATTTTTGCTCCGAAAAATTTTAAATATGCAGCAGGAAACTTTAGAAAATCAACGGAAAGATTTCGCACATAACTGGGTATCTACTTCCCGTTTTATTTGGTTTTGCCAGGTGTTCCTGGTGATTGCTTTTGTGCTGGGAGGTTGCTATAGTTTATATACAAACAGGTATAAGGGACATCCGAAAGTGAATGTTCCTGAAAACACGTTATACAATCCGAAATACAAATAAAAGTTTGTTTTTTTGGATCAACATCCCTTATTTTTGCAGTCCTAAAAAAAGGGAATAGTTCTTTATCAGGTTATGTTGGTTTATTGTTGAATGACAAATAATGTTCATTTCTAAATATAAACTTCATACAAACAAGCGGAAGTAGCTCATTTGGTAGAGCACGACCTTGCCAAGGTCGGGGTGGCCGGTTCGAGCCCGGTCTTCCGCTCCAGTAAAAATCCCGACTTGTCGGGATTTTTTTTCGAAAATTGTGTCACTCGGGTGGTGGAACTGGTAGACACGCAGGACTTAAAATCCTGTTCGCAGCAATGCGAGTGTGGGTTCAACTCCCATCCCGAGTACTAAGCGCCTTATGGCGCTTTTTTTATGTACCATACCTGCATTTTATATAGCAATGCTTTCGACAGATTTTACATTGTATCATCAAAACTTGCAGAGCACAGATTTCTAAGAGATAATATTAAAGCTGAGGATGTAAATTTTACAGGATGTACTGACTAGTTCCAGGTTAGGTCCCCTGTTCATTTGAATTTTGCTTTGTATCAAAATAAAATAGCATTGCGCACCACACTCATTTTGTGTGTATTG
>JAFDXE010000013.1 GCA_018268085.1 Bacteroidota bacterium
GTTCATATAAAAACTAATTCAGCATTTTTTCAGTGAATCAGTGGCGGAAAAAATAATTGCCGCTGATTCACTGATTTTTTTATTCCCCTATTTGTTCCACCTCACTCCCACCCGCTCCGAAGGAGAGGGAGGATGATTCGTTTGCATTTTATCATTGGGCAACTAATTAAATTTAGTGTAGCCAGTGAAATGCGTGTAGAAGTAGTTCAGCACGGTGCTATCGTACAAGTGTGCGACGCCACCGAAGCCGGGTAAAGTGTTGATGCCGGTAACCAAAATATTCTCTTTATCCAATAATCCAAGTCCCCTATCTTTGCCGCAAAATTTCAAAACTAATTTATTCTTCATGTCAGTTCTGGTTAACAAAAATTCTAAAGTAATTGTACAGGGATTTACAGGTACGGAAGGAACATTCCACGCAACACAAATGATCGAATACGGAACACAGGTAGTAGGTGGTGTTACGCCGGGAAAAGGCGGTACCAGTCACCTCGACAGGCCTGTATTTAACACCGTTGCCGACGCGGTAAAAGCCACGAAGGCAGACACGAGTATCATTTTTGTTCCGCCGGCTTTTGCAGGAGATGCGATCATGGAAGCGGCCGAAGCGGGTATCGGGTTGGTAGTGTGCATTACGGAAGGAATTCCGGTTCAGGACATGGTGAAAGTAAAAAATTACCTGAAGGGCGGCAATACCAGGCTGATCGGCCCGAACTGCCCGGGTGTAATTACGGCGGAAGAATGTAAAGTGGGCATCATGCCGGGATTTATTTTTAAGAAAGGAAGAGTGGGTATCGTATCAAAATCGGGAACCTTAACCTACGAAGCAGCCGACCAGGTAGCGAAAGCAGGATTGGGCATTTCTACAGCCATTGGCATTGGCGGCGATCCTATTATTGGAACAACTACCAAAGAAGCGGTTGAACTGCTGATGAATGATCCGGAAACAGATGCGATAGTTATGATAGGTGAAATCGGTGGCGGTATGGAAGCCGAAGCTGCAAACTATATTAAATCTACAGGAAATAAAAAACCGGTTGTAGGTTTTATTGCCGGACAAACTGCGCCTCCCGGTAGAAGAATGGGACATGCCGGTGCCATTGTGGGCGGGGCAGATGATACCGCTGCGGCTAAAATGAAAATTATGGCAGAGTGTGGGATACATGTGGTAGCGAGCCCGGCGGATATTGGCAAAACAATGAAAGAAGCGGTGTCGAAGTGATGGGTGGATGCAGGATAACGTATATATAATTGAAGGGCTGTGAAGCCCTTTTTTTATTGAGGGTAAATGATGCAGGGATGAGATGATTTGATGCAGAGCTCACCACTGGTAGCCTGCAGCTAAAAGCTGATAATCGGAACCAAAAAAAAGGGCGGGCCCTCGCCCAACCCTTCGTTGTATAGCCATGAAAACATCTTACCGGGAAGTGCTGATAAAATCTGCCAATGCTTCTTTGCTGCTGCTGAAACTGAGTGCGTCGTTTACAACGTAATAATTGTTTTTATCTGTTGCGGAACGATAGGCGGTTTTGGCAATGTCGAGCCTGCTGTTATCAAAACTGAACAGGAACATAAGTTCTTTTACCTGAGCTGCAGTAAAACAATTGCTGCTCATCGCCTGCCTGGCTACGGCCATTTTAGTTGATTCAAAATTGCTGTTGCAGATGGATTGTTTCAATTGGTTAAAATCGGCGCTGTTCATTGCCTGGTGATTATAACCATGTTCCCAACTGTTGTGTTCATTGTGATGATCATTGTCCCGATCGCGGCCGAGCCTGCGTTCTTCAATACATGCTTTACCAAAACGGTTGATGAGCACATTTACCTGGAAGCCTGGCTTTACGTACACATTTTCATCATAGATCAATTGCGCTTTGCGTTGATTCCAGCCATAGGTTTTTTTATACACTTTTACATTGTGAAAACCTGCGTTGATATTTGTTTGTACAACATCATTGGTATATCCGTTACCGCAGTTCCGGCTATCAATGAAAATATTTACTTTGTTGCTACCCTCGGTTGAAACCGTTAGTATACCCTGGTAAGGAGATGCATACGCAAAAGTAGTTACCAGGAAGAATGCGATGAGTGTAAAAATTCGTTTCATAATCTTGCATTTAAAAGTTATCAATGTATGTACGCAATTTTGATGCAGGGCGGGTGAAAAAGTAAAACGGGGTGTAGATAATAAAAAGTTAAAGAAATGCACCGGGAAGGTTTATGTATTTTATATTACTCTTACATCTATTAGCTTAGATGATCTAACAATAATTTGTAAAACGAAACGGATGACTGTAAAAATATTTTTACCACTGCTACTACTTAATTTACTTATGACTACTGCATTTGCACAGCAACAGGATGATTATGCATCAGACTGGAAAAAAGTTGAAGGCCTGGAAAAGAAAGGGCTTACCGCTTCAGCACTTAAAGAAGTGATCGGCATTTTCAACAAAGCGCTGCTGAATAATAACGAGCCGCAACAAATTAAATCGGCCATTTACCAGGTTAAATACCGGAACCTTGTTGAGGAAAACAGTGTTCCTTCCAATATTTTATACATCGATACGCTGATTGAAAAATCAAAAGCCCCGGTTATGAATATCCTGCAGAGTATGAAGGCAGAGCTGTTGTGGAATTTCAAAAACAGGAACAGGTATTTATTTTATTCGAGAACACGCATTACGGATGATAATGCGACGGATATTTTAACCTGGAGTATTGATAAATTCAACAACAGTATTGCTGCCTTATACAATGCATCCTTATCGCAGGAAACCTTATTACAAAATACTGCATTGAATAACTGGGATGCCATTCTGCAAAAAGGAATCAACAGCAGGGATCTCCGTCCTTCATTGTACGATTTTCTTGCACACCGGGCAATTGCATTCTTCGGCAATGCAGAAAATGATGTAACAAATCCTGCGTATAAGTTTATCATTAATGATGAACATGTGTTTGACCCGGCCAATGAATTTATTAACCTGAAGATTGCTACAACCGATGCACAATCGCTTTACTACCGGGCATTATTGATATACCAGGATATTTTACGGTTTCATATAAACGATAAAGATCCGGGCGCATTGATAGATGCAGATCTGTTGCGACTGACTTTTGTAAACAGGTATGCTGTGATCAGCAATAAAACAAAATTATATGAAGCCGCATTGCAGTTTATTGAAACAAAGTACAGCCACCATGTTGCATCCGGTGCTGCCATTTTTTTACAGGCGCAGTTGTACCAGCAATCCGGTAGTAATTTTCATCCGTTTACCAATAAAGAAGTTCAATATGATTTGGTTAAAGCCACACAACTTTGCGAAAAATTAATTGCTGCATTTCCACATTCAGAAGCAGCCGACAGGGCAACCAATTTATTATTCAGCATTAAATCTCCGCAATTAAAAATTGAAACAGAAAAAGTAAATATCCCGGGAGTGCCTTTTCTTTCGCTGGTATCGTACAGGAATATTGAAACCCTTTATTTCCGCGTAGTAAAAAGCAACAGGAACGAGATACAAAAGATCAGGAGTGATAACAATATGTGGAAGCTGGCAACTGCGCTAACACCCGTGCTATCCTGGAAAACAGATCTGCCGCAGCAACAGGATTTTCAGCAACACAGTACAGAAATAAAAACCGGCGCACTCGAAACCGGTATGTATATCATCCTTGCGAGCATCTCGCCGGATTTCAGCATAGCCAACAATATCATCGGCTGGCAAACAACTTATGTAAGCAATATCAGCTATATCGACAATAACAACAATGAATTGTATGTACTGAACAGAAATGATGGCCGTCCGATACCGAATACAAACCTTCAACTATGGGAAAGCAGGTACAACGATAAAAAAGGAATATATGAAGATGTGAAGCTGGCAAAATATACTGCCGACCAGGATGGATATATCAAAGTAAAAAAATCAAAATCCTATTACAATACCTATTACCAGTTGTACAACGGCAATGATGAGTTGTTTACAGACGACGCCAATTATAATTATGAATATAACAACCAGGATACGGTTCGTTTCCGGAAAAAAACTTTTCTTTTTACAGACAGAGGTATTTACCGGCCCGGACAGTTGGTACATTTTAAAGGCATTGTTGTAAGCAAAGAAGTGAAATCGGGGCGAAGCAATATTGTAACCGGTTTTAAATCGAATATCCGTTTGATAGATGTGAACGGAGAAATTGTGCAGCGGCTCCAGTTAACAACAAATGAATTTGGTTCTTTTAGCGGCAGCTTTACCCTTCCCGAAAACCTGCTCAACGGTTCGTTTACTGTTTCAGACTCTATAACAGAATCGTACACTTCTTTTAATGTAGAAGAATACAAGCGGCCAAAGTTCAGGGTGGAAGTAAAAAAACCATCGGGTACATACCGGGTAAACGACAGCATTGAAGTAAAAGGCCTGGCGCAAGCTTATGCCGGTAATAAAATTGACGGCGCCAATGTAACGTACAGGGTTACCCGAAAAGTAAACTACCCTGTATGGCGTAGCTGGGGTTATCGCTTGCTGCCTTATCCGCAACCTTCACCAATGGAAATTACAACCGGGCAAACCAAAACAGACAAGAATGGTGAGTTTACTATTATTTTTAAAGCCATCCCTGATGAAACAATAAACAAAGCAGACCAGCCGATTTTCAATTATGAAGTATCTGCAGATATTACCGACCTGAATGGTGAAACAAGAAGTGGCAATGCCAATGTGCAGGTAGCTTACCAGTCGGTGCAATTGAGTATTACCAGCGCCGACAATCTTTTACTGGATAGCTTACATACCATTAAAGTGAGCAGTAAGAATATGAATGGCCTGTTTGAGCAAACAGTTGTACAGGTGAAATTCTTACAACTACAGCAGCCGGCTACAATTTACCGCGACCGGTTTTGGCAAATACCCGACCAGTTTGTAATGAGCAGGGAAGCCTTTGAAAAAGATTTTCCGTATGATGCGTATGCAGATGAAAATCAAATGAACAAATGGACTGTAACAGATAGCATTATCAATACAGACAGCACCAATGAAAATGCAGCGTTCACCTTCACGCACAAACCAACAAAAGAAGGCTGGTATAAAATAGTGGCCACAACCGTTGATAAATATGGCGAAACGGCCAGCACGGAAAATTATATTTACCTGAAAGGAAATAGCGTACATCCCATTAGCAAACCCGTGTTGTTAACCAGCAATCAATCGATATTGCATCCGGGTGAAAAATTACAATACACGATTGAAACCGGTTTTAGCCGGGTGCACCTTATCCATTCCGTTACGAGAATGCAAACACCTTCCGTTACCACAAAATCAACGGTACAATCCGGTAAACCTTTCAGCAATGAGTTATCCATTACAGACAATGACCGCGGAGGATTAGATATAGACTATGCGTTTGTGCAGCACAACCGGGTGTACAGCGGTTCAAAAAGAATATATATCCCGTGGGATAATAAAGACCTGAAGATAACGTACGAAACCTTCAGGGATAAAGTATTACCGGGGAGCGAGGAAAAATGGAAGATCAATATCACAGGATCTAAAGCGGAAAAAGTTGCAGCGGAAGCATTGATCAATATGTATGATGCATCGTTGGATCAGTTTAGTGTAACATCCTGGGAAGACATCAAATCATTATGGCCGTTATTAACCGATCAGCTAACGTGGAAGGCTAACGGCTTTGCTGCCGTGTCTGCTTTTTTCATGAACCGATTAAAGAATGAGCGGGTGCAGGTAAAAGCAAAAACGTATGACCGGCTGATTGCGGGATGGAGTGAAGGAGATCTTTACTACAGGAGAAGAGAAGATGTAGTTTACGAGTGGGATAGTAACGCAAGCTTTTCAATGAGTACAGCCGGTATTAATGGTGCGCTTGAAGGGCGTGTTTCCGGACTTACATTAAAAAAATCAAAGTCTGTTAAAGAGGAGGAATTCAAAGTAGCCGCTCCGGTTGCTGTGAGTAAAGGAAATGTTGATGGTGATGGAATTGTTGATGTATTGGAAGCAGGGAATGGGAATTATACTGAAGATGGCAACATCCAGGTACGCAAAAACTTCAATGAAAATGCATTCTTCTTTCCTTCGTTGCAAACAGATGCAAATGGCAACATCAGTTTTTCATTTACCATGCCGGAAGCACTTACCAGTTGGAATATGATGACACTGGCACATACCAAAGACCTGTCGAGTGTATTTTCCGTAAAATCCGTGATCACACAAAAACCGTTAATGGTTCAACCCAATGCACCCAGGTTTTTAAGAGAGAACGACCGGATGGAATTTTCCGTGAAAGTGGTGAATGTGTCCGACAGCGAATTAACCGGCACCACCCAACTGGAACTATTAGACGCAACAACCAATAAACCGGTAGATGGCTGGTTTAAAAACATATTCCCGGTTCAGTATTTTACGGTTGCTGCCGGGCAAAGCACCGTTGTGAAATTTCCCATAGACATTCCTAACGGTTTCAACAGCGCCCTCCTCTACCGGGTAAAAGCCGTGGCCACAAAAGAATCTTTCAGTGATGGTGAAGAAGCGGCAATGCCCGTTTTAATTAACCGGGAACTGGTAACAGAATCCATGCCGTTGAACATGCGGAATGAAACTAGCAAAAATTTTAAATTCGAAAAATTATTAACCAGTAACAACAGCAATACGCTCACCCATCAATCCTTTACCATTGAATATACCAGCAACCCGGCCTGGTATGCAGTGCAGTCGCTTCCGTATTTAATGGAATATCCGTATGAATGTGCAGAACAGAATTTTAACCGTTACTACGCCAATACACTGGCTTCCTATGTAAGCAACAGCACGCCAAAGATCAAAGCTGTTTTTGAAAAGTGGAAGAATAGCGACAGTTCCGCATTGCTGAGCAACCTGCAGAAAAATGAATCATTAAAATCTGCCTTGTTGCAGGAAACGCCTTGGGTATTGGCGGCAAAAAATGAACAGGAACAAAAGAAAAACATTGCCGTGCTGTTTGATATGGTGCGGTTATCGAAAGAAAAAGCGGCTACGCTCAACAAATTAAAAGAATTACAAAATGCAATGGGCGCATTCTCCTGGTTTAAAGGCGGGCCCGATGATCGTTACATGACGCAATACATTCTTACCGGCATCGGACATTTGATAAAACTCCATGCACTAACAGATGAAGAGTACAGCAACATTAAACCGGTGATTGAAAGAGCACTGCCTTATCTCGATTCGAAACTGAAAGAAGAATATGATGCCTTAAAAAGAAATACGAAAGATATGAAAGCCAATCACCTTTCATATACAGCGATTCAATTCCTGTACATGCGTAGTTTTTTTAGTGCTTTCCCTGTTGCCGGAAATACGCAAACTGCACTGAATTATTTTAAGCAGCAATCACAACAATACTGGCTGCAAAAAAGTAAGTACATGCAGGCGATGATTGCATTGGCATTATCAAGAATGAACGACAGCAAAACGCCCGTAGCGATCATTGCTTCATTGAAAGAAAACGCAATTCTCTCAGAAGAGATGGGTATGTACTGGAAAGAATTTACAGCAAGAGGTTATTATTGGTATCAATCACCGGTAGAAAGTCAATCGCTGATGATAGAAGCTTTTGCTGAAATTGACAAAAACACGATTACCGTCGACAACCTAAAAACCTGGTTGCTAAAACAAAAGCAAACCCAGCATTGGGGAACCACGAGGGCAACTGCCGAAGCCTGTTATGCATTATTAATGAACGGAAGCAAGTGGTTACAGGAAGAAAAGAATATCGTGATCAATGCAGGTAATACAACCATTAAAAGTGCAGATGAAACTACGGAAGCCGGCACCGGCTATTTCAAAAAAATAATACCGGGAGAGAAAGTACAGCAGGGAATGGGCAATATAACGGTAACGGTAAGCGGTAATCAACAAAATAAATCGGCTTCCTGGGGTGCGGTTTACTGGCAGTATTTCGAAGACCTGGATAAGATCACTGCAGCAGAAACGCCGTTAAAGCTGGTTAAGAAAATTTTCGTTGAAAAAAATACCGATCGGGGACAGGAATTAGTGGCCGTTAACGAAGGAGATGAACTTCATGTTGGTGATAAAATTAAAGTACGGATTGAATTAAGAGCCGACAGGGATATGGAATACGTACACATGAAAGACATGCGTGCCGCCTGTATGGAACCGGTGAATGTGCTGAGTGAATATAAATGGCAGGGTGGCCTGGGTTATTATGAATCAACCAAAGACGCCAGCACCAATTTCTTTTTCAACTGGCTGCCGAAAGGAACCTATGTTTTTGAATACCCGGTATTCGTAACGCACAGCGGAAATTTCAGCAATGGCATTACTACCATACAATGCATGTATGCTCCGGAATTTACCAGTCATAGTGAAGGGATAAGGGTGAGCGTTGAATAGTAGTATTGAGTTGTAAGTTTTAAGTTGCAGGTTTCAAGTTTTAAGTTGCAAGTTTCAGGTACAAAGTAGGCATTGATTTTTTTCATTGTTGAATTGCCTTTGTATTTTTACCGGATCACTTTTTAATTTTTACTTTTTAATTGTATTCCGGTGGCTGATCAAACTTATAGCATTCCGTTACGTTACCGTAAAATGGAAAACCTGCACATTGTATTCTGGTTGTTTAAAGATATCAGTTGGTGTATGATCTGGCGGCCTTTGGGCATTGCAATGATTTTTCCAACCCTGCTCATCGCTATCGTAATTGCCTGGAGAACGAGGCAGTATATGAGCGAGTTGTGTCATAACCTGGCTATTACCGTTTGGATTGCTGCCAATAGTTACTGGATGATCAGTGAATTTTTTCATTTTGATATGAATCCGCTTTTCGGCGAATACACTTTTAAGCATTTAGCAATTGTTCCGTTTGTGTTGGGAATTTTGTTCCTGGGATTTTATTATATCGTATGGAAGCCGCGGCATAAAGATGAGTTGGAAACGATGTGAGTACACTGTTGAATTATTGAGGAAATATTTTTAGTGAAACATTCCTCACCGATCTACTCATTTCATTGTTGTAAGAGTTATAGAATTGCACAGTCAGCTTTATGCGCTCATTCAGCATACACAATTCAGCATTAAACATTCCCTCCGCCATTCATATCACAAAAACTACCACCCTTCCCTACTCCTCCTCCACTTGAACCGGATTGTATTGTGCAGCATCACCGCCGTATATATCTTCACATTTCAAATCTAAATGGAGCCTCGCTCCCATGTAAAATGAGCCAGTTTACGGTGGTCTTCGCCTCAACAATAAAGTGAAATTTACCACGCACGCTTGTATATGCTTAGCGGATTAAATTCATCAACATCCTGAGCTTTTAATTACCTTGTAGCATCTGTACCGTCTGCCGGCAGACAATGTTCACGCACAACGTAATACAACAATGCTTGTGACGCTGGGATATATTCAGTCGTAGCAGTGAGTGACCTGTCTGCCGACAGGCAGGCGCCACAGAAGCTGAGCGAAGCACCATCGCTGATAAACAAAACAACCCTATACTTTCAAATCAAAACTAACAAATCATGAATCCTGCAGATTTTTTTGCAAACTATTGGTGGATACTCTTAGTTATCCTCTGTTTATTATTGTACAAATTTATTTTAAGAGTGTTCTTTGGAATGGTGATCGTTCCGGAGAACAGGCTCGGACTGGTTACTAAAAAATTCGTGCTCTTTGGTGCGAATAAAGAATTGCCCGACGGCAGAATCATTGCCACAAAAGGTGAAGCGGGTTTCCAGGCACAAACATTAGCGCCCGGTTTGTACTGGGGTATGTGGCCCTGGCAATACGGTGTAGATATGCAGCCGTTTACGATAATCCCTGAGGGTAAGATCGGCCTCGTGCTGGCTAACGATGGTGCGGAAATTCCAACAGGCTCTATCCTTGGCCGTAAGGTTGCCTGCGATAACTTCCAGGATGCAAATGCATTCCTGAATAATGCCGGGCAAAAAGGTAGGCAAACCGCTTACATCACCGCCGGTACGTATCGTATCAACACGTATGCATTTACCATAACCATTGCAGACATGGTGATCATACATGAAAACATGGTGGGTGTGGTAACAACATTAGACGGACAGCCAATTGGCAGCGGACAAATAGCCGGTAAGTTTGTTGACGGACATAACAATTTCCAGGACTTTGACACCTTCCTGCAAAACCAGGGTAACCGTGGTTTACAACCTTCGATCATACTGGCAGGTAGTTATAATATCAATCCATGGGCAATACAAATTGAAGAAATTCCAATGACGGATGTACCGATCGGTTATGTAGGTGTGGTGATCAGCTATATTGGTGAAGATGGTAAAGACCTCACCGGCGAAAGTTTTAAACACGGTAACATCGTTAGCAAAGGACAAAGAGGTGTATGGATGGAACCGTACGGACCAGGTAAATATCCATTCAACAAATACACGATGAAAGTGGAACTCGTTCCAACTACCAACCTCGTACTAAACTGGGCGAATACACGAAGTGAATCGCACCAGTTGGATAAAAATTTGTCGACGATCACCGTACGTTCGCAGGATGGTTTCCCGTTCAACCTCGACGTATCACAGATCATACATATCCCAGCCAACGAAGCGCCTAAAGTAATAGCCCGCTTTGGAAGCATGAACAACCTGGTAAGCCAGGTGCTGGAACCAACGATTGGTAACTATTTCAGGAACTCTGCGCAGGACAGTGATGTGATTGCGTTCCTGGCAACCCGTAAAGAAAGGCAACAGGCAGCGAAAGACAATATGAAAACCGTGCTGGATGAATACAATGTGAATGCAGTGGATACATTGATCGGCGACATCGTTCCTCCTGAATCGCTGATGAAAACACTAACCGATCGTAAGATTGCACAGGAAGAAGAAAAAACATACATCACGCAACGAATGGCACAGGAAAAACGCCAGGGTATGGAAAAAGAAACGGCGATTGCAGACATGCAGAAAGAAATTGTAAAAGCGCAGCAAAGCGTAGAGATTGCACAACGCACTGCAGATGCAGCCGTAAAGAAAGCGGAAGGTGATGCAAACAGTTTAAAATTACAGGTAGATGCGGAAGCCACTGCAACCAAAATGCGTGCAAATGCAGAAGCTGAAGCAACAAGAGCAAGAGCAGGTGCACAGGCCGATGCTACAAAATTAAACGCCAGTGCTGAAGCCGAAAAGATCAGTAAGACCGGTTTGGCCGAAGCGGAAAAAATTATGGCAATCGGTAAATCAACGGCCGAGGCGTACGAGTTGCAGGTAAAAGCCATGGGCGGCGACAACTTTACGAAGTACAAGATCACCGAAGAAATTGGCAAAGGCCAGATCAAAGTGATCCCCGATATCCTGATCGGTGGCAGCAACGGAACCGATGGCGGTATTAACGGTTTGCTGGGAATGAAGCTGATGGAAATGATGGATGCGAAGAAGAATGACACGCCGGAATCGAATTAAAGAAATCAGTTAGCATAACAATCAAAGGGCCTCGTTTTACGGGGCCCTTAGTTCATTGAACAGGCTTATATTTGCAGCCCGTAAAGTGTATGTTGCCAAAGATTAATCCATAGTCAACATCGTTGCCCGACCGGCTGTTCAACGTTCGGACGGGTGTCACTCACTTGTACGGCAAATAAATTTTCAGCAAAAAAATAGTTGTCATTAACATGTTCAGAACACATACCTGCGGCGAATTAAGGCTGGCAAATAAAGGAAAAGAAGTAACCCTATCCGGATGGGTGCAAACAGTTAGAAAATTCGGCTCTATTACTTTCATTGATCTGAGGGATCGCTATGGTATTACACAGCTTTTATTTGCGGAGAACCTCAACAACCAACTGGAAGCTAATCCTATCGGACGTGAATATGTATTGCAGGTAAACGGTTCCGTAAATGAACGCAGCAACAAAAACGCAAACATCCCTACGGGCGATATTGAAATTCTCGTAAGCAGTTTTACCATTTTAAATAAAGCGGTAACACCTCCTTTTACCATACAGGACGATACCGATGGCGGCGACGATATCCGCATGAAATACCGCTTTCTCGACCTGAGAAGAAATGCCGTTAAGAAAAACCTGGAACTTCGCTATTCCGTAAACCGCAGCGCAAGAAACTATCTCCATGAAAACAATTTCATGGATATTGAAACACCTTTCTTAATTAAATCTACACCCGAAGGTGCCCGTGATTTCGTGGTGCCCAGCCGTATGAATCCCGGGCAGTTTTATGCATTACCACAATCGCCGCAAACATTTAAACAATTGCTGATGGTGAGTGGATATGATCGCTATTACCAGGTGGTAAAATGTTTTAGGGATGAAGATCTTCGTGCAGACCGGCAACCGGAGTTTACCCAGATCGATTGTGAAATGAGCTTTGTTGAACAGGAAGATATACTGATGATGTTTGAAGGTTTGGTAAAACGCATTTTTAAAGACGTAAAAAATATCGACTACACAGATACAATCGAACGCATGACCTGGGAAAATGCCATGTGGATGTATGGTAACGACAAACCCGATATCCGTTTCGGTATGAAACTATGCAACCTGAAATTTCCATCGCATACTTTCTCCAGCCAAACCGATATTTCCGCTTTGATAAACGGTGCAGACTTTAAAGTTTTTGACGAAGCAGAAACCGTGATCGCCATTGCCGTACCCGGCTGCAGTGAATATACCCGCAAACAAACCGACGAACTAACGGAGTGGGTTAAACGTCCGCAGATTGGCATGAAAGGACTTGTTTTCATTAAATGCAACACAGATGGAACCTATAAAAGCAGCGTAGATAAATTTTACAATGCCGATCGATTGAAAGCAATCGCCGAAGCTGCAGGCGCCAACAAAGGTGATCTTATATTAATACTGGCAGGTGCAGAAGAAAGAACAAGAAAAGCCAGCAGCGAATTGCGCCTGTATATGGGGCAGCAACTCGGACTTCGCCGGCCCGATGAATTCAAACTGTTATGGGTACTCGATTTTCCTTTGTTTGAATATGCTGAAGAAGAGAATCGATGGGTTGCCCGTCACCACCCGTTCACTTCACCAAAGCCGTCGGATATTGCAACAATGATCAATAATAACCCGGTAATTGAAAATGCGGCTGAATATTTGAAACATCCTTATGCAAACATAAAGGCCAATGCCTACGATATGGTATTGAACGGAAATGAAATCGGCGGTGGCTCTATCCGGATCTTCCAACGGGAACTACAGGAAAAAATGTTTGCTGCATTGGGAATGGATGAAGCTGAACAGCAACACAAATTCGGATTTTTATTGGGTGCCTTCGAATACGGTGCACCGCCGCACGGTGGCATTGCATTTGGATTCGACAGGTTGTGTGCCATACTTGGGGGAAGCGAAAGCATTCGTGACTTTATCGCATTCCCTAAAAACAATTCAGGAAGAGATGTAATGATTGATGCACCGGCAACGATCGACGATAAACAACTTACAGAGTTGAACATCAGGCTGGCTGAAATAGAAAAATAATTTTCATTTCGTACCTGTAACAATAAATGCTTTTTTGTGGACCAGTCAACAAACAGCAATATGAACGATTCACTGCCGGCTGAAACCGGCAACAAAGAGAATAAAGAAGAGGTAGAGCAACTGAAGCTGAGAGAAACAATTCTTGAAAAAGAAAATAATAAACTTAAGCTGGAATATGCCGGCCTGGCAAAAGCATACAAAGAACTGGAAGACGAACGCAACAGGCTGAAAAAAAATTATGAAGAGGAAAAAGCGAAACTGAATGCTATCTTCAACGACGACACACTTATTAAACTATACTATTCTAAAGACTGGAAACTGGTTTTAAAGCTTTACGCATTTAAAAAGAAATTTCTCTCCAACGATTCTGTCATCAGCCAAAAAATTAATTCTGTTGTTGATTTCTTTAAACCGAAAAAGAAATTAAATCCAGCTTCTGCCACGCAGTTTAAAAAAAGATTACTTACCCTTCAGAAAAATGTTGATTATACAAAAACACTAACCATCCCTTATTCGGAGCAACCACAGGTATCGATTATTATCCCGGTATACAATGCCTGGAAAATGAATTACCGTTGTGTAAAAAGTATTATTGAAAATACTACCGGCGTTGACTATGAAATTATCCTCGCTGATGATTGTTCAACCGATGAAACAAAAAACTGTACAGATAAAATAAAAAATGTTGTGCATGTGTACAACAAATCCAACCTGGGCTTTTTACGTAATTGCAATCATGCGGCTACTTATGCAAGAGGCGAATTTATTTTGTTCCTGAATAATGATACGGAAGTATTATCGAACTGGCTGGCGCCGATGATCAATTTATTCGCCGATAAAACCGTTGGCATGGCTGGTTCCAAACTGGTATATCCTGATGGCACATTACAGGAAGCGGGCGGCATTGTATGGAATGATGCCAGCGGATGGAACTACGGCAAACACCATGATCCGGATGCACCCGAATATAATTACGTAAAAGAATGTGACTACATTTCCGGCGCTTCCATTGTTTTACGAAAAAAACTATGGGAGGAGATCGGTGGCTTCGATGAATTATATGTGCCTGCTTATTGCGAAGATTCTGATCTCGCTTTCGTCATCCGGCAGAAAGGATACAAAGTATTGTATCAGCCATTATCAGAAGTAGTGCATTTTGAAAGCATCACCCACAATAAGGAGAAGAAAAAAGAAGATGGAAAGCTCAGCATTGATTCTGTACGTATCCTGAATCAGAAAAAGTTTTTTGAAAAGTGGAAAGAGGTTTTACTCAAAGAACATTTTCCGAATGCAGAAAATGTTTTTCATGCAAGGGATCGCAGCGCTAACAAAAAAACAATCCTCGTTATCGATCATTACGTTCCCGAATATGATAAAGATGCCGGTTCAAAAACGGTGTATCAATACCTGGAATTATTCGTCTCCCTCGGATTGAATGTAAAATTCCTCGGCGATAATTTTCACCAGGCCGAACCTTATACCGGTATGCTGCAGCAAATGGGCATTGAAGTATTGTATGGCAACTGGTATAAAGAAAACTGGAAAACATGGATACAAACCAACAAAAACAATATCGACTTTGTTTTCCTGAACAGGCCGCATACATCTTTAACTTATTTATCTTTCATTAAACAGCATACCACTGCCAAAGTATTGTACTATGGCCACGACCTTCACTTTTTAAGAGAGTTGCGCAAATATGAAATAGATAAAGATCCGGCAACCCTGGCGTCTTCCAAACAATGGAAATCGAAAGAACAATTCATTTATGAAAATGCAGACCAGGTATTAACCTGTAGTGATGATGAAACAGCAGCGATCAGGGAAATGAATCCGGCATACAATGTAGCAACCATTCTTCCCTATTTTTTCAAAATTCCGGCAAGCGCCATAGATGATTTTTCATTGAGAAAAAACCTGTTATTCGTTGGCGGTTTTGGTCATCCGCCAAATGAAGATGGTGTTACCTGGTTTTGTAAAGAAGTGTGGCCAAAGATTACGGCAGCTATTCCTGGTATTGTGTTTACCATTGTTGGCTCCAAGGTTACACCGGCGATCAGTCAGCTCAAATCGGCCAATATTAATGTGGCGGGATTTGTAAACGACTTTGATCTGAAGAAAATATACGACAGTACAAAAATTGCGATTATCCCTATGCGTTATGGCGCCGGTGTAAAAGGTAAAACGGTGGAAGCAATGTACAATGGAATTCCGGTTGTATCCACAACCATTGGTTTGGAAGGAATGCCGGGTATATATGATTTTATGCAGGCATTTGATAGTCCCGATGCCTTTGCCGAAGCTATCATCCGCCTGTACAATAACGAAACGTTACTGAAGGAATTGAGTGAAAAAGAAACAACCTATATCAATACATTTTTTACGCAGGAAGCAGCCGGAAAACAAATAAGGGCATTGTTACAATTGAATGCGTGATACCAGCTAATTGCTGCCAGATCCTGGTAAATCAATCCTGTACCCATTGTAAACGATGATGTGCGTCCCCGCCATTAAACACGATAACAACTTCTATACAGGAATATGCAACGCATAGTAAAAAATATCCAGCAGAATAAATTGTACCAGTTGGGATGGAGGATTTATAACGATGGTACATTCGCACAGGTTCACCAGCTCACTGAAATGGAGATGTGCAAAAATCCGAAGCGGTTCGACATTATCAACTTCCTGGCGGGCAATATCCGGGCGCAAACGTACCTGGAGATCGGCGTAAGAAATCCGGATGATAATTTTAACCGCATCAACATCGCTCAAAAATATTCGGTTGATCCCGGTGTAGAATTTGAAGCCAACCCGGTAGATTTTAAGATGACATCAGATGATTTTTTTACAGCGCTGGATCAAAACAAACTCAGCATTTCAAACAACACGAAGTTCGATATCATTTTTATTGACGGTCTCCATCTTGCCGCACAGGTGGATAAGGATATCGCCAATGCTGCCCGCTATATTTCAGAAAACGGCTTTATTGTTTTGCATGATTGCAATCCGCCTACAGAATATCATGCAAGGGAAAACTACCAGTTCAATAACAGCCCGGCAGACGGCTTCTGGAATGGCACTACCTGGAAAGCATTTGTGCAGGCAAGAACAAAATATTACTCCTGCTGCATAGACAGTGATTGGGGTGTGGGTATATTAAGCAGTTTAGCAAGACCTGGATTTACTTTAATGCCCGTTAATGAAAATGTATATTTTGATTTTAATTTCTTCAGCAGCAACAAGGTGGCGCAATTAAACCTATTATCGTTTGATGCATTTACTACCGGGTTGGGTAATTGAGCCCCTTCAAAAGAGAGCAACTCTGCCCGATATCATTAAATTTGCATAGGTTATCTTTTACAAACCCTGTAGAAACGACCCTTAAATAATTTGTATGCTCATTGCCAACACAATTGCTGTAGTAATACCTTCCTACAAAGTAAAAAGTCACATCCTGGATGTAATCGCATCTATTGGCAAAGAGTGCAGCAGTATTTACGTGGTTGATGATTGTTGCCCTGAAAAATCGGGCGAATTTGTTCGGCAGCATTGCAACGATAACCGGGTAAAGGTAATTTTCAATCCAAAGAACACAGGTGTTGGAGGTGCGGTACTAGCCGGTTACACGGCAGCCATAAAAGATGGCGCTACTATTATTGTAAAAATAGATGGCGACGGGCAAATGGATCCTTCGCTACTTCCGAAGTTCATTGCCCCTATCCTTAATGGTTATGCTGATTATACAAAAGGAAACCGGTTTTATGACATCAGGTACATCAGCCGTATGCCGTTTATGCGGATCATGGGCAACCTGAGCTTATCTTTTATGACCAAGTTATCATCCGGCTACTGGAATATTTTTGATCCTACCAATGGTTACACTGCCATTCATGCGAAGATTGCAGAAAAACTTCCGTTGGAAAAGATCAGTCACCGCTATTTTTTTGAAACCGATATGCTCTTCAGGTTAAATACTTTCAGGGCAATGGTTGTAGATATACCTATGGACGCAAAATATGGTGATGAAAAAAGTAACTTAAAAATATACCGCATTCTCGGCGAATTTCTTTTCAAGAATATTCGCAATGGCTTTAAAAGAATTTTGTACAATTATTTTCTACGAGATTTTACACTGGCCAGCCTTGAACTGCTCATTGGCAGCCTTCTTTTTATTTTTGGATTTTTTTGGGGCATATACAAATGGTGGCATAACAGCCACCTTGGAATAGTAACACCAACAGGAACCATCATGTTATCAGTATTACCGATTATTATTGGCATACAGTTAATACTTGGATTCCTGGCTTATGATATTTCAAACACACCCAAAGAAGCACAACATAAACTGATGTAAACATTTACCTGTAGTATGCGTAAACCATTTATCTTTTTACTGGTAATTTTTTCTTTGTGGATATGGAGCCTCGACGCAACGGATATTTTGTTTTACTACCTCAAACGTTCCTACAGTACAGTATCACTGTTTACTGTTTCACTTTTACCTTTTTCTATACTCAGCTTTTATTTTATACGGCTATTCAGAAAGTATTTTACTGAAGAAAAGCAGGTAATAGGTATAAGCCATAAAAAAACAGACTACTTATTTGTCCTGGCTTTTTTAACGCCTGTTATTTATCTCAATGTTGCAAGAATATATTTCCCGGATGTTTCCTACGACATTGGTTCTTACCATTTATACCTGCAGGAATTAAACCGTTTCGATAACCTGAAGAATTTTAATATGGTGGGAAGCGGTGCAGGAGGAACTTATTTCTTTACGCTGTCGTATAAATTCTTTGGCATATTTCGTCACCTGCTCGGATTCAGGATGGGCGCAATCCTGAATACGCTGTTGTTCTTTGTATGCTTCACTTCTTTATTCGACCTGATAAAAATGATCGTAAAGGAAAGCAATGGTATAAACAGGTTACCGGTTTTTTTTATCGGGTTAATATGCCTGTTTGCAATATGGGCAGACAATACGCTTATCATCATCAATTCATATGTTGTAGATTTTTTAGGTATTCCCATCTTAATTGAATTACTGATCATCGTATTGTTCAGGAAACTGCATGCCACAAATGGGAAAAACATATTGATGTTGTTTTTCTTGCTGGCATCTTTGTTAATTGCCTATAAACTTACTTTCATACCATACGCACTGGTACTAAGTATTGCACTAATCATCCGTAACCGGGAATATTTTTTGAAAAAGAAGCAGATGTTGCTCACGGGTTTAATTACACTATTATTCCCGCTTCTCTACATGATCTATAATTATACGGAAACACAAAACCCGATCTTCCCCTTATACAATGCTGTTTTTAAATCGCCTTTGTTTGAAATAAGAAATTTTAAAGATGAACGATGGGGGCCACGCAGCATAGCAGAAGTTTTTTACTATAATATAGTATGTGCTTTGGATAAAAGCCGAACCAATGAATGGAGATTTTTCAGTGTACGGCTATTGGGAGAATACTTTATTATCATTTCTGGCATGTTGTACCTGGCTATAAACAAGTTCAGGATTAAGGACAGGTTTATGCAATTGCTATTGTTGATATCCGCTATAGCCATTTCATTTAATTACCTGTTGCTGATCACAACCGGTTACTACAGGTATGGTATTATTGTAGAAATTTTATTTGGACTATGCCTGGCGCTCTGGTTAATGTATTTCCTTCAATTTAAAAAGTATATCCTGTTCTTCGCATTGCTGGTATTGTGCTCGGTTCAAAGCATAAATACTTTCAACAGAATTTTTAAAAGAGGCACTAATTATTCGTGGTATGATTATCCATCAATAAAAAAAGACCGGCCCGAATTTGTAAAACAACAAAAGCATTTGCTGTTGCACGACAGGCAATCCGGTATTGAAAAAGAAATTGCTTCATTGCAGATTGATGGGTTTTTGAGTTCAGATTGCGACGGGTACATTAGAATATTATCACCGCAATCGCCCATATTTAATATCACTGCTTATGGCAATCGGAAAAAACTAATTACGGATTTTGAAGAAAAGGTTATAGACAGTTTTTCACAAAAACACCATCTTTACTTCCTGGCAAGAAAAGAAAATGTATTTCAGAAGTTACAGGAGCTTGCAGAAAAAAACTACGAAACGGAAAAGGTATTATGTATTTATCCATCGTTTACATACATTGAAACGCCATTGTATTTGTTCAGGATAAAAAAATGTAGTGTTCAACAGTAGCAGATCATTTGTGTTTCGCTACTGTTTCAATTGCGTTTCTGAACCTGTCAATAATTTGATCCCATATATAATTTTGCTGAACATATTTTTTTCCCTGCTTACCCATAAGGCTGTTTAAAGACGTATCATTTACCAGTTTATCCATTGCTAAAACAAAGCTATTGTAGTCATCATAATAAAAGCCACCACTGCTTTGATCAACATGATCTTTCATTACTTCACAAGCTTTATGCACCAGCACCGGCTTCTGCATCATAAATGCTTCCAGTACTACCATCGACAAACTTTCCAGTTTTGATGGCTGATACAAAAACAGGCATTGCCGTAATAAACAAAACTTCGTTTCATCATCAACGTAACCGAAGTGAAGAATATGTTTTGACACAGGAATTTTCATCTGTGCATTCCCGATGAGTACCAGTTTTATATCTTTTCCGGAAGCTTTCACATATTTTTCAAAAAACTTAAAATCTTCCCTGCTTATCTTCTTTGGATTTATTCTGCCTACATACAGGATGTAGTCGGAATCTATGTTCATGTCTTTTTTTACATCTCTACCCGGGATATGTGCCGGCAGATCAACCCCGGCGCCGGCAATCGCAAATTTCACCTGCGCATTGTTGAAAAGCCCATGCACAAATCTTTTTTCAGCAGGAGTATTGTACATGATAAAAGCCGGTTCCAGGAATAACGGCCGGTAAATAGGCAGGTAGATAGCCCATTCGTCATGTGCTGTAGGAATAAAAATCGTTTTTGCAGGGTTTGCAGCAATTCCGGATACTGTAGGATAATAGAGATAGGTATAAAATAACAGGCAATCATATTCCTGTTCATGGCGCTGAACAAATTCAACCAGTTCCGGTACATAAGGGCCCTGCGCCGCCACCCATTTTTTGCAGTCCTCCGTTGAAGCTTCTTTTTTAAATAAACGCCTGCTGGTATTTATCTTCAGCCTTATTTTTTTCATCTCACTTTCGTTCCTTTCCTGCGTAGTTTTAAACCGGCGCACAGTTACTTTATTGAGCGTGCTGGTTCCGGGTTCCAGATCGTTCGCCCAGTTGGTATCAACAGCACAGGTGGTTAATACCTCCACCTCGTAAAACGCCGTTAATTTTTCAGCCAGTTGACGGCAATGCAGTTCTGCCCCGCCATTGATATTATTCCCGTACCGTTGAACGATGAATGCAATTTTTTTCATGTAGTAAACTTAAATCCGGCCCGGAAATGCTTCTTTTCTTTTCCTTTCAGATCAAATGCCGTTAATCTTTTCAAAATACAAGATCATATTTTCACCGCAACATCAAAAGTATTTTTTGATGGAAACAGCATTTTTATACTGATTATTGTCATTTTATGCAACACGCTGAAAATATAAAGTACTGACGCTGTTAATATTAATAAAAAAAGTCAATTCTCCTTTTTGCCGGGGGCACGAATTTTGTAATTTCGCAGTGCTTTAAATTAAAACAACCGACCGAGTTATGAATAAAATTGTCCTGGATTGCGAACGCATGAAATATGCTGACACAGGCATTTATCATTACTGCCTCAACCTGGGCAACCACCTGGCCGGTGAACTTGATACAAGAAAAGAGAAACTGGTGTTCTATGCACCTGAATCTGCACAGGAAGCGCTAGGCCGATCAAATACTTTTATCACACAACATTCGCTGCACAAATTCCTGATGCCAACCTTGGGATCTTACGATTTATGGCATTCTACTTACCAGATGACCTCTTACCTGCCGGAAAGAAACCGCAGGATCAAAGTACTACTTACGATTCATGACCTCAATTTTATATATGACGACAAGAAAACTGAGGTTAAAAAATCAAAACATCTAAAGCACCTGCAGGCAAATGTAGACAGAAGCGATGCCATCATTTGTATTTCAGAATTCTGCAAAAAAGATCTGTTGAAATATTGTGATACCGGGAACCGTCCCATTTATATTATTCATAACGGTACCAATCTTTTGAACAATCCCGGTTTGTCTTCTCATTCCTACAAGCCGTCTAACCGTTTTCTGTTTTCTATCGGTGTAATCACGCGTAAAAAGAATTTCCATTCCTTACTACCCTTACTGCAACAGGATGATGATATGGAATTACTCATCGCCGGAAGGGAAGATGATACGGAATACCTAAATTACTTAATGGATACTGCCCGCGATTTGGGCGTTGATCATAAACTCCGCATACTGGGTTCTATTTCTGAAAACGAAAAGGCCTGGTATTTCGAAAATTGTTATGCATTTACATCACCTTCCACGGCAGAAGGATTTTGTATGCCGGTGGCAGAAGCCATGTCGGTAGGTAAACCGCTGTTCCTCTCCAATAAAACAGCCCTGCCGGAAATTGGTGGAAACGTTGCCTTTTATTTCTCCGATTTCAAGCCTTCCCAAATGCAGCAAACCTTTACCAATGGCATGACCTTATACAAGGAAACCAACATGAAAGACGCCATTAAAAAAAGAGGTGCCGATTTCTGCTGGGAAAAGGCTGCAAGAGAATACCTCGATGTGTATCGTTCTCTCTTATAAGCTGCCGTTTTAACCTTCCTTTTGAGATAACAATTATTTACGATCCATTTAAATGCGTTAGTTTTGCGCCTTAAATTTTTTTAATGAGAACCTATCGTCGTTTAGTTAAACATGTAAAACCTTACGGGGGGCATATCGTTCCTTTTTTCATTTTTACATTGATAGGAGTCTTCTTCAGCATTTTCCAGTTTGCCCTTATCATTCCGTTGCTGAACTTCCTTTTTAATTCGCACAGCCCGGCAGAAATGGCTCAATATGCTACCCTGCCCAACTTTTCCTTTTCAGCCAATTATTTTAAAAGCCTGTTTTATTATGAAGTATATCATTTAAAAACAGTAAATGCCGTGTATGCCCTGTATTTTATTGCCGCTATTATTGTGGCTACCACGATACTAGCAAATTTCTTTAAGTACATGGCGCAACGATCACTCATCAGCGCCAGGACCCTGCTCGTAAAAAAATTAAGGGAAGCCATATTTGGTAAGATCAATCGGCTGCACATGGGTTATTTTACCAAGGAACATAAGGGCGACCTGCTTTCCAGGATGAATTCAGACGTGTTTGAAATTGAAGCGGTGGCATCCAATTCACTGGAGGTATTGTTTAAAGAACCATGGGTGATGATCGGATACTTTGCCGCACTTTTCGCCATATCAGTGAAGCTCACTTTATTTACGCTGCTCGTTATTCCAATTTCAGCATTTGGAATTGCCATGGTAACAAAAAGATTAAAAAAGGAAGCACAGGATATGCAATCATCTATCGGAAGATTGCTAACCATCATTGATGAAACGTTAATGGGTATGCGCATCATTCGTGCGTTTAACTCCACCGATTTTATATTAAAGCGCTTTAGCCGTGAAAATGATTTTTACCGCCGGGCAAGTTTATCAGGATTTAAAAGAAGAGAATTAGCTCCTGCATTTTCTGAAGTAGCAGGCGTAATGGTTGTTGCCGGAATTTTAATCTATGGCGGAAGCATTATCCTGAACAATAAGGGAGCCAGCGTGGGACTGGAAGCAAGTGCCTTTATTGCCTTTATCGCCATATTTTCACAGGTGATGCGCCCTGCAAAAGCAATGGTAGTGGCCATGGGAAACATTCAAAGAGGAGAGGCTGCTGCCGTACGTATCCTTGAAGTACTGGAAACACCTGTACTGGTAGATGATAAACCAAACGCAATCACAATGCCCACTTTTGAGCACGCCATCGAATTTAAAAATGTAAGCTTTGGTTATTCAGATACACCGGTTTTAAAAGACATCAGCTTTAAACTCGACAAAGGAAAAACACTGGCGTTAGTAGGCCCTTCCGGTGTTGGTAAATCAACCATCGCCGATTTATTGCCCAGGTTTTATGATGTAAACAGCGGAAGCATTATCATTGATGGAAAAGATATCCGTGATTTTACCATGGAATCATTGCGCAAGCAAATGAGTTTTGTAACACAGGATATCGTTTTATTCAACGACACCATCTTCAACAACATTGCATTGGGCAAACCGGATGCAACAGAAGAAGATGTGATCAATGCAGCGAAGATTGCCAATGCACATGATTTTATTATCCAAACGGAAAATGGCTACCATACCAATATCGGCGACAGGGGTGTGCGGTTATCGGGCGGGCAAAGACAAAGATTAAGTATTGCAAGAGCCGTATTTAAAAATCCGGCGATATTGATATTGGACGAAGCTACTTCAGCACTCGATACAGAATCTGAAAAATCAGTTCAGGATGCACTGGATAACCTGATGGAAGGAAGAACCACACTGGTAATTGCACATCGACTGAGTACCATTAAGGAAGCCGACGAAATACTGATCTTACAAGACGGTAAAATTGTAGAAAGAGGAAGTCATTTCGAACTGATCGAAATAGAAGAAAGCATTTACCGTAAGCTTACCCTGATGCAAAAAATTGCATAGCATAACTGAAAGGCATAGCCGAAGTCTGCTGCTTACAGAACTACACTTTCTTCATCAATAAACGAGTATGAAAAAGATATTCATAGCTGCAAGCATTCTCACCATCGTAATTGCTGCCTGTAAAAAAACAGACACTACCGATTCAACCGTACCCCTGCAAACGAATTATACCAATGTAGCTTACGGGATCGATCCTGCACAGGTGATGGATGTTTACCTCCCGCCAAACAGGAGCACCTCCTTCACAAACGTACTCGTGCTCATCCATGGTGGTAGCTGGAGTGGCGGCGATAAAACTGATTTTGCTACATTCATTGATACCATTCAAAAACGATTTCCCGACTACGCCATTTTTAACCTGAATTACCGGCTGGCCAGCGGCACACAAAATTTATTTCCAACACAGGAACAGGATATCAACACTGCCATTGATTTCATTTATTCAAAACGCAACGATTATAAAATATCCGACAATTATGCGCTGCTCGGAACAAGTGCCGGTGCCCATTTGGCTTTGTTGCAGGCATACAAAGACACCCTCCCCGTTAGGGCAAAAACAGTGATCGATTTTTTTGGCCCGTCAGACATGACGGAGATGTACAACAACCCCACTATCCCCGGGGGAGAGCTGGTAATATTCAGTGTGATGGGAACAACGCCAACGGGTAACAGCAGTTTATATGCAGAGAGCAGCCCGGTAAATTATGTAACACCCCGCGTATCACCAACAATCATTTTCCATGGCGGTAGCGATATTGTGGTTCGTCATGAACAATCAGATACGTTGTTTGCAAGACTTGACTCGGCCAATGTTGCTGCAACCTATGTTGTATATCCTACGCAGGGACATGGATGGACGAACAGCGATACACTTTCCGATTCGTTCAATCGGCTGGATGCATTTCTAAGACAACACATGCCATAATTGTACTAATGCTTTATGATCCATACCGGCATGAAAAATCTCTTTATATCAGTGCTCACCTGCATTTGCGTACAACAATCGCAGGCGCAGTACACACCTTATTTTCTAAAAGGAACGCTGAAAGAAAACAGGCAACAGCTTCACCGGAATATCGTAAACAACATCATCACTAAAAATTTATCGCTGCCATTAACCGATTCAACGGAGGAAAAATGGGAGGCTGCATTTGAAGCCATCGAACAAATCAATTATTCATCTGCATGGGTTGATGCTAAGGTTCACCAGGTATCCACTGAACTTACAGCGCACAGCAATACATTTCAATGTGCATTTCTGCAACTGGTTTATGCCCGTTATCCGGGCCTGTTTCAGCAAACGGTTTCTACGCTCCTGCAACATACTAACGAACAACAGGTGATGGTAATGGCAGCTTTAAACCTGCTGAAATCTCCTGCTAACGAAGCCGGTAAAAAACTGGCTGCCGTAAAAACTAAAGAGGCACTGGTATCTGATCCAAACAACCCGGTATTGATTGAATTGTTATACAATATTCAACACCCGGAAATATTATTTCCAACAGAAACATTGCGTGACCTGTTCAATAAGAACTACCTCGCAGGAAATACGGTAGTTTTCAGCTTACAAAGAAAGAACAGGGATTACCCGGGTATTGTTTTGGTGAGAGATACAGCCGGAAATTTTGTAAGGATAAACAATCAGCTTTTCGCCGTACCGCAACTGGCAAAAAGTGCGACTACGCTTCCCGGTTACCTGCGTAATGGTAACACACCCGAAGGCATTTTCCGGATGGATGGCTTTGATACATCTGCCAGTAATTTTATAGGGCCCACCACCAACATACAGCTAACGCTGCCTTTTGAATATTCGGCTCGTCATTTCTTCAGGGATTCATCGTTAACAGACACTAGCTGGAATATTGATCTCTATAAAAAGCAATTGCCGGCATCATTGCAAAATTATTTTCCGCTATATGAAACCTGGTATGCCGGCAAATCGGGAAGAAATGAAATCATCGCACACGGTACAACCATTGATCCTTCCTACTATAAAAATAAACCCTATTACCCGCTTACGCCAACGCTTGGATGCCTGTGTACAAAAGAAATATGGAATGATGAAACCGGCCGGCTGGCAGAGAGCGATCAGCAACTGCTTGTAAATGCACTGCTCAAAGCAGGCGGACCAAACGGATACCTTTTAGTGATCAACCTCGATGATCAGCAAAAGCCTGTCGATATCAGTGAAATCATCAATTTCCTTCCGCCTCCAAATCATAACTAATGCATTGAACGTAACTTTATGGCATGAGTTCAATTCCTCTTGCTGAAAGAATGCGCCCTGCAACGCTCGAACAATTGTCCGGGCAGGCACATCTTACCGGTAAAGGAAGTATTCTTCGAACAGCCATTGAAAAAGGAAAAGTGCCTTCGATGATTTTATGGGGACCGCCCGGAGTGGGTAAAACCACTATTGCAAACATCATTGCCACGACTTTACACAAACCTTTTTACAACATCAGCGCCATTTCTTCGGGAGTAAAGGAAATGCGGGAGATCATTGAAGAGGCAAAAGAAAAAGAAGGAGCCATACTTTTTATTGATGAGATACATCGTTTCAACAAAGCACAACAGGATGCATTGCTGGGCGCAGTGGAAAAAGGCATCATCACCCTGATCGGTGCAACAACGGAAAACCCCTCTTTCGAAGTGAACAGCGCTTTACTGAGCCGTTGCCAGGTATATGTTTTGAAACCGCTCAATGAAAATGATCTCACAGCATTGCTTCACCAGGCCATTAGCAACGATGTTCAATTAAAAAAACTGAATATCAGCATTAAAGAAACTGCCGCATTGTTCAGCATTGCAGGCGGGGATGCAAGAAAACTGCTCAACTTACTGGAACTGGTAGTCGAAGTATTGGGTAAAGATGCCATTATAACAGATGATGCCGTGATGGAAATTGCGCAGCAACGGATAGCACTGTATGATAAAAAAGGCGAACAGCACTATGATATCATTTCGGCATTCATCAAAAGTATGCGGGGCAGTGATCCTAATGCTGCTGTGTATTGGCTTGCCCGAATGATTGCAGGCGGTGAAGATGTAAAATTCATCGCCAGGAGAATGCTCATTTTTGCCAGTGAAGATATTGGCAATGCCAACCCGAATGCATTACTATTGGCCAACAGTACTTTCCAGGCCGTGAATGTAATTGGTTACCCAGAATCGCAATTGATATTGTCGCAGTGTGCTATTTACCTGGCTTCTTCGGCAAAAAGCAATTCGGCCACGCTTGCAATCGGTGAAGCCATGAATGCCGTTCAACAGTTGGGTGATCTGCCTGTGCCGCTTCATATCAGGAACGCCCCCACGAAGATGATGAAACAGATGAACTACGGAAAAGATTATAAATATGCACACCTTTACGATAACAATTTTATTTTGCAGGAATTTTTGCCCGATGCAGTGAAAGGAAGAACATTTTATTCGCCGCAAAAAAATGCAAGAGAAGAAGAGTTGCGGAAATTTTTAAAAGAACGCTGGAAAGATAAATATGGCTACTGATGGAAAATGTACAATGGACATACAAATCATTCAATGAACTTTCTCTTACTGAGTTATACAGTATCCTGCAATTGCGCAGTGAAGTATTTGTTGTAGAACAACACTGTCCTTATCTGGATGCAGATGATAAAGACCAGCCTTCTTTTCATTTATGCGGATGGCTCAACAATAAACTGGTTGCATACGCCCGCATATTACCTCCCGGTATCGCATTCCATGAAGCCAGTATCGGGCGTGTGAGCACTGCACTTTCTTTTCGCAGACATGGCGCCGGTAAAATGCTGATGCAAAGAGCTATTGAACATACAATACAACAGTTTCCCGGTGCTGGTATTCAAATCGGGGCACAATCCTACCTGCTGCGGTTTTATAGTGAACTCGGTTTCAACAGCACCCATGATGAGTACCTCGAAGATGGCATTCCGCATACACACATGATCTACGGTAAATAAAGCAGTTTTTAATACAATATTTAGCTAAAACAGGCGTTTAACCTTATTGGTAATATTTCAGTATTGCCAAAAATCCGTTATCTGTTGAAGGCTAAAACCGAATCCTGATGAAACCATATTTACCCAACATTGTTGGTAAAACTGCGCTCCTGATCTTCCTCTGTTTTACATTGGTTATTCCATCATACGCCCAGCATTTATCATTTGGAAAAGAAAGAGTGGTAGTTGAATGTGGATTAAACTTCGGCCCTACCTTTTTCCTCGGAGACCTGGGTGGACATCGTGGTAAAGGAACTCACTTTGTAAAAGACCTCAATCTTCCGCTTACTAAATTAATGAAAGGCGCTTTTATTGCTGTATATCCGAACGACTGGTTGGGAATTCGTGTTGCCGGTCAATATACTTATGTAGAAGGTCGTGACAATATTATTGATACCAAAGGAGAAGATGAATTATGGAGAAAACAACGCAACCTCGATTTCAGAAGTGATGTGTGGGAATTATACGGTGCATTTGAAGTGTATCCTACCATGTTATTTAATACTGATGAAGATTATGATCCTATTATCAGGCCGTATGGATTTATTGGCGTAGGCATGTTTCATTTTGATCCCGAAGGATCGCTTACAGATTCCCGTGGTAATGTAACCTGGCATAAACTTCACCCTTTAAAAACAGAAGGCCAGGGCATGCCCGAATATCCCGATAAAAAACCTTATTCGCTTACACAAATGAATATTCCAATGGGATTCGGCGCCAGGGTAAAAATAAGTCCGAGAGTAAATACAAGCCTCGAATTATTATACAGGAAAACATTTACTGATTACATGGATGATGTGAGTACAACTTATATAGACCCCAATGATTTCGATCGCAACTTATCTCAACAGGATGCTGCGATTGCGAGACAAATACATGATAAAACCGTTGGAATTATTACGCCGGGCATTAACCGTTATGAACCCGGAACACAACGTGGTAATTCAAAAAATATGGACGCTTATTTTTCTTTCGTGATTAAACTTGGAATTCAGTTGGGCGATGTGTATGATTCAAGACCTGACAAAGTTGCCAAAAGACAAATGAGATGTCCACACTTTTTCTAACTAACTGTTGATGAAAAGAATTTTTAAATATCATCCGAATGTTTACAGGATAATTTTTTTAATTGCCTGCGTATTACTGGTGTTGCTGTATAACAGTACCAGGGCATAAGGTTGATGAAAATTATGAATACACGAAAAAAATAAGTGCACTGATATATAACTGAAGACAAACCCCGAGACCCACATTAGTGACTATCTCTGAAACCACAAAATCGTTTTCGTTACTATGCTTTGCCTTATTTTAAAATGCCGTTGCTGTATCAGCTACCAATAGCTGGTAAAAAACCTTTGTTTAATACCTATATCTAACTGTAAAATTCATTCACCTTCTCCTTCTATTCTCATTTCTTATTTCTTATTCCTTCTCTTCAACTCTTCTTTCACATACTTCGCCGTAAATCCAACCTTCGTTTCCGCCATGGCCTCAGGCGTTCCTTCAAAAAGAATTTGTCCGCCGCCTGATCCGCCTTCCGGCCCGATATCAATAATATGATCTGCCGTTTTGATCATGTCGAGGTTGTGCTCAATTACCAATACGGTATTGCCTCTGTCTACAAGTTTGTTCAATACATCCAGCAAATGTTGAATATCCTGGAAGTGAAGTCCGGTTGTTGGTTCATCGAGAATATAAAATGTTTTTCCCGTATCGCGTTTACCCAGTTCTGTTGCCAGCTTTACTCTTTGCGCCTCTCCCCCGCTAAGCGTAACAGCACTTTGCCCGAGTGTGATATATCCCAAACCTACTTCCTGCAATACCTTAATTTTACGGTAGATGTAGGGAACTGCATTAAAAAATTCTACTGCTTCATCAACCGTCATATCCAGCACATCACTGATGGATTTCCCTTTATACCTGATTTCCAGTGTTTCCCGGTTGTATCTTTTACCATTGCATTTTTCACAATGCACATGAACGTCGGGCAGGAAGTTCATTTCAATTACACGCATGCCACCGCCCTCGCACACTTCACAGCGGCCACTCTTCACATTAAAAGAAAATCTTCCAGCATTGTAGCCACGGATCTTTGCCTCCGGTACTGCAGCAAATAAAGTTCTGATGTCTGTAAAAAATCCACAGTAAGTGGCAGGATTGCTTCTTGGCGTTCTTCCGATCGGGCTTTGATCAATCTCAATTACTTTATCAATATTTTCAAGACCATTAATTGATTTATAAGGTAGCGCTTCTGCTTTTGACTGATAGCAATACCGGCTCAACAACGGGTATAAAGTTTCATTGATCAATGTGGATTTACCGCTGCCACTCACACCTGTTACCAATATAAATTTACCCAGTGGAAATTTTACTGAAACGTTCTTAAGGTTGTTACCACTCACACCTTTCAATTCAATGTGCTTACCATTTCCTTTCCTTCTTTCCTTTGGTACGTCAATATTCTTCCTACCATCCAGGTATTGTGCCGTTTCAGAATTGGAGCGTACCACTTCAGCAGGTGTTCCCATGGCAACGATCTTACCTCCATGCACACCCGCTTTTGGACCAATATCAACAAGATAATCGGCAGCCAGCATAATGTCTTTGTCGTGTTCAACAACCAGCACACTGTTGCCGATGTTTCTCAGGTTCTGTAAGGCAGTAATCAATCGCTGATTATCCCGCTGGTGCAACCCGATACTCGGCTCATCCAGGATATAAGTAATACCCTGCAATTGCGAACCAATCTGGGTAGCCAATCGAATGCGTTGGTATTCGCCGCCGCTCAAACTTTTAGATGGCCGGTATAAAGTAAGATAGGTAAGTCCCACATCCAGTAAAAACTGAACTCTTTCCCTTATCTCTTTCAATATGTCTTTCACAATGATATTTTGTTTATCGCTCAACCGCTTCTCTATTCCGTTGAACCATGAAGCCAGTTCATCGAGATCTAATTCACTTAATTCTGCAATGTTCCGGTTATCTACCTTAAACCAAAGGCTTTCTTTTTTCAGTCGCGTACCATTACAGGTTTCACAGGGCTTCAATTGCATGAACTGTTCTGCCCAATCCCTTACAGCCTCACTGGTACCAGTAGACGAAAACCATCGCTTCACCATATTCACTATCCCTTCATATTCTGTTGAATAATACGATGAATGATTGGGTTCCATATCCACTTCCAGGTCGCTTTCTTCATTGTCATCTATCACTTCCCGTCCATACAACAAAACATTGAGTGATTTTGCAGAAAGATCTTTTACCGGTTTGTCGATATTGATCTTATATTTTTTAGCAACTTCCAATACCTGTTTAAATACATAGGCATCTCTTTCTTCGCCCAGAGGTGCGATACCGCCTTCACGAATGCTAAGCGATTTATCAGGAAGAATGGAATCTAAGTTTACCTGGTAAACGGTGCCCAGGCCTTTGCAAACCGGGCAGGCGCCATAAGGAGAATTGAATGAAAATGCATTGGGAGATGGTTCTTCATAACTAAGTCCGGTATCAATACACATTAATTGTTTGCTGTACTGCACCAGTTTATTATCGTCGTTTATCAACAGGAACAACAGGTCTTTTCCCATCTGCAATGTTTTCTGTACACTCTGGCTTACCCTTAACTTCATGTCATCGGTTACCTGTAAACGATCTACTACCACTTCGATGTCGTGAATCTTATACCGGTCGAGTTGCATGCGGGGCACAAGATCTTTTACTTCTCCATCGATCCTCACTTTTACAAATCCTTTTTTACGAATGTCTTCGAACAACTCCCGATAATGACCTTTACGACCCCGTACCAGCGGCGCCAGCAGGCTTATTTTTTTATTCCCGAATTTTTTATAGATGTCGATCACAATTTCTTCCTCACTGAACTTCACCATTTTTTTCCCTGTGTTGTAACTATATGCTTCACTCGCCCTTGCAAACAATAAGCGGAGAAAATCATAAATCTCAGTAATGGTTCCAACAGTACTTCGGGGATTTTTATTGGTGGTTTTTTGCTCGATGGAAATAACAGGAGAAAGACCGGTGATCTTATCTACATCCGGCCGTTCCATATCTCCAACAAACTGGCGGGCATAGGCAGAAAAACTTTCCATGTACCTGCGCTGCCCTTCGTTGTAAATTGTATCAAAAGTGAGTGATGATTTTCCACTGCCACTTACACCGGTAAATACAACCAATTTATTTTTGGGAATACTGATATCTATGTCTTTCAGGTTATGCTCTCTTGCTCCAAACACTTCAATTACATCTTCACCCGCTTCTTTTGGAAGTACCTTTTCTTTTTTTGTAGCCATTATTATTTTCTTACTACAAATATACAAACAACAATGCCGTGGTAAACTCGTGTAATTCATATCAGCGCATGTTTGTATTTGTTGATAAAATTCTACAACTACCAATATAAGGAAACACTTTGTACTCACTGCTCACTGAAAAAGAAACGTTTACAGAATGGCTTGTTAGTTGCAAAACAGCATGGCAACCATAAATGCATATTGTATCATCTTTAAAATAAACTATATGACTACCAATCAAAAATCAGCAGGCGTTTTAAACGACCTCATTCAAATTAATAATGACCGCATTACCGGTTATGAAAAAGCAGCTAAAGAAGCGGAAGCCAATGATGCTGATCTTAAAAAATTGTTTTTAAAAATGGCAGATGAGAGCAGGATGTATAAAGATGAACTTAGTCGTGAAGTAATTCGCCTGGGTGGAGAACCTTCAACCAACACAACCAATCTCGGAACAATTTACAGGGTATGGATGGATGTAAAAGCTACATTCAGCGGACACGACAGGGGAACTATTCTCAGTTCCTGCGAATTTGGTGAAGACGCGGCGCAGCGGGCTTATAAAGATGCCCTGGAATCCGACGCGGCAATGGATAGCGATTGCAGGCAACTCATCGTTAAGCAAAAAGAACAATTAAAAGCAGCGCACGACCAGATCAAAAAATTCAGGGATGCAACAGTAGCTGCGTAGCAGAAAGGAAATGTAATTTGAAGCAGGTTATAGCCGGCTTTTTTTGTGTTACAGATATTAGCGCCAGATAAAAATCTGCTTTGTACTTTCGTTCTTTCAATGAAAACAGCACACAGGTATTTTGTTATCCATAAGCCATACAATATGGTGTCCCAGTTTATCAGTTCACACGATGTAAGATTACTGGGCGATCTTGGCTATCCTTTTCCTGTAGGCACACATGCCATCGGCAGACTGGATGGAAATTCAGAAGGATTGCTGTTGCTTACTACCAATAAAAAAGTAACCCGGCTTTTATTCAGTGCTGAAGAAAAACACAGCAGAACTTACCTCGTACAGGTAAACAACCGTTTAAACGAAGAAAATTTACTGCGTTTACAAACAGGCGTTAGTATCCGGATAAAAGGAGGCGAACTGTATACCACTCCGGCTTGTGATGTACGGCTTGCAGACAACCCGGAATTAATCGCCCATTTTGAAAATAAAGACGTGTACAAATTCGGTAACAGTACCTGGCTGCTGATCACTTTAACCGAAGGCAAATTCAGGCAGGTACGAAAAATGATTGCAGCGGTGCGGCATAAATGCCTTAGGCTGATACGGGTTTCCATAGAAAATATTTCATTGGATGATTTACAACCCGGTGAAGTACTCGAAATGAAAGAAGATGATTTCTTCGAAAAGCTGAACATAAAAAAAGGTTGAAAGCGTTTTCTCTTTCAACCTTTTCATATTCATTTTTAATTATTATTCGTCTCCGCTGGTAAACTTGCTCAATTCTTCTTTGCTTGAATCGAAAGAAAAAACATTGTTCACCTTAAAATAGTTTTTTGGATCCACGGTGTATTTGTAAGCATATTTTGCAAAAGCCAGTTTAGAATCTTCAAAACTGAACAGGTTACAAATGGCTACTACCTGGTCGCTGGAAAGGCAATTATTGGAAGCAATACTTTTTGCTGTTGATAATTTTGTGTCTTCAAAACTTGCATCAGAAATTGATTTTTTCGCCGCAGTAAAATCGCCCTGTTTCATTGCCCAGCCATTACAACCGGAACCGGAAGACTGATTGCTGCTGGTGGTTGTATTGCTGCTATGAGAACTGTGGCTTGTGGTTGTTGTAGTAGTAGTTGTTGTAGACGTCATCTCAGGATCGTTGATGGTTACATTCATGCTAACGCCTGGCATATTTACACTGGCGCCTACCGTGTTCGTGGTATTTGTAGTAGTAGTGGTATGTGTTGTTCCATTGTTTCCACCGGCTCCTCCCTGCTGGCCCCAGCGGTGTACATACATTCCTGAAGGTGCAACAAAATCGGGCTTAACTTCTATTGAAGAGTAAGGTGCAATTTTAGCTTTATTGTTTTTATCTTTTTTAACCCTGTAGGTTACGTCCATCATCTTGTTATCAAAATCGGTTATCTGCAGATTCTTTGAAATGGTAGCGATGGTAGAATCAGCAAATATTATTTTAGCGCTGTAATAAGGCTGAGGTAGTTCTTCAACCCTGATATTTGTTTGAGGCTTTGCATTTTGCCTTTCACCATTTAACACGAGAAAAAACGGATCGCCATCTTCAGAGAAAACGGTAAGGTTACCGGTAGTTTGAGCAAAAAGAAAAGAAGGAATTGCAAAAGTGAAAAGTAAAAATAATTTTTTCATATGTAATTTTTTAGTGAAAGATAAGGATGTAAAAATATTATTCCGGCTGCAATTTATATAGCGTTTTAAGCGTATTAAGAAAAACTTTGCAAAAGGTACCTATTATTTAACAAGCAGTATTGTTCCCTTCCTGGTAACCGGGTTCTTGCCTCGAATGGCATAAGTAGCTACCCATACCAGCGCCTGCGTTTCCAATGGCTGCCCCTTAAATGTACCATCCCATTTTTTTGCCGGATCAACTGAACTGAATACAAGTTGTCCAAACCTGTTGTACACCGAAAGCTGGTAAGTACTGATGGATGCAATATTTCCTATCGCACCAAACATCGGATTGATATTATCTGTTCCTGGTGTAAAGGCAGAAGGAAAATATACATCCCTGCAATCGCCGCTAATGTATTTGGAAGCAGATCCGGTACAACCATTTTCATCGGATACAATTACGGAATAAGTTCCTTCATCTTTTACTGTAAATGTTGAGGCCGTTGAATTATCCTGCCATAAATAACTTTGAAAGGCACCCGGGCTCAACGTAAGCGTATTCCCCGGGCAAACAAAATCTACAGCACCCAAAGAAATATTCAACACCTTGTTTTCACGAATCACTTCAATATTATTCAGTTGTTTCGTACATCCCTTACCGTCAGATACTGATACGTTATATAATCCCGGGCTAAGCCCTGAAATAGCAGCGCCATGCTGAACCGGTGTAGTATTCCAGTTGTAGGAATAAGGCTGAACACCACCGGATACGGTTGCTGCTATAGATCCGTTGTCGGACAAACAAACTGCAGCAGTTGCATTGGCCGCCAGCTCCAGTAACGGGGGATCGGGATAGTTAAAGTTTACCTGTAAAGGGCAACCTCCCGGGGCAGAAACAATCACCTGGTATTCATCACTCCCTGGTAAGCCACTAACCGTTGCCGTTGTTTGTACCGGGCTGGTATTCCAGTTAAAAGTATATTGATTGGATGCTTCGCCCAGGTTAACAACCGCAAAACTATTGTTGGATTCACCATTACATTTGTTCAGGTTCAACACCTGCGGATCGGCATGTACAATATTAACGGGTATTGTTTTCACATCTGTATTTCCGCTGGCAAAAAAAGCCGTTAACCGTACCTGGTGTACTTCACCGGTACCGCTGAAATCATGAACAGGATTTAAGGCCGTAGAAATGTTATTGGCGCCGGAAGCTACATCATCAAAATCCCACTGCACATTACAGGCAGCAGAATTATTTACAAACTGAACGGTGGTACTGTTGATACAATTAAAATAAAAATCGGCAACACCGGGAGGTGCGGCATTTCCAATATGAATATCATCTATCGCAAACCCGTCGAAATCGTTGCATTGCGTACCGGCTCCAAAATAAAAGCGGAACTGTACATTGGAAAAACCGGCAAGCATCGGCATGGTATGCCTGGCCATTACCCAGCCACCGCTGCCCAATCCGTATAAACAGTTTCCGGAACCACCACCGCCGGTTTGAATATTGCCCGACCATCCTGCAGTTCCTCCAACATTGATCAATGGATAGGTATTGTACCAGTTTGTTCCATCACAGGTGCTGTTGGAATTTTCAGTACCTAACGTCGTCCACGTGTTACCGTTATTGGTACTGTACTGAAATACGGCGCCATCATATTTTCTTTCTGTTTCCCAGAAAACCAAAAATGAAACCTGTGGATTGCTGAGTGAAGTAAAATCAAAACACGGACTTATTAATGAAGAGTTTCCGGAAGCATAATAACTGTGGTCGAGCCCGCCAACGATCCAGCTTTTTTGTCCACTCCCTGCTGAAGTAATCACATTTTTAACGGCGCTGGGAGTACCACATTGCCATGCATTGGCCGGACTGGCTATCCAGTTTCCATTATTGGCGCCTTCAAATCCTTCTTCATAAGGGAAGCTACTGATCACCGTTCCGCATTGCGCTGTTGCCCCTTGCTGATAAGAGATCAGCAGCAGCAACATCAGTAAAATTTTATGAAAAGGCGAAAGCATGAATGTTAGCATTTGAGCCGGCAAAACTACAACGAATACCCTTTAACTTTCAATTTATCAGGTTCCGGAGTTGTTAAAATCTAATCTCCGTTGATGAATGTATTAAGCTCTTTCCTGCTTTTTTCTGTTGCAAACAAAGATGCCAGTTCAGCATAATTATTCCGGTCGATGGTAAACTTATAGGCATATTTTGCAAAGCTCATTCTTGTCTTTTCAGATTTAAATAAACTGCAGAATTCCGCTACCTGGTGTACCGTAAGACAGTTAGATATGATGAAATCCTGTGCTACAGTGAGTTTTTCTTCCTCCGTTGCGGCTTGTTCAATTATTTTTTTGCCAGCCACCAGGTCGCCTTTCCCTATAGGCCATCCATTGCATTTTTTAATTTCAGCGTTCGGGTTATTGTTTGATTTGGATGCCGGTGCATCCGCCTGGCTTTTTGCAGTGGCTTTGGTATTAGCAGAAGCACCGTTGTCTGATTTTCCGGTTTCCGGTTTTACTTCTTTTGTTTTTGAAGATTTGGCTGTGGTTGCTGCGGGAGTGCCGGTTGCCTTGGGAGCAGGGGCCTCCGTAACCTTAAGGTTGGATATACTGCCCTTAACTTTTGCAACAGGTTGTTTTGCCATTGCAGCAGTATCCCTGGTATTTTTTACTTCCCCCGGGGTTGAAAATGTAAACACCGACATGCCCGGGGGTGGGGTGAAATCAGTTTTTGCAGGTCCGATGGCATAAAAATTAAACCTTGGCTTTGCGGATTGATCCCGGCGTATGCGGTAAGCCGCATCTACAAGCTGTTCTTCCGCATCAGAAACCACCACGTTGTTTTTTACAATGGTGGGCAGTTTGCTGTCATTGAATACAATTTTAACCGTGTAATAAAGCCCGGGAATATTGGAAATGCGCACGTTTGACTGCGCCGTTTCATTTTGCTTAATACCATCCAGGTAAAGGAAAAATTTATCGCCATTCTGTGAAAAAACATTCAGGCTTCCGAGTGTTTTCGAATTTGACCCGGGAGAAACCGGCGCCTCTTTAGGAACTGCCTGCAGGGTTTCAAAATGTTCCGGATTGTCGTACTGGAAAATAAACACATCAGCGCCCCGCCTGTATTGTTGCTGAACTGCATTCATCGAATAAAAATTCAGTTTTGCCTTCCCGTCTTTGTCTTTGCGAATCTTATAAGTAGCATCGCCGGGCACATCATTTTCATCTGAAACATAGAGGTTATTTTTTGAAATCGTAGGAATGGAATGGTCTTCAAAAACTATTTTGGCGGCGTAAAAAAGGTCTGGTAATTTTTCGATCCGGATATTTGATCTTGCTATTTCATTTTGCTTTTTACCATCCAGGTACACATAAAATTTATCGCCGTTCTCTGAAAAAATATTCAGGCTTCCAAAAGGCTGTGCAATGATGAATACGGGCGATAATAAAAGAAGTAAAAAAATCAGCTTTTTCAACAGGTTTTTTTTAGCATTGCAAATATAATTAACCCTATCCGGGTTTAAAAACTTGTCTTTCGGGCAGCGAACGATAGACTAACGGTATCTCTTATTTGATCCGTATCCTTCATCCGCTAAAATCATTGATTCATGAAGATTTTGAGACTTTTATTTGTTTTCCTGCTATTTGCAGGCATTTTCGGAACCAGCTCCTGTAAAAGGGATGTAGATACTTATGTTCCAGACGATAATATTGCTGGTCATGTGATATATCCTGCTGCCGTAAATGCATCGGTAAACGGGCTGGTGCTGGATGAAAACAACCAGGCTGTTGTGGGTGCCACGGTTACTTCCGGGGGGCAAACAACCAGCACGGATAGCAGGGGCCTGTTCAGGTTCGACCATATTACTATGGACAAATATGCCACAGTGGTTACCGTGCAGCAAAACGGATATTTTAAAGGCATACGCACTTTTGGTGCAGCAGAAGGTTCTTCCAATTTTGTAAAAATCAAACTCACGCCAAAAACCCTTGCCGGAACTGTTGATGCAACCTCTGGCGGAGCCGTTACCCTTCCCGATAATTCAATGGTAACCTTATCTTCTAACAGTGTAGTGGTAAAAGCTACCGGCCAGGCATATACCGGAACGATCAATGTATATGCAGCCAATATAGATCCTACGCTGGAAGACATTGCTCAAACCATCCCCGGCAGTTTCCAGGCGATAGATAAGAATAATTACAGGCTATTGTTGAAATCATACGGTATGCTGGCGGTACAACTGGAAAGCCCTTCTGGTGAATTGTTGCAAATTGCTGCCAGTAAAACTGCCAGGTTGCGTTTCACGATTCCGTCTTCACTTAGCTCAGGAGCACCTTCTACCATTAAATTATGGTCGTTAAACGAAACAAGTGGTTTATGGAACGATGAAGGGGAAGCGGCTAAAACGTCTAACTATTATGAAGCAGAAGTAAGCCATTTTTCTTTCTGGAATTGCGACGGACCGGGAAATGCCATTGCACTGGAGATGACCATTCAAACTGCTGATGGGCCATTGCCGAATGCATTGGTTAAACTTACCCGGATAAACAATCCCACTTCCGCTTACGGATATACAGACTCTGCCGGCCATGTAAGCGGGATGATTTTTTACAACGAACCATTGTTGCTTGAAATAATCGGTAATTGTAACGAAGTTATTTATAGTGAAAATATCGGACCTTATACGCAAAATACCAATCTCGGAACGATCACCGTTGCACTCAATCCTGCAGGCACATTAAACATTTCTGGTAGTGCAGTAAACTGTTCTAACCAACCGGTGGCCAATGGAAATGCTTATATATACTGGGAAGGCCAGGTAATTGCTACACCCATTGTAAACGGTAATTATGCCGTTACGGTAACCCGGTGCAATGCAAGTACGGCTCCATTAGAAGTTATTGCGCTGGATATTGCTACGATGCAACAAAGTACACCGTGGGTGGGCGCATCAAATGTTGCAGGTGTTGTTAGTACAGGATCGATTACAGCCTGCAGTGTAAGCACAGAGCAATGGATAAACTATAGTATAAACGGAGGCGTAATGTATTCAATGATAGCGCCGGCCGATTCTGTTGCACAGGACCCGAACGGCACCAACTCTTCTGTATTTTCAGGATTCAGTAATATATCCAACGCAGGTGCAATTACGTTTTCAGTAAGCAATCCGCTATCACTGGGTAACGGGCAAACATTTACCGGTTTAACCTGCACGAATATTGAAAACGGGCAATCAACATTAACCATTGCGTTAAGTAGTCCGCTTACCATTACAGAATACGGAAGCATCGGTGAATTTATAGCGGGGAACGGCGTTGTTACGGTTAATTCATCACTTGGAAATGTATATAGTGTGTTTATAGATTTCCGGATAAAACGAGCGTATTAATAATAACCATAAAACAAAAGTGACCGTCTTTCCAGGCGGTCTTTTTTTTGCGGATAACGGCTGGTGCTTGCCGCAGGTGGGGAATGAGTATTCTGTGCGAATGAATTATCAATACATTTAAGAGGAGAAGTTTTTTCCAAGGCCGATGTTAGCTGCAACCCTATCGGACACACCCTGCTAATTCGAGGGTAAAAGGTAAGACACATCCTAACAACAACTCCCCCAAATATTGACCCTTGTTTTTGGGCTATATTTGCAAAAACTTTAGCAGCGAAATGAACATTACACTTTTAGGACAAGGATTTGAAGCAACATCACAATATTCAGTAGGCAATCAACTCATCAAGTTTTTTGTAAACAAGGACTTTCATACATTCACAGGTATTTCAGCATTCGCAAGTCAGGCGGGTGTTCGTGGGCTTTCAAAGTATATCAAGACAGCAAAAAAGCATCTCAATATCATCACCATTGTTACAGGCGTTGACCAAAAAGGAACTTCAAAAGAAGCACTTGAAGAACTTTTAGCTTTAGACATAAATGCCTTTGTTTTCTATCAGCCAAGTATCACAATCTTTCATCCGAAAATATACCTCTTTGAAGGCGAAGCTAAATCTGAACTTATTATCGGTTCCTCTAATCTCACTTCACAAGGCTTGTTCACAAATGTTGAAGCGTCATTGCTTGTAAGCATTGACAATAGCAGTGAAGCCGACAGAAAAATTGTTGAGCAACTTAAAGGTTATTTCAAAGGCATTTTTGACTTTTCAGACCCAAACCTGAAAAAGATTTCCAAGACAATTATTGCTGAATTAGTAAAAGCTAAGATTGTTCCTACAGAAGCAGAAAGAAAAGCTGCATACGACAAGGGGATTAAAGCAGAGAGAAAAGAAACTGAAAACATTATTTCTAAAATCTTTCCAAAGAGAGCTATCGCAAAAATCCCGACAGAATTCAGAGGCACAAGAAAACCAACAACCAAAACAACAGCAGCGGTAGCTGCTGTTCCTTCTGGTAGTACTTCTGCTAAAGTTGAGTTGCTCTGGGAAAGTGGCAAGCTCACTCAAAGAGATTTGAATATTCCGAAAGGTTCAAACACCAATCCAACTGGTTCAATGCTTTTCAAGAAAGGTAAGACAGAGGACATTGACCAGCGGCACTATTTCCGTGATACTGTTTTTTCTTCTCTGAAATGGACAAAGGACAAAAACCCTCAAATATCCCATTTGGAAAGAGCCGAAGCCACTTTCAATATTGTAATTGACGGCAAGCCATCAGGAAGTTTCAAATTGACGCTTACACATAATCCGCTTACAACAACCCGTTCTTATGAGCAGAAAAACTCTATGACACAAGTGAGTTGGGGCGATGCAAAAAAGGTGATTGCAAAAGACGAACTCATTGGCAAAACCGCCAAGCTTTTCAAGACCAAGAAGAAAAGTGAATTTACTCTTGAAATCAATTAACTTTTTTTGAACTGGCATCTACTAAAAAATTGTTTCAAAAAAATCTTGTTGTTAAAGTTTAAGTACTTACTTTTGGACTGAAGTAGTCCAAAATGAAATTAGAAAAAACTTTCGGCGATACAGTAAAAAAACTCCGTGAAGACAAAAATCTTCCCTTACGTGAAGTTGCAGAAGCATTGAATATTGATACTTCAATGTTAGGAAAAATTGAAAAAAATAGTCGCAAACCAACAAAACAAATAATTGAGAAATTTGCAAAATTCTTTAAGGTTAGTAGTAAAGATTTAACTATTGCATTTCTTAGCGACACAGTTGCATATCAGGTAATGGAAGAAGAAGATTTCTCCAGCGAAGTGTTCAAAGTTGCAGAGGAAAAAGTAGAGTATTTGAAAACTAAAAAATCTCCTGAAAAATGAAACTAATAACAGAAGCATCAGCCGAAAAATTAAGAGGAGGTTTTTACACACCTGAACCTATCGCAGAATTTGTTTTGCGTTGGGGAATTAATGGCAGCAAAGACTTTGATATTCTGGAACCAAGTTGTGGAGACGGGGTTTTTTTGGAACAACTTCAAAAAAACAAACTGAAATACAAATCAATTACAGCGGTTGAACTTGACGAGGAAGAAGCTGAGAAAGCAGAGAAAATAAATTTGAAGAATAAGCAAATTATCAATGCCGACTTTCATACTTATTGCAACAATACCTTACAACGATTTGACTTGATTGTAGGCAATCCTCCTTATATACGCTACCAATTTTTTAATAGACAACAACAAGTCGAAGCAGAAGATATTTTCATAAAAGCAGGATTAACTTATTCAAAACTTACAAACGCCTGGGTTTCTTTTGTTGTTGGTTCTTCACTGTTATTAAAAGAAAAAGGCGGAAAAATTGGTTTTGTGTTACCGGCGGAAATTTTACAAGTTTCATATGCACAGCAATTACGGAATTTTCTTGCACATTTCTATAACAAAATCAATATTATCTCATTTGAAAAGTTGGTATTTCCTGACATTCAACAAGAAGTTGTTTTACTTCTATGTGAAAAGAATGAAACTAAAAGCCACAATATTGAACATATTGAATTAAGAGATGCCAGCGATTTAAAGAAATTGGATGTTGCTATTTTAAAAAGTCCCAAAAAGAAAATTGATTTCAAGTCTAATAAATGGACTTTCTATTTTTTAGAGCAAGAAGAAATTGATTTTTTAGAAACTATTGCTAAGAAGCGAAACATAGCAACACTTGGAAAATTTGCAAATGTTGAAGTAGGTATAACTACAGGGTCAAATGATTTTTTTACAGTTCCTCTAACCACAATTGAAGAGTACGATTTGCAAGATTATGCAAAACCAATGGTTGGCAGAAGCGTTCAAGTAAATAGCGTAGTATTTACAGAAAAAGATTGGCAGAATAATAAATTTTCAAAAGCAAAGGCACATCTTTTAGTTTTCCCTGAAAGCAAAAAATTGAATACGAAAAACGGTGCAGTAAAATATATTGCACATGGAGAAAGTTTAGGAATTCATAAAGGCTATAAGACAGGAATTCGTAATGATTGGTTTGTAGTTCCTTCCCTTAAAATTTCTGATGCCTTATTTATTAGACGAAACAATCTATATCCGAGACTTATAATAAATGAAGCAGAAGCATACACAACAGATACAATGCACCGTGTTTTTGTAAAGCCTGACACAGACATCAAAGCATTGACAGCAAGCTATTACAACTCACTTTCACTTGCATTTACAGAAGTTTCAGGACGAAGCCACGGAGGCGGAGTTTTAGAATTAATGCCTAATGAAGCTGAAAGAGTTTTACTTCCTTATCACAAAGACAACGCTTCACTACTTCCAAAAATTGACAAACTAATTCGAGATAAAACAAGTATTGAAGAAGTTTTAAAAATCACAAACCAAGTAATTTTAAAAGAGCATTTCGGTTTGACACAGAAAGAAATTAAGTTAGCACATAGCATTTGGAAAAAGCTATCTTCAAGACGACTAAACAGAGGCAAGTAGTTCCACAAATAGACACACTTTGACAGGCTACGAAGAAGGGTATGCAGCTAACAAAAGTATTTGCAAAAGCAGGGCTGGACAATGTAACATCAGCAGTGTGTAAGCATCAACAGCGGTTCGGGCTCGACGTTCAATGCACAGCTTTGGTTCTTAACTTCAACAAAATATTTTCAATTGGGCATTTGTACCGGGCTGAACAATCAATGAATTCCCTGCCTTCGCAAATACTCGAACGTTAGCTGAAGTAATTTTTAACAACAGCCAGGCATTCCCAAATGAAAATAATTGAAGTAAGCTGCAAGGATTAAAAAAAGAAAGGCAACAGTATTTAGTTTATAAATGTAGAACCAAAAAGCAATTGCGGTTAATATCAATGTATCCAACGGATAATTTATATAACTATAATTAACTCCTGGAATAATGATATTAAAAGTAAAAAGTAATCGTATGATCCAGTCGAGCCACTTGTTTTTATAAAATAAAATTCTTCTCATTTTTGATTAGAACTTAGAATGCCAATAATATTATTTCAGCTAACAAGTATAAAGATGAAAAGTGTGCTTTTGATTAACCCGGACTATTTGTTATAAAGTTTCAAATCCACATGAAGCTAATTCACATCCCGGCATATCGGTAAATGAGCAAATTACCGTAACTGATTTTCTTTAAAAACAGAAAGGGGAATTGTAAACCAATCCCCGCTTTCTTATTCTTTATTAAACTTTCTTAATCAAAATTCTATTCCACTAAGGAGCAAAGGCACATCAGAAAGTTAATTAGCATACCTGCTCAGTGGCAGATTTGCCGATCAGCTCCTCGTTGGCTGATGATCTTTACAGGTTATCTACCTGTGCTTCTATCACCTGCTGCACTGCTGCCGGAACATTGGAAAGAAAATCATACCCCATGATCGTTTCCAAAGCGTCTACAGATACCCGGTAGGATTTCCAATCGGTTCCTATTCCAACTGTATTATCATTTGGCATATCAACAGCAATAACTCTTGTGCCGGTTGTTATCCTGCTAAGATCATTGTTGCCATTAGGCAATACCACTACTATTTTCCATAAACGGGCTGGAACAGAAATACGTTCATTGTCTATTGAATTCAGGAGACCATTGTTTCCGGTACCGCCGGTGCCATAAGATCCGCAAATGATATATACTTCTTTTCCTAACAGTGTTACCAGTCGATTGCAGGAATCTTCCAGCTTCTGCCATGCACCCTGGTTCAGGTTTGGCGCCTGCGGAATCATATTGGTCATAAGGAATGTAGATGAATTGGCTGGAACGGTTAATGTACGATCATTCGACGGGCATTGATGGCCACGATCGAATCCTGAACCTGCATAGCTCTGATCAGAAACATGATACCAGCTTACAGGTAAATCATCATCAGGTCTGAAATCATCCTGGCGGGGTGTTGACCCAATATCCGCCGTGCTCAAATGCCAGCTAACCCATTTAGGTATGCCCAGCGATCGCTGGTAACAAAGAGCGTAATAACCTTTATCCATGTAATAATTCTCTTCATCCAATGGAGATGGAGTTGCATTCGTAGGGTTACCCAGTAACATGTGATTGTCGTCTGCAAAATTCGGAGCCAGCGGACCCGATGTGAGAATCGCACTTACATCATCAATATTCAAACGGTTATTATCTACAGAAGATTTACGAATAGCGAACCGTACTTTATTTACTGCATTGATCACAATGGTATCGTGTTGCAAGACTGTTCCGGTGGTTGTAATATCGTTCCCTATTTGTGAGTAGGAAGAACCGCTGTTGTAAGACACCCACAATTGCCAGGTGCTGGGCCCGTCCGTACCAAAAACGCCGCTGCTGATGGCAACACGGTACACACCACCCACGATATCGAAATTCATGGAGATGCTGCCTTTTCCCTGGATACGGGCACTTTTGTTATCGTTCCTGCGATCATCACCGGTTGTGCCGATTACGGCATTATTGAAATGCCATTTGCCTGTTGACAGGCTAATGGAAGACGGATCATAACTATCTTTTGTTCCTGATTCAAAATTTTCCTTTGCAGGAGAGGAGATAGGATTAGAAGTAGTATCTGTAGGAACAGGGTTGTTGGTTACAGTGTCGTTCGATTTTTTACAGGCAGACCAGGTTACAAGAACTGCCATCAGCCACAAAAGCGGTTGGATGTTTTTCTTCATTTTCAAAAGAAATAATGGTGATTTAAATTAAAATAAATGCCGGGAGGTTTCCCTCTTAAAACGGCTGGCAAGGTAGCTAATTAATGTTATTTTCCGGCATTTATCATGCGTCATTTCGGGAAATAAACATGGATATTTACCAATGACATATGTAACTCCGGATTGAAACCACTATTCTTCAAAAATCCGGATCACTTTTACAAAGCGGGTTACAAAATATTCACTCATGCCCGATATCATTACTCCTTTTCCGCCACCCGAGGCAGAATGGATGAACAGTATCTTTTTGTTTTTGTTGGAAGTAATGATGCCCATGTGACCAACAGTTCCGCTGTTGGGGTCTGAACCGGTAAATAAAATAATATCGCCCCGGCGGCTGTCTTTAACCGATACTTCCATACCGGCATTTGTAAAATCTGCTGAGGTACGGGGCACAGAAATATTAAAATGATTAAAAACATACGTGATAAAGCCAGAACAATCAAATCCCTTTTTAATATCTGCAGAACCATAACGGTAAGGCACACCCTGCAACGATTCAGCAAATACCACCACATCCTCTGCAGCAACATTCCTGGTGTTTATATTTCTCGTTGCAACTTTATTTTTTATGCGAACCGTACTTTTTATTTCATAATCATTTGAAGGGCGGGAAGGAGCCATTTTTTTTGAACTGGCACAACTTTGTAAAATGAAGATGCTGCAAATACAAAAAAAGGCAAACGGTGATTTCATGCGGTAAAATTAAGAAGGAAAAATTGCAGGAAGGCCAAACAAAAATTAAGCCTGCTGAAATGAGTTTAGGGTATATTACGGATTCAGCCTTATAATTTCCGAATCCTTAATATGTCAATGTTTTCGTCAAACCGGTCGCCGTGACTATTTTGATTTTGAATTTTCCGTACCACTTTCATTCCTTTAAAAACTTTTCCAAATGCAGCATACCCCTGCCTGTCTGCTGTTCCGCTGGCACCGGCATCCAATGTAAGCTGATCGCCGATGCAGATAAAGAATTCGGTGGTTGCGGTTCCTGCACCTGCGTTGGCAAATGAAATGGTTCCGTCTGTATGGGATAAGCCTGTTTGTTTTGTAGATTCATGCGGTATAGGTTTGATCTTACCAATCTTATCGCTCTTTGATTGGTATATACCTCCCTGTATAACACCGGTATTAAAATCCGTAGGCATTTCCTCTGCTTTCAATACCCTGTAAAAGGAACTGTTTGTGTACAACCCTGTTTCTATATATGAAAGAAATGCTTTCACTGTTTCAGGTGCTTTCTTCGGATATAACTCAATCTCAATATCGCCCAACCTTGTTTCAATCATAACATGCGGGTATTCGTAATGGTTAGTATTGCAGGAAATTGCCGCACATACACAAATCAGCCAACAGAAATATTTCATAAACAATGGTTGCAGGTTACTATTTAGTTTCCAGGATCTGTAAAACGGTGCCATACATTACCTGTGTTCCCAAAGCAAGGTCTTCATAAGAGGAATATTCCAATGGGTTATGGCTGATCCCGTCTTTACTCCTGATAAAAATCATGGCATAATCACAGGCGTACGATAAAGTAAGTGCATCATGAAAAGGCCCACTCATCAGTTCCGGCGCTTCCAGCCCGAGTGCAGTACATTGTTCCTGTATGATAGCTTTCATCCAATCGGCACAATACCTCGGAGCGCTGTTGGTATCTTCCGATATACTATAGGTAAGTCCGTGCTTTTTTGTAATGGCTTCTATTCTTTCCATTAATTGCTTTTCATAACGATTTCTACGTTCAAGATCAATATCCCTCAAATCAATGGTGAATGTTACTTCTTCAGCAATGATGTTCCTGCTGGCCGGAAAAACATTCATCGTACCTACTGTGCCTACCGTTGGATTTCCCGGAACCTGAGTGGCAATCTCATGCAGTGCAACAGTAATTTCAGCAGCACCGAGCAATGCATCTTTTCTTAATGGCATCGGTACAGAGCCGGCGTGTCCTGCCATGCCTTTAAGCTTTACCGTTAGCCACAGTGGCCCGGAAATACCGGATACAACGCCTACCGGTTTATGGGCTATATCCAATACCGGCCCTTGCTCAATATGTAATTCAAGAAAACAAAATATACTTCCGGGTTTGTATTCCGATTCTTTAAATTTTTCGGGATCGCAACCAAAATCACGCAATGCCTGTTCCCTTGTTATACCGTCTTTATCGGTGCGTTGCAATTCGCCTGCCTCCAGTTTTCCTAAAATACCTCTTGAGCCAAACAGTCCTTTATTAAAACGCCAGCCTTCTTCATCTGCAAATGAAATCACTTCAATACTTCGTTTGGGTTTGATGTTATTTTCTGTAAGCGTAGTAACCACCTCAATTGCACACAACACGCCGGCCACACCATCGAACCGGCCACCGTAAGGTTGCGAATCAAGATGCGATCCCATCATCAGCACAGGTAATGCTGGATCTGTTCCCTCCAGCCTGCCGATCAGGTTTCCAAAATGATCGATACGGGTGGTCATACCCGCTTCCTTCATCCATGAAGCTGCAAGGTTAAATGCATCTTTTTCAAGGCTCGTCATGGTTGGCCTGCAGGTTCCTGTTTCGCCAATTTTGCCAATCAGGCTCATCAGTTCAAAGTGTTGCTGCAGTCTTGTTGCATTTATTTTCAACATGTAATTTTTTAGTAAATATAAGAATTGAATGCCTGCGATGCCGTCACAATTGTTATATTTACACACTTTAAAACTAACTCCTATGAGGTTGTCTTTTTTACTGGCTTCCCTATGTTTCAGCAGCTTTGCATCCGCACAAAACATCACAGAACAAAATAGTTTGGAACACGCAAAATGCAATCATGCGACCATTGCATCAAGAACGGACCAGGCGTCTTACTATCAGTATCCGTCAATGGATAAATACGATGTACATTATTTAAAACTCAATCTGAACATAGAAGCCGGCAGCAGTTTTATATCCGGCACTGCATTAACCAGTGCCAGCGTGTTACAACCGCTGGATTCATTTAATATTGAATTGGCTGATAACATGACGTTGGATTCTGTGTACATCAATGGTGTGAGAAAAAGTTTTTCGAGAGGTGTTAATTATGTTTTCGTACCAATCACACCTGCGCTTCCTGCCGGATCAACCGTTTCTGCTTTGTTTTTTTACAGCGGCACAGCAGGATATGGTGTTTATTCCGGTACCAGTGCCAGCAGCGGATTGATATATTCCGCATCCTTATCTGAAAGTTACCAGGCCAGGGCGTGGTTCCCGGCAAAACAAATTTTAAAAGATAAAATTGATTCCGCAGATATCTGGATTAAAACTTCCAATCCAAATCTTGCAGGTGCAAACGGTGTGCTGGTAGCCGTAGTAGATAGCCCGGGAAATAAAAAGCAATACCAATGGAAATCACGCCACCCGATGAGTTATTATATGCCCAGTTTTTCTGTAGGAAATTATGCGCCTTATGTTAATTGGGCTAAACCTGCAGCGATGGCGCCTGATTCTATTGAAGTGTTGCACTATATCGTTGATGACGATACTTATTTTAATACGGTACAGGCAAACCTTGATAAAACGCCTGCATTCATAGAAACGTTTAGTAACCTGTTTGGATTGTATCCTTTTTACGACGAAAAATACGGGCATTGCCAGGCGAATATCGGTGGTGGCATGGAACACCAAACCATGAGTACCATGAGTAGTTTTGGATCTAACGTTATAGCCCATGAACTCGGCCACCAGTGGTGGGGTGATCATGTTACCTGTGCCACCTGGAATCATATCTGGCTCAACGAAGGATTTGCCAGCTATTGCGAATACCTCGCCGTTGAAAAACTCCCTGCACTGTTTCCCGGAACAACGGCATTTAATTACATGAACAGTTTTCACAATTCCGTAATGTCGCAAACAGGCGGAAGTGTATTTGTTCCGGATGCTTCAATATTTGATGAGAACAGGATTTTCAGTGGAAGACTGAGCTACAATAAAGGCGCAGCAATCATTCATAACCTCCGGTTTGAAATGCAGGATGATAATGTATTCTTCCAGGCATTAAAAAATTTCCAGGTACAATATAAAGATTCGGTAGCTACAGCCGACGACTTTAAAGCTGTTGCAGAAGCAACTTCGGGTAAGAATTTTACCGACTTCTTCAACCAGTGGTATTACGGTGAAGGATACCCGACATTTAATATGGTGTTTACCATGCAGGGAACAGACAGCATTATTCTGCAGGTAAATCAAACCGTAAGCATGCCCGATGTAACACCGTTCTTTAAAGGACTATATGAATTTACGATAACATCTGCGCAGGGCGATACAACTGTAAAAGCCTATATCACACACGACGGGCAACAGGTAAAATTCAAATACAATAAAATTCCAAACGGTATCATAGTTGATCCGAACAATTGGGTAATTAATAAGGTGGGTAGCATTATTAACGGGGGAACCATTTTACCGGTTAATCTAACCGCTTTTAACGTTAACAACATAGATTGCAATGCAGTAGTAAGCTGGAAGGCATCGGGAGAACAACAAACCAAACAATACGAATTAGAGTATAGTAACAATGGGACCGATTACAAAACCATTGCAACAATCAACAGCAATCACAACATCAGTGAATCATCTTACCAATTCAACTATACACCGGGACCAGCTTCCATACATTATTTCAGGTTGAAGATCGTTGGTGATAATAACAGTTATGTGTATAGCCAGGTGGTGACCAGTACAAAATCATGCAACAGTGCATTTGCGGTACAGGTAACACCTAACCCTGCATCAGACAATGTAACGGCAATCATCACAGTACCGCAGGCGGGCAATACCAATATTCAAATCTTTGATCACAAAGGATCATTGGTTTACCGCGAATCTAAAATGCTGAATGAAGGCGAAAATAAAATTCAGTTGGGCGTTTTTAAATCGCTACCCAAAGCGGTGTACATCATTAAGGTTGAAAATAACAATACCGTAATCACATCAAGATTGGTAAAACAATAATCACACACAGGATATTTTACAATGAACAGCTCTCAAACGGGAGCTGTTTATTTTTTATAAATAATGAATAGCGTGAATGAACATATTCATCACCGGTTTAAGATCTCACTGCTGTGATAAATATGGCGTAGCGGTATCAATGATCGTTTAAAGGCAACCCTTTCGCCTGCCACTCTTTCCAGTTAATATATTCGGGAGCTACTCTTTGTTCAACCATGGTGATGCAATCCGAAACAGGACACATGAGTTTGCATAAGTTACAACCTACACATTCTGCTTCTTTAATGGAATAGGTGTTATAAGGATTCCCCTGCACTAAGTTAATGGCCTGGTGAGATGTGTCTTCACATGCGATGTAACATAATCCGCAGTGGATGCATTTATCCTGGTTAATATTAGCCACCCAGTGGAAATTAATATCAAGATCTTCCCAATGCGTAATGTTATTTACAGATCGGCCTATAAAATCATCTAATTTTTTAAATCCTTTTTCATCCATCCAGTTGCTTAATCCTTCGCACATATCTTCAACGATCCGGAAGCCATGTTTCATTGCAGCCGTACACACCTGTACGTTAGATGCACCGAGTAACATGAATTCTGCCGCATCCTTCCAGGTACTAACGCCACCTATACCCGAAATAGGAACTTTATTGGTGATTTCATTCTGTGCAATGGTAGTGAGCATTTTTAAGGCGATCGGCTTTACCGCAGGACCGCAATAACCACCATATACTGATTTGCCTGCTACATACGGATTGGGAACAAAAGTGTCGAGGTCAACACCAGTTACCGATTGTATGGTATTTATTAACGACAACCCATTAGTGCCTGCTTCAACAACTGCCTTACCGGTGGGCACAACAGAATGTACATTAGGTGTAAGCTTTGTGATCACCGGAATTTTTGCCACTTCCATCACCCACTCAACTACCATCTTTGCTATCTCCGGATCCTGTCCAACGGCAGCACCCATGCCCCGTTCTGTCATTCCATGCGGGCAACCGAAATTCAGTTCCAATCCATGAGCGCCGGTATCTTCTACTTTTTTTATTAGTTCATGCCAGCTCTTACGATCGTTATCGGCCATGAGCGAAACGATCATCGCCCTGTCGGGAAACAATCGTACGCATTCTTCAATTTCACGCAGGTTAAGTTCCAGCGGCCGGTCGCTGATGAGTTCAATATTATTAAAACCCATAACCCTGTGCCCGCCATAATCAACTGCAGAATATCTTGACGAAACATTCTTTACCTGTGAGCCAAGCGTTTTCCAAACAACGCCGCCCCAGCCTGCTTCAAATGCACGCAATACATTTATTTTTTTATCGGTAGGCGGAGCACTCGCCAGCCAGAAAGGATTGGGAGATTGTATGCCGAGGAAAGATGATTGTAAAGAAGCCATTTTTATGAATTATGAATTGTGAATGCTGAATTATGAATTATGAATTGTGAATCTTAAATCACTTGTTATTAATATTGAGGAAATCAAGTATGCCGGCTGCTCCATCTTTTCCTGCCTGCACCGCATCAACTACTTCCTTACCTCCATTTACACAATCACCACCGGCGAATACTGCTTTCATATTGGTAGCACATTGATGATTGATTTTTACTTTACCCCAGGAATTATCAATGCCACTTTCTTTTACCAATGAGTCATACGGCGTTTGTCCTGCAGCCTTGATCACCATATCCACCTCAATTACAAACTCCTCTCCAGTAGGAACCGGCGATCTTCTTCCACTTGCATCCGGTTCACCCAATTTCATAACTTCAGCTCTTAATGCAGTGAGTTTTCCATTTACACCTAATGCTTCTTTTGGCGCAGCCAGCCATAATACTTTGCAGCCATCCAGTAAAGCCAGTTCCAGTTCTACGTCCGTACAAGGCATTTCTTCTTTAGTTCTGCGGTACAACATCGTAACTTCGGATGCCCCTAACCGTTTGGCCTGCGTAGCTGCATCAATTGCCGTCATCCCCATTCCGATTACGGCAACCTTTTCTCCCACGGCAACTTTATCATATCCCTTACTGCGCAACTCGTAAATAAAATTAATAGCATCTACCATGCCTTCCAGGTTTTCCCCCGGAATATCCAGTTGCCTGGCCAGCCCAACACCAAATGCCAGGTACACTGCGTCATACTCCTGTTGAAGTGTTGTAAGTGTGATATCTTTCCCCAGTTCTTTTCCGTACTTTATTTCAATCCCACCGATCCCGGTGATATATGCTACTTCATCTTTACAAAACTGCGGCGTTACTTTATAGCCTGCAATACCATAGGTCATCAAACCGCCTCCAAGTTTTTCCTTTTCATAAATGGTTACATCTATACCCTCACGGCTAAGTGTATGCGCACAACTCAACCCTGCAGGTCCGGCGCCAACAACTGCAACCCTTTTACCTGTAGATGATTTCCTTTCAAACAATTGCCATTTTTTATCCATCGCCATTTCTGTACTGTAGCGTTGGAGTTTTGCAATAGGAATGGGTGGTTCATCCATTAAATTAAACACGCAACTGCCTTCACATAATTTTTCAACAGGGCAAACCTTACTGCATCCTGCACCCATAATGTTGGAAGAAAAAATGGTATGAGCGCTGCCCTTAATATTGTCGGTAGTTATTTGCTTAATGAACTTTGGCACATTGATACTCGTAGGACAAGCCTTTGTACAGGGCGCATCATAACAAAACAAACAACGGTTCGCTTCCACCAGTGCTGCATTCCGTGATTCAAACGGCGGATGAATGTCGCTGAAGTTTTGTTCGTACTGTTCTTTTGTTAAACGATTGTTTTGGATTGACATCAGTCTGAATTTTGAATACTGGTTCCCGGATTTTGATTGGAGAATATTGTACACTCTACCGTTTTCAGAACCAGGAATGTTTAAATTAATTAAAGTTCTACAATTTTACCATAGGTCTCCGGTCGTCTGTCGCGGAAGAACTGCCACTTGCTTCGCACTTCTTCAATCAGGTCGAGATCAAATTCCGCAACCAGCAGTTCATCTTTGTCGTCTGAAGCGCAGGCGAAAATTTGCCCGAGCGGATTTACAAAATAAGACGTACCGTAAAACTTACCGAGGTTCCATGGTGCTTCGGATCCTACCCGGTTAATACAACCCATAAAATATCCGTTCGCTACTGCGTGGGCCGGTTGTTCGAGCTTCCATAAATATTGCGATTGCCCTACCGTAGTTGCAGAAGGATTGTAAACGATTTCTGCACCATTCAAACCTAAACATCTTGCGCCATCGGGGAAATGACGATCATAACAAATGTACACCCCTACTTTTGCATAACGGGTTTGAAAAACAGGATAACCTAAGTTCCCGGGTTTGAAAAAAAACTTCTCCCAGAAACCACCTGTATGCGGAATGTGATTTTTCCTGTACTTGCCAAGATAAGTTCCATCAGCATCAATAACTGCAGCGGTATTGTATAAAACGCCGGCCTGTTCTTTTTCATATACCGGAACAATGATCACCATGTTGTACTTCTTTGCGTACGCAGCCATGAGATCTGTTGTTGGGCCGGGAACAGATTCAGCAGAATCATACCATGCCTTATCCTGCCCGGGGCAGAAATAGGGTGTATTAAAAATTTCCTGGAAACACAATATCTGCACACCCAGTTTACCTGCTTCATCAATGAGCGGAATATGCTTTTGCAGCATCGCTTCTTTTATTTCTGCAATGGATCCTTCACCTTCCGTTTTAGGAAGACTCATTTGAATGAGACCAGATTTTATGATTCGGGGCATAGTAACAATTAATTTTGAATGATGAGTTCTGAATTCTGAATTGTGTATTATAAATTTTTGAACACTTTAATTTAAATAGCTTTATCTCTTTATTCAACATCGTTGTGCCTGCCTGTCGGCAGACAAGTCACTCACTTGTGCGGCAATAACTTTCATCAACATTCATTTGCCGGTAATGTAATAGTGAATGCTGTTTTCCTTCCGCTAAATGATCTGGCTAACCTTATTGCGCTTAATAAATTTGCCGTAACCTTTTTCTATCAAACATTCGTTGTTATCAATCGCTACTTGTCCACGCAATAAAACAGTTTTTACTTTACCTGTAACGTTCCATCCTTCATAGCCACTGTAATCAACATTCATGTGATGTGTTTTTGCTGACAACGTATGTTCTTCATGCGGATCAAATAGTACAATATCTGCATCACTACCTACAGCAATGGTTCCTTTTTGCGGAAACATGCCGAAAATTTTTGCAGGGTTGGTACAGGCAACTTCCACATATTTATTCAGGGTAATTTTTCCTTTGTGTACGCCTTCACTATACAGGAGTTCCATCCTGTTTTCTATCGCCGGATGCCCGTTCGGAATTTTTGAAAAATCATCTCTACCCATTAATTTCTGTTCCCACATAAAAGGACAATGATCAGTTGCTACCACATTAACAATTCCCTGGTTAATGCCCGCCCATAATGTTTCCTGGTCTTTCTTTTCTCTCAGGGGTGGACTCATCACCCATTTCGCACCTTCAAAATTTTGTTCATATAAAGAAGCATCCAGGATTAAATACTGGATACAGGTTTCCACAAATACTTTTTGATTTCTTCTTGTTGCATTGCGTACGGCGTTCAGGGCACCTTCACAGGTAAGGTGAACGATATAACCAGGACAGCCGGAAAAATTTGTCATATCCACAAACCGTTCACTGGCTTCCGCTTCTGTAACTTCAGGCTGGGAAAGATAATGATACAATGGTGACAGTTTACCTTCGCTCCTATGCTTCTGCGTTAGGTAATCGATCATATCCCCGTTTGTGGCATGTACGTTTATGAGTCCGCCATGCTTTTTCACTTCTTCCATCAACCCGATCATTTGCCGGTCATCAATCATCAACGCTCCTTTATATGCCATGAACGTTTTAAAAGAGGTAATGCCTTCTTCTTCGATGAATTCCCGGATTTCCTTTTTTGTATCCTCATTAAAATCGGTAACGGCCATGTGAAAGCTGTAATCGCCCACACAATTATTATCTGATCGGGATTGCCAGTCTTTCAAAGCATCGTGCAATGAATTTCCCTGCTTCTGCAAAATAAAATCGATCACCATCGTTGTACCGCCAAATAATGCAGCACGGGTTCCGGTTTCATAACTATCGCTCGAAAATGTTCCCATGAAAGGCATGTCTAGGTGAACATGCGGATCAATACCACCAGGTATAACAAGTTTACCTGTAGCATCTATTATTTTGTCTGCATGCACATCCAGGTTTTTCCCGATTGCTGCAATGCTTTCGCCCTGTATGAAAATATCTGCAACGTAGTCGTCGGTTGCTGTAATGATTCTCCCATTCTTAATTAAAACAGACATCGGTATTTATTTTGAATGTTGAATGATATTGATGGCTTTGCTTGAAATAGTATAAGCTTACTGTTTACACGCTTTACTTAGTTTTGTTTTTCATTAATGCATAATAAACAACTCCACTTACTGTAAAACCAACAAACCAGGCGTAGTGATACAGCTCTGCTATCCACCCCGGAAAAACAGACGTATTCACCAATTTAACCTGTAATAAAAATCCCGGCACGTTGGGTAAAATTCCTGCGAGCAATGCAATGATTGCAGCAGCATTAAATCCATTTCTGTATGCATATACTCCTGTTGGATTATACAGATCAGCTAATTGTAGTTCTTTTTTCCGGATAGAAAAATAGTCAACGATCATGATACCACCTACCGGACCTAACAGGCTCGAGTAAGCGATCAGCCAGGTAAATATATAACCGTTAGGATCGCTCATTAGTTTCCAGGGGAAAATAAGTATACCGATAATACCGGTGATATACCCTCCTGTCTTAAAATTAATTTTTGAAGGTGCAAGGTTTGAAAAATCATTTGCCGGACTTACAATATTTGCGGCAATATTTGTAGCCAGTGTAGAAATAATAATTCCGATCATAGCAAAACTCACCATTATTTTATTGTTGAACTTCCCGGCCAGTTGAACAGGATCCCACTCCGGGCTGCCATATATAATGGCAGATGCAGAGGTAACCACTACGCCTACAAATGCAAATAAAGTCATTGAAGGTGGTAAGCCGATAGCCTGGCCTTTCATGTGGGCCCTCTGGCTTTTGGCATACCTGGTAAAATCAGGAATATTCAAGGACAAGGTTGCCCAGAATCCAACAACGGCTGTTAATGCCGGGAAAAAGAATTTGAAGAATGTTGCATTATCGGTGAATGCAGAAGGTGTTTCCAAAATAGGCCCCAAACCTTTGGCTGCAATTACTGCCCAGCAAAATAAAGCTATGGCAGCAAGCGGTAAGAATATGGCTTTAAACACCAGTAACTTCCTGATGCTTTCCACTCCTTTATAAATAATGAACATATTCAACAACCAGAAAATGATAAAACATTCTATCACCAGCGTTTGAGGAAACAATGATTCCGTATCTATTAATGGCAGCTTCGGACTCCATGCCCGTATCAGGTTATACAAAGAAGCGCCGCCAATCCAGGTTTGAATACCGAACCAACCGCAGGCAACTATGGCTCGCAGCATTGCCGGAATATTGGCACCTCTCGTTCCGAAACTCGCCCTCGCCAATACGGGAAACGGTATTCCGAATTTGGCGCCTGCATGCCCGTTCAATAACATCGGCACCAGTACTATAGCATTACCAATAAATATTGTAAGTACTGCCTGCCACCAGCTCATTCCTTCATTAATCATGGAACTCGCCATTGTATAAGTTGGAATACACAAACTCATACTAATCCATAAAGCTGCATAGTTCCATGTTCCCCATGTGCGCATGTTTGAGGGAACAGGAGCCAGGTCCTCGTTGTATAATGAAGAAGTTGTTTGGTTTTGGTTCATTAATTATGTAAGAATAATATAATAAGGTGTGCGTAAATGAACATGCAACATTTTTCATTCAACATCATCATCAGGCGATACTTTCGTCTGCAATTTTTATGGCTTCACTGATAATAGCCAATCCTTCATCTATTTGTTCTTTTGTTACGGTTAATGGCGGCGCAATGAAAATATAACTCCAACGCACAAATGTGTACATGCCCAGCTCTTTAATTTTTGCAGCAACTTTATTCATAACAACCATTTCTTCCGGCTTAGCATTGAAAGGAGCCATTGGTTCTTTCGTAGTACGATTCTTCACCAGTTCAATACATCCCAGTAAACCTGCAGTTCTGAAATTACCAATTGAAGGGTGAAGTTGCTTTAACTGTTCTACACGTTCTGTTACATATTGTCCCATAGCAGCAGCATTCTCTATCAGTTTATCTTCTTCATAAATCTTTAAAGTTTCCAATGCTGCTGCACAACTTACCGGGTGAGCAGAATAGGTTAAACCAAGCGGCAATACAGCATCATCGTATTTTGCTGCAATTTTATCCGATACCATCAAACAACCAAATGGCAGGTAACCACAGGTTAAACCTTTTGCCATGGCGATCATATCAGGGATAATATCATGGTGTTCGAAACCGAACCATTTACCGGTACGTCCGAATCCACTCATTACTTCATCAATGATCAGCAGTATGCCGTGCTTGTTGCAGATTTCTCTTACAGCTTTCATATAGCCTTTGGGATAATGAAAACACCCGGATGATCCGGATTCACCTTCCAGTAATATAGCTGCAATATTACCCGGGCCTTCATAAGCGATTATGCGTTCCAGTTGGGCAATGGCATCTTTCAATAAACTCTCTTCGCCATGTTCCCAGCGATAGGCATAAGGCAGATCAAAGTGTACAAAATTTGGCGCCTGCTGCGCATCTACCGGAATCCTGCGGGGATCGCCACTAACAGATATAGCCCCGATGGATGCTCCATGGTACGATTGATAACGGCTCAATATTTTATGCCGGCCGGTGTATAACCTTGCCAGCTTAATGGCATTCTCTATTGAAGTAGCCCCGCAAAGGGTAAAGAAGGCTTTGTTTAAATCGCCCGGGCAAATCTCAGCCAGTTTCTTTCCCAGTTCTCCACGCACTTTGGTTACACAACTAGGGGTAACGTAACTCACTTCACGCATTTGCTTCACAACGGCGTCGGTTATACGCTGATCTCCATGACCAATGTTTACATTCATTAGCCCGGAAGAAAAATCGATATAACGTTTATCGTCATAATCATACAGGTAAACGCCTTCTGCATATTTTACTGCGATAGGCGCAACGCCCTTTTGCTTACTCCAGCTAAATAAAGTATAGTCGAGGTTATGTTGAATTATTTCTGTTGCTTCAGATACTGATGTTGTTTGCACTTCTTTTTATTTTGAATGTTTTTACAGTTGAATGTTAAACTATCATTGTGTACTTTTCAATGAACATTCTTCATGTATAATAATTATTAACTCATCCAGTTGATCCCTGCTTCAGGATTCCATTTGGTGGTCGACTTTTTCAATTTGGTCCAGAACTCTATAGAACTTTTACCTGTAATATCTCCTACACCAAATTTACTGTCATTCCAGCCACCGAAAGAAAAAGGTTCTCTCGGAACGGGTACGCCAACGTTTACACCAATCATACCGGCGCTGGCTTTATCAATGATATACCTGGCTATGCCGCCATTTTGGGTAAATACACTAGCCGCATTGCCATAAGGATTGGCATTTTCAATGGCAAGCGCTTCATCAACAGTATTCGTACGCATGATGCTGATAACAGGACCGAAAATTTCTTCCCTTGCCACACTCATATCGGGCTTCACGTAATCGATAACCGTGGGTCCTACGTATGTGCCATTTTCTTTTCCATTTACTTTTGTATTGCGGCCATCCACCAGCACTTTTGCACCGTCTTTTTCAGCTTCACTGATATATCTTTCGATACGTTCTTTCGATTCTTTATTGATAACAGCTCCCAAATTTTCACCGGGAACAATTTTCTTTGCTTCTTCACAAATTTTGCTAATGATGTGATCAATATTTCCAACGCCAATCATCGCACTCGCTGCCATACACCGCTGACCTGCGCATCCACTCATTGATGCTGCAACATTTTGTGCAGTCATGGCCGGGATCGCATCCGGTAATACCATCAGGTGATTTTTTGCTCCGCCTAAAGCCAAACATCTTTTATAATTTGCAGTTGCACGTTTGTACACAATCTTAGCCACTTTGGTTGATCCTACAAAAGATACGGCTTCAATATCCGGATGATCACAAATAGCTTCAACGATATCAACATCTCCATGAACAATATTAAATACGCCATCGGGCAATCCTGCTTCTTTTAATAGTTCTGCTAACCGCATAGCACTCAATGGCACTTTTTCCGATGGTTTAAGAATCATACAATTGCCCAGTGCGATGGCATTGGGTATTGTCCAGTTGGGCACCATGCTCGGAAAATTAAACGGTACAATAGAGGCTACAACACCCAGGGCAACGTGTTCTGTTCTGCATTCTACACCACGGCTCACTTCCAGTATTTCACCGGTAATGAGTTGAGGCAATGATGTTGCAAATTCTGTAAGCTCAATAGATTTTTCAATTTCTGCAACAGATTCACTATATGTTTTACCGTTTTCTTCGGTACACAAAGCAGCCAATTCTTTCAGGTTTTTCTCTAATAAGGTTTTATATTTGAAAAAAACCTGAACTCTTTCTTTGATGGGTGTTTTGCTCCAGCCGGGGAATGCGGCTTTTGCAGCAGCAACAGCCTGGTTTAAATCGGTGGAAGATGACAAAGGTACTTTTGATAAAAGTGTACCATCAACCGGTGAAATAACATCCAGGAATTTCCCGGTTTGTGCATTTACCAGCTTTCCATTGACATAGTTTTGGGTTTCTTTATATTTCATACTCATAACCGAATTATATATTTTTTATTTTTTGAAGGCAAGAACTAAAAATAATTCATTTTTCAGTATTCATAAAGAATTATTTATAGTTTTTGATAAAAACTTAACCCACTCATGAGCAATGCTGCATCAGCAAATGAAACCAGTGCATTAGATAAACTCGACTTTGAAATTTTATCATTTCTCCAGGAAGATGGGCGTATGTCCTTTACCGTTATTGCAGAAAAACTGGGCGTATCTATTGGTACGGTAAGAACAAGGTTTAATAAACTGATTGAAGACGGTACCGTAAATATTATCGGCCGTGTAAACCCCGATAAAGTTGGCTTTCGGTCGTATGCACACATTGCTGTATTTGTGAGGCCTGCCACATTAAAAGATAAGGTGGCTCAGAAAATTGTAAAAATGCCTGAAGTGAGTTTTCTTGCATTAACATCGGGCGACTATGACCTGGAAGTAGATGTGATGTGCCGGGACAATAATCACCTGGTAGATTTCATCAACAATATCAGCAAGATTGAAGGTGTGTTTCAAACAAAAACAACCATCTATTTTAAAGTGTATAAATATGCACAGCCGGATCTTAAACTACTAAAGTAAAAATACACTTACATAAAAAAGCCTGCTACTTCATTTGTAGCAGGCTTTTTTTATCAGGGAAAAATTTATTCTTTTATGAACGAAATGGTGAAATTCTTTTTTGCACCAATCAGTTGCAACTGGTATTTACCCGCCGCCAGGTTTCCGTCGATGTTAAATGAATAACGCATATCACCTCCGGGATGCGTGGTCGTAAATCTTTTTACAACCTGGCCGTTGATATTTAACACTTGTACAAGGTAAACTCCGGTTTCAAGATTACCTACGCTTAATGATACTTTATTGTTTTTAACCGGGTTTGGATACACCATCATTTCACCAGCCCCAAGCGGCGTTTCACTTAAACTAACTTTAACTGCATTGCTATAGGTTACAACAGCCTGCCTGCTTTCAGCTTTAATCCTGTAATAGTAATCACCTGTGGCCGGATGTAAATCAAACCATGAATAAGCTGCCGCATTCTTAATTTTATTGCAGGAGATGCTTGTTACATAACTGAATCTGTTTCCATCCGTAGATCTTTCAACAGTGTATGATGTAATATCCATTTCATTAATGGTTTGCCATTCAAGCTGAATATTTTTTTGTTGCTGACCCGCTGTTATAGCCGTAAATGCAAATAACTTGCCCGTTACCGATGAATTTCTGAATACAATACTGAAACGATCGGCAGCATAAGAAGCAGGATTTTCAGTTACTTCAAATTGTATTTGAGTAGTTCCGTTTGAATTTAATACAGTATTGTTTATGGATGAAGCAAACCGGTCTGTAATGATTGCTTCTAAACCTGGCTTTTGTAGATTTTCTGCAATAACCTCAATAGTGTACACACCTGGTTTCAACGCTGTAATATTAAGCTGGTTGGTTTCTTCTTCAGAAATGGTTTTCCTGCGTTGAATAGCCAGCAGTTGGCCTTCTGTACGGAAACTGATTTGTTTACCTTCACTCACCAGTTTCTTTACATCCTGGTTATCCAAACTATTTGAATTGTTTTCATTGTAGGTATTCATCGTTCCGTCAAGCAATGCAATGCTGCCATCAATATGTTGTTCATACAGGTTCACACGAAGTCTTTCTCCGGCAACAGGCTGACGTCCGAATAATGCATCACTACCGTTACTCGTTTTATCTGATTCTTTTATGGTGATCGTTCCCGGGTTTGTTCCATCCTGCGACTCAACCATGAATGCTTCACCACTTGGTATATACTGACTAACAGGGCTAGCCGAAGTTGTTATATCATACGAATTTGTTCCGCTGTTCCAGCTTACGGTTACATAACCACCCAATCCATTACTACCATTTAGTTTTGGATCCCATACATAAAAACTGTTCTTTACATTATTCCTGGTGATGGTGGCAAAATCGATTGCTGAAGGATAAGGATTTCCGACTACTGTAAAGCCAGTGGCATTTACAGTTGATGCCTGGTTACCTGTTTTAACCGGTCCTTTCATCCTGAGTGTTGTGGCTGTTACTGCAGCATTGTTTCCCTGTGAAAGATCGATACCTCTATCGCCCCTTATATACACCATATAACCTGGATATGTGTTCACTGTTGTGTACGTTCCGGGCGTTGTAGGCAATGCAACAAAACTATTGCTGGCTGTATTAAATATTTTACAGGTAGCTGAATTGGTAGGGCTCTGATCAAAACCATTTACCAGCGGGCCACCGCAGATATGTATTCCATAACCAGGATTGGGGTTCAGGTTGCGCTGTAATGATGGCGGTCCATATACAGATTCCTGCCAGGTATCCTGAAGTGTAATGGTTGAGGATGCAATGGGCGCACTCAGCAGGCGCCATGCTTTACGGGCAGGTATATATCTTTCAACAGAAACGTTTCCGTTTATAAATGCCGTTGCATTTCCGAATCCATCTACTGGCAACGCTGCTACATTCGCTGTTCCGTTGGCATCAGATTTTAATACGAGGTTATCACTGGTTGAAAACGTTTTACCGTTACCAACCGTTACTGTTCCGGTAACAATGGTAATATCTTCCAGGCCGAGGTTGTTATTCACCGTCAGGTTTTTTATCGTATTACCGGAGAATGTACCCGACGTTATCGATTGATAGGAACTTCCATTGAATTCAACAGTTCCGTTTGTTGCGTCAATTCCACCAACACTCGACACTGCGCCCGCAACTTTTAATGTACCTGAACTAACGGTAAGGGATGCCCCGTTTTCCACAAATAAATCATTTACAATTCCAGCACCCGCAGTTAGAACCGGGAACACTCTTCCGGCGCCCAGGTCGTTATTAATGTATGTAGGATAAGATGTTGAAGGAATCAGTCCCAGCCAGTTCTTAGGTGTAAACCAGTCTGATGTCATCGCATCTCCGGTCCATTGTGATTTGCCTAAAATTTCTGCAACACTAAAATCTCCCAATTGCAACAATCCATTGGCCTGGATTGAAGTAGCCAGCGGAGATGATGTTACAGGCATGCTCCATGCGGCGGTTTTGTATAAGCCAATTTTAAAGTTTGCTGTATTTACACCTGCATCAAGATCTGCTGATGCCCAGTTGAATATTACTGTTGCATTGTTAAATACAACTCCTCCGTTATCGAATGACCAAAACCTGTTCACACTTTTTAACGGGTTTAAACCGGAATAATTTATTTCACTCTGGTCTGCTTCATTTGTATATACAGAAAGATCTCCTCCTACGGTTACGGTAGAAAGTAAAACGCTGGCGGGAGCATAATTGGCTCCGCCGATTTCAAAGGTTTTAAAAACAACTGCACCGGTTGCCACAGCTTTCCGGAGATTTCCATTTACCCATCCTGTATTCTGAGCAGCACCACTAACGCTGGCTGTTGATGGCATTATCACCATAAAAGCACCGGTACTGATATTGCCTTTTGTAAATTGTAGTGTATTGTTTACCGTTAAATTGGACGCAAGGTTCACCACACCACCATTATTATTGACTGTTAGTTTGAGTAAACTTTCAGTAGTATTGATTGTTTGTGTACCTGTTCCATTCATGGTAAAACTATATGCTGTACCACTAACATTGCCGCCGGAAATAATAAAGTTTCCTGCAATGTTGTGATTAACGTTTGTTGTATTCATATTTAATGTGCCATTCGCAATGGTAAGATTGCCCATTGTACTAAATGAAGATGTTGCTGTTTTTATACCAGCGGTTGAGAACAACAGGTTTCCGTATGATTGTGCTGAAACGGTTTGGTCTGCTCCATTGTATTCCACTGTACTGGAAACGCCAATCGTTCTAACAGAAAAATTGGCCGGGAAATTATTAGTGCCGCCTACTTTTACGAGCGCTCCGTCTGCAATAAATAATTCGCCACCTACTTTTGTTGTACCCCTGTTGGCGGTAAAACCAAGTAAATCAAAAGTGCCGCTGTTTACATATATTTTTCCATTGGTATTATCTTTTGAATACAATGGAGGCAGGTTTGCTGAGAGTGATTTTACACCCGATCCATTGATCAATAAAGTGGAATAGGAATATGCCGCACTGATCACCTGGTCGCCCGCCGCACAATAATCAACAACCGAACCGGCATATAAAGTTGTAGTTCCGGTTAGCAGGTAATTTGAATTAAAATTGGCAGCATAAACTTTTAACTTACCACCAGTATATATTCTCGACAAACCCGTTGAACTTACCTGGTACAACGTACCCGGATCAACGGTTCCATATACACCAAAATTACTACTGGCACCGGTTACGGAAATATTAGTACCCAATGTTACAGTTGATGTTGCATTGATCACCAATAACCTGAAAACCGGAACAGAACTACCGCTGATCGTTTGAGCAGTTCCGTTAAAAATTGTACGGGAGCTGTTTGCTAAAGTTGTATAGGAACCATTGTTCGTAAAATTTCCGGCAAGTGTTAGCGTAGAGCCCGGATGATCAACAATTCCATTTGCATTTATGGTGAAATTGCCCGTTATCGTTAAAGCTCGCGTGAGCGTAAGCGTTGCTGCTATGGTTCCTCCCACAGAAACCGATTTACACGTGGATACCACATTTACTTTCGGCTGGAATGTCCCCGTAAAATTTGCATCTCCAATTATTACGTCTTTTGTATTGTCGGGAATACCGTTTGTCCAGTTTGCTGCCAGGTTCCAGTTTTGATTCACCGAACCCTTCCAACTGGTAGTTTGTGCGTAACTAACAGCAGTATTGAAAAAAATAATAAGCAGTAAAATGGCCGACAGGCTAACTTTTTTCATAGAATAAGATTACATGTATAAAATCCAAAATATATTGAATCAAACCTAGTAACGCCTGACTAAGCCATTTTATTTCAACCGGCCGCCTATTTTGTTAGTGAATTACCTATTTTGACTCTTTATGGAACTATTACGGGTGACACAAATGAGGCAGGAAACCAGTCAGATTTACTATCAAAGTATCCATTTTATTATAAGTGCCGATAAATATTGCGGCGCTAAACGATTAAATGTCAATTAAAAACTAACCAATGAACATCAGGTACCCCAGTTATACCAAACCAGATTCTTCCAAACAAATTCAGCAATGTTTACAAAATATAGCGATACCAAAATGCTAACCCAATCAGAAATTAAATAAAATCATCATTTAATTAATGGATTAATATGTAATTTTAACGTCTCCCAGATAATCATCCTGTACATTAAAAGTGCCCTTGATCTTGAGTAAGCAACCATACCATATATTATTTATCTCCGGGCTTCTAATTTTTTTGATTTCATTTTTCACAGGTGACCGGTTGTTGAATATAGGTATATATCAAACCAATTATCTTTTACCGGAAACAATTATTTTACTAATATTCTCCATTGTCTTGTTCGTTTTTTGGATGATATATCGTTTCAGCCAACAGTTTTTTTACTCGTTTCTTTGGATAAATATCCATGCAATAGTAACAGCTCTGGCATTTTTTGCAGTTATTGTTATTTACTGGAATGTGAAAAATGCACTGCCTGTAAAATCAACTACTATATATTATAACAGTACTCCTTTTCAAAATTCAGCAAGAAGCAGGAGTTCTATATTAGAGAATGGATTGTTGTTATTGTTAGTAATGCAATTCATATTTGTTATGAACCTTCTAACAGGTATCATAAAATACCGCGTATTTTTAAAACACAAAAAAAAGAGGGCCAGGCGTTCAGCCAACAGGTAAGATCAGTTCAGTTTGGTATTGAAATTTTCTATCCGGTTTCTTATTTTTTATTTATTTGGATTTTGATTTGGGTAGTAAACATTAGAACCGTATTTTTGCTCCCCCTTAAACAGGGTTTGGTTACAAAAGGAGAGGTGCCTGAGTGGCCGAAAGGGCCGGTTTGCTAAACCGTTGTACGGGCTTAAACCTGTACCGAGGGTTCGAATCCCTCCCTCTCCGCAAGTAATGTAGATCTTATCAACTCTTTATGTTCGGGATGTAGCGTAGCCCGGTTATCGCGCCTGGTTTGGGACCAGGAGGTCGCAAGTTCGAATCTTGCCATCCCGACTTTTTTACATGAACCCTTCGGTTTTCCGAGGGGTTTTTTTATTGGGGTTGGATGACATTGGAATGCTGATTCCCTGATAATATACAGAAACGCAGATGACGCTGATTTAAAAGAATACGCTGGATTTTTTTTATACAGACAGGGGTTTATTTCGTATTGCAATTAGAGTGGTGAACTAAAAATGTGCTGGACTTTTTGATTTATCTGCGCAGTGATGGAAGCAAAATTCTTTTGCGTAGATGTATGAAGAAAACGTTGATTCATGAACAATAACTTATAACTGCATGGCCTCGCTTAATTAATAAAGATGTTTGAAAAAATATTTCCTGTAGGAAATACAAGCAATGGATATAATCTGGTTAACTATCGAAGTATATAATGGTCAAAAAAAAATCCAGGCTTAAGCGCCTGGACAAATATTTTTTAGTTTGGCTTACATCGCAGCCAGTTGTACTTTCTGCTGCAATTCCAAAACACTTTCTTTAAACAAATTATCTGTATCCATCAGGTCTTTTACCGTTTGACAACTGTGGATAACAGTGGTATGGTCTCTTCCGCCAAAATGTTCACCAATTGTTTTCAATGAATTTTTAGTAAATGCTTTCGACAGATACATCGTTATCTGCCTTGCCTGAACGATTTCTCTCTTTCTCGTTTTTTGTAATAATTTATCGTAAGGCACATCAAAATACTCACATACCATTTTCTGAATGGCATCGATAGTAATTTCCTTGCTGGAAGATTTTACAAAATTTCTAAGTACTTTTTTCGCCAATTCGAGATCTATTTCTCTTTTGTTCAGCGAAGACTGTGCCAGCAGGGATATTAATGCTCCTTCAAGTTCACGCACATTACTATTGATATTATAGGCAATGTATTTTACAACTTCACGGGGCATTTCCAATCCATCCTGTTTCATTTTATTCTCAAGGATCTCAATCTTTGTATCGTAATCCGGCAGTTGCAGATCGGCACTTAATCCCCAACGGAAGCGACTTAATAATCTTTCCTGTACACCTTCCAGATCTTTGGGTGACTTATCACTGGTTAAAATTAGCTGTTTGCCACTCTGATGCAGGTGATTAAAAATGGAGAAGAATGCGTCTTGTGATTTTTCAGCACGGTTGAAGAACTGAACATCATCAATAATCAATACATCAATTAACTGGTAAAAATGTATGAAATCGTTAATGGCATTATTTCTTCCATGATCAATAAACTGGTTGATGAATTTTTCAGAACTCACATACAACACCACTTTATTATTATACAAGCGCTTTACTTCGTTTCCGATGGCCTGTGCAAGGTGTGTTTTTCCCAAACCAACACCCCCATAAATTACCAAAGGATTAAATGAAGTTGTTCCTGGTTTTTCTGCAACTGTTTTTCCTGCACGACGGGCAACCCGGTTACAATCTCCTTCTATGAAAGAATCAAACGTGTACGCACTGTTAAGCTGCGGATCTATCTGCATCTTTTTCAGTCCCGGTATTACAAACGGGTTCTTAACAGGGTTGTTTATTACGAGTGGAAAATCCATTTCGTTGTTTGAATATGATTTGTACCCATTGCCCGGGATGTCCATGGTAAGTGGCTTGTTCTTACTGTTTCCACTATCTACCATAATTCTGTATTCGAGCCTTGCATCCTTTCCCAATTCTCTTTTCAACGTTTTTGCAAGGAGTGATACATAATGCTCTTCAAGATACTCATAAAAAAACTGACTGGGAACCTGGATGGTAAGTATTTTTTCTTTTAATGCAACCGGCTTAATTGGTTCAAACCAGGTTTTGAAATGTTGCCATTCTACAATATCCTTAATTATCTCTAAACAATTAGCCCAAACTTTATCAAAAGAATTCTCCATTATTCCTAAAGCAATTTATATATATTGAGTTATTGTATTAATCCCCGGTGTGTTGCCTAAAAACCAATTATCAGGTAGTGAAAATTAATTTTTTAGCAGGACAGCGAATATCAAAATAATTTGTTGAAAAAAAAACTTTTTATTCACTTGTTTTTTCCCTTTCAACCACAGTATTGCTTTTTTCCAAAAAGCAAAATTTGAGATCAAAAAAATAAATGTGTGAATCAACATTTTTCCGATATTTTTTTTGGAAAAAAGAAGTGATACTCCTATTGCCAAAATAGTTTTTTTTCACTGAAGAATTTGCGGATTTTATCGCTTAAGCAGGGTGAAATCATCCCCTGATTTATCAGCAAATACAATTACATTTGTTACTTAAATTTTTTTTATGGGTTACGAACTTACCGGTAAACTGGTTACCAAGTATGATACCGTACAAAGAACAGAATCTTTTAAAACAAGAGAATTTGTTGTTGAAAAGTCGGAAGATATCAATGGCAGAACAATAGTAAACTTTGTGAAGTTCCAGTGTGTGCAGGATAAAACAGCCATTGTAGACAGGGTGAACCCTGGCGATGAAATTAAAGTGTATTTCAACATCCGCGGAACAAAATGGGAAAAAGAAGGAAGGGTGAACTACATCACCAACCTCGATGCCTGGAGAATTGAACAAATCCTGGCAACAGGTACCAAAGCCAGCGACAATGAATATTTTGAACCGTTGGATACTTTTTCATCTACTGCCCCGGATGCCGTGGATGATCTTCCATTTTAATTATTGAAAACAATGTACGCAGAGGTTTAAAGAGCAATACCCAAACTCTTTAAACCTTTTTTGTTACAGCAATGCAGAATTACAGGGATGCAACAGAAAATCTCTCTCCGACTTAGTCCGGCAGATGCCGCCAATGAACAGGCAATCCTGCAACAGGTTGCTGCATCTGTTTCCCAAAAAAATGCACGCATCAATGGGTTCAATATTCTCAAAAAATCGATTGATGCCCGCAGCAAAAATATTCTCATCAACCTAACGCTTAACGCATACATCAACGAACCATTTCATCAAAGAGAAATTAAAAAAATAGGCTTCCGGGATTGTTCACACGCAAAACATAGTGTACTCATCATCGGTGCAGGTCCTGCAGGCTTATTCGCAGCATTAAAATTACTTGAAGCCGGTATCAGGCCTATTGTATTGGAAAGAGGTAAAGATGTAAAAGCAAGGCGACGGGATCTTGCGGCTTTAAACCGGGAAGGCATTGTTAACCCGGAGAGCAATTATTGTTTTGGTGAAGGTGGTGCCGGTACCTACAGCGATGGAAAATTGTACACCCGCAGCAATAAAAGAGGTGATATCGATCGCATCCTGAATCTCTTTGTTCAGTTCGGCGCACCGGAAAATATTTTATACGATGCACATCCCCACATCGGTACCAATAAACTGCCGCATATCATTACCGCCATGCGTGAAACAATTATTGAATACGGGGGGAAAGTTTTGTTCGAAAAAAAAGTAACAGACATACAATGTGAGCAGGGCGTTTTCCAGTTTGTAACCGCTGCCGATGGTGAAAATTTTTCTGCAGATGCCTGCATCCTTGCAACGGGTCATTCGGCGAGAGATATTTTTGAATTACTGCAACAGAAAAAAATTTTAATTGAAGCCAAACCCTTTGCACTCGGGGTGAGGGTAGAGCATCCGCAATCGCTTATCGACCAGGTTCAATATCATTGCATACAAAGAGGTAATTTTTTACCACCAGCATCGTATAGTTTAGTGGAACAGTTTAATGGAAGAGGCGTGTTTTCATTTTGTATGTGCCCCGGTGGAATCATCGCCCCGGCTTCCACTTCCCCGGGCGAATTGGTAGTAAACGGGTGGAGCCCATCTAAAAGAAACAATCCTTTTGCGAATAGCGGAATGGTAGTGAGCATCAATGCTGCCGATGCCTACGCCAATACAAAACAGCTTGGTATTACGGAATATGATCCGTTGTTATTTATGCATTTTCAGAAAATGGTGGAGCAAAATGCTTATACGCATGGTGGCGGAAAAATGAAAGCGCCTGCGCAACAAATGGTTGATTTCGCCGAAAAAAAATTATCTGCTTCACTGCCGCCTAATTCATATATACCTGGTTTGCATTCAACCGATCTTCAACAGGTATTGCCTGCATTTGTTTATGATATACTGGCGAAAGGTTTTAAAGCATTTGGTAAAAAGATGAGAGGCTACTTTACCAATGAAGCAACAGTGGTGGCAACGGAAAGCCGTACTTCAAGCCCGGTTCGGATTCCCCGGAATGCTGAAACTTTAGCTCACCCTCAAATAAGCAATTTATTTCCCTGCGGGGAAGGTGCCGGATATGCCGGTGGAATTGTAAGCGCAGCCATGGATGGAGAAAACGTAGCCGCGAAGCTGATTGAACAATTAGTTTAATGAGCTGCATTGCCGCTAATTTACCGTCTCTGTAAAAACTTAAAGCGCATACGATTTCGTTTTATCTTCACAGCCTCAAATTTTCACCTCATCAAATTATTGAAAGGAATGAATATTCTCGAACTCCATAATCTAAAAAAATATTTCGCTACACAAAAAGCAGTTGACGATATCAGCTTCTCCATAAAACAGGGAAGCATATTCGGATTGCTTGGCCCAAATGGTGCAGGAAAAACAACGTTGATTCGCATGATCACCGGAATTTTTTATCCCGACAGTGGAAATATTATCCTTAACGGAAAAAAATTCGATGCACTCAACGACTCGCTTCACATCGGCTACATGCCAGAAGAAAGAGGTTTGTATAAGAAAATGAAAATTGGTGAACAGGCACTCTATCTGGCCCAGCTAAAAGGCATGAGCAGATCTGATGCGATGTCGAATATTAAAGAATGGTTTGTAAAATTTGGAATGGAAACCTGGTGGAATAAAAAAGTGGAAGACCTGAGTAAAGGTATGAGCCAGAAATTACAATTTGTAACAACGGTTTTGCATCAACCTAAACTAATTATACTCGATGAACCTTTCAGCGGACTCGATCCGGTAAATGCCAATTTAATTAAAGATGAAATTTTTAACCTTGCCAAAAAAGGCAGTACGATCATCTTCAGTACGCACAGGATGGAGCAGGTAGAAGAAATATGCGATCATATCATTCTTGTAAATAAGGGGAATAAAATTCTCGATGGCACCGTAACAAACGTGAAGCAGGAATTTAAAGAGAATGTGTACAGGATTGGCGCCCGGATTTTACCAGAACAATTAATGACCCACATTTTTGAAGTAGTAAAACTGGAACCTGAACAATTGCTGTTAAAACTAACCCATGATACCCAGCCAAATGATGTACTGAAGTACTTCATCAACCAGGGAGTGAATATCCATTCTTTTAATGAAGTGCTTCCTTCACTGAATGACATTTTTATCAGGCTGGTAGAAGGCACAGCAAAAGCAAGACAATTTCAATCAATCAATTAATTCCATTAAAATATTTTTATGAGCAAAGTAGGATTGATCATCGGTAGGGAATATTTTTCCAGGGTTAAGAAAAAATCTTTTCTCGTTACAACCATTTTAGTTCCACTGGTAATTATTGGATTTTATGCCGCTATTATTGCTATAACTGTAAAAGGCAGCTCAGATAAACAATCCGTGGCCATACTCGACGAAGCCAATCTGTTTAATGGTAAAGTTGAAATGGATACAACCAAAGATAAAAACATCGACTTCAGGTTCGTGCAAAATGTTTCTGAATCCGCTTATGTAAAAAAATATAAAGATGCAGGTTACAATGCATTCCTATATATACCGCCTTTCAATATCGATTCCCCGTCTAATTTTAAATTGCATACACAGGCTGCCACCAGTTTAAGTACGAATGCTGCTATAGAAGATGTAATTAATAAAGCCATTGAAAATAAACGACTGGTTTCGCAGGGAATTGACCCCAAAAAATACAAGCAGATAGCATCGGACATTTCTTTGAAAAACATTGACGACACCAAAAAAGAAGGTGCTGCCAATAGTGTGATGGCTGCTTATGTTGTTTCTTTTGCATGCGGCATATTAATTTATATGATGATGATAATTTACGGTACGCAGGTAATGCGTGGTGTAACGGAAGAAAAAACCAACAGGATTGCCGAAGTAATTGTAAGCTCTGTAAAACCCTTCCAGCTAATGATGGGGAAAATAATTGGGATTGGTGCCGTTGGGTTAACGCAGTTTGCAATCTGGATCATATTATTATCCCTGATGCAGTTTGCCATACCGCTTATTTTTCCTGAGATGCTGCACCAGGCAGCTTCAGTAGCCGCAAACCCGGGAGCCACCTCTAAAGCTGCAGAATTTTTTAGCGGCGTGGCTACGTTACCGTTATTTAAGATAGCGGTATCGTTTATTTTCTATTTCCTCGGGGGTTACCTTACCTATGCTTCCTTGTTTGCCGCTATTGGCAGCGTGGTTAGTGAAGACCAGCAGGAAGCGCAACAACTTGTTTTCCCGATATTAATGCCGATCATCCTTGGTTTTGTTATTATGACAAAGGCAGTGAACGATCCCAACAGCAGCCTTGCCGTATTCGGAAGTTTATTTCCGCTCACCTCTCCTATTGTTATGATGGGAAGAATTACATACGATATTCCTGCATGGCAACTGGTTACTTCGGGTGTATTACTCGTTGGCTGTTTCCTGTTATTTACCTGGCTAACCGGGAAAATATACCGTATAGGCATTTTAATGTATGGTAAAAAACCAAGCTGGAAGGAAATGATTAAATGGGGATTCAGAAAAGGATAAAAACATCACTTAAAATACAAAGAGGAATAAAAAGTAACATCCGCTTTCTTATTCCTCTTTTTTATTTTGTTACGTATCAAATTTTAAGCGGATACGCCGGGGTTTGTATCTGAAGGTACAGGGGTTTCATCACCTAATATCGCTTTCTTCGCTTCTTCTTTGGCATAACTGTAAATGATACCCGAAACGGTTATACCGGCGGCCAGTATCATCCCCAGGATAAACCCGATGAAAGCATACAACACAGCAGAAGGCTTATTGATTTCAAACGGCGGTTCGGGCCTGTCGAGAATTGAAATAATAGGCGTTTGTTTTTGCAGGCGCCACAAGGCTTCTTCCCGGTTATTACTGGATGCATCTCTTTGTCGTAAAACCCGTTCTTTTTCATTCGCAAGGTTTTCTTTTGGTATCTGGTATTCTACCTTATCTGAAGCCACAAACATGGTTGTATTGGCCATGTGAATAGCCCGATGATCGAAACTATCCAGAACTTTATCCAGCGAATCAATTTTCTTCACTGTAAAATCATAGTCAAGTTTTGCCTTCCTGATTTTTAGTTCTTTATAGAACTCAGAAATCTTGTCTATAAATACATAAGTGATCGGGCTCACCAGCTTTACATCTTTAGAACTATAGTTTACTTCCAGGATTCCATTCTTGTTTATTTTAGAAGAAAAGTCGGGTTTTAACAGGTTACCCCCGATGATGGCCAGTTCGTTTGTATCCGATGGTTCTTTTATAGCCGGTTGAAATGATTCTTTTGATTTATTATAATTTTCAATCAATAAACGGGCAATGGTTTTATTTCCCAGTGCAGGAATTCTTTCCAGCGCAACGGCTTCCCTCGTATTCCGGCTTTGTGCCAGCTCTACAATATTAATTGATGCATCCTGGCTAAAGCTCTTAGGCGTTTCCGTTATTCCCAGCATACTGGTTAATGCAGAAGTAGCTGCAGAATTATCATTGGTCGCATTCAGCGGGAAAACGGTTGCTTTTGATGTGTACACCGGCTCAACTCTTCTTGCATAAATGAATAACAATACAGCGCCGATTATCCCCCCCGCAATGATCAGCAGTTTGAAGCGGGAAATACGCAGGTAAATTTTCTTTATGAGTTCGTGGTTAGTCAAAAGAAATTATTTAATTAATGTATTTAATGATGATCGCCGTAAGCACAACGGGTATAGCCGCAACAATTACTGATTTAACCAGGTCGCTTACTTCACTGCCTTCCGGTCTTTTCGGAACGGTAATTACGCTACCTTCTTTAACTTTTGGATAGAAATGTATAAAACCAAAACTCTTTGTTCTTTTGCTTTTTCCATTTGCATATGTAACATATATGCGTTTTCGCCAGGGTTTAATACCATAGCCTCCTGCCTTATCAATATAATAGGGCAGTCTCGAATGTTCTTTGTCGTAGGTTAGCTTCAACGGCGATTGTACTGTACCCGTTACCGTTACAAAAGGATCTATTTCCGGGATGAATATTACATCCTTATCCTGTAAAACGATATCATATTTAGAACCCTTCTCTTTCATTGCCTTGGCCAGGTCGATACTCACCGGTTCGTCTTTGTATTGTAACTCAACAGGCAAACTATCTTTGAGTACTACACCGTTTGAATCGTATCTTAATTTAACAGAGTCTACAGGAATTTCACGCTGATTTTTTGATTTTTGCCTAAGTAAAATAGCACCTGTTAAGTTTGCATTTTCTCTGATGCCACCTGCTCTTTCTATATAAGAGGAAAGGCGTTCATATTTATCGAGCCTGGGATATAAACCCGGGTAAGTAACCAATCCTCTCAACTCAATATTTTGCTGAAATTCAAATGTTGGATTTTTCCGTACAAATACCTGGTCGTAAGGTTTGAGTACGATGTGTGCAGAAGCGGTATCTAATTGCAGATTAGGTAGAATGGCATAAGATTTAAGAACAGTACGTGTAGGTTTAATCCCTTGTTGTGCAGAGTCAATATTTACAATACTGGAAATTTCAAGTCTTCCATATTCAGCAGATTGTTTTAGCCCGCCCGACAAATACAACAGATCCTGCAGCGTCATGCCCCCATATTTCAACACCTTACCTTCTTTTCTTACTTCACCGAAAATCTCTACATATTGTTGTTCTCCGAATTCGCTCAACGCAAATAATTTAATTACATCATTGGGAGCCAGCAACACATTGCTTACACTGTTGGAATCATTCTTATTGATATCGGAAAGATCAATTTCAAGTTTATCTGATTTTAAATTTGTTGAATCGCCTGCACCTCTGAATACGTAGGCACGTGGCAGGTAAGTATTGCGTGTAACGCCGCCTGCCCTGTTGATGATGTCGAACAAACGATCCCCCGGGCGTAGTTCATAAATATCGGGATAAGCAACCTCGCCTTTAATTTCTACCTTATTGGAAACGCCTGGTTTCACAAGGTTTACTTTAATTATATCACCATCTTCCAGTAAAAAATCCTGGCCGGCAATTTTGGTTATTGCATTAGCATTGATATCGTGCTGAACCTGTTTTTCATTTTCTGTTCTTATTACTTTTAATGAAGAGGCAAGCGCATCTGCTGTTAATCCACCGGAGTAACGAAGCAATGCCCGAATACCTTCATTTTTCTTTAACTGGTAATACATCGGTCTTTTAAACTGACCCGTTGCCAATACTTTTTTCTGAACGAATCCTACAATAACAAAATCATTATTCTGCAGGTAAATATGTTTACCGAAATCGCCACTGGTTAAATATTCATAAACATCCAGTTCATCAATTACCCTTCCGGCTCTTTTTATCTGTATATTCCTAAGATCAGCAAACTCCGTTACACCGCCGGCGTGGGCAATAACATTAAAAGCATTTGAGAATGCCGATACCAGCACCGGTCCGCCATTCTGCACTTCACCAACAACATTTACGTTAATGCTTCGCGGCTGGCCCAGTGAAATGGAAATATTGGTTCCGGCGGGAACCACGCTTCTGAATCTTGCATCAACGATAGAGCGAACATTGTCGAACGTAAGTCCCTGCACATTTATCTTTCCCAATCCCTGCGGAAAAATGGCGCCGTCTCTTGCTACAACATAACTTTCCTGGAATTCGGCTGCACCCCAAAGGGAAACAACGATGTGATCACCTACGCCTATCGGGTAATCGAGTGGTGGGGTTGACAACTCGTTTACATCTGTTACAAAACCGTAATCGAAAACATTAGCACCAAAAGTTTTTTCGGGGCTATACGCATTTTGTTTGATATTGTCTTTTACGATACTGTCTCTCTCCAGCCTGCGTCTTTCTTTGTCTCTTTCCGCTTCAGCATTTTTATCCTTACCGGTATTCTCCTTGTTTTTGTCGCTTAAAAGTGAACTAAGTTGTGCCTGGGAAAGTGTTTTTGGATCTATCTGGTTCGGTAGCATTTCTGCCGGATTATCGATCACGGGAGGAACCTGGCACCAGGCATTAACAGTAAGAAGTAGCAGGAAATGAAATACCAATATTTTTAATACAATCCTCAGGGGTGATCGTTGCATTTCTTGTAGGGGTTAGTTTCGAAAATTAAAATCTCATCAAATATAATATATTATTTCAGAGCGGTCGCTTTCAGTGTATTGTATTCATTCCATATCTCTGATACAATGGTTGCAGCAGGTTGTATGCTGTTGAGTAATGCACTTACCTGTCCGATTTCGAGTTCACCTTCATCCAGGTCGCCCTCAAACATACCACGTTTTGCCCTACCTCTTCCCAGTAAATGCTCGAGTTCAGCAACGGAGGCGCCTTTGGTTTCCGCTTCCAGCACCTTGCGGTAAAATTCATTTTTAAGTAAGCGTACCGGTGTTAATTGTTTTAATGAAAGAACCGTATCGCCTTCTTTTGTATTGATCACTGCATGCTTAAAATTGATATGACTGGATGCTTCTTCACTTGCAATAAACCTGCTTCCAACCTGCACACCCGATGCACCCAGAATCATTGCCGCCAGCATTTGCCTGCCCGTTGCAATACCCCCTGCGGCAATTACCGGAATGTTTACCGCATTACAAACAGCAGGTATCAATACAAAGGTTGTCGTTTCTTCCCTGCCGTTATGCCCGCCGGCTTCAAATCCTTCTGCTACAACTGCATCGCAGCCTGCCTCCTGGGCTTTTATTGCAAATTTACTGCTGCTCACAACATGCACTACCGTGATGCCGTGTTGTTTCAATACCGGTGTCCACGTTTTTGGATTTCCTGCAGAGGTGAATACAACGGGGATCTTTTCATCTATAATGGTTTGAATATGCTTATCTATATCCGGGTACAACAATGGAACATTTACACCAAATGGTTTATTGGTAGCTGCCTTGCATTTCTGAATATGCTCTTTCAAAATATGTGGGTACATGCTACCGCTTCCGAGTAAACCGAGTCCGCCGGAATTGCTAACGGCGCTGGCTAACCGCCAGCCACTTGCCCAGATCATTCCGGCCTGTATCAATGGAATTTCAATATTAAACAGTGAGGTGATACGATTGTTTATACTCATAAATAAAATCTGGGCTTTTAGCTATTTGCTGTGAACCGCTGGCTGTAAGTTATTAGCTGGCAACCTGCATTGGTTGTTTACGGTAGCGAAAATATATTGCAGAATGATAAAAAAAACAATTCGTGTAACACATTAGTTACTGCCCCTTTTTGAATTTTTATATTTGACTTTTTACTTTCTTACTTACTACTCCCTCCAAGATCAATTGCTGTATTGTCGCCGATGTTTAAATTTCGGCTAACGCCTTTTACTTCTGCATCACTACCGATAAGTGAATTATTTAAGACGATTTCAAAAAGATTGGAATAAGCGCCAATGATAGAATCTTTAATAATGGCGTGATTTAATGTGGTATGATCACCAATGGCAACATTGGGGCCGATAACAGAATTTTTGATGTCACAACCTTTACCGACGGTAACCGGGGGTATGATAATGGTATTTTTATATTGGTTGAATTCAGGAACATTGCCCCCGAATTTTTTCAGGAGAATGGCGTTGGACTCCAGCAGGCTTTCTTTTTTACCACAGTCGAACCAATTGGTTACCTTAAATGACTGGAATTTTGCACCATGCCCGATCATGCATTCCAATGCATCGGTGAAATTAAAATCTTCGTAACTGGTTTTCACCTTTACAATTTTGTCAAGGCAACTGTACATGAAATTTGTTTCTTTGATTTTGTACACTCCAACCAGCGCCATATTGCTCTTGGGGATGGCAGGCTTTTCAACAACCCTGCTGATAAACCCGTCCTCTTCAATTTCTGCTACGCCGAAGTTGCGTGGATCGTCCACCTTTTTAACGCCCAGCATTGAGTAGGGAGATTCCAGTATTTCTTTGAGATCGTACTCTGCAATAGTATCTCCCAAAACGATCAGCACTTCGTCTTCGCCAACAATATCCTTGGTAAGTTCTATTGCGTGACCTATACCATGACGTTCACTTTGTGTAATGAAATGACAGTTCAACTCAGGATAATTTTCACGAACGTAGTCCTGGATTTTTTCTCCAAGATAACCTATGATAAAAATAAAATCGTTGATACCCGCCTCTTTCAGTTGATCAATGATGATACTGAGAATGGTTTTTCCTGCTAAGGGAATCAGTGCTTTTGGTTGCGTATATGTATGCGGACGAAGTTTTGTGCCTGCGCCCGCAACGGGGATAATTGCCTTCATTAATAAACTGCTCCGTTCTTACAAACGAATATTTAGTTTACAATTTTATTTTGCCCTGCTTGGGGACGTGAATGTAGGAAATTTTGTGTGAACCGGACACATTAATAGTAAACAGTCGTTCCTTTTTCAGTATCCATCCTGTTATTCATTGAAAGCATGCAAACCATTAAACTTCTACAGCCAAACAGTATATTTGCCGAACAATTAACATTTATGCAGAAAGATACTTTGGTTTTCGACCTCATCAACAAAGAACTGGAAAGACAACGCAACGGCATCGAATTAATTGCCAGTGAGAATTTTACAAGTCTCCAGGTAATGCAGGCGATGGGTACTTCGCTAACAAACAAATATGCTGAAGGTTACCCTGGGAGAAGATATTACGGGGGTTGTGAAATAGTTGACCAGGTAGAACAACTTGCCATCGATCGGCTTAAACAAATATTTAATTGTGAATATGCAAACGTACAACCACACAGTGGCGCCCAGGCAAACGCTGCATTGATGAGTGCGATACTGCAGCCTGGTGATACCATCCTCGGACTTGATTTAAGTATGGGTGGACATCTTACACACGGTTCCCCCGTAAATTTCTCCGGCAAATTATATAAGGCTGTTTTTTATGGCGTAAAAAAGGATACCGGGCTTATAGATTATGAAATGCTTGAAGAAAAAGCACGTGCTGAAAAACCAAAGCTGATCATTTGTGGTGCCTCTGCCTATAGTCGTGACATTGACTATGCAAGAATCAGGAAAGTAGCCGATGAGATTAATGCATTTGTATTGTGTGATATGGCGCATCCTGCCGGTTTAATTGCCAAAGGATTGCTGCGCTCACCATTTGATCATTGTCATTTTGTAACCAGCACCACCCATAAAACACTGCGTGGCCCAAGGGGAGGTATTATTTTGATGAAAAAGGATTTTGAAAATCCGTTTGGATTAAAAGATCCTAAAGGAAATATCCGCATGATGAGTCATTTACTCGACATGGCGGTTTTTCCTGGTACACAGGGTGGCCCGCTCGAACATGTGATCGCCGCAAAAGCAGTTGCTTTCGGAGAAATACTTACCGATGAATATACAGCGTATGTAAAACAGGTGCAATTGAATGCCCAGGCAATGGCGAAAGCATTTGTTGCAAAGGATTACCAGATCATCAGCGGCGGTACGGATAACCACTTAATGTTAATTGACCTGCGGAATAAAAATATTACAGGCAAAAAAGCCCAGGAAACGCTCGACAAAGCGCACATTACTTTAAATAAAAATGCGGTGCCTTATGATGATAAGAGTCCGTTTGTAACAAGCGGCATACGGGTAGGTGTACCCGCAGTTACAACCCGTGGCATGAATGAAACTGATATGGAAACTGTAGTGAACTTTATCGACAGGGTATTAATGAATATTGATGATGAAAAAGTAATAGCTGAAGTAAAGGAAGAAGTAAAACAATTTATGAAACTGTTCCCGCTGTATCCTGAATTAGGGTAATCATTTGCCACGAAGTCACCTATACATAAAGAAACACACGTTTTACTTTGTGATAGTTTGAGCCTTTTTGCCTTTGTGCAATAAATAATAATACTATGATACAACGTATACAATCCATTTGGTTGCTGCTTGCATCTGCAAGTGCATTCATCAGTTTAAAAACACCATTTTACAGCGGAACAAATGCTGCCAATGTATCATCATACCGTTTAATGGGAACTGAAAATTTTCCGATCATGTTACTTACCATCGCCATCGGAATTATTTGCCTCTTTACAATTTTCCTGTACAGCAACCGAACATTCCAGATGCGGTTATGTCTTCTTGGGTTGATCCTTGAAGCCCTGCTTATATTTTTGTACTACAGGGAAACAACAACATTCCTTGCCGGTACCGGCACTTATTCGCTTACTTCTATTCTCCAGCTATTGGTAATCGTATTCATTGTGCTGGCTATGCGTGGCATAAACCATGATAATAAAATTATCAGGGAGAGTAACAGGTTGAGGTGAGTGAATGCTGAATTATGAATTATGGATGAGTTGATTGTACTTATAGAAATTTTGCGGTGAAGCTGCCTTTTACTTTCTTTAGATCCATAGGTTTACCGGCAAACACCAGGTAGCCCCCATCTGCACCGGCTTCAGGGCCGAGATCAATGATCCAGTCGCAACTTTTTAATACATCCGTATTGTGTTCGATTACGATAACAGAATGCCCTTGTTCAATAAGTGCATTAAATGAAGCCAGTAATTTTTTTATGTCGTGAAAATGCAAACCGGTAGTAGGTTCATCAAAAATAAACAATACGCTTCCCTGTGTTTTTCCTTTACCCAGGAAAGAAGCAAGCTTCACTCTTTGTGCTTCACCTCCACTTAATGTATTGGAAGATTGGCCGAGTTTTACATAACCCAATCCCACATCACTCAATGGCTTAATTTTTTGTGCAACATCTTTTCCATCTTTCGGATCTTTCGATAAAAAGTCAATCGCTTCATCCACGCCCATCTCCAGCAGTTCGTGAATATTCTTATCGTTATATTTTACTTCCAGCACTTCTTCTTTAAATCTTTGCCCGTTACATACATCACAAACCAAATGCACGTCTGCCAGAAACTGCATTTCTACAATCTGTTCCCCTTCTCCTTTACAGGCATCACATCGTCCGCCATCCACATTAAATGAAAAATGTTTGGGTTGGAAGCCACGCATTTTACTTAAAGGTTGTTTTGCATACAATTCACGGATCTCATCGTAAGCTTTTATGTAGGTTACCGGGTTGCTCCTGCTTGATTTCCCGATCGGATTCTGATCTACCAGTTCTATTTGTTTGATATAATCGATATCTCCCGTAATGCCATGAAACAGACCCGGCTTTTCTATAAATTCACCTTTCAGTTTTTGTAAAGCAGGATATAATATTTGTTTTACCAGTGTTGTTTTACCGCTTCCGCTCACACCGCTAACAGCGCACAAAACATTTAATGGAAATTGAACCGTTATATTTTTTAAGTTATTCTGCACGGCACCTTCAATGGTAACCGATCTAATCCACTTGCGGATATGCTTCGGCGGATCGATGCTGAAAGTACCGGAAAGATATTTACCTGTAAGGCTTTCTTTATCAGCAATGAGTTCATCATAATTTCCAGTAGCAACAACTTCGCCTCCGAGATGACTGGCCAGTGGGCCCATATCAATAATATGATCTGCTTCACGCATCATCAGTTCATCATGTTCTACTACTACAACTGTATTGCCCAGGTCTCTTAATTCTTTTAATACGGTTATCAGTCTTTCTGTGTCCCTGCTATGTAACCCGATAGACGGCTCATCCAATATATATAAAGAATTGGTGAGATTACTACCCAGACTTCTTGTTAACTGAATGCGCTGGCTTTCACCTCCACTTAACGAATTGGCGAGGCGATTCAACGTGAGGTAACCCAATCCAACATCGGTTAATGTTTTTAAACGATGATGCAGTTCAATGAGAATTCTCTTTGCTACTTTATGATCATAGCTGCCAAGTTGCAATGTGTTAAACCAATGCTGCAGATCCTTTACCGGTATTTCACATAACTCACCTATATGTTTTCCGCCTACTTGTACATATAACGCTTCTTTTCGCAAACGATATCCTTTACAGTCTGTACACAAGGTTCTTCCCCTGTACCTGCTCAGTAAAACACGGTATTGTACTTTATATAAATTTTGTTCTACTTCTTTGAAAAAATCGTCAATCCCGTTTGCATACTGATTGCCTTTCCATAACTGTTCGAGCTGATCGGGATGTAAATCCATTATTGGTTTATGCACCGGGAAGTCGAATTTCTTAGCAGCTTTCACGAATGCTTCTCTCCATAGGCCAAGTTTCTCTCCTTTCCATGGGGCAACTGCTCCTTCGTACACACTTAACCGTTTGTCGGGTATAATAAGATCGGGATCAAGTCCGAGTATTTGTGAAAATCCTTCACAGGTCGGACAAGCGCCAAATGGATTATTAAATGAAAATAAGTTGGGAACCGGTTCTTCAAATTGTATTCCATCAAGTTCAAACTTATTGCTGAATTGAATTAGTTTTTTTTCGTTCACTTCAATTTCCATCATACCCTCACCTTCGTAAAATGCCGTATTCACTGAATCTGCTACCCGGTGAAGATCATCTTCGTCGAAATCTTTTTTTATCAGCCTGTCTATTAATATATAAGAAGGGCCGGGTTTTTGTCCATCCAATGCACTAATAAAAGATTTCAGATCCTTCATGTCAAGCAAATCTTCTATCCTCAATATCTCTTTGTCCTGGTATAGTCTCGAAAATCCTTTTTGCAGGAGTATATTCAATTCTTCCTTTATGTCCCTGTTCCTTCCTTTTTTAAATGGCACCAGGATCAGGATCTTATCGCCATCTTTTAATGTTTTAATTGTTTCAATTACATCAGCAACATCATCCTTTTTTACTTCACGTCCACTAACCGGAGAAATGGTTTTACCAACTCTTGCAAATAATAAACGGAGATAGTCGTAAATCTCCGTCATACTCCCAACCGTACTTCTTGGCGTACGTGTAATCACTTTTTGTTCGATAGCAATTGCAGGACAAAGACCTTTGATATAATCCACATCAGGCTTATTCATTCGTTGCATGAATTGCCTTGCATAAGCACTTAAACTTTCTGCATACCTGCGTTGTCCTTCAGCAAATAATGTATCAATAGTAAGTGATGATTTGCCGGATCCGGATACACCTGTAACCACTACAAGTTTATTGCGTGGTATCGTTACTGTTATGTTTTTCAGATTGTGTACCCTGGCGCCTTTAATTAAAATATCATTGGAATCGCCAATAGATTTTACAGATTTTTTCTTTGCGGATTTTGTTGCCATATTATCACGCAAAATTACCGGAATATGTAGTATTTACTAAGAATTGTGAAAATCTTCATAAATCTACTACGTAGTTATACGAATGATTTCGAGAACAAGTACTTTAGTTTTGAGTTTTCGCAAAAAAAGTTTCTAAATTATTTGGCGGCGGTTTTTTTCTTTATACTTTCACACTACCAATATCCAATAAACGAAAAACCGTTGATGCCTATTACAGACTTCTACGATTATTTTTCCCACTTATTGGACCTGTAACAACAAATAGTCCTAAACCACTTAAAAACTGTAGAAGTTTATGAAATGCCTTAAAAACCTAACTGATCAGCAATTAGTACGTTCTTACATGGACGGCGATTCAAATGCCCTTGCAACTTTAGTAACACGTTACAAGGACAAAATTTTCACTTCAATATACTTACTGGTTAAAGACAAATATCTTGCAGAAGATATTTTCCAGGACGTATTTATCAGGATCATCGACACATTAAAAAGTGGTCGTTATACCGATGAAGGTAAATTCCTTCCATGGGCAATGCGTATTGCGCACAACTTATGTGTAGACCATTTCAGAAAAGTAAAACGTAGTCCGAGCATTAAAACCAGTGACGACCGTGATATATTTGAAGTTTTGAATTTTTCAGAAGCCGGTGCAGACCAACGTATGATGGCTGATCAAAGCCACGACCGCGTAAGAAAAATGATTGATATGTTACCGGAAGACCAAAGAGAAGTAATCATACTGCGTCATTATGCAGACTTAAGTTTTAAAGAAATTGCTTCATTAACACAATGCAGCATCAATACAGCTTTAGGAAGAATGCGTTACGGCTTAATTAACCTTCGCAAAATGATGACTGAAAAACAAATCGCTTTATAAGTAAAATGTAACCCCCATATTCAATCCTTCCTGGCAACAGGAGGGATTTTTTATTTTGTGGCCCCTGATTGCTTTGTGCTAATAAAAAAAGCAATTTAATTTACAGTACCTGATTCTGGATGTTTGCTTTTATCGTTCAGTTTATGGTATTCATTACCGTTAGTTTTTGTTAATAGGTGATTGTGCAGCCAACTGTTGCTTTCTCCTTAAAACTAAAAAAAGGACAATCGATAGAAAAGTCCAAACAGCAGCCAGCAGCCAGTTGCTTACATTCACTTTTAGTACACTATGCAATTGTATAAATGAATGGGTAGATTCAAAAGCGATATTAGCGCCCCAATGAATTCCAAAAGCTAACCAAAGCGATTGGGTGATCTGAACAGCAAGTGCCAGTACAATACCGAAAAAGAAAAGGTAGCATAATACATCTAATCCTTCATTTAACCTCCAGATGTGGTTACCTACATAAACGAGCGCAGATAGTAGCACCCAATAAACCGGCTTCAGGCTTTGTAGATGTCCGAATAAATATCCTCTCGTTAATATATCTTCTGCCAGTGAAGGCACTGCTGTCATTAATAACAACATCGGCAGATTCTTACCTATTACTGTAATTCCTTCCACCTTTTCAATATTTTCAAAACCCATCCACACGGAAATATACACAGCAAGTCCAAAAAACAGCACCCCGATACAGCATCCGCTTAACGTATTCATTACTGATTTCCCCGATAGTTTAAGGCCATATCCTTCCAGGCCTTTTAAATGCTGTATCCGTGCAACCAACCATGCAATCAGCAGGAAACCTATTTTAAAAGTTGCCGTTAACATGAAATCGTTATAAAATTCCGGAAAATGATACACGAAAAACAATAACATAAATCCGAGTAAAACAGAAAATGGCTTTTTCATTTTGTGTATTTCTACATCCAAACTAATAAAAAATAGGGTTTTGTTGCTTTTTTTAAACAAACGGTAGTTATTGAATATCAATGTTAACACATCGATTTGGCGATATTATATTGACATTCACCGATTTTTGGCCTAAAATTGGCAGCGTAGTATTTTTTTTGCATACTTACCTCAAACTACCTGACCATGAACAAGAAAATTTTTATCAGTTTTCCGTCATCTTACCCGGCAGCTTACCGGGAAGTGGCCTCAATCAGAATCAACCAAATTTTATCGGGAATAAACAAAGAAGTTTCAGATTGGAATGGCTTTGTAGATTTCATCGAAATTACCCATGGCCACTATGGTTTTGTGGCAAAGTGCGACAATGAAGATGTTTTAGAAAAAATGCAACTTTTGATCGATGCATCTGGAATTAATAGTGGAAACACCTACGGAATACGACTTACTGCCTGATTTCCAGGAATGATATAAATGTCGCCGTTGGAATAACTGGCATTTGAAATACTAGATTTAAAAAGAAGAGCCCGCAGGTTAATTGCGGGCTCTTCTTTATTTAAAATATCCTGATTAGAATTTGACCAGTTTGCATGTCTTAACAGATGAACCTTGTATTGTCTCAACAATATAGGTTCCTGGTGCCAGGTCTGAACCCAGCGTTGTTGCCTGGTTTGCTGCAACAATCAGTGTTTTAACGGTGCGTCCCTGCATATCAGTAATCCTTACTTTGATTTTTTCTGTGGCAGCAGTTAATACCTGCAACCTGAAATCATTAACTGCCGGATTTGGATACAGTTTTACCTCCATTGTTTCTGCTGTATTAACATTGGTTGTAGTATTTCCACGGGCAGTTCTTGGGCCCGGCGGTGGTGGAGGGCCGCCTCCGCAATCAGTCAGATTTACATTTATAGATCTTACTGCGCTGTTTCCGCAATCGTTTATTGAAGTTGCAGAAACAACACCAACAACAGCATTAGGTGGGTAGGAAACATCAATAGCTGTAGTTCCCTGTCCACTTACCAGTACAGCACCTGTAGAAGTTGGAACAATCCATAGTATGACGGTGCTATTTGCCGGCATCGATGGTATGGAATAATGCACAATCCTATCCGGGCATCCCTGTGTTTCAACAGCAGTGATAACCCCCGGAGCTGAAGGTAGTAACCTGGTAACGGAAATACTTCTTACTCCACTCGTTCCGCAACCATTTGTTGCCGTAACGCTTATAGTACCGCTAACAAACCCTGAAGGGAAAGTAAAGCTAATGCTGTTTGTTCCCTGCCCGGAAACACCTATTGCTCCTGAAGGTAAAATCCAGTTGTAACTCATCCCTGCAATATTTGTAACAGTATATGTTACTTCGGTTCCTGTTGGAGCAATGTAGCTACAAACATTTGTAGGACCGGAAATAGGTGAAGGAGTGGATGGTACCGGAGCTGTTATAGCCAGGCTTCTTACATTGCCGCTTCCGCAACCATTGAGTGCCTGTACAGTAATACTACCCGAAGAGAATCCGGTGTTATAGATCACTGAAATAGTTGTATCGTTTGCTCCCGGTGTATGTGGCTGTATCACAGCGCCGGCCGGGGCTGTCCATGTATATGTAGCCGCACCCGGAACTGCATTGATGGTGTAAGTTGCCGCATTATTTGTACCGATAATTGAACATACTGAAGTAGCGCCAGCAATTGCAGAAGCTGTTCCCGGAGATTGGGTTACCAGGTACAAAATGCTCAATGGGCTATTCCCGCAAGGTGAAACTGCGGTAACCCTTATTTGTTTGTTCGCCTGCGCAACAAAAGCGGTATTAAATGTTATCGTTACACTATTGGCAGTTGAACTAACGAGATTCACATTTGGAGGCAATATCCAATTGTAATTTGTTGCTCCCTGTGCATTTGCGGTATAAGTAACCTGCACATTATTGCCAAGGAACGGACAAACATTTTTAGGACCTGAAATAACAGGTGCCGATAAAGTAGCATTAAATGCAAATGTTGCTGAAATGGTATGATTTGCATTGATGTTACTAAATGTGTAAGAAGTAACAGCACCCACAGAAACACCATCTACCAATACGTCAACAATATGAAAACAAACATCTGGTGTGATGTTGTAACTGATAGTACTTCCGCAATTGTAAACAGGCGAACCTGCCGGGGTAATCGAACCATCTGCACCTGGAGTAGCAGTAATAGAATAAGTTGTAAGTTCAAAAACAGCAGTTATGGTATGTATGGCCGTAACATTCGTAAATGTATAAGCAGTTACTGGCCCAACAGGAACGCCATCTACAAATACATTCTGTATTGAATAACACGGATCAGGAGTGATATTGTAGGTTGCGTTACTACCGCATTCTACCGTTCCTGTTCCCGGAGAAATATTGCCGTTTGCTGCCTGGTTAACGGTGATAGTATAGGGTGTTGTTACAAAAATTGCCTGTATTGTATGATTAGCCTGTATATTGGTAAATGTATAAGAACTTACTGCGCCTACCGAAATGCCGTCTACCAACACATCAGAAATACTATTACAAGCGCCAGGTATGATATCATAAGTTCTGTCTGATCCGCATGGCGCCAATGGATCTGGTCCCGGATCAGGGATATTTCCAATTCCATTAACGGATGCAACAATCGTAAAAGTTGAAGCACTAAAAGTTGCGCTAATGGAATGAGAACCTGTTACTGAATTAAATGTATACGTGCTTACCGGTCCTTGTGAAATGCCATCAACCACCACATCCTGGATCGTATAACAAGCGTTAGACGTGATATTGAAAGTTACATCATCCCCACAGTTAATGCTTGAATTACCCGGTGGTGTAATGGTTCCGTTTGCCCCTGCAGAAGAAAGGATGTTTACAGTAGATACAGTATAAGAATAGTTATTTCCGGAGTTGTCATCATAGCGGATAGCAGCCAGTGAACGATCACTTTCTGAATCAGTAATGATATCATTTAAAGTTCGGGTGCTGGTATATACCAGGTAGTACACGGTAGTGCTGCAAAACTGGGAAGGAATTTCAGCAGACCAACTTGTTCCGCTTCCAAATGCCTGAATCACTGCTGAACCACTGCTAAAATCATTTGTACCCAGTACATATCGCACATATACATTTTCGCCTGCAGATGGAGCAGCACTCGTGGTAATGTTAATCGTCATACCATTGGTTACCGTATTCAATGTTTCACCTGTTCTGCTTACGGTTACGGGTATATTTTCTGTATAGCCGGCATAAAATTCAGTGTTGGCATAACCGGCATCTCTCATATTAAAAGTATAATAACCCGCTGTGCTCATATTCAATCCCATGTCTTCACCCCCGTTTTCAAGGGTTACATTATTGATCGAATTCAATGCACCCTGGCCGATCCCGGTGAAATTCCATTTGTTTTGAAAGCGGTTGCCTGAAGGTCCTGAGATAAGCAACCAACCATTTCCTGCGCCACCGGGCATATTCACCGGTGTAAAATTGCCACCTGAATTCTGTACACTGATGGTGGTTGTCCATTGCCCCCGTCCATCAGTTGGATTATTGTCTGTTGTAGCTATTTTCCGATAGCTCATGGTTCGGTAATCTGCATTGTAGGGTTCGGTATTGTATTCGTTCGGACTACCAACCCATTGAACAGGTTCGCCGCTGAAAACATTCTGTGCGAATGTTTCCGTGCCCGACAGGATCCATAACAAACCGATAATCAGCACACTGATAAATACCGGCTGCCTGGTTTGTTGTGCGTGTAAAATTGGAATTTTCATATTTGCTTATTTAATTTTTGTATTTGAGATAAACTGTGTTATTGAATGATTGAAAGCGGAAGAAAATAGCGGAAAAGCATAAACATCAGCATCAGCACTTTCATAAATTAAATATTATGTATAAAAGCTATTAAGCTGACTTAGTATATAGTTTTGGGGCATTGGATTGCTAATGTATGACATAGTCATTTAACTTGTTGGGATTTGCTGTCTTTTTTTAATATGACGGATCATTATTTTTCGCAACAATGCATTTCTGCCGCCGTATCAAAGTAAACAGTTTTTTCCAGGCATCAGTAAATATAAAATCAGCATCTAATAATTTCAGCACCGATCAGCCTTTCAGGAATATTTTCCATATATTTATTATCCAAAAAAAACTGCAGATGAGAATTTTTACTACCATCGTTCTTTTAACCTTATCCATTTTCGCAAAAGCCCAAACATTTTCATGGAGCGGAAATGAACATATAGCCGATATGTCAACCGTTACAGTGCCTATCAATGTTACCGGTTTAGGCAATGCTATAAACAGCACGTTTGGCGTGGCGCATATTTGCCTGTACATCGAACACAGTTATGATGCTGATCTTACGATAACCTTGCAATCACCTTCCGGTACGCTCGTTACACTGCTTACCAACACCGGAGGAGCTGGAAATAATTTCACCGGAACCTGTTTGGGTATGGATGGTGTTTCTTTCCTGATTGCACAGCCACCCTATACTGGATTATTCTTCCCTGCGGGAGAAATAAATAGTTTTAATAACGGTCAGAATCCAAACGGAACCTGGACATTGAGCGTAACCGATGTATCTGCTCCCGATACCGGAACATTATTAAGTGCAAGTATTGAATTTACCAACAACCCACCATTACAACCGGGCGTTCCAGGCTTGGGCGCTCCTGTAGGAACATATTTATGCGGAACATGTACCTGTCCGGAAGGACAGGCAGGATGCGATCTGTTACCAGACATGACTGCTTCCTATAAAGAAATCAATCAAAACCATACGGAAGAACCGGGTGTTTTGTATATATCTAATGCCACTCCTAATATTGGTTCAGGGCCGCTGGATATTTTTGGAATCGATTCCTGCTTCTGCGGTGGCACACACGTTCCCTGTAATACAGTTTGCCCTACAGGTATACAACTTACACACGTAGTAAAGCAGCGTATCTATCAGAAGGTTCCCGGAAAAGATACGTTGAACTATTACGATCGTTTTGCAGGAACTATGACATTCCATCCTCAGCATGGTCATATTCACGTTGACAACTGGGCTAACTATACGCTTAGAACAGCAACATCAAATCCGGATGCAAGAACATGGCCCATTATTGCAACCGGCACAAAGCAAAGCTTCTGCCTTGTTAACCTGGGTAATTGCGCCAACAATCCAGGCGAATGTGTTGCCAACGACGGAAGTACTGTTCTTACTGTCCCCAATTCAAATCTTGGATGGCATACCGGATGTAATCTTAACCAGGGAATATATCCAGGCATGTACGATGTGTACAGTCAGAACCTGAACGACCCGATGCCTTTACTCAATGTATGTAATGGAAATTACTATATCGTATCTATCACTGATCCTGATAACCAGTTCCTGGAAAGTGATAAAGAAAATAACTGGATTGCCGTTCCGATAACACTCACGCAACAGAATGTTACGCCCGTGATTACACCGGGAGGCTCAACAGTATTTTGCCCGGGTGGATCGGTAACACTCACTTCCAGTCCGGCCACAAACTATCTCTGGTCTACCGGGGAAACAACACAATCCATAACGGTTACAACTGCCGGCACTTACACTGTTTCGAGCAACTGCGGAGCGGCATTAATGACTTCACAGCCAATTACCACGTCGCTCATCCCGGCTAACTCAACGGCTGATGTTGCGGTAGCGATCACTTCCGGAGATAATCCAACCTGCCCCGGATCATATATTGAATTTCATGCTACTGCCTATAATGGTGGAAGTAACCCGGTATATCAATGGAAAGTAAATGGAAACAATGTTGGAACCAATAGCCCGGTATATGCAACGAATACTTTAACCGACGGACAGGTTGTAACCTGCACACTAACGTCGAACATTAGCTGCCTGGTTAACCCGGTTGTAACTTCTGCACCCATTACAATGACAGTTATCAGCGGTTCAACTCCTACAGGCGTTATTTCTATTTCAAACGGAACGAATCCAACCTGCCCGGGTAGTTCTGTAACTTTTACTGCCAATGTTCCGGGAGGAACAAACCCAAGTTACCAATGGAAGGTAAACGGATCCAACGTAGGTACAAATTCAAATACATATACAACTACCACGCTCACTAATGGACAACAGGTTAGTTGTGTGATCACTGCAAACAACAGTTGTTCAGGTTCTGCCATTATAGGAACTTCTACAACAGTAAATGATTACAGGAGTGATAACGGTGTTGCATACCCGACATATTATGGAAATGGAAGACAGCAATACCTCATATCGGCAGCGGAATTAAATGCACAGGGTTTTGTTTCCGGAAAAATCAATTCAATCTCTTTCAATGTGGCAGGCGGAATTGGAGATCCATCAACATTAAACGGCTATACGATTAAAATTGCACAAGTAGCAAATACTGCTTTAGCCGGTGCATTTTTAGCACCTGCTTTTACAACTGTTTTCGGTCCGGTAAATTATACGCCAACGCTGAACTCATGGAACAGGCACCAGTTTTCTACACCGTTTGATTGGGATGGTACTTCAAGTGTATTGATTGATATCTGTTTTTCCAACCAGGTGTATGGTAATGCAGCCTATACAAATTACCAGTCGGATGCGGCATTTACTGCCAATGTATTTTACCAGGCGGATCTTCAACCAGGTGCAGGCGCCTGTACTGCTACTACCGTATCAGGAGGAGGTACGAAACGCCCGAATATGAAACTGGATATTGCACCAAAAAGTACGGTTACATCCAATATAATAACCATGACGGTTAACCCATCTGGTAATACATATACATTTACAGGTTCAGGTAACTGGAATGTTGCATCAAACTGGGCTAATAATACCATTCCACCTTCAACACTCGGACCGTGCGGCGAAATTATTGTTGATCCTGTTTCGGGAAATGAGTGCATTTTAAATGTACAACAAACAGTAATGTCGGGTGCTAAAATAACCGTGAAAGGAAATAAAAAATTCAGGGTTATGGGCAACCTTACTATCATACAGTAAGCACTCACAAATCAAGATAAAAATCAAGGGCCTCATGAAAATGAGGCTTTTGATTTTTATGAACAATCCGTTTTATTTTAATTTTTTTATAGCGGAAAGGGTTTACCTCCACAAATACTATTTACAAACAAATACAATTCTGCCGCAGGAATGATATCATCTGCCTCAACAACATCCAATGCATGTTTAGGCATAAAAGCTGAAATTGCAGTAGCGGGATCCTGCACTACTACATAACCGCCGTATGATTTTATTTTCACTAATCCTGCGGCACCGTCGGCATTTGCACCGGAAAGTAATATGGCGGCGAGTTTGCTACGGTAAGTTTCGGCAGCGGTTTCGAAAGTTAAATCTATGGAGGGTCTTGAAAAATTTATACGTTCAGAACTATCGAGAGAGAAACTCCTGTCATTTTCGATTAAGAGATGATAATCCGGCGGACACACATAAATTGTTGCAGCAGCAATGGATTCCTTGTCTTCCGCCTCTTTTACCACACAATTTGTACGACCCGATAAAAGTTCAATGAGAAGGTTATCGTTATCGTCTTTTCGGTGCAAAACAATTACAATAGGAATTACTATCGATTCCAGCTTTTCAAGAAGCATTAATATCACTTCAAGACTTCCGGCAGATCCGGCCACCAGCAACAGATCACAGTTAATTTCCCTGTTGAATTTCATAATGCGATTGTTCTAATTAATCACTGTTTCGTTTACGCCAGATACGTTCCTTTTCATTCCATTGCGTATATCGATTAGCAATACCCGAAAATTTGATATGCTCTCTTGAACCCAATGCAAGAAAGCCCAGTTGTTCAATACTTGCATCAAAAAGGCTGAGCACTTTGTTTTGCAACTCCCGGTCAAAATAAATCAACACATTCCTGCAGAATAATAATTGAAATTCGTTGAATGAACCATCTGAAACAAGGTTGTGGGAAGCGAAGAGTATATTCTTCTTCAATGATTCATCAAATTTTGCGTAACCGTAATTGGCAGAATAGTATGATGAAAAATCCTGTCTGCCCCCCGCTTTCAGGTAATTCTCAGAAAACAATTTCATTTGTTGTAAAGGAAACCGGCCTTCTTTCGCCGAAGCCAGTACTTTAGCGCTGATATCGGTTGCATAGATCATTGAGCGGTGCAATAAGTTCATTTCTTTCAGCATAATTGCCATTGAATATACTTCTTCGCCGGTTGAACAGCCGGCATGCCAGATTCGGATAAAAGGTTTGGGTGACAATGCAGGTAAAATTTCATCCCGGATAGTTTTATAAAAAGATGGATCCCTGTACATTTCAGTAACGTTAACAGTGATCTCTTCTATAAATCGCTGCACATAGCGGCCATCCTGTTTTAACCTGCTGCTCAATTCATCTATTCCCTTGAGTTTGTCTATTGCCAGTATCCTGCTCACCCTCCTTTTAAATGAAGCACGGGCATAATTTGAAAAATTATATCCGTACCAATCTTCCAGGTTAATTACCAGGCGGTTTAATTCTTCATCGGTAAATTCCGGGCTGTTCATGTATATAATATATTCTTCCGGTGTTCAATTATTGATTCAATAGCATTTACTATCGGCCTTTTCACCAGCTACGGCTATTTCCGAAACATTACTGCTTATCGTATAACCATACCCGTAATAATGATATCAACTGATCTGTATCAACAGGTTTAGTAATATAATCTGATGCGCCGGCCTGTATCGACTTTTCTTTATCGCCCGCCATAGCTTTTGCCGTAACGGCAATGATAGGAATTTTCTTAAACGCATGATTTTTACGAATGTAACGTGTGGTTTCAATGCCATCCATTTCCGGCATCATCATGTCCATCAATATCAATTGCACATCGTTGTTTGCCTCCAGTTGCCGAATTGCATCTTTTCCATCTATTGCGGTAATTACATTTACCTGGTATTGTTCCATAGCCCTGGTGAGTGCATAAATATTCCTTACATCATCATCAACCAGTAATACTTTTTTATCTTTAAGTACATCAAAATAATGAACGGTCTTCCGGCTGCCTGTTTCCTTTACCACATGATGAAGAAAAAGTGATAGCTCATCTAAAATACGCCGGTACGAATGGGCTGTTTTAATTACAATACTGTCAGCAATCTTTTTCATCCGCACTTCATCAGAAGCTGTCATTACTTTGCCTGTGAAGATAATAATGGGCATTTGTTCAAGACCCTTTGTTTGTTTTATTGAAACAAGTATTTCCATTGGGCTGTTTCCCCATGATTCGAGGTTCAGGATTACACAATCGGCATTGCTTTCCAGCAATCCTGCCAGTGTATCTTCCCTGGTGGCCGCGATAATAACCTGTAATCCGTTCGATTCGAGGAAGTAACCGAGCGCTTTTGCGTGAACTTCATTTTCTTCTGCTATCAATACCTTTCCTGTATAATGTGTAGACAATTGCTGTATCCGGTTAAAAACCTCCTGCATGCCCGAAGGAGAAACCGGTTTATTGATAAAATCGATAGCACCCAGGCTAAGGCTATGAAGTTTGAATTCCTGCGACGACATAACGTGTACGGGTATCTGCCTTGTGTCGTCACCTAACTTAAGCTGTTCCATTACTTCCCAGCCATCCATTACCGGAAGGTACACATCCAGCAAAATTCCCACAGGTTTAAATTTACGAGCCAGTTCCACACCTTCATCCCCTCTTACCGCAACGATACCCTTATATCCGTTTTTACGGGTAAAGTCGAGTAGTGTGCGGCCAAAAGCTGTATCATCTTCTATTATCAAAATCACTTTATCGCCTTCACGAATGGCATTCCTGTCGTCAGGAACATTTTCAGGGATTACCGCAGTTTTATAATTCCTCACATCGGTTGAGGTTTTTGGAGGAATGATTGATGTCTTTTGTTGTTCACTTTCCGCATCTACAGTATTCCTGAATTCTTTGTTAATTGGAATACTTATACTAAACGTGCTACCGTCACCTTGTTTACTGTTAACCGAAATTTTTCCCCCCAGCAATTTCATTAGTTCACGGCTTATCGACAAGCCCAGACCGGTCCCGCCATAATTTCTTTTGGTTGAACCATCTTCCTGTTGAAATGCTTCGAAAATAAGTTCCTGCTTGTCTGCCGCAATTCCAATACCTGTGTCGGATACAGCGAATAAAACATGTGTATTATTTTGCCTGGAAATTTTTAACTGCACGGCACCTTGCTTTGTAAATTTAAATGCATTAGATAAAAGATTTTTTAAGATCTGTTCCAGTCTCAGGATATCCGTTTCTATTATGTCGGGCACGTCGTTTCCAATTGAAATATTGAAAGTAATTTTTTTATCATCGGCCACCGGTGTGAATAATAATCGCATATCATCGATTACTGTTTTCATCGCAACCTGTTCAACATGCACATCCATTTTACCTGCTTCTATTTTAGATAGATCCAGGATTTCATCAATTAACGATAATAAACCATTCCCTGAACCCAGTATAACCCTTGCATATTCTACCTGGTCTTTTGTTAGATTTTGCTGTTTATTTTCTACCAGTAACCTGGATAGAAGTAAAATAGAATTCAAAGGCGTACGCAGTTCATGCGACATATTCGCCAGGAATTCAGATTTGTATTTCGAACTTTGTTCGAGTTGCATTGCCTTAATGGAGATATCTTTATTTTGTTCTGCGATGAGCTGGTTCCTTTCTTCGAGTAGCCGTGTCCGTTCTTCCAGTTCGCTGTTTGACTCCAGCAGTTCTTCCTGCTGCACTTTCAATTCTTCTTCCGAAACTTTTAATTTTTCCGATTGCGATTCCAGTTCTTCATTTATACTTTCCAGTTCGCTATGTTGTGTAGCCAGTTCTTCAGCCTGCGCCTGTGTTTGCTGTAGTAAATCATTTAATTTATGGCGTATCTCGGCTGTATTGATGGCGATGCCTGTTTTTCTGCAACCGCATCCAGGTATTCCATATGAACCGCTTCATAATGCTTCAATGAACCCAATAATAATACTGCTTTTAAATTATTTTCAAAGAACACCGGCACGCCCAGGATATGCCTTGGTATAATATTTCCAGCGGCATAATTTATTGTTATATCCGGATCTATTTCCTCCTTAATCGATATAATTTTTTTTGCAATAAGTACCTGGCCTATCATTCCCTCCCCGGCGTTAATAAATTTTCTATCTGCCGGTGGAGCAAAGGAATACCCTTGAATAAATTCGAGTTTACCATTGAGGTAATGATAAAAACCTGCAATGCTGCTATTCGTAAATTCTACTATGTCATCCATTACGTTTTCGGCAATGGTATATATTGTTTGTTCGCCCAATAATTTTTCACTTGCCGAAGAAATGCCAGATTGCAACCATTCTTTTTGTGTAAGTAAGGAAAACGAATGATGAAGAGAAACCGTCATTTTATTAAGTGATGTAGCCAGTTCGCCAAGTTTATCTTCGAAACCTTCTTCCACACTTATTGTATAATCACCTGAAGAAACCTTTTCAGCAATCGCAGAAATAATATTTATTCGTTCGTCTATTTCCCTGTCTTTTTCCTGCAAGGATTCCTGCAGTTGCTTTCTTTGATTGTAATCAGCGTTTAACCGTATTAAAGAAATAATCGTTACCAGCAATGACAATAAAGAAGCAACTATGATGAACAAAGGCGTTCTTTGTGCGAATGCGTTGGATTGCTTAACCCTGTTACTTAATAAAACCGTTTCTTTATTTTCCATTTCATTCACCAGTTGCCGGCAACGATCCATAAATATCTTACCGGATCTGAGATCTTCCATACTATATTCAAGACCCTTTCGCTTCTGATCGATCAGTGATTGTAAAATGTTCATTCTTCCTTCTACGAGTTCAGTGAGTTTATGAAGGTTGGATTGTTGTTCTGAATTGTCTGCAGTTAAGTCAAGCAAAGATTTAAGTTCTTCGTTCAACCTGTCCTTTGCGCCATTATACGGCTGAAGAAACTGTTCATCATTACTCAGTAAATATCCACGCTGGCCTGTTTCAGCATCTTTAAGTATTGAAATGGCATTTTCCATTTTACGGATCACCAGGCTTGTGTGATCTACCAGTTGCTGGCTTTCCAGTAAACGTTGAATACTGATATAGGAGGCTATGGAGCTGCCAAGTAACAATAATAGCGACAACCCATATCCTATAATGAGATTTCTTTTAAATGAATCCAAGCGGGAAGTATTTATTTGTTCGAAATGTTTTTGGGTATCAAAATAGAAATGGTGGTTCCTTCACCTTCCTTACCATTGGCTTTTATCAAACCCTGGTGCCGTTCAATAATTTTTCTAACAATAGCCAACCCAATGCCAGTTCCTTCATATTGGGATTTGCCATGCAGCCGTTGAAAAATAACAAACATCTTATCAGTGTATCTTTCGTCAATTCCAATGCCGTTATCTTTAACCTTTATACGGCAATACCTGCCATCCTGAACAACAGGCGAATCAAATTTTTTTTCATTTGTGTAGTCAACAGATATTTCAATTACCGGCCTGGATTCGTTTTTGGAATACTTCAGTGAATTGCTCAGCAGGTTCATGAATACCTGTCGTAACTGTCCGGGAATAGATTCTATTACCGGAAGCTTATCCGCTTTTATTTCGGCATGTTTATTTTCAACAACCACTTCTAGGTCCGACAGCGCTTCTTCGAGGGCTATATTCAGATCAACGCTAACAAATCCGCTTTCATCTGATATCTGGGAGTACAAAAGAAGATCCTGTATCAGGTCACGCATACGGTTAGCCGAACTCATTACCTTCTGCAGGTAGTGCATATTAAATTCACCATTGGCATTAAAGCGTTCTTCCATCATACTTGCAAAAGTGATGATCTTACGCAATGGTTCCTGCAGATCGTGTGAAGCCAGGTAAGCATATTGCTGTAATTCGTTGTTGTTTGCAATGAGTGCCTGGTTCAATGCAGCCAGTTCAGAAGTTCTTTCCCTTACTTTTTGCTCGAGTTGTTCATGACTTTTTGAAAGCAGTTCTTCCGTTTTTTTACGAATGGCAATTTCTTCTTCCAGCGACTGACGACTTTTTTTCAGCTCGCTTGTTTGCAGAGAAAGGCGATGCAGGTTTTTAACTTTCTGAATTAACAGGTCCGGATCAAAAGGTTTGGCAATGTAATCAACAGCACCGGATGCATATCCTTTTGATATAAATCGCTTTTCAGTATTAACTGCAGATAAAAAAATAATCGGGATATCTTTTGTTTTATTTAAACCTGAGATAGCTTCTGCAACTTCATAACCGTCCATCAACGGCATTTGCACATCAAGCATAATAAGATTGTATTCCTTTTTCAGGATCGCTTTCAACGCTTCTTCACCGGATACAGCAGTATCAACTTCAAACCCATTTATATCCAACAAGGTTTTAAGTGTAAATAAATTATCAGGATTATCATCCACAATAAGGATCATTACCGGCAGTGTTTAAATATCAGGATGTGTAATTTATTGTATAAATAGAAATACACGAAACCCGAAATTGGGTACTCAGGAATACATCGATAAATTACCCTTGAAGTGCTGTTATAAAAAGTACTTATTGTTATCCGTTAGTAGCACTTTTGTGAAAACGGCTGTAGTTATTGTGGTATTTTTTCCACGAATTTTAAAAATAAGATTCAACAAAATATTTGAATGATGGCAATTTGTTATTGAATCACTATAGCCCGGGTTACTTTCGTTCCTTTTTCACCGGTTAGTACCAATGTATAATAACCGGCACTGTATTTATTAACTGGTATTGATTCGCTGAACAGTTTCTCCTTTACTTCAATTTTGCGGTTAAGTACCACCTGGCCATTTGCATTTATTAACTGAACGTTGTAGTTATCAATGCGATTTGTAAAATTTATTTTGAAACTATTTTCAACTACCGGGTTCGGATAAACGCTGATATCTGATGCAACAATTCCTTCTGCACCCGGATTTTTAATATCAGCAGCAGATTCTTTTCGGCCGGTCATATCTGTAATCAGCCCGTTATTTCCTGCGTTCCTGTTTCTCCGGTTAAATACAATATAAAACCTGTCAGACACAGCAGATGCCGGTGTAGCGTTCACAACAAAACTTATATTCGTAGTATCTGAAAGAGATATTTGTGTTACCGAACCCAGGAACCTGTCGTGTAACCAGGCATGCATATTTCCGGCGTCCATGTTTTCAGGTATAAAGCGTAACTGGTATGTTTGCTGTTTTATATTTGACATAGCAAATTGAATGGTATCTGAGCGCAGGATATTTGCCCTGGCATCAATAACAAGTATCCTGTTGTTGTTCTTTATTGCAAAATTTTCACCGCCATTATACATCTTCAATGCATCATTTGCTTCATATCCATTGCTATAGGCATTACTGAATGCAACCACATTCGCATCCGTAATGTTGCCTGCAGCGTTGTACAATTGAGCGGTAAACATCCTGCGAATATTTACCGGGTTGTTACCAATACCATTGTTTAACTGGTTTCCTTTGTAAACGAGATCGCTTCCTGATATTTTAGCTGATTCAGAAAAAGACACCGTGCCACCCCCGGAAGTTGAATGAACAAAAAATGCCTGGCCGGATTGAATTTTCGTGTATGCTGTACTGTTACTATAATTTGCTGTGCCTCCCGGAGTGGGTTTATAACCCGTTACCTTACTGATAACCTGGTATCCGCCGAATCCGTTAGACCCGGTTAACAAAGGATCCCAAACATAAAATACGGTATCAATTCCCGGAGAAATTGACAGGTTTAAAAAGTCGATAGCAGAAGCGTATGGGTTACCAACCGATTCAAATTTTCCTGATAACACTGTTGTGGAAGGTGGAGGGTTTGTTACCGGAACAAATAATTTACCTGTACTGCGCAAGGTGGTGGTGGTTGCCGGTGCACTTGCAGATGTTACGGTTCTGTCGCCGCGTACAAACAGGAAATATCCTTTCTTATTATATAAAGGAAGAGATGCGGTGTTGGCAACACCTATCCACAAATCATTTACAGGATCATAGGTTTTCAATGCAGGCGTAGAGCCGGCGATGATATCAAATCCGGCTCCTGCGATATTACTTGAAATAATAGTACCAAGACCAGCCGTACCTACAGCGGGTAAAACATTACCTTCCTGCCATCCGGCGTTGATGGTTTGTCCGCCATTGTCTGGCACGGCAAGAAACTGCCAGGATTTTCCATGCTGTCCACCAATTGTACCGGTAGGTATATAGCGTTCAACAATAAATCTTCCTACGCCTGTATAAGCAACATTGCCCAGCGCACCAACCTGTCCGAAATCAGCCGTGTTGGTTGCATCTGACTTCAGGGTTGCATTTTTAGCAGCAAGGTCGAATGTACCTGCAGACACAGCAAATTCCCTGCTGATGCTGATATCATCCAACAATACCAATGAATCTGTAACTGCATTTTTGACCAGGTAGAGATAAGGGAAAAGCTGACCGCCATTGGCAGTAATGGTTGATTTACCTGAACCATTAAAAAACACCGCTCTATCGTTGTGGTTAAACAATCCTGTAGCAGAACGGTTCCAGTTGCCCTTGATATATATATCGCCGCCTGCCGTAGTGGGTAAGGTTAAGTTTCCGTCAATTTGTACGTTACCCGATACCGTTAGTTTGTTGGAAGCGGTGGTACTAAGCAATAGCGTTGCTCCATTTGCAATCGATAGGTTACCTGCCATTGCCCTGTCTGCATCGCCATTTGGAGACGGTGTATTCAATCGTAGTGTACTGTTGTTTTGAACGGTAACATGATAAGGATAACCCGGCCCGCTGGCTGTTGACCATTCAAGGAATCTGTCATAGTTTCCTCCCGAATTATACACCAGGTTAGCGCCTGTGCCATAAGTTGGCGCATTGCCGCTTACACAACCAAATCCGTTTATCTGGAATGTTCCGTTAATGGTAGTTATCGTATTTCCAAAATCGATACAGCCATTTGCTGTTGCACCTGCTGCAATAAGTTTGGTTGAAGAACCAAAAGTGAGCAGGGATGCATTGCCCGACATTCTTCCAATGGTTACACTGTGTTGCGCTGCATCACTGTTTAACACTGAAAAAGTTCCTGTGCCTCCGGTACTACGGATGGTTCGGGTAAGATCTCCCGGAGTACCGTCTATCCCGATATTATTTTGATTGGCATTGAGGTAAGAAGTAAAATTGAGTGTTTGCTGATTGAGGTCGATGTCGCCCCCTATAAGCTGCAATGTACTGCCACCATTAAATCCATCTACGTTTACATTGGTTGCATTGGGCGCGCCGGCCAGCACAACTGCCTGTCCCGTTGCTTTTGCAATAATGAGGTATGGGAAAGATTCCGTTCCGCCGCCTGTTCTTGTGATGGTTTGATCGCCGCTTGTTCCATTAAATTTAACGGCTCTTAGGTTGGCATTGAATACACCCAATGCGGTGCGTGTCCAGTTTCCTTTTATATACAGATCGCCGCCAGAAGCGGTAGATAAAGCGAGCGTGCTGTTGTTATTGATAATAAGATCTCCACGCATTTCATGTGGCGTATTTGCAGAGCCGAAATTAGCGGAGCTGTTTGCCCCAAGCGTAACATGGTGCGGCACACCTGCACTGGTTCCGTAAGTATTTGCATACCATTCATTCCCCACGCCAAAGTTGCAACCACAGTTATATAAGAGTGTGGAAGCCGGAGAGGAAGAATAAGTAGGAGCGGTTGCACCATTCACAAAACCGCTGGCACCGATTGTAAGCGTCCCTTTTATTGTTGTATTACCACCTCCCATGTTTACGCCACCATTTAAAAACACATTGGTGAGTGATAAAGAAGCCCCTGGATTGATGGTTCCCGATCCAACAAAGCGAATGGTTCCTGCTGCTGCTGAGATTCCCTGGTTACCACCTGTGCCGTTAACGGTTCCCGTTGCAGTGATAAGAAGCAACTGGCTGGTTCCGGCTTCGAATAATCCGTTTGCCAAATTTAAGGTTGGCGTTGTGGTATTGTTTGTTGTTAAGGTTACGGTATTATTTCCAACTGTACCGGTATTGGAAATGGTAAGCGATCCGGGCGACACGATGGTTACCGGCAACCCCAGCCCCGTTACCTGGTTTGCACTTGTACTATTGTAGATATAATTGGCTGCTGTATTATAACTACGGGTATTGGTAACCTGTATATTTCCCACGGCCCCGGAAGCAAATGGCGTGATGCCCTGGGGAGAACCGATACCCAGCGTTGCCCCTGACGATAAGGTAAAAGCTGCAGATCCCATTACCAGGTTCGTTGAACACATCAGGGTTCCATCTACGGTAAACGTACCGGAATTAATGGTTTTATTACTAGTGAGCGTAGTTACACAGTTTGGTGTAATGTATAACGATCCGGTAGCGTTTAATGCAATTACTCCGGTACCTCCCAATACTGCAGAATTCCCATCTATCTGAATAGTGCTTACCGCACTTTGTGTTAAGGTGCCTGTGCCGATAAGTCCGTTGCGGGCTATTTTAGTTCCTGCATTCTGTAATGTAACATTTGCATTTACTTCAACCAAACCCTGGATATTCGTGGTGGAACTTGCACCGATTACGATATTCTGTGTGATCCTGAATGTGGCAATATCTGTTTGCAATGCCGATGGAAAATAGGTAGCAGATGAAGTTTGGAAAGCCGTAACGGCATTCCATTGGTAAACGGATCCTGTTGCAAAATTAACCGTGTTTAATCGGGCAAAATCATCTGAAGTATTGGTACCAACATTACCGTCTACACGTACCAATCCGCCGCTATAAACCTGTACCGTTGCTCCGGATGCGAGTGTGGGCATAATTCCATACAGAAAATAGGTTCCGGAAACCTTGAGGTCAATATCGGATGGGTCAGCGGCAATATCCAGGTCGTATCCGCCACTGGCTGTGTTGCTATACGTAAGTGTTGCCCCTGAAGCAATAGTTAATAGTCTCGCCGTTTCATTATTGCTAATGGTAACGGTATGCCCATTTTGAATTAATATCCCTTTGGATGAAAATGTTGGTTTTAAGGTTGCATTGATCCAACTGATATTATCAGGAGACGACTGCCAGGTTGAACTGTTATTCCAGTTTCCAGATGCTTTTGATCTGAAATAATCTGTTGGCGAAGTAGCAGATCCCGCTGCCGTTAGCTGGCTGCCGGAGTTTGCCGGATTTAAATAACAGGGAACGGATACGCCATATTCCACCACATAAAAATAATAGGTTGTAGATGGGTTGAGCCCCGTAACTGTTACGCTTGCTGCCGCACCGGTGCCATTGGCAGTTCCATTGTACACAACAAATCCGCCGCCCAAAGGATCGCCGTTTCCAAAATTTGAATTGGCATTATAAGTTACCCCACTTACCGGGTTGGAAGATAAAGTTGCGGATGTACTTGCAATGATCAGTACGCCGCCGGTACCATTACCACGGGTATAATTCAGGTCTACCTGTGAAGATAAAACACCTGAAAAGCTGGTGATGGTTGCCTGTGTAAGCGGTGGCGTACAGGGGGCACTATAGGTGGCTGTTATGTTAATATCATCTAAGCCTAATTCATCCCGACTTCCGGAACCGCCTGCGGCAACATGCGTCCATCTTAAATAAAACACCGAACCCGGTGCAATATACACCCCCGTTGATAAGGTTGCAGAACGGGAAGGCGAAGTTCCTACCTGAACCCATCCCAACCCATCGGGTGCAATCGGGCTTCCATAAGCCATTGATGCAACCGGGTAATCAGAGTTTATAAAATTATCTGATGAATAAGAAAAGTTCAGACTGTCTCCCCGGGACTGGTCGTTCCTCACAAAAAGATTATAAGAAACATCCAGGGAAGTAATTATGGTGGTGCCGTTATTAACCAGCTTCAGTGTAAGGGTTCCCGGTTCAAAATCTCCACCGCCGGGCTGAATCATCAAAGTAGGGTTGGATACTGAAGCAGGTGATCCGGTATATGCATAAAATCCGCCTGCGGTTACTGCGCCTGTAGTACTTCCCCTTGCATGATCCCCGGTTACATTGGTGCCACCATACAACAGATCGCCATCGCTCCAGCCCGTAGTAGACCATGCATTTGAATTTAATCTTCCGGCATTGGTATTCGTTGGATTTGGTGAAAAACCTGCACCCGAAAAGGAAGTAGAAGTGTTGGTTCCCACCGATGTGGGCATTGAATTGGAAAAATCGATGGTTGCTGAGGGAGCAAGGTTTGTAAAGGAAACCTGCGCAAGGCTTTTATTCACAAATACACCTGCAAATGCAAGTATAGCAATTACCCTTACACCCATTTTTCTTTTGATAAACAGCATAGCTGGTAAACAATTTATTACAAATGATAAAAGAATTCGTTGGCGGAGAATTCCAGGGATAGATTGGGGAATGTGCCCCAAAAATATAATAAACTTTTGGTAATTCAGAGTGATTAATATGTATTTTTTACATAATCGTATCGCACTGCTGAAAACCTGGATTATTCATTGATAAACAGGGTTGTTGTGCCTTTTGTAAAGACACTTCCCTATCGGTCGTTGATCGGAGAATGCTACCAAAGGGTTTAATAAATTACAGATTCTATTGCCTAAAAAAAAAGAGCCCATCTTTTCAGATGAGCTCCATTTGTTTTATTTTTTAAATTATCAGAACTTAATCAGCTTAGTTGTTTTAACCACATTGCCTTGTCTTACCTCTACCATATAGGTTCCGGCTTTCAGGTCGGATCCTAATTGCAGGGTTTGATAAGCCGCAGTAGTAAACTGTTTCAACATCCTTCCCTGCAGATCCAGTATCCTTACATTGATCACTTCTTTTGCTGAGGTGGTAACCTGCAGTTTGAAGTCGTTCACCGTAGGATTAGGATAGATATTCACCTGCATGGTTTCTGCTGCTGCCACAGGCTGAGTGGTTCCTTTCGTGGTAATTGGTTGTCTTTCCAGTTGACAAGCAGGCAATTTCACTTCCTGGGACCTGATCACGCTGTTTCCGCAATTGCTGAACGATTGTACGGTAACAACACCGTTAACCGAAGTTCCCGGATAAGCTACGGTAATGCTTGTTGGCATCGGACCTGCCGGTGACTGGCTAACCAATGTTGCTCCAGCAGGGATTGTCCATACCAGTGAGGTTGCGTTCGCCGGAGCTGATTGTAATGTGTAAGAGTATTGCCTGTCCGGGCAAACTTCTAACTGGATCACATCCATCACACTTGGTGTGGCAGGGTTTAGTTTTGAAAGACTCAATGATCTTACACCACTTGTACCACAACCATTGGCAGCAGATACGGTGATGCTTCCTGTTGTAAATCCTGCCTGGAACTGGATGGTGATCACTGTATCCTGGGCACCTGCTCCGTTAGGATGTGTAACCACGGCTGTATTTGGATTCACTGTCCAGTTGTAAGAAGTAGCTCCTGATACGGCATTGATCTTATAGGTTCCTGCTGAACCGTTTGGTAAAATGTATTCGCATACATTGGTAGAACCTGAGATCAAACCTGGTGTAGATGGATTGCTCCTGGTAATGGCATAGCTTCTTGCATTGCTTGTTCCGCAGCCGTTTGCAGCAGATACGGTGATAGCACTTGAAGTGAAGCCGCTTGTGAAGCTAACCGTAACCGTTGTATCATTTACACCTGGTCCATTAGGATGGTTAATGGTTGTTGTACCAGCCTGTGCAGTCCATGCATAAGAAGTAGCACCGGTAACTTTTGGAATGGTATACGTGATGGTTCCCGGAGTACCGATAACGGCACATACGTTAGTGCTGCTGGCCGTAATGGCTGCCGGTGTTCCCGGTGCCTGAGCCAGTAAGTAATAGATTGTTTGCGGACTGTTACCACAAGCCGACAATCCTGTAACCCTTATTTGTTTATTGGCCTGTGCTGCAAATCCGTTCTGGAATGTTACTGTTAAGGTATTGGTTCCCTGTCCGGATACGATCGTAACATTGGTTGGTGGTATAATCCAGGTAAATCCTGTTGCACCTGCAGATACTGCTGTAAATGTTACCGGATCGCCTGTTCCGATATAAGGGCAAACGTTTGTTGGACCCGTTACAACTGGTGCAACCAATGGTGCATTGGCAGCGAATGTTGCACTGATACTATGTGCCGCATGTACATTACTGAATGTATAAGTAGAGATCGCACCTTGTGATATACCATCTACGATCACATCGGTAACATGATAACATGCTGCAGGTGTAATGGTATAAGTTGCATTGTTGCCACAATTTACAGAACCTGTACCTGGTGTTACTGTTCCGTTTGCACCGGCAGTAACGGTAATGGTATAAGGTCCGTTTTGTGTGAATGATGCAGCAATGGTATGGTTGGAAGCAACGTTGCTGAATGTGTACGTAGAAATGGCGCCTTGTGAGATGCCATCCACTACAACATCTGCAATACTGAAGCAATCATTTGCTGTTATAGTGAAGCTTTGATTATTACCAGCATCTACACTTACCGCTCCGCTTGGGCTGATGCTACCACCTGTTCCTGCACTTGCGTTAATGGTAAATGCATTCAGTGTAAAGCTGGCGCTGATGGTATGCGTAGCCTGAACATTGTTGAATGTGTAGGTAGGGATTGCACCCTGTGAGATACCATCTACAATCACATCTGCAATAGAATAACCAGGATCGGCTGTGATGGTATAAGTTGCATTATCACCACAGTTTACGGAACCTGTGCCCGGAGTAATACTTCCGTTAGCACCTGCTGTAACCGTGATGGTATAAGTGTTCAGTACAAATGTTGCACTGATGCTATGCGTTGCCTGTACGTTATTGAAAGTGTACGTAGTTAATGCACCTTGTGATACACCATCTACGATCACATCAGCTACACTATAACATGCATCCGGAGTAATCGTGTAAGTAGCATTATCACCACAGTTTACAGAACCAGTTGACGGAGAAA
>JAFDXE010000014.1 GCA_018268085.1 Bacteroidota bacterium
TTTAACGGGTTCCTGCTACCGAGCATGACATCAAATCCTTCCAGCAAAAAGCCTTTACCTAATGTGCGGCCAACTGCCCCTGATCCTATGATACCTATTTTCATTGTTGAATTGTTTTGTTTAAAGTTAAAATGTTTCTCATACAAAGAATCATCAGGGCTTCATAAATCTTCAATTACTCCCGACAAAAAAAGTTTAGTTTTACAATGTATAAAAAACACTCAATGGGTAATCCCAATCTCAATACAAATAAAGAATTTCTTTTACCTGCCGATAAAGAATTTGAAAATAATATAAGGCCTGGTTTAATAGACGATTTTAGTGGTCAGTCGCAGATCATCGAAAACCTCACCATTTTTATTAAAGCATCCAAATTACGGGGAGAGGCTTTGGATCATATTTTATTTCATGGTCCGCCGGGATTGGGCAAAACCACTTTATCCAGGATTGTTGCCAATGAAATGGGCGTAAATATTAAAGAAACTTCAGGCCCCGTTATTGAAAAGCCCGCCGATCTTGCAGGCTTACTCACCAACCTCGAACCCAATGATGTTTTGTTCATCGATGAAATTCACCGGCTCAGCACCGTTGTGGAAGAATATCTCTATGCAGCCATGGAAGATTACCGCATTGATATTATGATCGACAGTGGCCCAAATGCAAGAAGTGTTCAGTTAACCTTAAATCCTTTCACGTTAATTGGCGCAACAACGAGAAGTGGATTATTAACCGCACCGTTGTTATCGAGGTTTGGAATTAAATCAAGACTTGAATATTATGATGCTGCAACGCTTAAAAATATTTTGCTGCGCAGCGCCCGGATTCTGAATACAAAAATTACCAGTGATGCTGCTGCTGAAATTGCCGGACGGAGCAGGGGCACGCCCAGGATCGCTAATGGATTGCTGCGCCGGGTAAGGGATTTTGCACAGGTGATCGGCAACGGTGTTATCGATCTAAAAATTACCGAACATGCATTAAAAGCATTGAATGTTGATCAGCACGGGCTCGATGAAATGGATAACCGCATATTAACTGCCATTATAGAAAAATTCAAAGGCGGCCCTGTAGGGATAACAACCATAGCAACAGCAGTGGGGGAAGAAACGGGCACGCTGGAAGAAGTATATGAACCGTTTCTAATTAAGGAAGGATTTATTATGCGAACGCCCAGGGGAAGAGAAGCAACTGATAAAGCCTATAAGCATATTGGAAAAATTCCGCCAACCGGGAGTGGTCAGCGGAATTTGTTTTAGAAGTTTTATAGTGCGTTTGGATATATTACTATTGGTTATTCAGAAACTACCAGCCTGAATCCATTGCCATGAATATTTACAATTTCAAGTTTGGGATCTTCTTTTAAATACTTACGGAGTTTTGCAATGTACACATCCATACTCCGGCCATTGAAATAGGTATCGCTGCCCCATATCTTTTTTAATGCAGCTTCTCTCGGCAACAAATCATTTTTGTATTCACTGAGCATTTTCAGCAGTTCATTTTCTTTGGGAGAAAGCGTTTGTACCTTACCGTTGATAGCCAGTTCACGCAGGCGGGGATTAAAATGATATTTACCCAGGTCGAATTCTGCATTGATCTCCTCACGATGTAATTCTTCGTTGCGCTTTAATATTGCTTTTATCTTATGCAGCAATACTTCACTGTCGAATGGTTTGGTGATATAATCATCTGCACCCAGTTTATATCCCTGGATGATGTCATCTTTCATTGTTTTTGCACTCAGGAAGAATAATGGAACATCCGGGTTTATATCCCTGATTTCTTCCGCAAGTGTAAATCCATCCATGTTAGGCATCATTACATCCAGCAGGCATATATCAAATTTTTCCCGCTGAAAAGCAGCAAGTCCCAAACGGCCATCTCTTTCAAGTGTTACGTCGTAATCATTTAATTCCAGGTAATTTTTTAATACCATGCCAAGGTTCGTATCGTCTTCGCACAATAGAATTTTTGGTTTTACTGCTTCCATTGTTTTAAGTTTTTGTTTAATACAAATAAAATTAAATCATTTTTTAATTTACTATCCAACTATCTATTTTTTTGTTAAAGCTCAAATGGGTAAGAAGGGCAAAAAGAAAAATCTTCTTCAACAATGCTGCCGGAATTACAATATTCCGATTTGATTGTACCTTTCCTTCATAAACAAACTCAATTATGGCAGACAAAAACACATTCATCAGCGATATAAAGAATGCATATAGTTTTAAAGGAGAATCAGTACAAATTGGCGCCGCAATGCTCAATGGTGAAGTTATTCCTGATGCAGGTATTTTTCTTCCGCTGAAAACGATGAACAGGCATGGGCTGATCGCCGGTGCTACCGGAACAGGTAAAACCAAAACACTACAGATGATTAGCGAATTTCTGAGTGACGCAAGTGTTCCGGTGTTGCTACTCGATATTAAAGGTGATCTGAGTGGTATTGCCGCAGCAGGAACCCTGAATGATAAAGTGAAAGAACGGTATGCGAAAATGAACCTTACGTACACCCCAACATCATTTCCGGCTGAATTGCTTTCGTTAACAGGGAAAAACGGGGTGCACCTACGGGCTACTGTTAGTGAATTCGGGCCTGTATTGCTTAGTAAAATACTTGGACTGAATGATACGCAGGGTGGTGTTGTTGCCCTGATCTTTAAATATTGCGACGACAGCAAACTTCCCTTGCTGGATTTGAAGGATTTTATAAAAGTACTTCAGTATATAGGCGACGAAGGCAAGGCTGAAATTGAAAAGCAATACGGTAAGATTTCAACTACCTCTACGGGAACCATCTTACGAAAAGTAATAGAATTGCAGCAACAGGGTGCCGATATTTTTTTCGGGGAGAAAAGTTTTGAAGTGGAAGACCTGATGCGTACGAGCATCGATGGCAGGGGAATGATCAATATATTGCGTGTGGCAGACCTGCAGGATAAACCTAAAATGTTCTCCACATTTATGTTGCAGATGCTGGCAGAATTGTATGCAATATCTCCGGAAGAAGGAGACCTGGACAAACCCAAACTGGTGATGTTTATTGATGAAGCCCACCTCATTTTCCAGGAAGCCAGCAGTGAACTCACGCAACAAATAGAAACGATCATCAAACTTATCCGCTCCAAAGGGATCGGCATATATTTTTGTACACAAAACCCCATGGATGTACCCGCCAGTATTTTAGGTCAGCTTGGTTTAAAAATTCAACACGCATTGAGGGCATTTACGGCAGCCGACAGGAAAGTGATTAAGCAAACCGCCGAAAATTACCCCGAAACTGCCTATTACAAAACCGAAGATCTCATTACGCAACTGGGAATCGGGGAAGCACTGGTAACCTTATTAAACGAAAAAGGCATACCTACCGCACTGGCACATACCATGCTTTGTTCTCCCCGAAGCAGGATGGACGTACTTTCCGGATCAGAAATAGACGATATCAACAACCATTCGAAACTGGTAGCGAAATACAGGGAAACAATTGATAGCAATAGTGCTTATGAAATATTAACAGCCAAACTGGAAGAAGCCGCACAAAAAGAACCGCCAGCCGAAACCAGTACTTCAGCCTCAAAATCAACCAAAGAAGAACCTTCTGCGCTTGAAAAAGTGGCCAATAATACCATTGTGAAAAGCATGCTTCGTACGGCAGGTAATGGAATTGTACGGGGCTTGCTGGGGGCGCTGGGACTGGGGGGAAGAAGTTCATCCAAAAAATCCAAAAGCTGGTTTTAATCCCTGGAAATTTAGGGTTACCCAAATACGGCTTTAAAAAACAGTGGAATAATTGCCGGTATTAAATTAAAAATCAGTGGGTTAATTTATAGCACATTTACTGGCCTGCGAAGATTTTTTTTTAAAATAATGTTGAAAAATGTTGGAGAATGGTAAATTCCACATTATCTTCGTTTCGGTTTTTCATAGGATATTGGATTTTAAAGCGGGACTAGATTTCTATCTTGGTCCCTTTTTTATTTTATGAAGGTTACAAATCCATGACTAATTGACCATCTTTAGGTTCCCGTCTTTATCGGAACTGATCTTGCCTTCTGCCAGTAAAAAATTAATCAATTTCCATATTTTTTGTTTGTTGAACCGTTGAAGCTGTCTTTCCAGTAAAGCAGGTGAGCATGGGGCCGAATTCAGGGCCTTTATTATTTCTGCGCTGATCTCCTCAATTTCTTCATTGGTTAAAACAATGGCTTTTTGGTGCAGGCAATTGTCGCATATACCACAGGGTTGAATGCTGTTGTCTGTAAAATAGTTTCCGATCAAAACACTGCGGCAGGTAGTTTTTTCATGTGTAAAGCCAATCATCGCATCCAGTCGTTCTTTATAATATTGCTTTCGCTTAAGATGATCGCCCATATTCAGGATAAAATTCTCATTATACATCCTGTTTTGCAATAATGTAATACGTGGTTTTTCATTTTGTGGCTCATAATGAACGATTTTTAGCTGGTGCAGGGCCACCAATTGTTTTTTTAATTCTTCTGCCTTCATCCCGGTAAACTTAGCCAGCAATGACTCATGAATGGCAGAAGGATAATCGAAAATTCCTTCATAGGTTCTCAGCAGGGCTTTTATAACAGGATCAAGCGAAGGATGCATTTTTTCTATTTCATATAGATCAGATTTTGATACGGTAAATACCAGCGTAGCGGGTGTGAAAAAGGTTTCTGAATAACTAAGCAACCCTTGCTGTGCCAGTGCCTGTATGCCATAAGTAGCTTTTAATATATTGTGTTTAAACGCATCGCAGAACCGGGCGATGTCAAACTCAAAGCTCTGATCTTCGCCAATTCCGGCAGGTACCTGCAGGTAATTCATAAGGTCGGTGTACATTTTCCTGATCTCTTCTTCGCCCGGGTATCGGAGGTCGATCATTGCATACAATTCATCCGTTTCATTTGCATTGTGCATCAGTACTGCAAAAGCTCTCTTTCCATCTCTGCCTGCTCTCCCGGCTTCCTGGTAATAACTTTCAAGGTTATCCGGAACATCATAATGAATTACCAACCGTACATCGGGCTTATCTATTCCCATACCAAATGCATTGGTGGCAACAATCACTCTTGTTTTATTGTTGATCCAGTTTTCCTGTCGGTCATTGCGTTGTTCATTATTCAATCCTGCGTGGTAATATTCCGCATTTATTTTATTTAGCTTCAGCAAATCCGAAACCTGTTGCGTTTGCCGCCTGCTTTTGCAATACACGATCGCAGTGCCCTTTACACTTTGTAAAACTTCCAGCAATTTTGTTTGCTTTGAAGGAGGTTCAAAAACACTATAAGAAAGATTTGGCCTTGCAAAGGATTGTTGAAAACGTTTCTGTGCTTTACTGAATTTTAATTGTTCGCAGATGTCGTTCTGCACGTTTAGGGTAGCTGAAGCCGTTAGTGCGATCACCGGTACGCCTGGTAATTCTTCACGCAGTGCTGCAATACGGAGATAGGAAGGCCTGAAATCATATCCCCATTGCGAAATACAATGCGCTTCATCAACAGCGATCAGTACAGGTTTTATGGCGGGTAAAAATTCAAGAAATAACCTGGTCTCCAGTCTCTCGGGCGAAACATACAGGAATTTATAATTCCCAAATGCTGCATTCTGTAATGTTTGTTTTACTTCTGTAAAACTCATGCCCGAATAAACGGCTAAAGAAGGAATGCCCCTTTTTTTAAGGTTCTCAACCTGGTCTTTCATTAATGCGATCAGCGGACTGATCACAATACAGATTCCATCCATCATCATTGCAGGAACCTGGAAACAAATAGATTTACCACCGCCGGTTGGTAACAGAGCCAGCACATCGTTTTTTGTAATTACAGAATGAATGATATCTTCCTGTAAGGGCCGAAATGAATCATATTCCCAGTATTTTTTTAATATCGAAAGTGCGTCGTTCAAACTTTTTCCAGTCTTGTGTAATGAAGTTATAAAACCTTTTTTACAAAAAGCCTGGCAGAGTTCAAGGCAAGCACCACATCACTAAAGCCCATGAGTAATGCAGCGAATGTTGGAGTTAGTAATCCTGTTGCAGCAACCGGGATGGCGATGATGTTATAAATAAATGCCCAAAATAAATTTTGATTGATGGTGATATAAGTATGTTTTCCAAGCCCGAGTGCTTTGGGTAAATTTTTCAATCCATGGTTCATGAGAATCACATCAGCGCTCTGCATGGCAATTTGTGTTGCTTCACTCAGTGAAATGCCAATGGTAGCTTTTGCCAATGCCGGTGCGTCATTAATACCATCACCTATCATGGCAGTTGGCGTTTCACTGTTTAATGCAGCGATCTTTTCCAGTTTTTGTTGCGGAGTTTGTTCAGCAATCACTTCATCTATTCCCAGTTCCTGTGCAGTGTTAACACATTTGTCTTTTCGATCGCCACTTAATAAAATGGTTTTTATTTTTCGTAGCTGTAACCACCTGATCACTTCTTTTGCTTCAGTTCTTATTTCATCTTCAAGATCTATCCAGCCAATCAATTGTTTATTTTTAAGTATAAAAATATTGTGATCGGTATCGCTTGTTTCCCCTTGAAGAATTTTGTGCGATCCTGATTCGAAAATATTCCCCTCTTTATCTTCTGCATAAATACCCAGACCTTTTAATTCTTTAATTTCTTTCCATTTCAACTGATCATTTTCTTTCCATTCTTTTGCCACTGTTCTGGCAAGCGGGTGGTTCGAAAATTTGTGCATGGAAAATGCAATACGTTTAAATTCATCTTCCGCAATAAATGTTTGATAAGAAGTGATCTTAAACAAACCGGTTGTGAGCGTTCCTGTTTTATCAAATACAACCTGTTTAATATTTTTAAATGATTCGAGGCTGGAGGCGTTCCTGTACAAAATCCCGCTTTTGGCACCACGGCCCAATCCAACGGCAATGGCAGCAGGTGTAGCAATTCCCATAGCACAGGGGCAGGAAATAACAAGTACGGCAATGGCCCGCATCAACGAAACGCCTGCTGTATGATCCAACATGGCATAATTAACAAAGAAAGTAATAAGGGCAATGCCAACAACAACCGGAACAAATATGGCACTGATCTTATCCGCCAGCTTCTGCATCGGTGGCTTTTCTGCCTGCGCCTGTTGTACAAGATGAAGAATGCCTGATAGAACAGTATCCTTCCCGGTTGCAGTTACCTGTGCTTTAATAATGCCGCTTTCCAGCACACTACCGCCAACGAGTAGGTCTTTTTTTTGTTTTTGAACAGGAATGCTCTCGCCGGTAATGATTGATTCATTGAGCATGCCATCTCCCCACAGAATTTTACAATCTATTGGAACCTGTTCACCGTTTTTTATTAAAATAAGATCGCCGGTTTTAAGTAGTGTATTTTCTATTGGGAAAACAATCTCCTGGTGCTGGTCATCAAAAGCAATGATGTTTGCCATTACCTTTTGAGATTTTGCCAGCGAACGTACCGCCTTTTGTGTAGATTCAACAGAAGCTTCTTCAAGATAATTTCCCAGGAAAACAAGTGTGATAATGGAAGCCGTGGTTTCAAAAAACAGGTAGTCATTGCCCAGGTGAAGTACAGCACCGGCAAGGCTATAGGTAAATGAGGCAAGGGCACCGAGAGAAACCAGTACATTCATATTGGGTAAACCGTTCCGTAAACTCTTTACGGCGCTTCTTCCAAAATACCACATCCCGGTTATGAAAACCGGTGTACAAAGTGCCAGTTGAATCCAGGGATTCATCAGCCAGTGCAATTGTAACCAACCATGCAGCATGTGCATCATGAGCACAAGTGTGAATGGTAACGTATAAAAAAATCGTTCTTTATTGGTTGACAGAAAAGGTTTTTTTGTTTCAGTAGTGCTGTCATCAACTACCCGGTAACCAAGAGAACCTATTCCTGATTTTAATTTTGAGAGAACAGTATTTTCTTTGGCAACAAAACTTACTGCACCATCCAGCGGATTTACATTTACTTCTTCCATTCCTTCTTTCACGAGAAATTTACTGACTGTCTGCGCACAGTTGCTGCAGGTCATACCTTCTACTTTCCAGTCAATTTTTTCCATAATGCAAAATTATCTCAGCTATTAATCAGGTATTTACTAATTGTGAAATTTATCTTTGCAACATGGTTGTTGAATTTAGTCTTGATAAAATTAAGGAAGCGGCCGAGGCTTTTGTTGCCGCCATTGAAAACAGGAAGGTCATTGCTTTTCACGGGGAGATGGGAGCCGGTAAAACAACATTTATTACAGCTTTGTGCCATGCTTTGGGCGTAACCAATGCAGTAAGCAGTCCTACTTTTTCAATCATCAACGAATACCGGTCTGCTGGTGGCGAGAGGATATATCACATGGATCTGTATCGTTTAAAAGATGAAACAGAAGCAATGAATGCCGGTGTGGAAGATGCAATATATTCCGGCGATCTATGCCTGGTAGAATGGCCGGAAAAAGCACCGGGAATATTTCCGCCTGATACCGTTCATTGCTATCTCCAATCTGTTGCAGGTAATCAACGTAAGCTGCAAATAAATTTGTAATTTGTAATATTAACCCGCATATCGTACTAAGAGCCGCTAAGCTCTAAACACAACATATATGGCAACTTCAAAACCTTTTGTATCTCCGTCTTTTTCTTATGAAACACTGGAAGAAACCCTGGATGTTAAACCGAAAGGTGAAGAAATGTTCATAGGCATTCCAAAGGAAAATTCATTTAATGAAAACCGCATAGCTCTTACGCCCGAGGCGGTAGGTGTAATAGTTGCCAATGGCCATCATGTGAGCATTGAAACAAACGCAGGTTTAGGCGCCAATTATTCTGATAAGGATTACAGCGAAGCCGGTGCAAAAATCATATATGATAAAAAGGAAATTTTCAATTGCAATGTAATTGTAAAAAGCGGGCCGGTGAGTGAGGAAGATTGTGAATTGCTTAAGCCCAATACCTACCTGATTTCTCCCATACACCTTGCCGTTATGAAACGCTCCATACTGGAAAAGATGATGGAGAAAAAAATTACGGCATTGAGTTTTGAAAATCTGAAAGACGGAAGCGGTCACAACCCGATTGTACGCAGCATGAGTGAAATTGCAGGCAGTGCGGTGATGCTGATAGCCGGCCAGTATCTCAGTAATGCAAACAATGGTAAGGGTGTGCTGGTAGGAGGGATCAGTGGTATCCCGCCTACTAAAGTAATAATTATCGGTGCTGGTATTGTTGGCGAATATGCAGCAAGAACAGCTTTGGCTATGGGCGCAAGCGTAAAAATTTTTGATAACAGTATTTACCGGTTAAAACGGTTGCAGAATAATATTGGAGGTAGAATGTGGACTTCCGTAATTGAGCCAAAAATCCTGGGGAAACAATTAAAAACCTGCGATGTTGCTATCGGTGCTTTGAGTGGAAGTTCCGGAAGAACACCCATTGTGGTGAGTGAAGAAATGGTGAGCCATATGCGTCCCGGTAGTGTGATCGTTGACGTTAGTATCGACCACGGTGGTTGTTTTGAAACCAGTGAAGTAACCACTCATGAAAGTCCGGTGTTCCGAAAATATGACGTGATACATTATTGCGTGCCTAATATTCCAAGCGGATTTGCCAGAACAGCATCGCAGGCAATCAGCAATGTACTTACTCCATTATTACTGGAAACAGCCGAAGACGGCGGTATCGATAACGTGATCTGGTACAAGATCAATATCCGCAGCGGTATTTATTTATTCAAGGGAAGTTTAACCAATATACACCTCAGTGAAAGGTTTGATCTGAAATATACCGATTTGAATTTGCTGATTGCGAGCAGGAGATAGATCTATTTGAATTCCATAATGGAAATCACTTCATCACAAAAATGATATTCCTGTTTATCGTTGCTGCTTATAATAACAAGCCTTCCCGTAGTATATTTTTTAATTAACTGCTGATACAGTTGTATTCCTTCTTCATCAAGATTCGTTGTTGGTTCATCCAGCAATAAAACACTTGTGTTGCTGAAAAAAGCCTGCGCCAGTTTCAGTCGTTGTTTCATGCCACTGCTGTAATAACGAATCTGTTTATTGGAAGCATGAACCAGGTTTATCTCTTTTAATATCTCCGGATTGGATATGGTTAGCGTTTTAAACGTTGCATGAAAGTTCAGGAATTCCAGCGCCGTCATTTCTTCTATAAGTTCTAGGTATGGCCCGGCAATAGATAATTCTTTATGCGCCTGTTCAGGTTTTATCTCCGTTTCCTTATTGTAAATGATCTTTCCTTCAGTTTGCATGATGGCACCGGCAATTACCTGCAGTAATGTTGATTTCCCTGAACCATTCGGCCCGGTTATAGCATAGGCTTTACCCGGGTTAAACGTATAGTTAAAGTGACGGAATATCCATTCCCTGTTGTATCGTTTACCGGTATCAGTGAGTATGATCTGCAAAACAGGGATGATTTATTCGGAAAATAAAAAGAAATGATGTTTGGCAGGTACAGATTATTCATCTTCCATACTGCCCTTGCTGAATCTTTTGATGATGCCCCTGCCGCTTTCACGAATGAACGTAACGATCTCATCGCGTTCGTCTGTAGCAGGTAGTTCTTCTTCAATAAAGTTCAGCGCCTGCGAAGTGTTCAGGTTTTTATTGTAAATGATCCGGTATATATCCAGGATATGATTGATCCTGTCGAGTGAAAATCCTCTTCTTTTTAAGCCAACAGAATTCACACCGGCATAACTAAGCGGCGTACGGGCAGCTTTAATATATGGCGGTACATCTTTACTTACAAGTGAACCTCCGGATACAAAAGCATGCTGACCAATATGTACAAACTGGTGAATGGCACACATACCGGCAAGGATGGCATTGTCGCCCATTACCACGTGACCCGCCATTTGTGTATTGTTACTCATGATGCAATTACTGCCAATCACACAATCGTGCGCAATATGACTGTAAGCCATGATCAGGCAATTGTCTCCAACTTTTGTCGTCCACCTGTCTTTACTGCCCCGGTTTATGGTTACAAATTCACGAACGGTTGTATTGTCGCCAATTTCCACGGTAGTGTTTTCACCTTCGTATTTAAGATCCTGAGGGATACCTGCGATTACAGCACCGGGAAAAATGCGGCAGTTGTTTCCAATGCGGGCTCCTTCCATGATGGTAACATTACTACCAATCCAGGTGCCTTTGCCAATTTCTACATTATGATGTATTACGGTAAATGGATCGATCTTTACGTTATTGGCCAGTTTGGCATTCGGGTGAATATACGTGTGCGGATGAATCATTTAATTTATTTGGTACTTTAACGATGCGGTTATAGTGTTTTATTAATCTTTCTTTACCAGTTGTGCAGTGAAGTCGCCTTCCGTACATAATTTATTGCCTACATACACACTGCCTCTCATGGCACAGATTCCCCTGCGTATCGGCTCTATCAATTCCATTTTAAGGATCATGGTATCGCCGGGTACAACTTTTTGTTTGAATTTGCAATTATCAATTTTAATGAAATAGGTATCATATGTTCCTTTCGGCATGGCATTGATACAAAGCACGCCACCGGTTTGCGCCAGTGCTTCTACCTGCAACACGCCTGGCATTACCGGGTTGCCCGGAAAATGTCCCTGGAAAAATGTTTCATTGAAAGTTACATTTTTAATTCCTACAATCATGTTGTCGTGCAGTTCAATGATCTTATCTACCAGCAGGAACGGATAACGATGCGGTAATGTTTTTTCTATGTACTCATGTGTGTACACCGCAGGCCTGTTGGGATCGTACACCGGTATGTTCTTGGTGTGTTTGTTTTTCTTGATGTATTGTTTGATCTGTTTGGCAAACTCAACATTACTGCTGTGTCCCGGACGGCTGGCGATGATATGCCCTTTAATAGGATAACCAATCAATGCCAGGTCACCAATTACATCTAACAGTTTATGCCTGGCAGGTTCATTGGGAAACCGCAACTCAAGATTATTTAAATAGCCTTCTGTTTTTACTTCTACTTTCTTTCTCCCGAAGGCTTTTGCAAGACGATGCATTTCTTCTTCCGTAACGGCCTTATCTACCACAACAATGGCGTTGTTGATATCACCGCCTTTTATGAGGTTGTTATCGAGTAACATTTCCAGCTCATGTAAAAAACAAAAAGTGCGGCAGGGAGCGATTTCAGTTTTAAACTCATCCATACTTTTCAGGCTGGCGTGTTGTGTTCCTAAAACGGGGCTGTTAAAGTCTATCAGTGTGGTGATCTGGTAATTGGTAGCAGGCAATGCAGTGAGTTCAACTCTTTTCTTTTCATCGTAGAAAGAAAGATTGGTATCAATAGTGTACCAGGCTTTGGCTGCGTCTTGTTCTACCACACCGGTTTCTTCGATAATATCTACAAAGGGGCCGCTACTGCCATCGATGATTGGAATTTCCGGTCCGTTGATTTCGATTAGACAGTTATCGATACCCATTCCTACCAATGCAGCAAGTATATGTTCTACTGTGCTAACCTTTACGCCGTTTTGCTCAAGTGTAGTACCTCTTGATGTATCCGTTACCAGGTCGCAATCTGCTTTTATGATGGGCATTCCTGCCAGGTCAACACGTTGAAACTGGAATCCAAACCCGGCATGTGCAGGTTTAAGGGTCATGTCTACATTTATTCCTGTATGTAAACCGGTTCCGGAAATATTGATCGCATCTTTTAAGGTATGTTGCTTGTCCGGGTTGAAGTTTTTATCCATTGCCAAAATTCAGATTTGGCGCAAAGATATTTTAATTTTTCGCTTCTAACATATATTAAGGTGCTTAAATGTGAGGTAATTAAAACTGGAACTGGAAGCTTCCGAAAATACCAAACCTGGATGTTTTGTTAAGAGCAGAAGGGTCTTTTGAAAGCCGCCAAACAAAGTCAAAACGCAGTAATTTGAATATATTGTCAATGCCGGTACCTACTTCTATATACGTATTATTGTTGAGCGTTTTGAAATTACTCTTTGCATTATTCAATGCGTTGTTTGCCTGGCTTAAAGAACCCCAAAGCGTTTTTGCAGTCCAGAATTGCCGCCACTTCAATTTCCTGGTAATTGGGATAAACCGGAATAATCCTGAGCCGATATTGTGTTCAACATTAATACCTGCCCATTGATCGCTCAGGTATTCGAAACGGTTCATCAGGTCATACACATTCGGGTTGTAATAATAGATATCATTTCCCGGATGATTTTCCAGGAAGGCAAACGGCAGTGTTCCGAAAACTTTTCCTGCATACACTTTATAGGTAACAGTTCCGTATGGGGAGATCTTCATTTTATCTCTTACCATTAAACTGAGTTTTGAATAATCGTAAGCGCTGTTGGCAATACCGGAAATTCCTTTGGTTGCCGTTAACTCAACAATAGGATATTTTGTACCGAGTGAATACCGGAAATAATCTCCTTCAAAAAATTGTTCGAGGTATGCGAAGCGCAGTTTCAATGCAATATCGAAGCTGGTTAAAGGGTTGCCTAATTTTGTAGGAAAATCAGATTTCAGCGGAAGGTTCTGCAAAGGGGTATAGCTACGATGCGCTAAAAACAATTCCGTGGAAAAACCGCCTTTGCCCCATTCTTTGAATATTTCAAAGCGGCTGTCTTTTACGCTTACAAATTTGCGGTTTACGTTGGGCTTGCGGATGGCCAACGAAAAAATATTGTCCTGGCTAACTTCGCCGATCTGGCTAATGCCATTATCGATATCATTGAGGTAAGAAGCGTGCAGGCGAAACCTTGGGTATTTTTTCAGTATCCAGAAAGCTTCCAGCATCCCCTTGAATTTCTTATCCGTTGTTCCATACGCACCATAGCCATGAAGATAAATATGCTTGTTGAAGCCGGTATTCGTTCCGAGATCGAAACGGAATCTTGTGCCTTCCCATTGATTGGCACTGATCCAGTTAAACCACGGACCTATTTCAATATTGCCAATATTTTTATAACCGGTTGCAATAAATTTTATGGTGCGCTCGAGTTTATGAAACTTCGGCATTTGCAGCAGTTTATTCACGGTTTCATAAATCGTTTTTTCATTTTCCGATAAACTGTCGTGTCGCAATTGCTGCCAGGTTGAATCGGTAAGTTCAGTGAGTGTGTTGTCGGTTTTTACGATCTCGGCGATCTTCTGTTCTTTAAACAGCGCCGCGATAGAATCGCTGTTTACAACAATATTCCGGTACGACGTTGTTTTACGACCAATAAGTGTCAGCGACTGTTTGCCCAATGCCCTGAAATCTGCATAAAATTTATCCCTGCTTAAAAAATACACACTGTCGTTTATCGGGATAAATTCCTGGAATACACTTACCCTGTCGATGTAATTGATATTGGCATCTTTACCGAGGTACAGCGATATTTTCTGGATCTGGTAGGTTTGAGCCGTTACCCAGGCGTCTCCTTCAAAGGTGTTCTGACCCGGATGTTTCGAGCGAAATACAAAATGAAAGATCTTTTTTCCGTTTTGAATCTGCGTGTCGGGAACGGAAAAAATATAATAGTCGTCGCCATTATCGTTAAACGGACTTACAAAATCCTTATCCATCACATTTACAAAATTCGCATACACGTTTACGTTCTGGTTCATCACACCCGTTAGTTTTGTAATGCTTTCGTTCTTAAAACCCTTTATATTATTTGCTCTTATATTTTCATAATATTTTTTTGGATTTTTCTGGTATGCATAATCGCTTATGCTTTCCAGTAAGTATGCAGGAAGGAAAGGTTCTTTTTCGGAAGTACTGTCTATATTGTCTAATACAAACGTAAACGGCTTTAGTAATGGGTTGCGTTTGATCTTTTTTATCTTGAGATTTTTGATATCCACCTCAAGTTTATTGTATGCTTCATATCCATAGTTGGGAAGGTTGGAGCGATTGTACATTTTCTTTTTGCTCATGATCTTCTTCCATAAAAACAAACCTTTATTGAAAGATGTTTTTACGATCACCGCATTGTTCAGGCCGCCTCTTTGCATTTGTATATTCAAAGCAACATTATCTGAACTGCCGGTTACCACGGTTACTGCATTCTGGTATCCCACATAGGAAACAACCAGGCTGTCTTTTACCAATTTGCTCACACGGAAACTAAAATTACCGGCGCTGTCGGATGTTTGGCCGTAACCAGTACTTTTCAGGTAAACGGATGCGTAGGGTACAGGTTCATTTGTATGGGCATCGTGTACAGTACCTTTTAACGTTACCTGCGCCTGTAATTGAACCACAGAAAAAAATATGATCGCAGTAAGAAAAAAATATTTAGTGAGTAAGTTCAATCCTTTTCAATTATGTTTTCAAAAGCCTCTCGTTGTAAGTGTACGGTAGTTGTTCAGTGAAACAATGTTCCGGTTACAAAAAAAGTAAATACCTGTTAAAGTTATCTGCCTGTTGCAAATAAAATTTGCCGTTTAACTATTTATTAATGAGGGCAACCACAATAAAAGGCTGGGTAACGTAATTGGCTTAAAAAATAAAAAAAACAGTGGTGAATATTATTTCTGTGGACTATCAGTATGTACCAACAACATTTCTTTGATTAATTTCTCCATTTCAATAATCCTTTTTTCCAGTTGCGGCAGGTTGCGGGTAATGGCCTGGCTGCGCAATGCGGCTGTATAATCGTATGCCGGTGAACCGGTAACTGCTGTATTGGGAGTTTTGATCGATTTGCTTACTCCGCTTTGGGCGTTTATTTTACTGCCATCAGCAATTTGTATATGACCTACAATGCCTGCCTGGCCACCGATCATTACATTCTTCCCGATCTTGGTGCTTCCGCTTACGCCACTCTGAGCTGCAATTACACTGTTGTTTCCCACTTCCACATTGTGTGCGATTTGTAAGAGGTTATCCAGTTTTGCGCCTGATTTAATAAGCGTACTCCCAATAGTTGCCCGGTCGATGGTTGTATTGGCTCCAATTTCTACCCCGTCTTCAATTACAACATTGCCAATTTGAGGTACTTTTTTCAGGCTGCCATCCTTTTGTGGTGCATAGCCGAATCCATCACTGCCAATTACTGTTCCCGCATGAATCACTACGTTGCTGCCAATCACGCACTCATGATAAATTTTTACACCAGCATGAATAATTGTATGGTCACCAACAACTACATTGTTGCCCAGGTATGCATTCGGAAATATTTTTACGCCTTTACCAATCACCACATTTTCTCCCAGGTATGCAAAAGCACCGATATACACCTGTTCACCCATCTTCACCGTTGGGTCGATATATACGGGTTGTTGAATGCCCGATAATTGCTGGGTTCTGATCTGCTGGTATTTGTCGAGTAAAGTGGCAAATGCACTATAAGCATCGGGCACACGTATCAGCGTGGCAGTAATCGGATTCTTTAGTTGTAATGTTTGGTTTACAATGATAACCGATGCTTTTGTACTGTATAAAAAATCTTCGTATTTGGGATTTGCTAAAAATGCGAGCTGCCCGGATTTGGCTTCTTCAATTTTTCCAAATGAATGAACCGTTGCATCCGACGGGCCTTCCAGGATTCCACCAATGATAGCTGCGATTTGAGCTGCACTGAATTGCATAGTTTAAGCTTTTAGCAAATAACAGCATGTAGCGTTCTATAGCGTTTAATAAAAATTACTAAAAGCATTCACCTTCTCCTGCCGTTACCTTAAATAACAAATGTAATATTTTTTAATCTTGCCCTTAAGGTTTTCATTTATTAGCGCATTGTCAACCTCAGATATATCTTTAATCCCTCCATCCTTAAATAGGATATGAATATGCTCATTTTCGAAATTGTAGGTTCTGCTCGAAGCTTCTCCCGTAAATACAAGCCAACCAGCATCTTCTTCAGATATATTCAGTGTAAGACAAGCTTGCTGTAGTTTTTGCTGCACAATGTTTTCAGCAACCGGTTCGGGATAATATTTTACTTTTAAAAGCCTGCGGTCAATGATTCCACGGCTTAGCAACGATAATACCGGGTCTGCATGATTACACCATCCTTTAATGGCCATCATTACATCATAATCATCAATATTACAAAACTGGCTCAGTGATATATCGCCTGCATTACCGGTAATGAAATGATTCAACGGTTCCTGGCATCCGGCATTTATTTGTTTAGCCCGTTTAATGATCCGTTGCAACATTTGTTCTGCACTTAAAACCGTTTTATGTAAATATACCTGCCAGTACATCAGCCTTCTGGCGACAAGAAATTTTTCAATCGAATAAATTCCTTTTTCTTCTACCATTAATTCGCCGTTATGAACAGTGAGCATTTTTAAAATGCGGTCGTAGGCAATCACACCTTCATTTACGCCGGTAAAAAAACTATCACGGGTTAAATAATCCATACGGTCTACATCTAACTGCCCGCTCACCAACTGGTGCAGGAATTTTTTAGGATAGGCATCTGTAAAAATGTCTAGTGCCATCTGCAATTTTCCATTGAAAGCTTTGTTCAGTTCTTTAATAAGCAGGAGCGAAATTTCTTCATGGTGCATTCCTTCTGCCAAAACCTGTTCGAGTGCGTGAGAGAAAGGGCCATGGCCAATATCGTGAAGCAGGATTGCAATTTTGGATGCCTGCTGTTCTTCCGGGCTGATATCAATTCCTTTACTTACCAGTTCCTGTAATGCACAACGCATAAGGTGGTAAGCGCCCAATGAATGATGAAGACGTGTATGTACTGCGCCCGGATATACCAGGTGCGCCATTGCCATTTGATGAATGCGCCGTAAACGCTGGTAAAACGGATGTGCTATGATATCATTGATCAGTTCATCATCTATTGTAATAAAGCCATATACCGGATCGTTGATTATTTTGTGGAAACGCATTCTGTTTAATTGAATTAGGACAAATATGTTAAAACTAGTTACAAAATTTCATAAAGCTGGTATCCATCAACCTAAAAAATTAAATTTGTACGAATAGTTTATTATGTAAGAAATTTCTACGCCTAAATTTAACCGCTGTAGCAGGCATACAGATTGCGTTGCTGCTTTAAACCATAAAATAATAAACTATGAATGTTGCAAAAATACTCTGGGTAGATGATGAAATAGACAGCCTGAACTCACAGATCATGTTTCTCGAAAATAAAGGTTACGAAGTGCAAACCCGTACTAACGGATTTGATGCAGTTGAGTTTGTGAAAGACAATTTTGTAGATGTAGTGTTGCTTGATGAAACCATGCCTGGCATTACCGGTTTGCAAACATTACAACAAATAAAAGAGGTGAATAACAATCTCCCGGTAGTGATGATCACCAAAAATGAGGCAGAGAATTTAATGGATGAAGCTATAGGCAGCCAGATCAGTGATTATCTCATTAAGCCTGTAAATCCCAACCAGGTTTGGTTAAGCCTTAAAAAAATTATCGACAATAAAAGACTGGTTGCCGAAAAAACAACTTCAGCTTACCAGCAGGAATTCCGTAACCTGTTTATGGCACTCAATAATAATCCTGATTATAATGAGTGGATGGATATTTATAAAAAACTTGTTTACTGGGAACTGGAAATGGAGAAAAGCGACAGCCCCGAAATGCGTGAAGTATTTCAAACACAGAAACAGGAAGCCAATACCGAATTCTTTAAATTCATTTCTAAAAATTATGCATCCTGGGTGGCACCTAAAAGTACCGATGGCCCGATCATGAGCCATAATTTATTAAAGTTTAAAGTGCTGCCGCATCTTGAAAAAGGAACGCCCTTATTTTTTATTTTGATTGATAACCTGCGTTTTGATCAATGGAAAAGTATCCAGCCCATGTTTGCTGAAAGTTTCAGGATACTGGAAGAGGAAACCTTTTATGCCATATTGCCCACCGCCACACAATACGCACGCAATGCTATTTTCGCAGGCATGTTACCGATAGATATTGAAAAACAATTTTCCGCACAATGGAAAAATGATGATGAAGAAGGCGGAAAGAACTTACACGAAGAAGAATTTTTAAAAGCACAATTAAAGCGACTGGGAAAATCAGACCTGCGGATTTCCTATACCAAGATCACCAATAATTATGATGGTCAGAAAATGGTAGACAATATCCATAACCTGATGCAGAATGACCTGAACGTAATCGTGTACAATTTTATTGATATGCTCAGTCATGCACGCACCGAAATGGAAGTGCTGAAAGAACTGGCCGGAGATGAAACGAGTTACCGCAGTATTACCGAAAGCTGGTTTGAACATAGCCCGCTGCACCAGGCATTAAAAAAGATTGCCGATAAAAATCTGAACCTGGTTGTAGCAACCGACCATGGATCTACAAGGGTAAAAACACCGGCTAAAGTGATCGGGGATAAACAAACAACAGCCAATCTCCGGTATAAACACGGCAGAAACCTGAACTATGAACCGAGAGATGTGCTGGCCTTCCGTGATCCGAGAGAGGCAGGGCTTCCGGTACCCAATGTAAATTCATCATTCATATTCGCAAAGGGCGATCTTTACCTCTGCTATCCCAACAATTACAATCATTTTGTGAATTATTACCGCAATACTTTTCAGCATGGAGGGATCAGCCTGGAGGAAATGATCGTACCGGTAATCCGGATGTCGAGTAAATAATTAAATCCTGTCCTGTAAATCATCGTATTGCAGCCGTTTTATTAATCCACATTTGTGAACAAACTTTTTTTTATTTCCTGTATTATTAAAGCAAGTTGCGGATGATTTGTAAATTGGAAAAGCTACATACCTATAGTGAATATGAAATACACCCAGCATACATTAGATAAAATAGAAAGAGTAATCGAAGAAGGTGGATATTTGATCCGTTATGAAAGAGGCACATTCCAGAGTGGTTACTGCATTTTGCAATCGAAAAAAGTTGTTGTGTTGAACAAGTTCTTTCAAACAGAGGGAAGGATCAATACATTGATCGATTTACTTCCGCAACTTGATATCAACATTGATGCGCTCACACACGAAAGCCAGAAATTATATGAAGAGCTGATTACGATTGAAGTGGAACATTAAAATGCGCTTTATACAAAATATTAATACAAAAGGAATGACATTCAGTTCATTCCTTTTTGCTTTTTTTACATTCCTGCCTAATTTCGCAGTCCTTATTCATAACGCATGATTTGTCCGCCACTCAAAATAACTTTTCTTGGTACCGGTACAAGTAGTGGTGTACCTATGATCGCCTGTCCCTGCCGCGTTTGTTCATCAGAAGATGCGAAAGATAAAAGATTACGCAGCAGTATTCTTGTAGAAAGCAGTACAACCACATTGGTGATAGATACCACGCCCGACTTTCGGTACCAGATGTTGCGGAATAATGTTACCAAACTTGATGCGGTGTTGTTTACGCATCCGCACAAAGATCATATTGCCGGTATGGATGATATCAGGGCTTACAATTATTTTCAGAACCAGGCAATGAATGTATATGCCAATGAACTTACACAACAGGCATTGCGAAAAGAATTTTCCTACGTGTTTTCAGAATCGAAATATCCGGGAGTGCCGGAGGTGAAGCTGATAGATGTACACATGGAACCATTTATGGTAGGAGATATCCCGGTTATCCCGTTTATTGTTTGGCATCTTAAAATGCCGGTAGTTGCATTTCGCTTCGGCGACTTTACGTATATCACAGATGCAAACCGGATAGATGATGCAGAAAAGCAAATCATCAAAGGAAGCAAAACCATTGTACTGAATGCACTGCGCCACGAAAAACATATTTCTCATTTCAACCTTGAAGAAGCCGTATCGCTCGTTAAAGAACTGGATATTCCCGAAGCTTATTTTACACATATCAGTCACCAGTTAGGAAAGTACAAAGACATCAGTCCGATTTTACCTCCCGGAATTCACCTTGCATACGACGAATTGCAGTTGATTTTCTCCCCAAATACTGTTTAATTTCTCCTGATCGTTTTTTGCATGCATGATAGTTTTGGTTATGCAGAAAAGAAATGAAAACCGGTTTTTCCAGTTTACCCGTAAAGAAAAAAACGGAACAATTGTGTTGTTGCTGATCATTATGTTGTTATTGGCAATTCCCATATTGTTTCCTTTACTGTATAGAGAGCAGCCATTTGATCCGGTTGCCTTAAAGTACGGTTCGGAGCAACTGCAGTTATCGTCACCTGATTCTGTAAAAAAGCAAAAGGTGTTTTATAACAATACAGCATTTCATAAAGAAAGTAAACAGCATTATGAGAAGAATCTGCCTGTTCAATTATCGTTGTTTTATTTTGATCCCAACACCCTGGATGATGAAGGATGGAAAAGACTTGGACTAAGAGAAAAAGCAGTGGCAACCATTCAGCGTTATGTTTCAAAAGGAGGAAGAATTAAGGTTGCAGATGATATCAGAAAAATATGGGGATTGCATGAAGATGAGATCGCACAATTGCTGCCGTACATTAAGATTGAAACGCAGGTAGTGGATAATACGGCTTCCCGTACCCCGGTTAAAAATACAGTTGATCCTGCAAACCATGTGATAGATATTAATGAAGCAGATTCTACCGCATTTATTTCTTTACCTGGCATTGGGCCCGGATATGCCAAACGAATCATTAAGTTCAGGGATAAACTGGGAGGATTTATACAGGTTAACCAGGTAGCAGAAACATTTGGATTACCCGATTCAACCTTTCAGAAAATTAAAAGCCACTTAAAAATTTCCAATGCTACCGTCAGAAAAATAAATGTCAATACAGCCACACTGGAAGCATTAAAGGAACATCCGTATATCCGGTATCAAACGGCAAACGCCATCATACAATACCGCACGCAGCATGGATTATTTACTGCAACTACCGATTTGAAAAAAATCCAACTGGTAACAGATGAATTGTATGAAAAGATTGCGCCTTATATCAATATTCAATGAAAAGTAATAAGCTGATCATGCAATGAGGCCACAGCTAATTAAATTTTATGCACTTCGGGATTCATGCCTATCTCTGTGGCACTTCTTACCACGAAGCATGGCTTTTCATCTGATATTCCCTAAATTGCGCCCTCAATAAATTGCCATATGATTGAATTTGCACAAAATGAACTCACCCACCAGGTGGCCCAGTCGGCCCGTGATTTTGCCCAACAATATATCAAACCTCATTTAATGGAGTGGGATGAATCGCAGGAGTTTCCTGTTCACATCTTCAAAGAACTCGGAAAACTGGGGATGATGGGTGTATTGGTTCCCGAATCGTATGGCGGTACCGGCCTGGGTTATTTCGAATACAGCGCCGTAATCCAGGAAATTGCAAAAGTGTGTGGTTCAGTAGGATTGTCCCTGGCGGCTCATAATTCATTATGTACAGGTCATATCATGACTTTTGGGAACGATGCTCAAAAGAAAAAATACCTTCCCAAACTGGCAACAGCCGAATTCATTGGCGCCTGGGGATTAACAGAACCCAATACCGGCAGTGATGCTGGTAATATGAAAACGGTAGCAGTTAAAGATGGTAACAACTGGAAAATTAACGGTACCAAAAGCTGGATCACCCACGGGAAATCCGGTGATGTGGCAGTTGTGATCTGCCGCACCGGTGAACCAAGAGCGAAAAATAATTCAACTGCGTTTATTGTTGACCGTGGTACGCCTGGTTTCAGCGCCGGGAAAAAAGAAAATAAACTCGGCATGCGTGCAAGTGAAACAGCAGAAATGATATTTGACAATTGCATCATCCCCGATGAAAACCGTTTGGGCGAAGTAGGAGAAGGATTTAAACAGGCAATGAAAATACTTGACGGCGGAAGGATTTCCATTGCAGCACTAAGCCTCGGTATTGCAAAAGGCGCTTATGAAGCTTCGATACAATACTCAAAAGAACGCCAGCAGTTTGATCAGCCGATTGCCAACTTCCAGGCCATAGGTTTTAAACTGGCAGATATGGCAACAAAGATCCAGGCAGCCGAACTACTCATCAACCAGGCCTGCGATTTAAAAATGAAAGGGCTGCCCATGACTAAAGAATCGGCCATGGCAAAATATTACGCCAGTGAAATTGCAGTGGAGATCAGCACAGATGCTGTACAGATATTCGGCGGTTATGGTTATACCAAAGATTTCCCGGTAGAAAAATTTTACCGCGACAGTAAATTATGTACGATCGGCGAAGGAACCAGTGAAATTCAAAAGCTGGTAATAGCCAGGGAAATTTTAAAATAAGTTCAAAAGAATTTTTTTTTAAAACACGTAGCGATACGTGTTTTTTTATAGCTGATATTTTGTGGGTTTACATTTCAAATTTTAAATGGATAAGCAATTGATCATAATAAGAAAAATAGTTTTCCTGCTGATGACAGTAATGGCTATTGTTGCCTGCAATGAAAATGCCGGTAATAAAAAATCGCCAGGCAACGATGGATCAATATCGGGAAAGCAATTGTTTACAATCAACTGCGGGCAATGTCATAAACCAACCGAAAATTTTGTGGGACCGGCGCTGCATCATGTTGCTGATCGCTGGAAAGACCAGCAATTGTTATTTGAATTTATTCGCAATCCCTCTGCTGTAATTGCAAAAGATGCGTATGCCAAAGCATTGTTTGAGCAATGGCAGCGGGCTTATATGCAACCATTCCCTTCGTTAACTGATGAAGAAATTAAAAGCATACTGGCTTATTGTAATGAAGCGCAATAAAAAAGCCGGCTGAGCAAACAACCAGCTTATACTTTTTTTCGAAAAATTATTTTTTCCCGAATATACCCTTTGCAAAGTCTTCTACTTTTTCGCCAATGTCACCGGGAATGATATCACTGATCTTATCCATCATTCCACCACTGTCTCCCGACGCTACATTGTTGTTTACCTGTGTGGGAGCAGCAGATGCTGCAGGTGCGTTACCCGGTAAAAAATTATCTACTGCCCCGGCGAGCATTGGAAATTTTTCCTTAATAAAATCTTTAACGGTGTGAATAGCAGTATGTGCCTGTTCGGGGCTGATGCCGGCTTTTTCTATCAGCTTGTCAATTAACTCTTGCATAACCTATTGTTTAATTCGTGAAAAATAGTTGATGAATTTTATTCAGTATCGTATCTGTCTACCCGCTCAATACCTGGCAGTGCCAATAATTGGTTTACTAAGTTATCCAGTTCTTCCTTATCGTGAACAAATACTCTTACATTACCTTCAAACACGCCGTCTTTTGCTTCAATGGTCATCGCTGAAATATTTACCCTTAGTTCCCCGCTGATGAGATTGGTTATTTTATGGATCACACCTACATCATCCAATCCAATGATCTTTAAGCCGGTAAGGAATGATATCTCTTTATTTTTAGCCCATTTGGTTTTTACCACACGATGCCCGTAATTAGCTAATAACCTGGCTGCATTGGGGCAGTTGGTTCGGTGTATCTTTAATCCTTCACCTGCTGTGATAAAACCAAATACATCATCTCCCGGAATGGGTTTGCAGCAATTGGCAAGTGTGTACATGATGCGATCGCTGCTTTCTCCGAAAATGATCAGTTCCGCATCTTTCTTTACACCGGTTTTGTTCTCGGTGTACTCAGGTTTCTCTTCTACAACCTTTACCGGTTTTGGCGGAACAACCTTGTCGCCTAACACAGAAAATTCTTTTAATTCCTTAAGGTCTATTTTCTTTACAGCAATATCATATAACAAATCAAGGCTGCTGTTGATCTTGTAAAAAGTAGCGATCTCCTCCATATTTCCCTGGCTCATGGCAGCGCCCATGCCTTCCAGTTTGCGCTGCAGAATATATTTGCCATCTTCAGCAATGGCACGCTTTTCTTCTTTAAGCGTATCTTTTATTTTACTTTTTGCTTTGCTGGTTACTACAAAATTCAGCCATTCGGAATTGGGTTTCTGTTTGGCACTCGTAATGATCTCAATCTGGTCGCCGCTCTTTAATTTATAACTGATCGGAACAAGTTTATGATTCACTTTTGCTCCAATACATTTGCTCCCAACGGCAGTGTGTACACTAAATGCAAAATCCAGGGCAGTAGCGCCAATCGGTAACATTTTTACATCCCCCTTAGGTGTGTACACATATATTTCTTCTGCTAAAAAAGATGTTTTAAAATCCTGTAAAAAATCGAGCGAGTTGGATTCCTGGTTGCTCAATGCTTCCCGAATTTGTTGAAACCATTTGTCGAAACGGCTTTCATCTTCTTTTCCTTCCTTGTATTTCCAGTGAGCAGCCAGTCCTTTTTCGGCAATTTCGTTCATGCGTTGTGTGCGGATCTGAACTTCCACCCATTTTCCCTGCGGGCCCATTACCGTGGTGTGCAGCGCTTCATAACCATTACTCTTGGGATTGCTCAGCCAGTCTCTCAATCTTTCCGGCGATGGATTATACGCATCTGTAATAATGCTGTACACTTTCCAGCAATCTTCTTTTTCTTTTTCCGGAACAGCGTTTACAATAATGCGTATGGCAAACAGGTCATACACTTCTTCAAAGGAAACGCCTTTCTTTTTTATTTTGGTCCAGATGGAATGAATACTTTTTGGCCTTCCGTAAATCTCAAAACTGAGTCCTGTTTTATCCAGTTTCTCTTTCAATGGCCTGATAAAATCATTGATATAGCGGGTGCGTTCTCTTTTAGTATCCTGTAATTTTTGTGCGATGTAGCGGTAAGTATCGGGTTCCATATACTTCATCGCCAGGTCTTCCATCTCCGTTTTAATATTGTACAAGCCCATCCGGTGGGCCAGCGGCGCATAAACATACACTGTTTCAGAAGAGATCTTTAGTTGTTTATCTCTCTTCATGTGATCCATTGTACGCATATTGTGCAGGCGATCGGCAAGCTTAATAAGTATCACACGTGGGTCATCGGTGAGCGTTAACAGTATTTTTTTAAAATTCTCTGCCTGTTGTGTGGTATTGGAATCCATCACGGTAGAGATCTTTGTTAAACCGTCAACTATTTTAGAAATCTCACTTCCAAATTCACGCTGAATATCTTCGAGTGTTACGTCAGTATCTTCAACCGTATCGTGTAATAGTGCACAAATGGCGCTGCGGATACCGAGCCCAATTTCTTCCGCACAAATCTTAGCAACAGCCAACGGGTGCAGGATGTACGGCTCCCCACTTTTGCGGCGCATGGTTTTATGGGCTTCGGCTGCTATTTCAAAGGCATTACGAAGCATCATCTTATCGCCCGGCTTCAATTTTGATTTTAAAACTTTTAATAAAGCCCGGTATTGGCGTAAGATTTCTTTTTTTTCTTCCTCTTCAGACAAATTGTAGGATTGTATTGGTTCTGTAGCTTCCATGTAGTAAAACGAATTTAGTTGAAAAAGGCCAAAGCAGGAAATGGCCAATTGTATTAAACCTGTTGCTGAACAATAAATTATAGCCTCCCCGTACTGATTTTTTGCGCAGGTTGTATAGCCTGATTTTATTGGATACTATGCGGCAAATAATCAGTAAATGAAGCATTTTTTCGGAAGAAAAGCCGTAGCTTTGCGTCCCATTTGCGGATATGGCGAAATTGGCAGACGCACCAGACTTAGGATCTGGCGGAGCAATCCATGTAGGTTCGACCCCTATTATCCGCACAACAGGATACTGAACAGATTTTTGGCAAGGAACAAGGTTTACAGAACACAGCAGTTCATTATTCCTTGTTCCTTGTTCTGTATCGGGTATCGCTCATTACAGTAGAAATTCTAAAAAATAAACATAATGCCTACAGTTGAAAGAGAAAATATTGGTTTGTTAACCGATAAACTAATTGTGAAGATTAAAAAAGAAGACTACCTGCCTTCTTTCGAAAAGAAATTAAAAGAATACAGTAAAACAGCCAATATCCCCGGATTCAGGAAAGGAATGGTTCCTGCAGGAATGATTAAAAAAATGTATGGTGCCGGAATATTTAACGACGAAGTTTTGAAAACAGTAGAGAAGCACCTGTTCACTTATCTTAATGAAGAGAAGCCGGATATTTTCGCCCAGCCATTACCGTTACAAAATGACATCAGCATTGATCTCAACAATCCTGCTGATTATGATTTCGGTTTTGAAATTGGACTGAAACCATCATTTGAAATACCTGATTTTTCAAAAGCAAAACTCACCAGGCATACCGTAGAGGTTACGGAAGAAATGCTTGATGAAGAGATCAGCCACATGCAGATCAAAGGCGGAAAAATGACGGAACCTGAAGTGATCGATAACGAAGAAAATGTGATCAATGTATTGTTCACAGAATCGGATAAGGATGGCAATACAGTTGAAGGCGGTATTTCAAAAGAAAACTCTGTACTGCTTAAATATTTTACACCTAAAATGCAGAAAGAGCTGAAGGGTAAAAAAGCAGGAGATCATATCGTGTTCCAGTTGAATAAAACTTTTGAGGGCGACAAACTGGAAATGATGCTCCATGATCTCGGATTGGCAAAAGATGATAAAGAAGCTGCTGCAAAATATTTCAGGGCTGATATTGTAAAAATTGGATTGATTGAAAAAAGGGAATTGAATGAAGAATTCTTCAACGAAATCTTCCCGGGTAAAAACATTGGCACCATTGAAGCGTTGCGTAATGAATTAAGAGAGGAGATGACGAAATACTGGGAATCACAAACACGCAATCAATTGCACGATCAACTGTATCATTTCCTGGTAGATGATACTAAGATGGAATTCCCGGAAGGATTTTTAAAACGCTGGCTGCAAACCGGTGGCGAAAAACCAAAAACAGCAGAAGAAGCCGAAAGTGAATTTCCGGTATTCAGCAACCAGCTAAAATGGACACTCATCAGCGACCGCCTGATTAAAGACAATAACCTGGATGTTACAGAAGAGGAACTTAAGCAAAGCATGCGTGGCGAAGTAATGCGTTACTTTGGCCAGATGAACCTGGGAGAAAATATTGATTGGCTTGACAGCTATATAGACAGGATGATGAAAGATGAAAAGCAGGTAGATGCAACCTACCGCAGGCTGGTTACGGAAAAATTGTTCAACTGGATGGAAGCTCAAACCAAACCAAAAGAGAAGAAAGTAACCGGGGGAGAATTAACTGCGATGCAGCACAATCATCACCATTAATTTATTCGTATTTATTGTAGTAAAAGAGGTAGCGATCTACCTCTTTTTTCGTTTAACATATTCTTAGCGGCAGGCATATACAATAGCAGGTTTTTTATCGTTCCGTTTATCTATCCTCATTCTTAACTTAATAAACCTTACTGCCATGCCTAATCTACGCAGCGCCTTCCTGTGCGCATTTATTTTTTTAAGTTTAATCTCCTGTAACTACAAACATGCAGATGAACGGTCAGCATCGTTACCTGCTGATGCAACTTCAGCCTTGCCTCTTGAAGAATCAGCGAATATGTTCGACATCGGTGCATTGCACACGAAATTTATAACATCGGCAACCCAACATTTTTTTGTTTCAGCAAAAAATCCATCTAAAATTGAAACGAAAGCCGGACTAAAATTACAGATCGATCCTTCTACACTGGAAAGAGAAGACGGACAGTTATTTAACGGCAATCTTGATGTGAGCATTCTTGAACTTACAAATGTGAACGACTTATTTAAAAGTAATGTAGGAACAATGAGCAATGGAAAATTACTCGCCTCCGGTGGAAGCTATTATATTGATATACATAATGCAGGTTCAGACGTTCGAATCAAAAAAGGAAAATCAATAGAAGCTTCATTCCCTGTGTTGAAAAATGAGAATATGGAATTGTTTTATGGAGAACGGGATGCCAACAGGAATATGAATTGGGAACCCGCTAATGTGGTATTTAACAAACAATATGAAACGATAAACTTTACGAATACCGGGTGGGGCGACTTACGGCCACAGGTACAGGAGGAAATAGCAGCCAAAGTTTTTAAATCGCTTGATGAAACTGTGTACTATTACAATAAGCGAATGACTTTACAGCAAATGGTAGATACGATCAATAAAAACGACACGAAAGTTTTGCTTAAAACGGTTTCCTACTGGCCTAAAGATCTTCCAAAAGATAAAAAGCTTGATACCAATTACCTGACAAAGATTTACGGACCTTATCAGCAATACATTCTAAAAGTGTGTAAGGATATAGAAAACCAGGAAGAAAAAAGTAAAGAAACCATTGCCAACTGGAAACCAACAACACTTGCCGGGCAATTATTAAAAAATTATGCTCCTGTTTCCATTACTTCACTTGGCTGGATCAACTGCGACAAATTTTATACTGTGCCCGAAAACACCGAAACTCCCATAGAAATTCCTTATGCGTTTAACAATAGCCGCATACAATATTTTTTATTGTATAAAAAGTTCAACGGGTTAATGACCGGAAGTGCAGTTGTAGACACAGAAGGAAAATTTATTTTATCCGGGTTGCCTGTAGGAGAAGCTGTAAAACTAATTGCTTTTACTAAAAAAGATGGTGTGGTTTACCAGTCGGTTGAAGATTTTAATATTAAAAAAGATAGATCCCTTGCCATTGAGTTTAAAAAAATTTCAAACCTGGAGTTGATGAATATTTTCGGGCCGAATGTAAAAATTTAGAAAAGGATGTAACTTTTGTTCTGTACTGTTCGTATTACAATTGATTTCATAAAATAGTTATTATTAGTTTATTCATTTTGAACAGGAACCCAGGATGGTTGTTCCTGTTCAAAATGTTTTTGCAATCACGCATAAAGCGTTGCTATAATTTTTTGTTAATCGTATTTTTTTGGATTGATATCATTCTTAAAATTTAATTTCGGCTGTAAATTTGATCGGCACAAACAATAAAAAATTTACTATGCAAAAAATATTACTCCTTAATTTCCTGGTATTAATCTCCATAGCTGCCGGTGCCCAGGAAACAACCAGTCCTGATCAGAATCCGAACTACAGGCAAAGCCTTGAAAAATACATAGCGCAAAAAGATAACCTGCAGACTACAATGAATACTACTGTTCAGCAAACGTACAAAGCGTACGACTGGTACGAGGCTAAACAGGAACGCAAACGCCAACGTATTGAAGACAGGAGAGCCCGCAGGTTATACGAAGCACAGAACTTCGGTTATTATTATAATCCATACAATTACCTGTATGATCCTTATTCCACACCTTTCCGGTATTCACCATATTATTTCCATCGTCATGGATGGAGGCATTGGTAATTTTTAATTGCTTTTTATTTCGTTTAAACATTTCAAAATTTATTTATGAAGTCAATTTTCTACTCAGCAATCACAGCATTGCTTCTACTAACTGTGTCCTGTAGCCGCCAAGTAACCAGGATTGATCCTGCTGCAACACCTGATATCAGCGGGAGCTGGAACAATACCGATAGCAGGCTTACTGCCGAAGCCATGATAAACGATGCGTTAACAGCAGACTGGCTGACCAATCATTCGCAGGCAAAAGGAAAAAAGCCAGTGGTTATTGTTGGAATGGTAACCAATAACAGTCATGAACACATTGAAGCGGAAACATTCATGAACGACCTGGAAAGATCATTTATCACTACATCAAAAGTTAGTGTTGTACAAAGTGGTAAAAAACGGGAAGAACTTCGTGGAGAAAAAGCAGATCAGCAAACCAATGCTTCTCAAAGCACCATGAAAAAATTTGGATTGGAAAATGGCGCTGATTATATTTTACAGGGTTCAATTAACTCAATTGTGGATGCCTATAAGCGTAAGAAAACAGTTACCTATCAGATTAATCTTGAACTTACCAATATTGAAACGAATGAAGTGGTTTGGATTGGAGAGAAGAAGATTGCGAAGATGGTAAAGAATTAAAATTCTCGTCAGAGTGAAATTTTATTGTGTTTTTTCCCCTACAGAAATCTAGAATACAATTGAGTAAAACGCTAATGTTGAGCAACATAATTTTAATGAATAAAAGGGCATGGGCAGTTTGGCTGCTCGTGCCTTTTTTATTGTCATGTGCAACGTATAACTCACGTATGAACATGTATTATAGCAGTGTCAGGGAACATAACTATGATAAGGCCATTCGGAAACTTGATAATAAATTTATCAAGCGCAACAGGAACCAGTTGTTGTTCTATATGGAATCGGGAAGAATGTACAGGTTAAAAAACGACTACGTTACCAGCAACCAGTATTTCAACCAGGCAGATAATTTTATTGAAAACTACCGGAAAACTGCCGGTGATGTTGCTGTATCAAACCTGGTAAACCCCATGCAGCAAACTTACCGGGGTGAAGATTTTGAAATCTTCATGGTTCATTTTTATAAAGCACTTAATTATGCCGCTTTGGGACAAACAGATGATGCTCTTGTGGAAGCCAGGCGGATTACACTTTCCGAAAATACACAAGGAGATAAGTTCATAAATAAAGACAAACGGTATAGCGCAGACGCTTTTGCACTAAACCTGCAAGGTATGATCTATGAGATGGCAGGCGACATTAACAATGCATTCATTGCCTACCGTAACGCTGCTGATGTTTACCTGAAAGCCGGTGGAGAATATTATGGTGTTACAATACCGGAACAATTAAAAAAAGACCTGCTCAGAACTGCCCGTGCAATGGGATTCGGCAGTGAGGCTGAACGGTATGCGAAAATATTCAATGCAAACTATTCAGAGGAAAGCGTACCGGCATCTGAGTTGGTATTGTTTATTGAACAAGGCATGGCGCCTGCAAAGGAAGAACGCAATTTTGTGTTGACCAATTCCGGTTCCGGGATCGGTAATTTCACATTTGTTGATGAGTTTGGCCAGCCTTCAATGGTGAACTTCAATTATAACAACTATAATATTTCGGCAGACCGTTTAAGCAGTGTGCGTACTGTACGGGTGGCAGTACCGGTTTACCATATAAATTTTCCTGCTCCACAAAGTGTATCCGTTGCCGTTAATGGAACATCGTATTCGGTGCAAACTGCCCAAAATATCAATAGCCTTGCCGTAAATATTTTAAGAGAACGTTTTTTAACTGAACTCACCAATGCCATCGCCAGGCAGGTTACCAAGAAGCTGGTGGAAAAGGGAACAGAAGCTGCAACGGAAAGTATTGCTAAAGGACAACAAAAGAAACCGGATGCCAACGCATCAGATGCAGAGAAAGAAAAGAAGAACAGGAAGAATGAAGAAAATGCGAAATTGGCCGGCGATGTAGCGGGCCTCTTAATTAATCTTGTTAATACTGCATCAGAAAAAGCGGATACCCGTAACTGGCAGAGCCTGCCTGCATTTGTACAATATGTTCGGATTCCACTTACAGATGGGGAAAATACGATCACTATCAATGCCAATGGGAAATCGAAGACCGTGAAAATAAACGGTGTTAAAGGACTACAGTTACTGAGTGAGGTTATCGAGTAATCAACGCCGGCTGTTACAATTTAATCTCTTCATCGCTATCATCAAAAAACCTGAATTCTGTTAAGTGATAGGCTGAATTTGCTTTCACTTTTACTTTTTGTTTATACTTCCAGCTCCATTTTAAACGGCGTGATGGGAACCCGCTGGTGAGATAGGTATATAATATCGGGTGAACTTCAATGGTAAGTCCCCGGTGTTTTTGCATAATCAGGTAATTCAGGTTCTTTGCAATTTCATCTTCCAGGATCAGTGTAGATGAAATTTTTCCTGTACCCTCACAACTCGGGCAAATTTCGCTGGTGTTGATGTTCATTTCAGGTTTCATCCGTTGACGGGTGATCTGCATCAAACCAAATTTTGTAATAGGCAGAACGGCGTGTTTAGCCCTGTCTGTTTTCATAAACTGGTCCATCGCATCAGCCAGTTTCTTTTTGTTTTCCATCAGCTTCATGTCGATGAAATCAACTACGATGATGCCGCCAAGATCCCGAAGACGTAGTTGCCTGGCAATTTCTTCAGCCGCTTCCAGGTTTGTTTCCAATGCATTTTGCTCCTGGTTATTGCTTACACTTTTATAACCGCTGTTAACATCGATTACATGTAATGCTTCTGTATGTTCTATAATCAGGTAAGCGCCGCTGGGCAGGTTCACTGTTTTTCCAAAAGAAGCTTTTACCTGTTTGGTAACGCCAAAATTGTCGAATATGGGAAGCCCGTTATTGTAATAGGAAACAATGTCTGCCTTGTCGGGAGCAATACGTTGGATATATGTTTTTGTATCCGCAAAAATGGTTTTGTCGTTTACTACGATGCGGTTAAAATCTTCATTCAATAGATCACGCAACATGCTTGTTGCTTTTCCCTGTTCACTCAAAATTTTTGTTGGTGGTACAGCGCCCCTTAAATTCTGCTGGATGGTATTCCAGGTTTTTTCGAGGCTGATCAGATCTTCCTGGAGTTCTGTCATGTGTTTACCTTCTGCTGCCGTACGCACAATTACACCCAGGTTTTTTGGCTTGATGGATTCGATGATCTTGTGCAATCTTTTTCTTTCTTCGGAAGAATGAATTTTCCTGGAAACAGCAACAATATCATTAAAAGGAGTAACAACTACGAATCTGCCGGGCAGTGATAATTCACAACTAAGGCGGGGGCCTTTGGCTGCAATCGGCTCTTTTAAAATCTGTACGAGAATATTTGGTTTGCCACTCAATACTTCAGTGATCTTACCGGTTTTTACAATTTCCGGTTCTACTTTGAATTTGGCAAAATCAGCTTTCTCACCAGGCTTTTCATTTATATACTGGCTGGTGAATTTGAGAATGGATCTTACATAAGGACTAAGATCAGTATAGTGAAGGAATGCGTCTTTTTCAAAACCCACTTCCACAAATGCTGCATTAAGGCCCGGGATAAGTTTTTTTACTTTACCAAGATACAGATCACCTACAGCAAAACTCGCATCAGCTTTTTCACTATGCAGCTCCACTAATTTCTTGTCCTCCAGCAAGGCAATCTCAACGCCCTGCGGTATCGCATTTATAATTAACTCCTTGGTCAAACGAACACTTTTTTAAAGACCTGATACACTACGGAAGGAAAACATAAAGGCATGAATAATTACAGCAACAGCCGGAATTATTCATGCATATATAGGTACGAACCGAAGATAGTTCGCACTACTAAAGAAAAAGTGAATTACTTCTTCTTATGACGATTCTTTCTTAAACGTTTTTTGCGCTTATGAGTTGCGATTTTATGACGTTTTCTCTTTTTACCACAAGGCATACCGAGTCTTTTTTTGTTTAAATAATAATTTTAATATAGTTACTCACTTTTCAGTGATTTTATTCTTTCGTCGATTTGGTTACGATAATCAGCATTATCAAATAATCCTTTGCTGATCGTGTACCATTTGATGGCTTCTTCCTTATTCCCGGTGGCAGCATAGCTGTCGGCAAGAAATAAATTCGCTTCAACATTGGAAGGTTCACGGGCAATCACTTTTTTAAATCTGTCGATTGCTTTATCATACTGCCCCGAAACAAAACCACCAACACCCAGTACCAATTGAGCCTTCATGTTATTGGAGTCTTTTCTCACTACACTCAACAACTGCTGTATACCTTTCATTGTTTCCTGTGGATCGCCGCCATTTGCGGCAGCCCCAAAAACATAACAACTTCCTAATCCAACTTTCAAACTATCATTGTCTGGGTTTAGTTCAATTGCCTTCTCAAAAAGGGATATTGCTTCAGCCTTTTCCCAGTTCAATTTTGGCAGATCGTGTTCCCCTCTCAGGTTGTCTAAAAATAATTGGCCTGCGAAGGTGAGGTTTTTTTCTGAATTATCCAACTTAGCAGCCTTACTTGTCCAAAATGCATACGGTTCAAACAGCCTGGCGCTATCTTTCCAGAATTTTGCAATAAGAGAATAGGTGGTCAACTGCTGGGTATGCACATCGCCCCGCTTAACTGAATTTTCAAGCGAATCTAAATAATATGCCTGTGAGGGAGGGAGTTGTTGTTTTGCAGAAAGGATGAACTTTTCAATGTCAAAACTGCCTGTTGGTTTTTCCGGAGTGGAATTTTTTACGGGTTTCTGGTGCGCAGTTGTGCGCCCGAATATGAACAGGATTGCAACTATAAGCACTCCTGCTCCCGCCATGATAAACTGTTTTTTCACTTCACATAAAATTGAAGCGCAAAGTTACACTAGTCTTCCCCATCTTCATTCACTTCCGGGGCTTCTTTTATGTCTGGTGAATTTTTAATTTCCTGCACAAATTCTTTTGCAGGTTTAAATGCCGGAATAAAATGTTCGGGAATAGCTACAGCAATATTCTTTTTAATATTACGACCGATCTTTGCTGCTCTTTTTTTAATGATGAAGCTGCCAAATCCCCTGACATACAGGTTTTCGCCACTGGCTAATGAGGCTTTTATTTCCCTGAACATTGTTTCTAATGTTACCAGTACATCTACTTTTGGTATACCGGTTTTGTCAGATATTTTGTTGATGAGGTCTGCCTTTCTCATATTAAGAAGTATTTTAGACAGTAAGTTAATAAATACTATTGAAAATTCAAAATTAAGTTGGTGATAATCAATACGTTTGCGGATATATTTTTTTTGTGATTATGCGTAAAGGCAAAAAAGAAGTTTTTTTTACTGCAGAATTAATGCACTGGAACCAGCATCAAAACTTTCGGGAAATGCCCTGGAAAGCGGAGAAGGATCCGTATAAAATCTGGTTGAGTGAGATCATTCTTCAGCAAACACGTGTAGAACAGGGATGGAATTATTACAATGCATTCATAGAAGCATACCCAACCATTCTCCATCTTGCTGCTGCAACGGATAAAGAAGTTTATAAATTATGGGAAGGATTAGGGTATTATTCCCGCTGTAAAAACCTGCTCTTTACAGCCAGGTACATTGCTACAAACTATAAAGGAATTTTTCCATCAGCGTATGATGCCATACTTCAATTAAAGGGAGTGGGACCATATACTGCGGCCGCCATTGCATCGTTTGCCTTCAATATACCCAAAGCAGTTGTAGATGGTAATGTTATGAGGGTTTTATCGAGATATTTCGGAAACAAAACAGCTATTGATTCCACAGAAGGTAAAAAAGTATTTACAGCCCAGGCAGAAACATTACTCGATACATCATCGCCGGGAAAGTACAACCAGGCTATCATGGATTTTGGCGCTACCATTTGTAAACCAAAATCGCCACTTTGCGAACAATGCCCGATCTCTGCCCGGTGTACAGCATATCATGAAAATGCTGTTGCCGATTACCCGGTAAAAGAAAAAAAGCTGCTGAAAAAAAACAGGTGGCTGTATTATATTATCGCTGAACATGATGATGCTGTTACAGTGAGGATGCGCAACCAAAAAGATATCTGGCAAAATTTATATGAATTTATTTTAATTGAGAACAGCAGCAGGTTAACGCCGGATGCATTCATAGCCTCATCTTCATTCAAAAAAATAGTTGGTAAACAATGCCGGGTAATAGATATTTCACCTGAATATAAACAATTGCTTACCCACCAGGTTATTCACGGGTTCTTTGTTCACATTAAAACAAAAAATGCAATTGTTCCCGAGGGGTATCATATAGAAAAATTGAAAATTATTGCTTCATTACCCTTCCCGAAATTTATTAATAATTACCTGCAGAAAACGATGTTGTTGAAGCCGTAAAACTTTACCTGGGTTGGCGTTACAGAAAAATAAAAATTGTATCTTTAAGTTACCGGCAACAATAAGATTCATGAACAAAGAAAATATATGAGAGGCGTAAACAGAGTAATGCTTATTGGTAATCTTGGAAAAGACCCTGATATGCAGTTCCTCGAAGGAAATATCGGGGTTGCTAAATTTTCACTGGCAACAACGGAAACCTATAAAGACCGTAGCGGCAAATTAATATCGCAAACGGAATGGCATACGGTTGTTTTATGGCGTGGATTGGCTGAACTGGCCCAGAAATACCTGCATCGTGGCAGCCTGGTGTACATTGAAGGGAGATTAAAAACAAGAAGTTGGGAAGATAAAGACGGGAATAAAAAATTTGCTACTGAAATTGTTGGCGACAACCTGATCATGCTCGACAAAAGAAGTGATGGCTCTCATGTAGATCATCCCATAAGCTCCGCCGATAATCCAGGCATCTCGGAAGATTTACCCAGGGATGAAAACGGTAACGAACGCTTGCCTTTTTAATTCCATTTACAATACTATTTACTGCACATCGGTAAATAATTTTTTAATTAAATACCTTAACCTTGGATACTCATTCGGTACTGTTAACCGTAAATAATCGTTTTCTTTATTTCTTAGCGATTACCCCTGCCGCAAACATTATACTTATATCTTCAATTTTCCTCCTGCTGGTACTTTCGTTTTTAGTTGCAGGAAGTGAAGTGGCTTATTTTTCCCTTACCGCAAAAGATATAAATATTCTTAAAACAAGAAAGCAACCTTCTTTCAGACGTATTGTAAGCCTGCTGGAACAACCCAAAATTTTGCTGGCTACCATGCAGATCACCAATAGTTTTGTAAACATTGGAATAATTCTGATCGCCAACCTGCTAATCAACGATTGGGTATCGGGCCAAAACATGCCTTTCTTCCTTGTTTTCCTGCTGAAAGTTTTTTCTGTTACTATTTTCCTGGTTTTATTTGCGGAAGTTCTGCCTAAGGTTTGGGCAACTCACCATAAAGTTTGGTTTGCAGCTACCGCCTCCTTAATTATAGAAATATTCAACAGTTTGTTTTACAGCTTAAGCAAGCGACTGGTAAAATTCAGCGATAATGTAGAGAGAAAAGTGTCGCCGGAAAGTACATCTGCTATGGACCAGAGCAGCCTTGATTATGCGATAGACCTGTTGCCGGAAGATGAGGCAAGCATCGAAGAAAAACAGATACTCAAAGGCATCCGCAAATTCGGTGATACAACAGTAAAGCAGATTATGCGTACAAGGCTCGACGTTAGTGGTATCGCTGCATCCAGTAATTTTGCAGAAGTGATCAGGCAAATAGAAGATATGCACTATTCGAGATTACCTGTTTATAAAAATAATCTTGATGAGATTGCAGGAATGATTCATGCAAAAGACTTACTTCCTCTTTTACAGGAACCTGCAGATTTCGACTGGCACCCGCTTATGCGAAAGCCCTATTTCGTACATGAACAAAAACTGATTGAAGACCTGCTACAGGAATTCAGAGCAAAACGCATCCATTTTGCAATTGTGGTAGATGAGTTCGGCGGTACATCCGGAATTGTAACTTTGGAAGACATCATGGAAGAGATCATCGGCGACATCAAAGATGAATTTGATGACGAAGAAAGTGTAAACAAAAAACTGGATGATTTCAACTACATATTTGAAGGGAAAACAATGATCAACGATGTATGCAAAGCAATGAACATCCCCGTTGATACATTCGATGCCATTCGCGGGGAAAGTGATTCGCTTGCCGGGCTGGTATTGGAGATTGCCGGCGAATTTCCACAGGTAAATGAAACAGTAGCCAATGGCGATTTTACATTCATACCCCTGGAAATAAATAAAAACAGGATCGATAAAGTAAAAGTAAATATTCAACCAGGGAAAACCGAACATGCTTAAATCACCAACAAGAATTGCTTATTGCGCCTTCATCATTTGCAGTTTTTTACTATTCATCGCCTGCAATTCAACCTATACTTCCAAAAAAAGAGGATACTTCAATATTGAATTACCTCAACATACGTACACAACTTTTGATACAGCAGGATTTCCTTATAGTTTTGACTATCCTTCCTACGCAACAATTATCCGTGACTCAACTTATTTCGACAGCAGCCCCGAAAATCCTTACTGGATTAATGTAGATTTTCCAGGCCTGAATGCAAGAATATTCCTCAGTTATAAACTTATTGGCGGGAATGCTATTTATAAAATTAAACAAGCCAACGGCACTTACCGTGATTCTGTTTCTATTAACCGGTTTGACAAAATGGTTAACGATGCTTTTAATCTTACCAATAAGAATGATGCCGTTGCCACTTCCATCAACGACAGCGTTTTCAGAACCTCCAATGAAGTATCCGGTGTGTATTTTAAAGTTGGGGGCAACGCTGCCACCGCCCGACAGTTTTTTTTAAGCGACACTACAAAAAATTTCCTCCGCGGCGCTTTGTACTTTGATGCAACGCCCAATGCAGATTCCCTGAGGCCGGTACTCGATTTTTTAACCGTAGATATGGACCACCTGATTCGCAGTTTCAAGTGGAAAAAGTTACCGTAACATTTGCTTTCATCCTTTTCATTTTTACATTGATGCTTTCATGAAGTCCGCTGTAATAGCTGTATTTTTGCAACCATGATAGCAATCGATAACGTATTGGTAAGCGATAAACTGGTAAGCGACCAGTTTGTTTGTGATCTTACAAAATGCAAAGGAGCTTGTTGTGTAGATGGTGATGCCGGAGCCCCGCTCAATAAAACTGAATTGAAAAATATAGATGAGGTTTTTGATAAAGTGTACCCGTATCTGAATAAAGAAAGTAAATCAGCAATTGAAAAGCAGGGAAGATATGTGTACGACAGGGAGTTTGGCTGGGTAACACCAACAATAGAAAGTAAAATTTGTGTGTATGGTATTACCGACAACAATGGTATCGTAAAGTGCGGCATTGAACAGGCTTATCTCGATGGGAAAATTTCCTGGAAAAAGCCAATCAGTTGCCACCTGTTTCCTGTAATTGTTACTAAAAGCAAAGATGGCATAACAGAATATGCTAATTACGAACCAAGAGAAGATAACTGCAAAGCGGCCTGCGCCCTTGGCAAAAAACTGAAAGTGCCCGTGTATCAGTTTTTAAAAGAACCATTGATCAGGAAATTCGGGGAAGAATTTTATGCTGCACTGGATGCAACAGCAACCCATCTTAAAAAATAATAAACCAGCTTAACATTAATCCATGCGAAAATCAAATTATATACTACTCATTCTTTCCTGTTTAGTGCTCATCATACCTTCCTGTTCGGTTAATAAAGCAAAAATAGACAACAACCTTAAAAAGTATTTTGAAGCGAAAAATGTTGATGGATGTTTTACCATGCTCAATAATTCTTCCGGAGAAATAACCGTGTATAACATGGCCCTGGATACAACAAGGGTTCTTCCGGCTTCCACTTTTAAAATTGTAAACTCACTCATCGGTTTACAAACCGGTGCGATCAAAGATGAAAACATGATCATCAAATGGGATGGAGAAAGGCGGCAGGTGAAAGAATGGAATAAAGATATGGACATGAAAGAAGCATTTAAAGTAAGTTCAGTTCCTTATTACCAGGAAGTAGCCAGGCGAATCGGTAAAGACACTATGCAGTTGTGGATCGACAGCATTGGATATGGCAATAAAAATATCGGGGGGCCCATCGATTCATTCTGGCTGAACAATCATTTAAAAATATCTCCTGATGAACAACTTGGTTTATTGAAGCGTTTATATTTCGACCAGCTTCCGTTTAGAAAATCTGTTCAGCAAATAGTAAGAGACGTGATGTTGCAGGAAGACAACACTGCCTATAAACTAAGTTATAAAACCGGCTGGGGTTGGGATGAATCAGGCAATACTATCGGATGGCTGGTAGGATGGATAGAAGAAAACAGGCATGTATATTTTTTTACAACCATGCTAAAATCAGATAAACATGATTTTGATATGACGAGAACAAGGCTGGATGTAACAAAGGATATCCTGAAAGACCTTGGTTTTCTTGAAGGGAAAAAATAAGCTTGTACCTGTATTGAAATGAAACTGGTATTAAAATTTCAGGAATTTTCAAATAAATAAAATCTTCATCTACACCTGGATCATTCCTCAAAGTAGCCTATGCCTGAATTACAGTATACAAGATTTTTACTTTTGCTGTTATTGATACCGCTATTAACAGGCATATTCATACTTGCAGTCTACGGCAAAAAATCGGCAGCTAAAAAAATCGGGGATCCGCTCCTGGTAAAACAACTATTAACGGGATACAATGCCAGGGCCTATTTTCAAAAGTTCGTAATTCTGCTTCTTTCATTTACGTTCCTGGTAATCGTACTCGCCAATCCACGCAAGGCAATCAGCGAAGAAAAGATCAGTCGCGATGGAATCGACGTAATGTTTGCCATTGATGTAAGTAAAAGTATGCTGGCGCAGGATATTAAACCAAGCCGGTTGGACAGAGCAAAGCAGGTGTTGAACAGGCTGATAGATAAACTCGACAATGACCGGATCGGAATTGTAATTTTTGCCGGCAAAGCATACCTGCAAATGCCGCTTACTTCAGATCACTCCGCTGCTAAAATGTATTTATCGGCTGCTAATACAGAATCTGTTCCCACCCAGGGTACGGTAATCGGCGAAGCACTGAGAATTTGCAATAATTCATTCAACAACAAAGAAAAAAAATACAAAGCAATTGTTTTAATTACAGATGGCGAAGATCATGATAAAACTGCGCTAAAGGTTACGGAAGAATTGGCGGCATCAGGAGTAGCCATTTATACCGTTGGTATTGGGTCTTCGCAGGGAGCTCCTTTAATTGATGAAACAACAAATGAAGTGAAGATTGACAATGAAGGAAATGCTGTTGTTACCAAATTGAATGAATCTATACTCAAACAAATTGCCCAAAAAGCAAATGGTGCTTACTTTCTTTTTAATAATACTGATGCTGTAATATCAGGAATTCAGCACGAGATCAATAGTATGGATCAGCGGGGTGTAAAAGATGATTCTTTGATGAACTATTCGTCCTATTTCCAATACTTCCTGGCGCTGGCTTTTATTTTACTCATATGGGAATTATTTATTTCAGAAAATAAAAAAAGAAAAAAAGCAATCTCCAATCTAAAACCCGGATTGGCAGTATTATGTATGGTTGTTGCTCTTCCTGCAATGGCACAACAGCATCCTGAAAATGCAAATATTAAAAAAGGGAATGAGGCGTATTCAAAAGGCAATTATAAAAAGGCAACGGAATATTACGAGAAGGCATTAACAATAAATCCAAATAGCCCGGTAGCAAAATTCAACCTGGGAAATGCAAAATGCAGATCCGGTAATAATGAAGAAGCCATTTCATTTTATGAGGCGGCTTTTAAGGTAATGGATAATCCTGTTGATAAGAGTAATGCACTGTATAACAAAGCTGTTATTTACCAACGGGAGAACAAACTGGAAGAATGTATCGATGCTTATAAGAAAGCACTAAGGCTTGATCCTTTAAATGAAGATGCACGGCAGAACCTGCAAAGAGCACTTCAGTTACAGAAAAAGCAACAGCAGCAAAAAGAAAATAAAAAGAAAGAACAGCAACAGCAGAAGCAACAAAAGCAGGAACCGAAACAACAGCCATCCAAATTAACAAAGGAAGATGCGGAGAATAAATTAAAAGCTTTGAGCCAGCAGGAAAAAAATCTGCAGGATAAATTGCATAAGGTAAATGAAGTTTCAACCAATAAGCCGGCAAAAGACTGGTGATACATGAAGCCTTTCTAAAACCGGTTCTGCTCCTGCGTAAATGCAATGTTTGTTATTATTTATGATAAATTGAAAACAGGTTTATATCTATATGCAATGGTATTGTGAATCTTTAACGGAATATAAGCGCCTTCCTGTAAGAGAGGTAAAGGTGGGAGAATTGTTGTTGGGTGCCAATCACCCGGTACGGGTACAAACAATGACCACCACCGACACAATGGATACAGCCGCAACGGTTGAACAGGCGATCCGGTGCATCGAGGCCGGGGCTGAACTGGTGCGTATAACGGCTCCGTCCAAAAACGAAGCAGAAAATCTCAGGAATATAAAAGACGCATTGCGAAAAAGAGGTTATACTACACCGTTAGTAGCAGATATTCATTTTACACCAAACGCTGCGGAAATTGCCGCAGGTATCGTTGAAAAAGTGAGGATCAATCCCGGTAACTACGTTGATAAAAAGAAATTTGAGCAACTTGAATATACCGATGAGGAATATGCAGAAGAAATAGATCGCATCAGGGAACGATTCACACCACTGATTGCTATTTGTAAACAACATGGTACAGCTATGCGTATCGGTACCAATCACGGTAGCCTCAGCGATCGAATCATGAGCAGGTATGGCGATACGGCAATAGGCATGGTGGAAAGTGCAATGGAATTTTTAAGGATTGCCCGGGCGCAAGATTACCATAATATCATGCTGAGCATGAAGAGCAGCAATCCTCAGGTTATGGTACAGGCATATCGCTTACTGATTCATCACATGATGAATGAATTCGGCGAGTGTTATCCTTTACACCTGGGTGTTACGGAAGCGGGCGATGGTGAGGATGGGAGAATCAAATCTGCCATCGGCATCGGTACTTTACTGGAAGATGGCATCGGCGATACCATACGGGTGTCGCTTACCGAGGATCCCGAACTGGAAATTCCGGTTTGTAAAGATCTTGTAAAAAGATACACTAACGGAACAGTACAAACGAAAAGTAATGTACCGGCTGTAAATAAGCTTCCCTATTCTCCCTTTGATTATAAAAGAAGGGAAACCATAGAAGTGAATAATATCGGTGGCAGGCATGTGCCCATTGTAATTGCCGACTTTAGTAAATATGCAACCATTACTGCAAAAGATCTTGAAGCCATCGGGTATATGTATGATGAAGGCTCGGATAAATGGTTTATTGGTGATATGGCAGCAGATTATATTTTTTGTAATGAAGCTTTACCTTTTGAACTTCCGGGTACATTAAAAGTATTGTTATTGTACAATAACTGGATAGCCGTAAAAGAGAAAGTTGGGTATTACCCGTTGCTCAACGCGGTACAGTATATTGATGATAAGTTAGCCAAATCTTCAAGCGCTAATTTTGTAATGATAGATTGTTATTCTGAAGGCTATCCTGATCAGCAACTGGAAATTTTGTTTGAAAGGATTAAATCAGATCCAACCGTTGTGCTGTGTTTAAGTTCAAAGGAAAAGAACAGCATGCAATGTATCCGAAGGATGTTTATCGAACTTATAGAGCGCAGTATAAAAAATCCTGTGGTTGTTATAACAGATAGTACGCATGATACGTTGGATGAAAGCCTTATACACTACGCCGTTGAAACAGGTGCATTGCTGATCGATGGATTTACTGATGGCATTTGTTTGGAACACCATTATGGAAATAGCACTGTTTCTCCGCAAACCGGGTTATTAAACAGTATAGCGTTTGGAATTTTACAGGCCACCCGAACAAGGATTTCAAAAACAGAATATATCAGTTGCCCAAGTTGCGGACGTACGCTGTTTGATCTGCAGGAAACCACGGCAAAGATCCGTGCAGTAACCAATCATTTAAAAGGAGTGAAAATTGCCATCATGGGATGTATCGTTAACGGTCCAGGTGAAATGGCTGATGCAGATTTCGGTTATGTTGGCAGCGGGGTTGGAAAAATAACATTGTACCGCGGTAAGGAAGTAGTGAAAAGAAATGTAAACAGCGATGTAGCGGTTGATGAATTGATCAAACTATTAAAAGAAAGCAATGCCTGGGTTGATGCACCTGCTGTATAACCGTAAGGGCTACCTGCAAATAAGAAGAATATGCAAACAGATTTTCTAGTGATCGGATCGGGTATAGCCGGTTTAACCTATGCATTAAAAGTTGCAGAAGCATGCCCGGATAAAAAGGTAACCGTAATCACCAAAACCAAAAGCGACGAAACAAATACAAAATATGCCCAGGGCGGTATAGCAGGTGTAATGGATACCGACCATGATAGTTTCTCAAAACATATAGATGATACTTTGATTGCAGGTGATGGCTTATGCAATGTACCTGTAGTTGAAATTGTTGTAAAAGAAGGGGTAGACAGGATTGAAGAATTGATCGCCTGGGGCGCACAGTTTGACCGGGAGCCTGAAGGTGATTTTAAATTGGGCAAAGAAGGTGGCCATAGCGAAAACCGCATCCTGCATCACAAAGATGTAACCGGCAGGGAAATGGAGCGAACCTTACTGGAAGCGATCAAAAGCCGCAGGAATATTGAAATGGTAAATCATTGCTTTGTTCTCGACATCATTACACAACACCATCTCGGCTACCTGGTAACAAAATCAACTCCCGATATCGAATGTTATGGTGTGTATGTTTTGAATCTCACAACAAACAAGATTGAGAAGATCGTTGCTAAGATAACCTTACTGGCAACCGGGGGAAACGGCCAGGTGTACAGGAGCACTACCAATCCTGCCATTGCAACCGGAGATGGTGTGGCAATGGTTTACCGGGCCAAAGGACGAATTGAGAATATGGAGTTTATACAGTTTCATCCAACAGCATTGTATGAGCCTGGTGTACGTGGACAATCATTTCTCATAACGGAAGCGGTTAGGGGCGATGGAGCCATCCTGCGCAACGCGTCTGGAGAAGCATTTATGGAACGCTATGATAAAAGAAAAGATCTTGCACCCAGAGACATTGTTGCAAGAGCCATAGATAGTGAAATGAAGATCAATGGTACAGAGTTCGTATATCTTGATTGCAGGGATATGGACCCCGGGAAATTTGTAGAACATTTTCCGAACATCCATGCCAAATGTTTGAGTATCGGGATAGATACACGGAAAGATATGATCCCGGTTTCACCAGCGGCGCATTACAGTTGCGGCGGCGTTAAAACCGATGAATGGGGAAGAACTTCTATTAAAAATTTATATGCCTCCGGTGAGTGTGCCAGTACAGGGTTACACGGCGCCAACAGGCTTGCCAGCAACTCATTGCTGGAGGCGATGGTTTTTTCTCACCGCAGCTATATTGATGCAGTAGCATTGATTGAAAGTTTATCCTTCAATGAAAGAATCCCGGATTGGAATGCGGAAGGAACTACGGCTCCGCATGAAATGATCCTGATTACACAAAGTTTGAAAGAACTGAAATTACTCATGAGCGATTATGTGGGCATTGTACGCAACAACGAACGTTTACAGAGAGCCAATCGCCGGCTTGATTTGCTGCATGAAGAAACAGAGCAATTATACCAGCGTCTTATTGTATCTCCTCAATTGTGCGAACTAAGGAATATGATAACGGTTGCCTATCTCATTGTAAAAAGCGCTGAACTGCGTAAAGAAAGCAGGGGGTTGCATTACAATACCGATTATCCCGGTCGTTCGGAGATTTTGCAGAATACTATTTTGTAACGGGCGTTTACCAGATTACCCGGAATCGTCATCCAGCCGGAAGAGGGTTTCAGGCGGGTGTCAGTCACTTGAAAGGTAAATCATTGCTCAGCTATTTCTAATCACCAAAACTTCTTTTATTACAGGAAATTCCGTTACGCATAACTTTGTGCAATAATTAAGGCATGTATTATTTCATTTACGGTTTATTATACCTTATTTCTTTACTACCGCTGTTTATCCTGTATCGTATCAGTGATCTTGCTTTCCTGCTTATTTATTATGTTTTTGATTATCGAAGGGAAATGGTGATGAATAATATCAGCAATGCATTTCCAGATGCAACTGAAAAGGAAAAGAAACGAATTGCAAAAAAATTTTACCGGAATCTAACGGATACATTTATTGAGACGATTAAGTTACTCAGCATGTCTGAAAAGCAATTTTCAAAAAGGGCCACAATGGATTTAACGGAATGCAATGCATTGGCGGCACAGGGAAAGAACCTGGTATTTTGCACCGGTCATCAAATGAATTGGGAATTTGGTAACCGCCTGATGGCTGAAAATATGAATATTCCCTGGGTAGGTGTGTATATGAAAATAAAGAATGAAGCAATTGAAAGGTTGTTTTATAATTTACGTACAAAGCAGGGTGCGAAATTGATTGCTGCACAGGAATTCCGGTCGAAGTCGCACAACATTTTAAAAACGCCCTATGCATTGGGTTTGGTAGCAGACCAGAATCCGGGAGCGCCCAATAGTTCATACTGGCTTAATTTCTTTGGTAAACCGGTGCCGTTTATTATTGGGCCCGACAGGTGGGCCGTACGAAATAATACGGTAGTTGTATTTGCAGAGTTGATAAATCTGAAGCGTGGATACTACCGTTTTGAACCAACGGTGATTACTGAAAATGCAGGTTCATATAAACCGGGGGAACTTACGTTACTGTATCGTGATTACCTGGAAGATTCTATTCGCCGCCATCCCGATAATTATTTATGGAGTCACAATCGCTGGAAATGGACTTTTGATCCGGCGTATAAAAAATGGTGGATCGACAGGGATCCACCACCGGGGGACTAAATAGCGTTAAGTAACTTAGCCTGCAGTATCGCTTATAGCAGGTGAGTCTGATTTTTCATTTTTCTTACTCTTAAACAAATCGTCTACATCGATTGAGATACCTGCCTGTATTTGTAAGAAATTATTGTAAAATCGAACAGGCTCATTGCTTCTTTGATAAATAGTTTCGCCTGTATTGGATGTTCTTTTGCGAACAGGGAAGTATTTTCCTGTCTGATACATCCAGCTTCCACGTAAATAAGCGAAGTGATCTTTATCGGTTCCGATATTTTTTATTAACCTAAAAGAAAACATATAAACAGGTTTTACTTTTTTTGTTGGATAGCTTACAGGCAGGAGCATTGAAGCTCGTTCATAGGGATCTATAACTGCAGCATCATATTGTTTGTAGTAGCTATCATGTAGGTACAGCCACATAATTCCAACATTGAAGTCCAGATTTAGTCTTGCTTTTTCTACAAATAACGTTTTCCCATATAATTCAATATTGTAAGCCATTGAATAAGCAGGCCTGAAAATTGACGAATCCGTTTTTCCAGTTTGGGATAAAGAAGTATCTACAAACGGACGGTTCTTGATCAATTTTGCGCCTGCCTGTAAATGCACTCTAAAATTATCTTTTTTAACAGCGAGCAAAATAATACGGGCACCAATATGAAGGTTTGAATATTTCCAGATATCCATGGTTGTAAACTTCGGTGTGGCGCTATCCGGATTTGATGAGCCATACAGATAGGCAGGGTAATTGTATGTTTCTTCTTTCTGGCTTTTGTCTATACGGTTAAAAAGTATGTCTGGAAAAATGATTGAACGAAATAATTGGGCAGACCAACTATTTTCTTTTCCAAAGGCATTTTTATTCAACGCCCATTTACATCTTAGTTCGGTTTGTAATCTTCCATTTGGCTTGTCGTTATCGAATCCGGCAAAATCAGTAAATTGATTGTATTCTATTTTGTTGGTATTTGAAACATCTTTAAACCATTTCGCCTTGTTCTTGTTAGAAACAGTAGTAACAGAAGGTGCAGTAGATGCAATAAGAGTAGAAGAAGTAATTGTAATAGTATCTAATCTGTGAATAATTGTATCATCATTTAGTTCAAGCCTGAAATGTAATATTATCGTTTCATCGTTTGATGCTGGTCTAACAGGAAAATTTAAGGTTAACGTAAAATTACCATTGAGGCTAAGATTGGAAGGATTAGTTATGGACGTTATCGAGTAATTTCTCGGATCTGCAGTTCCTGAATTATCGTTGTAGAAATTTGCGTTTGTAATAGATGCTGCCGGGCATCCTGTAACAAAAAATATAAACGGATTAACAGTTAATGTAGTTCCTGCTGCACCTCGAATAATTTTCTTTTGTGCTGGATTTAAACAAATTGTTTGATTAAATCCCTGACCGGCTATATGAATAAGTAATATTGATAAAAATAGTTTTGTCTTCATAAAATTTATTTTTGTGTGTTAACAAACGTAAATATCCACTACAAAAAAAGTTCAAGGAAAAAGGATGAAAAGGGGTAGGTGTTTTTCCGGTATTTTTTGTTTTAAATACCTGATTTTGATTATTTGCATTGAAAATTAAAGTCTGAAAAGTATTTTGGGTAATTATCGAACATTAAACTATAAAAAATGAAGTCAATTATTTTCTTATCTGTCTTTTTCCTTGTTGTTTCCCAGATATCCTGTACAACAAATTCCAATCAGGATAGCCGTGTGGTTCACGATACCGTGTATGTAAAAGTTCCTGATACGGCTGGCATAAAAACTTTTAATGATAAAGCTTACAATGCAGTTGTACTATGGGAAGATTTTAAAACTGATTCAATAGAATACGAAAATTTGAAGAAGAAGTGCCCTGATTTGGCAAATTCCAAAACTGTCGCAGTAAGGTATGATATTGCAGCACTAAAAGGTTACCTCGATTTATTACAAAGATTAAGTTATAAGAATATCGACGTTTTTATTGGAAGATATCCAGACAGGTCAACATATCCAGGTACCGGCACAATAATATCCCCAGATCACAGTGGTCGTTTAACAGTGTTATTTGCCGGCGAAGGTATGTCGAAAGAAGTAACGCCTAATATATTGCCGTATAATGTAGGAAATCCCTGGCCTTAAAGATGCAGTTCATTCCAATCATCTCAGAATCTGTTGCTCTTTTGGCTGCAATATTATTTTGTGGCCAAAAGAACATTTTTAAATATTTTATTCCATTTTTAGTTTACACTTTACTTAATGAGTCTGTTGCATTTTATATGGGCTATATAATGAGAACAAAAAATTATTTTCTTTATACTATTTATGTTCCCATTTCTTTTTGTTTTTATTCCTTTATTATCAGTGCTAAAGTAATAAACATAAAACTTGTTAAGTTCGTTCGGGCAACAACTTATTTTTGCTTCCCTTTTTTTTTATGGAATATATTATTTATTCAGGGCTTTAATTCATTTAACACTTATTCAAATACACTTGTTTCTCTTGTACTGATACTATTCTCCTTAATTTATCTATTTGATTATTTAAATTATTCTCAAGAAAAATCAAATCCCATTACGGAACCGATGTTTTGGATCGTTGCAGGTTTGCTATTCTTTTATTTTGGAGGAATGATTTTAAATATTCTCTACAATTATTCTGTTCAACAGGAATTTAAAATAAACGAAAAAAAAATGTATAGTTTTGTTTTTGCTTTTTTGAATATTCTGTTATATGGATGCCTCAGTATAGCTTTTTACTTATGTTGCAAAAGAACGAAGTATATATACTAATTATAGTTGCTTCTGTTGTTTTCCTGTTGGTTGCTTTCTTTCTATTTATATTTGTTTTGTACTTTTTTAAAAAACGTCGACAAATGTTTTTGGAAAGGGAACTAATTAAAAAGGAATACAATGAAAACCTTCTTCAATCCCAAATCGAAATCCAGGAACAAACACTTCGCCATGTAAGTCATGAACTTCATGATAACCTCGGGCAAATTGCCAGCCTGATCAAAATCAATCTCAATACACTAAACCTGGATGACAGCAGTAAGGCAATACAAAAAATTGAAGACACCAAAACTCTAACCCGCCAGTTAATCTCAGATCTTAAAAGTTTATCCGTCGGTCTTGGCAGTGACCATCTATCTAAAACAGGAGTTATAAAAGCACTTGAAATAGAAATTGAAAGGTTAAATAAAACCGGGCAGTTTACTGCAACTTTTAGTAATGATGCAGGAGATATACATATACCTGCAGATAAAGCCATTATCCTTTACCGTATGGTTCAGGAAATTTTAAATAATTGTATCAAGCATGCTAATGCAAAAAATATAGATCTGCATTTGCAGCATCACAATCAGGAAAATAAATATATATTAGCAATCAGGGACGATGGTGTAGGCTTTAGTATACAGGATTCCGGATCAGATACAAGTGCAGGATTAAAAAATCTTCACAACCGGGCTCAATTGATTAATGCCAATTTGAACTTTTACAGCACTCCAGGTAAAGGCACAGAAGTAATCATCAGCATTCCTGATACTATAAACTAAATTCCTGTTTATGACTGCTGCTGAACAACCAAAAATAGCCCTGGTTGACGATCACAGGTTGTTCCGTAAAGGATTGATAAGCCTGATAGAAATGTTGTATCCTGATTGTGTTATTGTTTTTGAGGCTGATAACGGATACGATCTCCAGAAAAAAATAGACAAGCTAAACCAACCCGATCTTATACTGATGGATGTAAACATGCCGGGTATGGATGGTTTTGATACCGTAACATGGCTCAATACCAATTATCCGCTGGTTAAAGTACTTGCCGTAAGTATGATTGAAAGAGAGGAAAGCATAGTAAAAATGCTCAAGCTAGGTGTAAAAGGTTATTTGAGTAAAGACGTTGAGCCTAAAGAACTGGGCGAAGCCATTCATGCCGTATTAAATAAAGGTTTTTATTATACAGATTTCATAACCGGTAAACTGGTACATTCTCTCCAAACAGGCAATAACGATTCTTTGAAGGCTGAAAGCCTTTCATTGATTAGTGAAAGAGAAATGGAATTCCTGAAGATGGCATGCAGCGAAATGACTTACAATGAAATTGCAGCCAGGATGTTTTTAAGCCCCAAAACAATAGATGGATATAGAAATTCCCTGTTCGAAAAATTACAAATAAAAAGCAGGGTGGGCCTGGCACTTTATGCAGTAAAAAATGGAATAGTAACGTTGTAAATTAAGGGTACGGATTAAAACATCAACTTAAAAAAAGATGATAGCAGCAATTAATCCTTACTACAAATTTTGTTTATTTTGCCAGCATAAAAAACCGTGAAAACACCCATTTTTTGTAGTAACTGCTATATTAGTTCAATACACTTGCCTCTTTAATTATCTCAACGCCTTCCTGTTGCTTGATTTTTCCCCATCCACCCAAAACATTTCTCAGGTTATGAATTCCCTGGCGCTTTAAGAGTGATGCCGCTATTACACTCCGGTAACCGCCGGCACAATGTACATACAGGTTCTGGTTGTCTTCAAACTGGGCCAGCAAGGCATTATCAGTCATTTCATCTAAAGGCAGGTTCACCGCATCTTTGAGGTGTCCATCCCCGAATTCGGTTTCTTTGCGTACATCAACAACAACCAGGTTTGGATCGTGTGGCATGTCCATCAGCAATTCATCTGCTTCCACATCAACAATCATATCAATTTTTTCACCGGCATTTTTCCAGGCTTCAAAACCGCCCTCCAGGTAACCTTCCATTTTATCAAAGCCAACTCTTGATAACCTGATCACGGATTCTTCTTCTTTACCCGGTGCTGTTACCAATAAAATAGGCGTATTAAAATCCAATAAGGTGCCAGCCCATTCTGCAAAGCGGCCTTCAAGACCAATAAAAATGGAACCTGGTACAAATCCTTCCGTAAATGCAGCCGCTGTTCTTGTGTCCAGAATTATCTTCCCTTCTGAAGCTTTTTTAAATGCTTCTATACTTAATGCCTGCATACCTTTTAATTTAACCTCATTCAGCGTTTCATATCCCTGCTGGTTTATCCGGGCATTGATGGCAAAATAAACAGGCGCCGCATTTAATCCATGTGTAACGGAAGCTATAAAATCTTCTTTCGATGATGCCTGCAATGCATAATTCATTCTTTTTTCATCTCCGATCGTGCTATAGGTATTTTGGCCTAAATTTTTACCACAACTACTGCCGGGGCCGTGTGCAGGATATACAATGATATGGTCTGCCAATGGTAAAATTTTATGCTGAATGGTTTCATACATGATCCCGGCAAGTTCTTCGGAACTCATGTTGCCACTGCTTAAATCGGGGCGACCAACATCACCTACAAACAATGTATCCCCGGTAAAAATTGCATAAGGATTTCCTTCTTCATCTTTTAATAAATAGCAACTGCTTTCCAGTGTATGTCCGGGTGTATGTATTACTTCAATTGTTAGTTTACCAAGTTTAAATATCTCGCCATCTTTTGCCTGGTGAATTGGAAAATTTGTTTTAGCGCCCGGACCATAAATTATAGGAGCGCCGGTTTGTTTGCTTAAATCCAGGTGACCACTTACAAAGTCAGCATGAAAATGCGTTTCAAAAATATATTTCACTGATGCATTTCTTTCCTTTGCCATTTTAATATAAACATCTGTATCTCTTAATGGATCAATGATGGCAACTTCACCTTCGCTTTCAATATAATAGGCTGCTTCACTTAGGCAAATGGTGTATAACTGTTGTATGAACATTTTTTAAAAATTTATCTGTCAAAGTTAAAAATAAAAAAGCGGATGAATTTCATCCGCTTTCATTACAATGCTATGAGCTTTACCCTACAAGGTTTTGTACGAATTGGTTTATTTCATCAATTCTTTTGTGGTTAACGGTGTAATAAATAAATTTTCCGTCACGCTGTGTTGTTACAATTCCTGCACGTCTTAATATTGCTAGATGCTGAGAAGCTACTGATTGTTCGAGGCGCATACGCACATAAATTTCAGTAACTGTAATTCTCTTTTCTGTTTCAATTAATGCAAGGATCTGCTGGCGAAGTTTGTGATTCAATGATCTTAAAACCAACGCCGCTTTTTTCAAATTGTGAAAATTAATCTTCAATGTATCGGGGGTTACATTTGAAGTTTCCATCGTCTGCTCATTTGGCTGTGTCGCTACTATCATAGGTAAATTTTAAATGCTTAAACAATACTGTTTAGACTGCAAATATACATTGATATATTAAGTATGTTTGTATTATATTGTTAAAATAAACTTTTCAATAATTTATTATTTTACCGGAGTTATCGGGTGATGAGTGGAACTCTTTGACATATAATGGTTCAGCATATAATAAGTCGGAAAAACTATTTGCTGAAAATTTTTTGTGAGACAAAATACTCATTGCCTGCATACTATTTTCTCCAGTTATAAATGCAGCATTTTTACTTAGTACAATTCCCCTGAATTTTTCAGATCCGTTTCCGGAAAAGTATATTTTCGTTTTCTGTAAATAATCGTTGAATGAATTTTCATTGAGAATCAATGCTTGTTCGGGTACCACTTTATCCATACGTTCATCATACAGTGCAGTAAATACTTCCATTCTTCTCGCATCTATCATCGGGCAATACAATACGTTCGATTCATTTCCGGTTTCAAGTACAGCAGCTACTGCCATAATATCAAGCGTACCCAATGCAATGAATGGTTTGGATAATGCATAACTCAGCCCTTTGGCACTAGCCATGGCTACCCGTAAGCCAGTGTACGAACCAGGGCCGTTAGCTACGGCAACCGCATCAATTGTATGTAATGTTGCGCCCGTTTTTTTAATCACATCTTCAATGGCTATATGCAAAAAAGACGCATGTTCTTTTTGTTGCTGATTGGAAACTTCCTGCAATACCTTTCCATTTTCTGCAACGGCAACTATTGCTTTTTCTGTAGAACAATCAATATTTAAAATTAAACTCATGGTTGTTGTATTGTTGTTTGCAGCAATGAAGCAGGTTGATATCTATTATCCGTTTTACTTAAACAAAACAATAACTCATAAATATTCTTTATTCCAACTTCCCTGGCCCATTCAAAAGGACCTTTGGGATAATTGGTGCCCAGCTTCATAGCGATATCAATTTCATCTTCCGTACTTATTTTATCTTCTTTAGCAAAAAAAGCTTCATTAATGATCATCGAAATAATTCTGGCTGAAATAAATCCAGGTTCATCGGGGCAGGCGATTAATTTTCTTTGCAGTGAATCTGCAACAGACTGGTGAACACTGCTCAATGTTCCTGCAAATTCCCATGAACTTCTTTTAATAAATCCGTGCCACCCGTTTATTCTTACAACCCAATCATTAGTCTTCATTTGTTGCAGTGTTGTTGTTACACTGTTTACAAAAACCGGGATAGCAATCAATGAATAATCTTCCATAGCTGCATTTTCTGAAAGATTGAAAATGGTATCAATATCATTTAACTGTATTGCTTCAGTGAGATTTTTTACCACCACCCATTCCAGTGTATTGGTAATGCCGGTGAGTTCATTAACAGAGGATTCATTTCCAATAACAGCTATTTTCATCTTAAAATTTTTGCAAAAATAGGTTGTTGATTAAGATATATTTGTAGTCAATTAAAATAAACTATGTCAAAAGAAATATTTATTACAACAGATGCGCCGGCTCCCATCGGCCCCTATAACCAGGCCGTGAAAGCTGGTAATTTATTATTCCTTTCCGGCCAGATTGCACTGATTCCCGGCACTTCTGAACTGGTGAATTCGGGCATTAAAGAAGAAACACACCAGGTGATGCGTAATATAAAAGCAATCCTTTACGCAGCATCTGCCAATTTTCATCACGTAGTTAAAACAACTATTTTCCTGAGTGATATGAGTTTGTTTGCAGAAGTTAATGAAGTATATGGTTCTTATTTTGAATCAGATTATCCTGCAAGAGAAACCGTAGCCGTTAAAGGACTGCCCAAAAATGTAAATGTAGAAATCAGCATGACGGCTTATTTACCATGATGGTTATTATTACAGCAAAAGCGCATGATTATTTAATACATACTCTTACACAAAAAGGGTATGAGGTAACGTATGCACCAGGAATAACGTATGATGAATTATTACAGGTAATTAACCGGGCAACGGGTTTGGTGGTAACTACGCGGTTAAAAATTGATAAGCAAATCCTGGATAAGGCGGTTAATTTGCAATGGATCGGCAGGTTGGGTAGCGGCATGGAATTGATAGATACCAAGTATGCTGCAGAAAAAAATATACGTTGTGTAAGCACACCCGAAGGAAACAGCAATGCCGTGGGAGAACATGCGCTGGGAATGTTGCTGAATTTGATGAACAATATTTCCATTAGCAGCAATGAAGTGAAAGAAAAAATCTGGCTTCGTGATGAGAACCGCGGTGTTGAACTAAGTAGTAAAGTAGTTGGCATCATCGGTTACGGTAATACCGGTGCAGCTTTTGCAAAACTATTAGCCGGTTTTGATGTAAATGTGCTGGCTTTTGATAAATACAAATCAGGTTTTGCTAACAATTTTGTTCGTGAAGCGAATATGGAACAAATATGCAGGTATGCTGATGTGATCAGTTTTCATCTTCCGCTTACAGATGAAACTTTTCATATAGCCGATACCCAATTTTTTTCTTCACTAAAACAACAACCGTATATTCTTAATACTTCCCGTGGGCAGATCATACATACAGCATCTCTTATTGATGCATTGGAAAAAAAACATATTGCCGGCGCCGGACTTGATGTCTTGGAAAATGAAAAAATAGCAACCTTATCTGTTGATGAAGTAAAACAGTTTGAATTTCTTACCCGTCATAAAAAAGTATTGATAACACCGCATATTGCCGGGTACTCAAGAGAGGCCTATTTTAAAATGAGCAGCATACTCCTGGAAAAACTGGGGATTTAACCGGGATTATTTAATTGTGTGCTGCTGTAACCTGCTTTTTATTTATATTTGTATATATGTGCAACGCTTTAGCTGGTCTGAGGCGTTGTATTTTTTTTCTATATACTAAAAAGAATTTTATGGCAGAAACGAATTATGTAACGCAGGAAACATTTGATAAGATGCAGGCGGAACTACATATTTTAAAAACAGTTGACAGGCCCGCAGCTAGTGCAGCCATTGCAGAAGCAAGGGAAAAAGGCGACCTGAAAGAAAATGCAGAATATGATGCAGCAAAAGAAGCGCAGGGTTTGCTTGAAGCAAGGATCAACACATTGGAAGGCGCTGTTGCAAATGCAAGGATACTGGATGCATCTACAATCGACACGAGCAGAGTGAGTATTTTAACCAAGGTAACGCTCACCAATCTCAGTACAAAGAAAACCGTTACATACCAGATCGTTTCAGAAACAGAAGCTGATCTTAAAGCAGGTAAAATTTCTGTTACTTCACCCATCGGTAAAGGTCTATTGGGCAAAACGGTTGGAGAAATCGCTGAAGTATCCGTTCCTGCAGGTGTATTGAAATTTAAACTCGAAGATATTACGATCTGATTGTTTGAAACATGTTTTATAATCGCCATTCAGTTTTTGAATGGCTTTTTTATGTTTGTATATTTAGCGAAAAAATTATGTCAATATTCACTAAGATCATCAGTGGCGAAATACCCTCTTACAAAATAATAGAAGACGAGCATTTTTTTTCTTTCCTCGATATATTCCCGCTCGTTAAAGGACACGTGCTGGTAGTGCCCAAACTGGAAGTAGATAAACTATTTGATCTTCCGGGCGATTACCTGTCGAAAATGTTATTGTTTGCCCAACCCATTGCAAAGTCGATAGAAAAATCATTCAATTGTAAACGTTGTGGTATTAGCGTTGTTGGGTTGGAGGTTCCGCATGCACACATGCATTTATTGCCGATCAATACAGCCAACGATTTAAATTTTACACAACCAAAAATTAAAGTAACGGAAGAAGAACTGAAAATGTTTCAAAAAATGATTATCGGAAATCTCTGATTGTTTTTTGATGAAAGTAATTATTGCAGCGATAATTATTTCAGTTTAAACCTGCCGGGGTTTTTCGTTATAAAATCTTTCCAGCCATTCACTTTTGAAGAAGACGAAGGCAGCATATTGCTTTGCTGAAAATGATGACATACGGCTACAGCCAGTGCATCTGAAGCATCCATGTGTTTTGGATCCTGCGAAAATTGTAAAAGGTGCTGAAGCATTTTCATCACCTGCTCTTTATCTGCATTACCATTACCGGTTATCGACTGTTTTATTTTTCTTGGTGAATATTCACAAACGTCTAATCCTGCATGCATGGCCGCAGCTATGGCAACCCCCTGTGCTCTTCCTAATTTGAGCATACTTTGTACATTTTTTCCAAAGAAGGGGGCTTCAATGGCAAAGCTATCCGGTTTGTGTGTTCTGATGAGTTGAGACACCCTGTGGTGAATATTTGCGAGCCGCTCATAAGCATCCTGTTTGGAAGAAAATTTCAGCACATCCATTTCAATTAATTGCATAGCGGCACCTTTAATACGTATGAGGCCATAACCCATGATTACGGTTCCCGGATCAATTCCCAAAATGATTTTTGATGCTTTTTGCAATGCGCAGCCTATTTTTATGGATAAATTTCTTTGTTGAACAAAAATATCAAATTAATAATCAACTACCTGCTGGGGCCGGTGCTATTCATTGTGCTTTCTTATAGTTTGTATAAACAGATTATACGCCAGCCCGATCTTGCATTGCGCTGGAGGGAGATCAGGCATAGCTGGGCAGATGCAGGTTTTTGGCTGGTGTGTGGATTAATGATAGTGAACTGGGGTTTTGAAGCAGCAAAATGGAAGCGATTGATATCTCCCCTTGAACAGTTCAGTTTGACGAAAGCATTTAAGTCTGTATTGGCTGGCTGCAGTATAACCATGCTTACTCCTAACCGCATAGGAGAATACGGCGGAAGAATAATGTATGTTGATGAAAGGCACAGGTTAAAAGCGATATCTCTTACAATACTGGGAAGTATCAGCCAGTTAACGGTTACCATGCTGATGGGATCTATTGGATTAATCGTATTGGCAAACTCAGATGAAAGTGAAAAGCTGTTGAGTCTTTTCCCGTCATTTCTCAGCAATGCAATGATCTATGTTAGTATTATCGTTACCGTTATCCTGTTACTCGTTTATTTCAAAGTGCATTTTTTTGTGATGATCGTTGCCAAGACAAGGTTTTTACAACGAATGCTGAAATACGTGGAAGTGGTTGATTTTTTCACCGGAAAACAATTGTTAAGAATATTATTTTTATCTTTTTTCCGCTATCTGGTGTTTATTTTGCAATACGTGCTGCTCTTACAGGTAATGGGCGTTGAAATTCCGGTAATGCTGTTTTTTTGGGTGATTACTATTTTTTATGTGGCCATGGCTTTGTTACCTTCGGTTGGTTTCATCGAATTGCCGATAAGGGCAACAGCAAGTGTAACGCTGTTAAGTGTGTACAGTTCAAATATATTGGGAATTCAGGCGGCGGCGTTTGGAATATGGTTAATAAACCTGGTGATCCCGGCGATAATCGGAAGCCTGCTCATTTTTGGAATCAAAATAATGAAGGAAAGATGAAAAGATTTACAAAGCTGTTTTTATTACCGGTTTGTTTTTTCGCCATGGGCAGTTCTCCATTAGATGATTCTTTTTGCGGAATACGAAATACAGCTTTCAGTGCCGGTGAAAACGTTACCATGACGGTTTATTATTCCACACTTGGTGCTTACGTTCCCGCAGGCGAAGCAAATTTTACCGTTACATTGGAAAGGTTCAATGGCAGGCCGGTCTATCATTGCGTAGGTGTTGGAAAAACCTATTCTTTCTTTGATAATTTTTTCAGGGTGAGAGACCGCTATGAAAGTTATATAGATACGGCTACCATGCAACCCTATAAATTCATTCGCAACATTGATGAAGGAGGATATAAAAAATACAATAATGTAACCTTTAACCAGAATGAGCATACCGCTGTAAGTACAAACGGAGTATTTAAAATTTCAGATTGTATGCAGGATGTGGTGAGCGCTGTGTATTATGCCCGTAACATCGACTTCAATAAATACAAACCCGGCGACAAAATCCCTTTCGATATGTTTTTGGATGATGAGATTTATCACTTATACATCCGTTACATTGGGAAAGAAAAAATTAAAACCCGTTATGGAAAATTCAATGCGATAAAATTCAAACCGCTGTTGGTTAAGGGAACCATTTTTGAAGGCGGAGAAAAAATGAACGCATGGGTAAGTGATGATCCCAATCATTTGTTGTTACGTGTAGAAAGCCCGATTTCCGTAGGTAGTATTAAAGTAGATATGATGGGCTATTCCAACCTTCGTTATCCCCTTACTTCCATGAGAAGTTTCAGGTAGTGCTATATTTCCGATAATGTAAATGCTTCTTTCTTCCGGATACCTTTTTCGGTAAGTTCCAGTGTACAGCATTCAATTTGCGGATCGTGTTCAAAAAATAATACAAAGTTGTTTTGCTGTGCTTCGGTAAGAAATGATTTCTTTTCGTTCAATGTTGTGAGAGGGAACATGTCATACCCCATGATGTAAGGCAGGGGAATGTGTGCAGCAGATGGTAAAAGATCTGCCATATATAAAATCGTTCTTCCTTTGTATTCTATTTGCGGGAGCATCATGGCGTCGGTATGCCCGAATACCTGCCGCACTTTTAAGGATCCAGGAAAATCATCAGCCGATGTTTCAATGTATTTTAACTGGCCACTTTCTTTGATGGGTAAAATGTTTTCTTTCAGGAAGGAAGCTTTTTCACGATCATTGGGTTCTGTTGCCCATTTCCAGTGACGTTCATTGCTCCAGAATGTTGCGTTTTTAAATGCAGGAACCAATTTATCTCCTTCTCTTTTGATACTGCCGCCGCAATGATCAAAATGCAGGTGTGTAAGAAATACATCCGTAATATCATCTTTACCAAACCCGTGTTTCGCCAGTGAGGAATCAAGTGTGTCGTCGCCATGTAAATAATAATGCCCGAAAAATTTTGCATCCTGCTTATCGCCGATTCCGTTGTCTATTAAAATAAGCCTGTTGCCATCTTCAATCAATAAACAACGCATGGCCCAGTTACACATATTGTTTTCATCTGCCGGGTTTAATTTGTTCCATATCGTTTTTGGAACCACGCCAAACATGGCGCCCCCGTCTAATTTAAAATAACCGGTATTGATTGTATAGAGTTTCATATATCTGCAGATAATTGTTTTTGTTTACGCAATGCTAAGGTTAAACCGATGGCACCGAAAATAAAGAAGATGATTAAAGCGAGTACGGATCCCCGTTGTGATCCGGTTAATTCTGTTATAAATCCGAAGCTGAACATGCCGATAACGATGGCGATCTTCTCCGTTACATCATAGAAGCTGAAGAATGAAGTGGTATCTTTAGTAACGGGCATTAATTTACTGTATGTACTCCTGCTCAGGCTTTGAATGCCTCCCATTACAAAACCTACCGCAACTGCGAGTGCGTAAAATTCAATTATTCCTTTTACGGGAAGGTTATATCCGGCAATACAGAGGAGTATCCAGGTAGCTACGCAAATCATCAGTGCTTTAAAATTGCCAATGCGGCCCGATAACCTGGAGATTAAGAATGCGCCGGGTATGGCAATGATCTGTATGATTAAAATGGCAACGATGAGGTTTTCAGTGGGTATCTGTAGTTCACTTTTGCCGTATAAAGTAGCAGCAAGCATTACTGTTTGCACGCCCATGTTAAAAAAGAAAAATGAAAAAAGATATCTTTTCAAAACAGGCAGGTGTAAGAGTTGATTCCATACTTTTCCCAGCTCACGATAACCATTGGTTAAGATATTTTTTTGATTGCCCTCGCCTGCAGGTATGCTTTTAGGTAGCCTGCTCAAAGAAAATTGCCCGAACGACCACCACCAGATTCCCACGAGTAAAAAGGAAAGCTGGTATTGAATTACAGATTCTTTGTTTCCGCCGATGATTTCCGGTTTAAATACAAAAACAAAACAAATAACCTGGAGGATTACGCTTCCGATATAGCCCATTGAAAATCCTTTGGCGCTCACCCTGTCCCTGTCATCAGGCGCTGCTATTTCCGGTAAGAATGAATTATAAAAAACGAGGCTTGCCCAATAACCAACACAGGCAATGATCATGCAGAGTATGCCAATGGATAAATCGTTGTGCGATTTAAAAAAGAACAATCCGCAACAGGCAAAACTTCCCATGGTGAGGAAGAAATTCATGAAACTCTTTTTGTTTCCTTTATAATCTGCAATGGAAGAAAGTAATGGAGAAATAATTGCAACAATTAAAAACGCAGTTGCCAGTGCGTAGTTGTACAGCGATGTATTCACAAACTCCCTGCCTGCGAAATGCACATAGGCTTGGCCGCTGCTGTCTGTTCGTTCTTTTGTGATGGCTTCGTAATAAGCGGGAAAAATGGTTGATGTAATTACTAGATTGTAAACCGAATTGGCCCAATCATACATAGCCCAGCCATTGATAACTTTTTTGGAAGCAGTTTGCATCAATTATATTAAGAATGAAAAATTAATAATTAAAACTGATAGCTGCATCATTTTATTGAATTATCCCTTTTGAGATCAGCACCAGTAAAATGGCACCCAGTATAATTCTATAAATTCCCCAGATTTTGAAACCATATTTTTTTACAAAGCCGATGAAGAATTTTATGGCCATAACCGCAACGATAAAAGCAACAACGTTTCCCAACGCCAGCATTTTAATTTCCTCGCCGGTAAATCCACCTGATTCTTTATAGTACTTTAATAATTTATAACCTGTAGCTGCCAGCATTGTAGGTACAGCAAGAAAAAAAGAAAATTCTGCAGCTTCGCTACGGGTAAGTTTTTGCTGCATACCACCAATTATGGAAGCAGCACTCCTGCTAACACCTGGTACCATTGCCAGGCATTGCCAGATCCCGATAACAAATGATTGCAGGTAGGTAACCTGTTTCTCTGAAGCACTTGTATGTTTAGTGAAGATTTTATCAATGAAAAGCAGTACAACCCCACCGGCAAGTAATGATATGGCAACTGTTAAAGAGCTTTCCAGCAACGCATCAATTTTTTTGGAGAACAATAAGCCTAAAATAATTGCAGGAATTACACCAACTACCAATTTAAAATAAAAAGGAAGATTTTTAAAGTCGAAGAATTTTTTCCAGTAAAGTACAACTACCGCAAGTATGGCGCCCAGTTGAATGGCAACCGTAAACATTTTTGTGTATTCATCATCGGGAATATGTAATAGTTTTTCCGTGATGATCATGTGGCCGGTTGAAGAAACGGGTATGAATTCTGTTAGTCCTTCAACGATGCTTACGATGGTGGTTTGGAGGGAAGTCATTATGAATTATGAATTATGAATTGTGAATTATGAATTATGAATTATGAATTATGGATTCTGAGTTATGAGTTATTAGTTATGAGTTATTAGTTGTTAGTTGTTAGTTGTTAGTTGTTAGTTGTTAGTTGTTAGTTGTTTAATTAAAAACGCCGTAATATACGGCGTGGGTGTTAAATGATTTTATGTGGATGTGCTTATTTTGATTTTTTCATGATTGCAAAGATCTCGATGATGAAACCGGCAATGATGAGCATGGGCGCAATCGTAATACGGGTTGTACTGTACACTGATTTTGGATCGAATTCATTCGGGTTGCTGCTTTTGCCTCCCATCATTAACAGGAAACCCAATGCTAAAACCACAAGGCCGATGAGCATCCAGATATAATTTTCCCTGCCGAATAAGTTGTTGTTTGAAACCTGTTTATTGTCTTTCGCCATGGTAATGTAATTGAGCGTGCAATATAGTGTAATTTTTATTGCAGGTTTAATAGAGGTCATCCAGTTTCATGCGCAGGTACTTTATCACGGATCGGTGTGTACTGGCCAGTGAGATGGTGATACCTAAAACAATTATTATAGTAAAGAGGATGATCATCCCGTTGTTATCGTGCAGCAGTTTAAAATCGGGGAGAAAACCTTCAATAAGCAGTATTGTTCCCCAGATGGCGGCAATGGCGATCACTGATGCAATTAATCCATTGATCACCGCCCGCTGGTTGATGGGTTTAGCGATGAACCACCGGGTGGCACCTACCATCTGCATTGTTTTTATAAGGAAACGGTTACTATACATCGCCAGCCTGATGGTATTGTCGATTGAAAAAACTACCAATATCGTAAGCAGTATGGCTGCAATTAAAAAAATAACACCGGCAGTTTTTACGTATGTACCTACTTTGCTTACGGTTTCTGTGGGAAACTGGAATTCTGAAATAACACCGGGGAACGTACCCTGGAGATTGGAGGAAAGTACGTCGAGGCTGTCTTTTTGCACATAGGCGGCCTTTACGTAAAAGTCGATGCTTTCCGGAAGTGGATTATTACTAAGGAATTGCTTCCAGGTAGTATCATTCTCTGCATTCCATCTTGCAATCGCTTTTTCTTTGTCTACATATTCAACCCGGTTGGCATAAGGTATAGCTGAAATATAGTTAACAAGACTATCAATTTGTTTTTTTGAAGCATCCCGGTTAAGGTAGGTATGCACCTGGATATTTTCTTTGAAATAGTCGCCCGTTTTACGAAGATTTAAAAAGAACCAGCCAACGATTCCGAATAAAAATAATACAAGGGATACGCCAATGATTGCACCGGTATAACTTGGTTTACCTTTTTTGCTGGATGCTTTTCCGAATTGAGCCATAGTACGTTTTGTAAGTAATGGATGAAAGTAAGCTGCTTTGAAAGCGGACAAAAATAAAGATTTTTAAGTGGTTTGTTTTACTTTTGTGCACTGCAAAAAAACGATTGCCTGCCAAATATATTTTGATAGTTGTTCTATAGCAGCTTATTTATTTGTTAAAATAAATTTTATATTGTTATTGGCTCAACAGCGAATAACGGTTGAAGTGTGCGACGCCACTGAAGCGGAACAATGATCATTAGCCGGGACAAAAAATAAAAATACATATTGATTACAATGGAATATAATTTCAGGGAAATAGAAGAAAAATGGAGAGCGCAATGGAAGGCCGATAAACAATACAAAGTAGAAACGCCTGCAGGCGCAAATGCGAAGCCTAAATTTTATGTGCTGGATATGTTTCCTTATCCGAGTGGAGCAGGGTTGCATGTAGGCCATCCGCTGGGATATATTGCCAGTGATATTTACAGCCGGTACAAGCGATTGAAAGGGTTTAATGTACTTCACCCGATGGGGTTCGACAGCTTTGGTTTACCTGCTGAACAATATGCAATTGAAACGGGGCAGCATCCTGCCGTAACCACAGAAAAAAATATTGCCACGTTTAAATCGCAGTTGGATAAAATAGGATTTTGTTACGACTGGGACAGGGAAGTGCGAACCAGTGAGCCGGGTTATTACAAATGGACACAGTGGTTGTTTTTACAATTGTTTAATAGTTATTTCTGCAACACACAAAAAAAAGCAAGGCCTATAGCCGACCTGGTAAAAAAATATGAAACCAGCGGATCAAAAAATTTTACGGCTGCTCAATGGAACGCATACACGAAAAAAGAGCAGGAAGATATACTGATGAAGAGAAGGCTTGCCTATTCTGCCTATGGTGAAGTAAACTGGTGTGAAGCATTGGGTACGGTGCTGGCCAATGATGAAGTTGTAAATGGTGTGAGTGAACGTGGTGGATTCCCGGTTGTGAAAAAGAAAATGAAACAATGGTATCTCAGGATTACCGCTTATGCCGATCGGTTGCTGGAGGGATTGGAAAAAGTAGCTTTTAGTGAAAGTATGAAAGAGATGCAGCGGAACTGGATAGGGAAGAGCGAAGGTGCGGAAGTATCATTTGCCGTAAAAGATGCGGCTTGTAATATAAACGTGTACACAACCCGCCCGGATACTATTTTTGGCGTTGACTTTCTTGTATTGGCACCCGAGCATGAACTGGTGCAGAAAATTACTACTGTTGCACAAAAAGGAAAAGTTGAAGACTATCTTACTTATGTAAAAAGCCGCAGCGACCGGGAACGCATGGCCGAAGTGAAGCAGGTTACCGGTTGTTTTACCGGGGCGTATGCGGTGCATCCCTTTAGTGGAAAGCCGATACCGGTATGGATCGCTGAATACGTTTTGGCAGGATATGGAACAGGAGCGATTATGGCGGTGCCTTGCGGCGACCAGCGTGATTATTTATTTGCAAAGCATTTTAATATTCCGGTTACCAACATTATTGGAGAAGAATACAATGGCAGTGAAGCAAATCCAACAAAGGATGCCGTTTTGCAGCAATCGGATTTTCTCGACGGTTTGAAGATGAAGGATGCAATTGGAGTTGCCATTAATAAAATTGAAGAAGCAGGTATTGGTAAACGTAAGGTGAATTTCAGGATGAGAGATGCCGGTTTCAGTCGCCAGCGTTACTGGGGTGAACCGTTTCCGATCGTTTGGGAAGATGATGTGGCTATTGCCTTAGATGAAAGTGAGTTGCCGCTTACTTTACCACATGTAGATGCGTACGGGCCGGGTCCGGAAGGAGAAGGGCCGCTGGCGAATATTAAGGATTGGGTAGAGGTGAAAGGAAGGTTGAAAGAACAGGAATTTGTTGACCTCACCCCTGACCCCTCTCCAAAGGAGAGGGGAACAATGCAGCCCGATCGCTACGGCTACATGAACAGCAGCGTTGAGGAATGGAAAAATACCATTCGGTTTGCTAAAGAAAACAGGAAAGATCCAACGTTGGAAGAAGATATCATCTGGCAGCGATTGAGAAACCGGCAGGTAGAAGGATGTAAGTTCCGTCGGCAGCATCCGGTAGCAGGATATATCCCGGATTTTATTTGCCTGGAGAAAAAACTGATTGTTGAAGTTGATGGTGCTTATCATAATGCGGCTGAACAAGTGAAATTTGATATTGCCCGTGAAAAATGGTTAGCGGAATATGGTTATGTGATGGTGCGTATTACCAATGAAGAAATAAATAACAATGTTGCTGCCTCAATTGAAAAAATAAAAACGGCATTGCGTAATCAACCGGATTTTATTGTTGAAAACGAATTAAGCGCCCCTCTCCTTGGGAGAGGGGTTGGGGGTGAGGTCAAACGCGAAACCTCCACCATGCCCGGTTATGCCGGTTCATCCTGGTATTTTTTACGATACATGGATCCGCATAACGATCAAACCTTTTGCGACCGCCACGCCAGCAACTACTGGAACCAGGTAGATGTATATGTAGGCGGAACGGAACATGCCGTGGGACATTTGTTATACAGCCGCATGTGGACGAAAGTGATGTACGATCTTAACCTCATTGGATTTGATGAACCTTTTAAGAAACTGGTTAACCAGGGGATGATCCAGGGAAGCAGCAGGTTCGTGTACCGGGTTAAAGGAACAAATACATTTGTTTCGGGTAACCTTAAGGGTGATTATGAAACGGATGAGCTGCACGTAGATGTAAATATTGTAGATGGCGTTGAACTGGACATTGATTCGTTTAAAAAATGGAAGACAGAATTTGCTACGGCCGAATTTATCCTTGAAAACGGCAGGTATATCTGCGGCGTGGAAACGGAAAAAATGAGTAAGCGTTATTACAACACCGTTGATCCTGTTGTACTAACTGATAAATACGGTGCCGATACTTTCCGTATGTATGAAATGTTTCTCGGCCCGGTTGAACAAAGCAAACCCTGGGATACAAAAGGTATTGAAGGGGTACACCGTTTTTTAAGAAAATTATGGCGTTTGTTTTTTGATGAAATGAAGGGTAGGGTTTGGAATACAGATGCTGCCACAGATGCAGAGCTGAAAGTTTTGCATAAAACGATTAAAAAAATTGAATCAGATACAGAGAATTTTTCTTTCAATACGGCCGTGAGCGCTTTCATGATTGCGGTAAATGAATTGTTTGATCTGAAGTGTCATAAAAAAGAAATCCTGGAAAAGGTGCTGATCCTCCTTACGCCTTACGCACCACACATCGCAGAAGAATTATGGCAGCAGTTGGGCAATGAAGGCTCAATCCTTAATGCAGTATACCCTGTTGCCGAAGAGAAGTATTTAGTGGAAACAAGCAAAGAATACCCGATCTCGGTAAATGGAAAACTTCGTACAACCATTAGTATGGATGTAAACGCGTTGCAACCGGAAGTAGAACAAATAGTACTGGAAAATGATATTATTCAGAAATGGCTGGAAGGAAAATCGCCGAAGAAGATCATATTTGTGAAGGGGAAGATGGTGAATGTGGTGGTGTAAAAGGCATTAATGCAGCCTGTTTTATTTTTCAGTTTTCCTAACAAAACAATCTGACAGATGTCGATCATTTCAATTTTACAAAAACATGCCCATGATTTTCACAGGGTGGTAAATTGGGATGAACAGGATAGTATTGCACCAATTGATCTTTCTGCTTCCAATAAAAATTTTTCAGAACAGGTGTACAACAATGCAGAAAAATTCAACGCATATATTGAAGCCCAGAGAAAATTACACCATGCCCGCTTTTTAACCGGCGGCTACAGGGAACACCGGGAAATGTACCGCCGCAGCCAACTTTTTGATAAAAATGTACTGCACCCTGGAGTTGCAAACAATGAACCCAGGAGCATTCACCTGGGCGTTGATATATGGGGCGAAGCGGGCACAACCGTATATGCTCCGCTGGGAGGCATGATACATAGTTTTGCTTTCAACAACAATTTCGGTGATTACGGTGTTACTATCATATTGCAGCACCAGTTGGAAACGTTGAACTTCTTTACACTGTATGGTCATTTATCGTTAAAAGACCTGGATGACAAAAGAAAAGGTCAGTTCATTACCCGTGGTGAACCGTTTGCGCATTTCGGAGCCTGGGAAGAAAACGGGAACTGGCCTCCGCACCTCCATTTTCAGCTTATCCTGGACATGGAAAATTATGAAGGAGATTACCCGGGTGTTTGTAAACTGTCGGAAGCCGGTAAATACCTGCACAATTGCCCGGATCCTGAATTTATTTTAAAAATGAAACCATAGCAGAAAAGAATTCGGATATATACGGTAGCAACCCGCTTAAAAATGTAATTTTGCAACCAAAGCCTAACGTAAATGGAAATTAAAGCCGGCGCATTACTTCAAACAATTGATAGCCCTGCAGACTTAAAAAAACTCAGCAAATCACAAATGCAACAGGTGGTAGATGAGTTACGCCAGTACATCATCGATGTGGTAAGCGTACACGGCGGGCATTTCGGTGCCAGTTTAGGTGTAGTAGAGTTGAGCGTAGCGCTTCATTATGTATTTAATACACCGTACGACCAACTGGTTTGGGATGTAGGTCACCAGGCTTATGGTCATAAAATTCTCACCGGCAGAAGGGATATTTTTCCAACCAACAGGAAATATCATGGCATCAGCGGTTTTCCAAAACGAAGCGAAAGTGAATATGATACGTTTGGTGTAGGTCATTCTTCCACATCCATCAGTGCGGCTTTGGGAATGGCCATGGCAAGCTATTACAAAGGGGAAAAAGACCGCCAGCATATTGCCGTAATTGGTGATGGCGCCATGACGGCAGGCCTGGCATTTGAAGCAATGAACCATGCCGGTGCTGCCAATAGCAATGTGCTGATCATCCTGAACGACAACTGCATGAGCATTGATCCGAACGTTGGCGCTTTAAAAGAATATTTAACGGATATCACCACTTCTCATACTTACAATAAAGTAAAAGATGATGTATGGAACCTGTTGGGAAAATTACCGGTTGGTAAATCCTTTTCACGTTCCATGGCACAAAAACTTACCGACGGAATTAAAGGCATGGTGAGTAGCAGCGCCAATTTATTTGAGGCGCTGGGTTTGCGTTATTTCGGTCCTATTGACGGGCATAATGTTTCAAAACTTATTGACACCTTCAAAGACCTGAAAGATATTCCCGGACCAAAAATCCTGCACATAAAAACGGTGAAAGGTAAGGGGTACGACCTGGCGGAAAAAGATCAAACACTCTGGCATGCACCCGGGTTATTTGACAAAGTAACCGGAGAGATTCGCAAAAAAACATTCGATATTCCGCAACCGCCGAAATACCAGGATGTGTTCGGGCATACGATTATCGAACTGGCCGAACAGAATGAAAAGATAATGGGTATAACTCCTGCAATGCCCAGTGGGTCTTCTTTAAAATACATGATGGAGAAAATGCCGGATCGTGCGTTCGATGTTGGAATATGCGAACAACATGCCGTAACGTTAAGCGCCGGATTGGCAACGCAGGGAATGAAAGTATTCTGCAATATTTATTCATCGTTCATGCAGCGGGCCTACGACATGGTAGTACACGATGTAGCGATACAAAAGCTGCCTGTAATATTTTGTTTAGACAGGGCAGGTTTGGTAGGTGAAGACGGGCCAACACATCATGGATGTTACGATATTGCTTACATGCGTTGTATTCCCAATATGGTTATCAGTGCACCAATGAATGAATCGGAACTGAGAAACCTGATGTATACGGCACAACTGGATAGCAATAAACTTCCTTTCGTAATCAGGTATCCACGTGGCGAAGGAGTTATGCCGGAATGGAGAACAGCCATGAAAGAGATAAAGATTGGTACCGGCAGGAAGCTAAAAGATGGAAATGATATTGCCATACTCAGCATTGGTCACCCGGGAAATTTTGCGGCTACGGCTATCCGTGAGGTGAAGGCAGATGGTATCAACCCTGCACATTATGACATGCGTTTTGTGAAGCCGCTGGATGAGGAAATGCTGCATGAAGTGTTTGGTAAGTTTACTAAAGTTATTACGATTGAAGATGGAACGGTAGTAGGTGGATTCGGATCTGCTGTATTGGAATTCATGAATGAACATGGATATAAAGCAGATGTAAGAATTATGGGCATCCCGGATCGACTGGTAGAACATGGAACGCCTAAACAGTTGTATGAAGAAATTGGCATTGATGCGCACGCAATTGCAACAATGCTGAGAGAGATGACTGCGGTGAAAGTACTCGTATAATTCTTTTAAAAACACGAACGCGATAACACGGATTTGTGGCGATGAACTGGTGTTTGTCACAAATATTTAAATAACACAAAATTTTTTAAGCTAATTGTTTCATAGGCAATTAGCTTTTTTTTTGCCACTCATGCTTTGATTACTGTACAAAAACAAGGATGAATAAGCAATTCAGCTAATCAGCCCAATACCTCATTGCCGAATTAAGCCGCTTTATATTTTCATTAACGTCTTCTATAAAATTTTCGCTGCACCGGCGTCGTTATATTGATGATAACACATGAAGCTTTTATTGTCAATTATCCTTAGCAAAAATCAGCCCCGTTCTTATACCTGTATTATTTACAATTCCTGCGAAAACACCTCGATACTTCTGAAAAACCTATTTGTTGAATATAGAAACTGATGGTCGTTGGATATCAGTAACCCTGGAAAACATATCCTATCGAATTGCTATTAAAAAAGTCTCCTGGAATTACCGGGAGACTTTTTATTATTGGATGAGTATATTCTTTTCTTAATTCAGTTGCCCGAAATCCTCTGCGCTTAAAGGAATGTGTACTTCTTCTTCTCTTTCTTCATTGTATTCAATGATGAAATTATTCCTTCCCTCACCGATGATAATATGCAGGTATTTCTGTTGTACCAGTTCAAGCATGTTGAGGAAAAGAAAAATAGCATGGATCCTGTTTTCACAATCATCAAATATCCTTTCGAAGGAAAGTGTTTTTTCTTTGCTGCAAACATCGAGCATATACTCCCTGCAGCCTTCCATCGTATAGTTGTAATTGATAACGGTGTGTACCGGTTTGTTCGATTTGTCTTTAAGCCGCTGAATCACTTTTTCAAATGCTTTCATCAGCTTAAACATGGTAACCGTTTGAATTTCGGTACCCTCGCCCGATTCCTCACCAATCTGGGATAACTCTCTCTGCAGGTTCCCTCTTTTAATCATCAGCATCCTGATCGCTTCCATCTCAGCCATCTTAACAGAGGCCTCCTTGAATTTTTTGTATTCAAGAATTTTGTCAACCAGTTCCATCCTCGGATCAATTTCATTTCCGTTTGCGTCTACTTCTTTACGCGGCAACAGCATTTTTGCTTTGATCCGCATCAGCGTGCTCACAAATAAAATGAATTCACTACTTAGTTCAATATTCAGTTTTTCAGTCTGGTGAATATGATCGAGAAACTCGTTGGTAATTTTTGTAATGGGAATATTGTAGATATCCAGTTCATCTCTTTCAATAAAGAAGAGCAACAGGTCGAAAGGGCCTTCAAAATCCGCTAATCGTATCTGGTATGATTCTGTATTATGGCTCAATGCGTGGTGTTTTACATGAAAAGAAAGTCCCGAAGATAATACCTTCGGGACTTTACAAAGCTAACAATTATCAACAATATTTTAAGATGGCATCCGGGTTGAAATGGGTTTGTTATTTCCTGAATGTATAGGAAAATCCGATGCCCATCAGTTCCAGCCATTGAGGAGCCGGGCCTTTTGACGGATCTACGTTTTTGGTATCGTTATCATAGATCATATCTACGTTTAAGGAGAAGTTGATGAACTTCGTGATTTTGGCTGTAAGTACATTCGACCAGTAAACATCTATGTTCTGGGGATCGTGTTTGTAATTTGAGAACAGATCGAACCTGGTTTTGAATGTAAAGCTCGTGCCGATCTTTTTCATATAATTGGCTGAAAGGAAAGCACCGATCTCAGATTTTACTTTTTTGCCCGGATCCAATCCATAACCTGGCCCCAAAAGCGTATCGCCTACGAAAATCCATCTGCCTGTGATCGGCGATATAAAAATTGAAAGATCTTTAACGGGCTTATAATCCAATCCAAGGGATAGCAGCAAATAAGCAGGGGCGAATGATTTGGAAGTAAGTGTGGCCGTATCTTTTCCAGCAGCTGTTTTTGAATAGGCATACCCATTGGCAAACTGTGAGCGGAAATTGAGTAATGCACCCACACTAAGGTGTTTTGAAATATCGTAACCGTATTTTGATAAAAGGTCGATACGATCGCTGGCTTTACGGTTGCCCAGGCTGGTCGTGTTTACAAATCCATAGGAAAGATCGAGCGAATTATCCCAGTTGTTTTTTCCCTTCTTATAAAATGCATACAGGTTTAAGTAGGAATTGAGCGAGAATGAAAATTTATCTCCACCTGCCGACCAGTTGCTCAGTGAACCCTGGTTGATATTGAGCGTAAACGTACCTCCGGTTTTCCATGTTTTGGGAATGGTATCGTTAGCGTCTTTCTTTATGGTTTTATTTGCCTCTTTTTTAAGGTCTGATACGGTACCGTCCTGCGCTTGTACCAAGGCGAATGAAGAACACAGGCAGGCTGAGATTAGAATTTTTTTCATAATAATTAGTGCGTTTATAGCGTAAATAAGATAAAAATGCCACTGCTATTGAATAAACAATGAAACAGTGGCAAGGTAAATTTATTTCTTCAGGCTGTCCCTGATTTCCATCAGCAACTGGTCTGTTGAAGATGGGCCGGCAGGTGCAGCTTCTTCTTTCTTTTTCATGCTGTTGATGCCTTTAATAACAAGGAACATTACAAAGGCAACGATAATGAAATTGATAATGTCGGTTATAAACTGCCCGTATTTCAACACAACTGCTTCAGCACTCACGTTCCCCGAAGCATCGATAACTTTTTGTTTTAACGTTACTACATTTTTGGAAAAGTCTACCCCGCCAAACATACCGATCAGGGGAGCAACAATTCCCTCTGTAAATGAGGTTACAATTTTACCAAATGCAGCACCCATTACAAATGCAACAGCGATGTCTACAAGATTGCCTTTCATGGCAAAACCTTTGAATTCTTTGAGGAAGCCCATAAAAATTAGTTTAGGTGAACAATGAATTTACGCACAAAAGAAAGGAAAAAGGGGCTAAAATGTGTTTAATTGCATTTTTTTTCACCGATAACCTTTTCTTTTGAACGGCAGATTCTTCGACTGGGTCTTCTTTATTCTACTTGCCTTTATATGGGGAAGCAGTTTTATCCTGATGAAAGAAGGCTTATTGCATTTAACGGCCTACCAGGTGGCATCGTTGCGGATAATTTCATCAGGTATGGTGTTGATGCCTGTTGCCTATAGAAGTTTTAAAAATTTACCCGCTTCAAAACTGATCTATGTTTTTTTATCGGGAACACTGGGCAGTTTATTACCAGCTTATCTTTTTTGTATTGCGGAAGAACAGATCGATAGTGCTTTGGCCGGGGTGTTGAACTCGCTTACGCCCATTTTTGTGATCATCGTAGGTGCCTTGTTTTTTAAAGCTGCCACTTCTGTAAATAAAATTGCCGGTGTGCTGGTAGCCTTTACCGGTAGTGTACTGTTATTCCTGAGCCAGCCATCAGGTTCCGGTAACCATTCATTACCGGATGTTTTGCTGATTGTTATCGCTACCATTATGTATGGAACCAATATCAACCTGGTAAGAAAACACTTGTACGATATCCCGTCTATGAACATTGCTTCGCTGGCCTTGGTGCTGAATGCCATTCCTGCCCTGGCCGTATTATTTTTTACCGGGTATTTCAATGAGGATCTTACAGACAAAGGGTTATTGATATCCACAGGCTTTTCATTTGTGCTGGGAATTTTCGGAACCGCTGTTGCTTCAGTTCTTTTTTATATGCTCATCAAAAGAGCCGGCGTGGTGTTTTCCTCCATGGTCACCTATGCCATACCGGTAGTAGCCATTATGTGGGGGATTTTCCTGGGCGAAAATATCGGATGGAAGCAGGTGGGCAGTTTATTGATTATGCTGGCCGGCGTGTGGATTGCCAATAAGACTGTAAAAAGTAAATCAGCAAACGCTTCTTCCTGATGCCCGGTATTTTTTTCATAGCTTAATTTGTGTGCACTTTTAAAAGAATACCGATGATTCTTTAAAAATTAATGCAGTAGTAAAACTGTTTTATTATCATGGCGACCGCCAATTCTTGAATTGGAAAAACGGAGAAGTCTATGTTTATGCAGCCATTGCAGAAAATTACTGCATTGGGCTGGCAGATTTCCCGGTAGCACTCGAATTTCCCAGGAATTTGGTGCAGGTTACTGCTGCCGCCATTACCCGCAACAATTAAAAACAGAATTGCCTGCGGGCAGCAGCCATTGATCTGCAAAAAAACCTTAATCCTAATTTTTATTTCCAGCCTTCACCCCTTACCTTTGCGGCCTGAAATAAAACGTTACAATTTTAAATACTTTTTATGGCTAATACTGGTAAAGTAAAATCTGTGATCGGTGCGGTAGTAGACGTGCAGTTTGACAGCGATTCAAAACTTCCTGAAATCCTTAATGCGCTTGAATTAAAGCGTGAAGATGGTGGCACCCTGGTTCTTGAAGTGCAGCAGCATTTGGGTGAAGACAGTGTTCGTACCATTGCGATGGACGGAACGGAAGGCCTGGTGCGGGGAACTGTAGTGGTTGACACAGGAAGGCCGATTACCATGCCGGTTGGAGAAGGCATCAAAGGTCGCTTGTTTAATGTAACCGGTGATGCGATCGACGGATTGCCACAGGTAAGTAAAGCAAATGGTCGCCCGATTCATGCCAAGCCACCATTATTTGAAGATCTGAGTACTGCGACAGAAGTATTGTTTACTGGTATTAAAGTAATTGACCTGATTGAACCTTATGCAAAAGGTGGTAAGATCGGTTTGTTTGGTGGTGCCGGTGTGGGTAAAACAGTATTGATCCAGGAATTGATTAATAACATTGCGAAAGCATATAGCGGTTTATCCGTATTTGCAGGTGTAGGTGAAAGAACACGTGAAGGAAATGACCTGATGAGAGAGATGATTGAAGCAGGTATCATGAACTATGGCGAAAAGTTCAAACACAGTATGGAAGAAGGTGGATGGAACCTCGCTGCTGTTGACCTGGAAAATCTTAAAGATTCAAAAGCAACATTCGTATTCGGACAGATGAACGAACCACCGGGAGCAAGAGCTCGTGTGGCGTTGAGCGGACTGACCATTGCAGAATATTTCCGTGATGGAGAAGGCGACGGACAGGGTAAGGATATCCTTTTCTTCGTTGACAATATCTTCCGTTTCACCCAGGCAGGTTCTGAGGTATCGGCGCTGTTAGGTCGTATGCCAAGTGCGGTAGGTTACCAGCCAACACTGGCTACCGAGATGGGATTGATGCAGGAACGTATTACTTCAACAAAAAGCGGATCAATTACTTCCGTACAGGCGGTTTACGTACCTGCGGATGATTTGACCGATCCGGCTCCGGCAACAACCTTTGCTCACCTTGATGCCACAACGGTATTGAGTCGTAAGATTGCGGATCTGGGTATTTACCCTGCCGTGGATCCACTGGATTCAACCTCAAGGATTTTGACTCCACTGATCGTAGGGGAAGAACATTACAACACCGCCAACAGGGTTAAACTGATTTTACAACGTTATAAAGAATTACAGGATATCATTGCGATCCTCGGTTTGGATGAATTGAGTGATGAAGATAAACTGGTAGTATCAAGGGCACGTAAAGTACAACGTTTCCTTAGCCAGCCGTTCTTCGTGGCAGAACAATTTACCGGTTTGAAAGGTGTATTGGTTCCGATTGAAGATACGATCCGTGGTTTCAATGCCATTATGGATGGTGAAGTGGATGAGTATCCTGAGGCTGCATTTAACCTGGTAGGTACATTGGAAGACGCAATCGAAAAAGGTAAAAAACTGATGGCGGCTGCACAGGCTTAATCAAGATAAATAACCAATTGGCTGATTAGCTGATTATCTCTTAGTATATGACATTAGAAATATTAACACCCGAGCAAAAAGTTTTCAGCGGCGATGTGTACGGCGTGCAATTACCGGGAATAAGCGGCTTGTTTGAAGTTCTCGATAAACATGCCCCGCTCGTAAGTGCATTGAAAGCAGGCAACCTGAAAATTTTAAAGGATAAAAATTCAACTGTTTCCTATACTATTTTAGGTGGTTTTGTTGAAGTATTGAATAACAAAACTACTGTACTGGTAGAAGGCGCAACAGAAAAATAATTAACAAACGCAGGACAAACAAAAAGCTCATACATTTTGTATGGGCTTTTTTGTTGCACCGATCCTGCTTCATGAGTTTGTATTTCAATAAATGATTCGTGTTGTGTTAAAAAACGTTCTAGTAGTAAACCTGATTTGCACCCGCTTGAATCCGAACGTCAAAACTGCTTTTTTCCCTGCACATAGCACCACGCCAATACCGGCATCATCCAGATCAGCAACCACCAGTAGCCGCCAAACAGGTAATGCAGCAACCAGCCACCAAGCAACAGATAAAAAGGGTATAAAATAAATAACAGCCCAACCATTACAGAATCATAATGACAAAATGGTTTCGCCTTATGCCAGCTCAATTGCTGAACAGGAATAAATAAGGGAGCATGCAAAATCATTCCCGCCATTCCGGGTAAAAAAAGCAATATTCTTTTTAAAAAAGATTGTTTTATTTCAAATTGGTTCCGGATTAAATGAACATTTTCATGATCAGCTTCTATAATGCATTTTTTTAATTCCTGTTTCAATGCATGGTTAAATTCATGTATCGAGTTACCATGGCCGTTAGTTAATTGAATATCGTTTTTTGTGATGATGTTACCGAAGTTCAATTGAATGTTTTTGCCAAAGGATGTAAATGACTGGTAGTTGATAGCGGCAGGAATTATTTTCACATCAATATTTTCTTCCCAGCTATTAATCGATAATCGGGCCGTACCTTTCTTTAATGGCCTCAGTTTCCATTCATTAATGCATAAGCCTTCACTGAAGATGAGTACGATTCCGTTTTGTTTGAATATTTTTTTACACTTTGCAAATGTGTTGTAGTTTTCGTTCAGGTTTTCGGCGCCTTCGCTCATCCGGTAAACAGGAAGCATATTGAGCGAATTCAATAGCGCTGCATGCCATTTCTTTTTAAATGTGTCTCCTCTAGTAAGTGAATAAATTGGTTTATCAAACAGTGTTGCAATAATGATTGCATCTAAAAAAGAATTCGGATGATTACAGGCGATCAGCAGCGGTCCGTTGCACTGCAATATCTCTTTATTATTGATAATAATATTCCTGCAATATAATTTTATTGCCCACCTGGCCGGAGTTTTAATAATGTTGTATAGCAAGTTAGTCAGGAATAGTAATACGTTAATTTAACTGGGGATCAATCGGGAAATGAATCATCATTTTATATTTTCCGCCCAGGTGTTCAATACTGTCTCTCCATACATTTTCCGGGGCTGTGTCGAAAATCAATTTGCGGGTAGACGAAACAGTTAGCCAGCTTTTTTCTTTCATTTCATCGGTAAGCTGATCCTTGTCCCAGCCACTATAACCAATAAAGAACTTGATTTTTGACAGGTCGAGCCGGTTGTTGCGGATAAGTTCCTTCACTACTTCAAAATCGCCGCCCCAATACACATCATCCGATATCTTATAACTTCCGGGAATAAGTTCCGGATACTGGTGAATATAATGTACGGTATCAGGCTGCACCGGCCCACCGGTATAAACAGGAATGTCGAAATCTTCCAGGTCTGTAATAAGTTCTCCCAAAGACTGATCAAACATTTTATTCAATACAAAACCAAAACAACCTTCATCCGAAAGTCTGCATATATACACTACTGTCCGCATAAAGTTGGGATCTTTCAGAAACGGATCTGCAATGAGTAATACATCCTGTGCTGGTTCTATCATATTTCTAAAATAAGATTTTATTACAAATTGCTTTTAAATTATGAGGGCTTTTTTGAAGGATACGTCTCGTTAAAGTTTTTGTGTACTTATCAATAGGGGAAATTGTTACGCAATAGAATGCTATTTTTGCGGTTGGCAGCACGCATTGCTTTTTTATTTTAATATGAAAAAAATTTTTCCAATCATTACGGTGTTGATCCTGCTATCACTACTTGGATTAATATTTTTTCAATTCCTATGGTTAAAAAGCGCAAAAGAAATAAAAGAACAGCAGCTTGAAGACAATATCACCAAAGCGGTATCTGAAGCGGCAGAGCGACTGGTACAGGAGCGATCGGGTTTTCCATACTCAAAAAAATCAGACCTCAGCTTTTCTGAAAAAATGAAACTTGAATTGTTTCGTCCTTCGGTAACACAACGCTTTTCCAAAGAAGACATCCAGGAAATATTACGCAGCAGCCTGAAGAAAAATTTAATGAAAGAGGTTACGTTCGAGTTTGCGATAACTGAAAGTTCACTAACATCCGATCCGCTTGCATCTGAAAATTTCTTTAAATATTATATCGATAGTTCACACAATGTGCGCCGCATTATACAATTGATACCACCCAGTGGCAGTAACCTGGAAAATTTAACACGTGACGAATTTCTTGTAGTAATAGTTCCGCACTCCGGCACCATCGTACTTAAAGAGATCACCTTGTTTATTATGGGGGCTATCCTCTTTACCATCATCATCACAACGGCTTTCTTTTTAACCATCAGAACTTTGCTCAGGCAAAAAAAACTAAGTGAGATCAAATCTGATTTTATCAATAATATGACGCATGAATTTAAAACGCCATTGGCAACTATTTCACTGGCGGTGGATGCATTGAAGAATGAGAAGGTAAGTGGCGATAAGGATAAAACAAATTACTTCACCAGTATTATCAAAGAAGAAAACAAAAGAATGAACAAGCAGGTGGAAACAATTTTACAAGCTGCCTTACTTGATAAACAGGAAGTTCAACTGAACTTAAAAAAATTATCTGCCCATACCATGATCAGGAGCGCATTAAACAATATTGCCTTGCCTGTTGAAGACAAAGGCGGTAAAACTGATGTTCACCTTGAAGCACAAAAAGATATCATTCTTGCAGATGAAGTACATTTTACTAATATCATCAACAACCTGCTTGACAATGCCGTTAAATATTCAAAAGAAAAACCGCATATTCAATTACATACTTCAAACCAGGGTAATTTTTTACGGATCAAAATAGAAGACAACGGTATCGGGATGAACAAGGAAACACTGAACCGGATCTTTGAAAAATTTTACCGGGCACATACCGGAAATATTCATGATGTAAAAGGTTTCGGATTGGGGCTGAGTTATGTAAAAACCATGGTTGACGCTCACCATGGAACCATCAGGCCTGAAAGTACCTTGGGAAAAGGGAGCTGTTTTACTATAATGATTCCGCTCGCTGGCTAAATTTCAGTTCGCAGAGGTTCGATAATCCCGTTATCCACAGCAATTCACTGTTATTCACATCTTTCTCACGTACTAATAAGGTAAATTACTGCGCAAATCCGCCACAGGACTCACTATACGAGTTGTGGATAAACTTTTTTTATAATTTTAGTGTCAGAAAGTGGGAAAAAATGTTATTTTGTGGTAATAATTTTCAATTAACCCCAAATTTTCCTCCTTCATGATCTCCTTCATTGGCGAATATGAATCTACCATTGATGCGAAAGGGCGCTTTTTGTTCCCTTCCGGCTTTAAAAAGCAGCTTCCGGGGGAGGACAATACCACATTTGTCATAAACCGGGGTTTTGAAAAATGCCTGACCCTATACCCACTACAAAGCTGGAAACCAATATTTAAGGAATTAAGCCAGCTTAATGATTTCGATCCTAAAGTTAGAGAATTCCGCCGTTACTTTTTAAATGGAGCCACGCAGGTCGACCTGGATAATGCCGGTCGGTTATTGTTGCCCCAAAATTTAATGGAGCATGCTTCTTTGGAAAAAGATATCGTGCTGGTTTCTGCTTTAAATAAAATTGAAATATGGGATAAAATTAAATACCAACAGTTCTTTGACTCTTTTTCACCCGATTCGTTCAGCAAACTGGCGAATGAAGTGATGAATAAACCAAATGATAACCTGTTCAATGGCCGGCAAAATTAAGATGACGGCTCAGCAAGGTTGATTAACTATGGCACACATCAAAAACATGAAAGCTACAGATCAACCGGGTGGAAATGAAACAGGCTATCATGTTCCGGTGCTCCTCCATGAAGTAACGGAGGGATTGCAGGTTAAGGCAAACGGAATTTATGTGGATTGCACATTTGGAGGCGGTGGCCACAGCCGGGCGATTTTGGAAAAACTTGGCCCAGGCGCAAAACTAATCGTGTTCGACCAGGATATAAACGCAAACCAAAACCTGCCGGATGATGAAAGGGTGATTTTTATCCAGCAAAATTTCAGGCACCTGCAACGTTTTCTGAGAGTAAATAAATGTGCGGAAGTTGATGGGATACTGGCAGATCTCGGCGTTTCCAGTCACCAGTTTAATGAAGCAGAAAGAGGGTTTTCGATACGATATGATGCAGCGCTGGATATGAGAATGGATGTACGACAGGAACTAACGGCAGCGGACATACTAAAAAATTTTTCAGAACTGCAGTTGCACAAGATGTTTGAGAAAAACGGGGAAGTAACCAATGCCAAAACACTAGCCCGTACAATTGTTGAACAAAGAATGATTGCACCTTTAAAAACCATCAGCCAGTTCAAAGAGGCAGTAAAGCTTGTGGTAAAAGGCAATCCGAACAAATATTTTGCACAGGTATTCCAGGCATTGAGAATTGAAGTGAATGATGAAATAGGCGCATTAAAAGAAATGCTGGAACAATCGGTACAGGTATTGAAAACCGGCGGAAGAATTGCCATCATTAGTTTTCATTCACTGGAAGACAGGTTGGTAAAAAATTTCTTTAAAGAGGGAACATTCGAAGAAAAAGAGGAAGATGTATTCGGAAGAAAAACTTCTTCACCATTTAAAATAGTTACAAAAAAACCAATAACACCCGGCGAGGCAGAATTAAAGCTTAATCCAAGATCGAGAAGCTCAAAACTACGCATCGCTGAAAAAATATAAGCATACGAATGAGCGCAGAAGAAACAGAAGAGGTTCAGCAGGGCGGATTAAAGTCTGAATGGAAAAAATATTTCAATTACGAAATGATTGTAAAAAATATTCCATTTTTTCTTTTCCTCTCAATGCTTGCGGTTGCTTATATCTACAACGGGCATTATGCCGATAAGCTCATACGGAAAATAAGCACAAGCGAAAAAAATATAAAAGAACTGGAATACGAATACAAGTCGGTAAAGAGCGAAGTAATATACAGGAGTAAAGCAAGTGAACTGATTAAAGCAGTTGAACCATTAGGATTGAAAGAGTTGAAAAAGGCACCAACGAATCTTACAGACACAATACAATAACCTGCAACTTAAATAATATAACCACCAACCGGGCACCTGATCTTTGGAAATTAAAAAAGACATATTATGGAGAGTGTACCTGTGCTTCTTAGGCATAGTTGTACTGGGCGTAATGGTTCTCGGCAGAGCGGTATATATCCAAACTGCACAGGGAAGTTACTGGAAAGGAATGGGCGACAGCCTTCACCTGAAATATCTTCCTATCAATGCTGAAAGAGGCAGTATCTACAGTGAAGATGGAAATATGCTGAGTACATCTGTGCCCATATTTGATATCTATGTTGATTTTGGTGCAGATGCACTGAGAGAAAAAGATGGTAAGAGATTTAAAGATAATGTTGATTCACTTGGGATCTGTTTATCAAACCTGTTTAAAGATAAAACCAGCGAGGAATACATTAAGGAGTTAAAGTTTGCTTATAAAAATAAAGAGCGCTATTACCTGCTTAAAAGAAAAATTTCATTTGATGCATATAAGCAACTACGTGAGTTCCCACTGGTAAGACAAGGTAGAACAAAGAGCGGATTCATTATAGATCCTCGCGACAAAAGGATTAATCCTTACGTATTGCTGGCAAACAGAACGATTGGTTTGTCGAGACTAGACTCTTCTAAAAACGTTGGTCTTGAAAAAACATATGATAGTTTGCTGAGAGGCACCGTTGGCCAGCGTTTGATGCGTTACACAGCCGGTGCATTGATGCCGGTGGAAGGTGCAGAAGTTGATCCGGAAAATGGTAAAGATATCATAACAACACTGGATACCTATATGCAGGATGTTGTTGAAAGCGCCTTAATGAGAATGATGGTGGGTAACAATTCATTGCATGGTACCGCCATTGTTATGGAAACCGCTACTGGTAAAATTAAAGCCATCGCTAACCTTGGGCAGGAAAAAAATACTGATGGATCGGTGAAAAAAGATGAAAATGGTAACAGTGTATATACTGAAGATCTGAATTATGGTATTGGTAAAGCAACGGAACCGGGTTCTATTTTTAAACTCGCAACATTGTTAAGCCTGCTGGAAGATAAATATGTTACCATCAATTCAAAAGTTGATTGCGAAGGCGGTGTAAAATATTTCTCAGGGCTGCGTATCAAAGATTCCCATCTTGGTACAGGAGTGATCACGGTTAAAGATGCTTTTTTGCGCAGTAGCAACGTTGCTTTTGCAAAACTGGCAACACAGTACTACCAGGATCAGCCGGATAAATTTATCAGTCACCTCGATCGGTTCAGGCTGAACAAAATGACGGGCATCGATATCGTTGCTTCATCCGGAAAGCCAACCATTAAAACGCCAAAGAACAGGAGCTGGAGTAAAACAACCATTCCGTTTATGGCTCATGGTTATGAAGAACTGGTTACACCATTACACATGCTGATGTTGTACAATGCCGTTGCTAATAACGGCCGCATGATGAAACCTTACCTGGTAAATGCTGTGAGAGATTATGGTGTAGATGTAAAAACTTTTCAACCGGTTGTACTGGTAGATAAAATCTGTAGTGAAGAAACCATTGCACAGGCCATTGAATGTATGAGAGCAGTTGTGGATAGTGTACATGGTACAGCTCATAAAGTGATGTACGATACAGCTTATTCTATCGCAGGTAAAACAGGAACTGCTGTTACCGCATTGGATAACAAAGGATATAATAAAGGGAATAAAATTTACCAGGCTTCATTCATCGGATTTTTCCCCGCAGAAAAACCAAAGTACACTGTAGCCGTGGTTATTCAAAACAGTAACCAGTCGAGATTTATTTATGGTGCCGACGTATCCGGTACGGTGTTCAAAGAAATAAGCGACCGCATTTATAGCCGCTATGTAAGTGAAGTAAAACTGAAAGACAATATTATCTCTGATACTACTTTGTATAACTATTACGGTACCAGAAACGACTGGTCATCCATTTTCAGTTACCTGAATGTTCCCTACAGGGATTCAGTAAACAATGGATTGTGGAGGATTGCGGAAGTGAAAAATAATGCAGCAGGATTAAATGCACCCGTTCAGCTTTCCACTGCTAATACAGTTACACCGGATGTACGGGGAATGGGATTAAAAGATGCTATTTACCTGTTGGAAAATAAAGGATTCAAAACATCGGTAACGGGTAAAGGAAAAGTAGTAAACCAAAGTGTTGCGCCGGGAACAGTTTTTACCAGGGGGCAAAAGATCATACTAATGCTCAACTAAGGCTGCAACATGTTGAAAGATATTTTATATAAAGTTGGAATCAGGTCGGTATATGGTAACATGGATATTTCCATAAACGATCTGCAAACTGATTCACGTAAAGTAACTGCCGGAAGTTGTTTCATTGCCGTAAAAGGCACCGTAACCAACGGGCATGAGTTCATTGACACTGCTATTGATAAAGGCGCTGTGGCGATCATTTGCGAAGAGATGCCTGCAAGCCTTGCTGAAAAAGTAACCTATGTTGTTGTGGAGAACAGTGCTGTTGCCGCCGGGTTGATCAGTCATCGTTTTTATGGTGAAACCTCCAAACGATTCCGGCTGGTAGGCGTAACCGGTACCAACGGTAAAACCACCATTGCCACACTGTTATGGAAATTGTTTACGGGATTGGGGTATAACTGCGGACTGGTAAGTACGGTTCAGAACCAGGTAGGAAATAAGGTCATCGAATCTACCCATACCACACCGGATGCTATTAGTTTAAACAGGTTGCTGAAGCAAATGGCCGATGAAGGATGTACGTATGTGTTTATGGAATGCAGCAGTCACGCCATTCAACAAAACAGGATTGCCGGCCTGGAGTTCCAGGTTGCTTTGTTCAGTAACATAACGCATGATCACCTCGATTATCATAAAACGTTTGATGAATATATACGGGTAAAAAAATCGTGGTTTGATGGTTTATCAAAATCTGCTGTTGCCATCAGCAATGCAGATGATAAACGAGGAGCAGTGATGTTGCAGAATACCCAGGCTAAAAAATATTTCTACAGTCTTCAAACACTGGCAGATTATAAAGGAAAGATCATTGAAAATAGTTTGAGCGGATTGCACATGCTGATAAATGATGTGGAAGTACACTTTAAACTTATAGGCGCATTCAATGCGTATAACCTGCTTGCGGTTTATGCGGCTGCCATAAGTTTAGGACAGGAAAAGACAGAAGTATTACAGGTACTTAGTAATATTTCCGGTGCAGAAGGGAGGTTTGATTATATGATCAGCTCAAATGAAAAGATCGTTGGCATTGTGGATTATGCACACACGCCGGATGCTTTGCTGAATGTACTGGCTACGATAAAGAATTTAAGACAAGGTGTTCAGAAGATAATAACGGTTGTGGGATGCGGGGGAAACAGGGATGCGGCTAAAAGGCCCCTGATGGCTGAAGTTGCCTGCCAGTACAGTGATAAGGTTATTCTAACTTCTGATAATCCAAGGAATGAAGATCCATTGCAGATACTTAAAGATATGGAAGCAGGCGTAAATGTGGTAGCAAGAAAAAAATGCATCACCATCGCCGACAGGAGAGAAGCAATTAAAACAGCGGTTAGCCTTGGCAGTAATGAAGATATCATCCTGGTAGCAGGAAAAGGTCATGAGAAATACCAGGAAATCAAAGGAGTGAAATATGATTTTGATGATAAGAAAGTGTTGAAAGAGATGCTGGAGATGATGGAGAAGTAAAAGAGGAATGTGATGATGAGGAGGAACAAAAGATTTTTGGATTAAACAGTTGAGAATTAACTAATCGGCTAATAGATCAATGAGCTGATTAAACTACCACCCACTATGTTGTATCATTTATTTAACTGGCTTGCAAAAAACGACTTCCGGTTTCCGGGGGGAGGGTTGTTCCAGTTTATTACGTTCAGGGTGTTGCTGGCCATGATACTTTCTCTGGTAATTACAACAGTTTACGGCAAAAAAATAATTCGCCTGCTGCAAAAAAAACAACTAGGCGAAACGGTTAGGGATCTTGGACTGGCTGGTGAACAGCAAAAGAAAGGTACGCCAACAATGGGCGGCATAATCATCATTCTTGCCATAATTATCCCAACGTTGCTGCTTGCTAACCTTGATAAAGTATATATCCGGTTAATGATGCTTTGTACGGTATGGCTCGGCGCCATCGGGTTTATTGATGATTACCTGAAAATAAAAGCGAAACGCATCGCAAAGGAAAAAGGAATCGATTACAAGAAAACAGACGCAGATGGCCTTGCAGGTAAATTTAAAATATTCGGACAGGTGATGCTGGGAATTATTGTTGGCGCCACATTGTACTTTAACCAGAATGTTGTGGTGAAAAGAGAAGTGGCTTTGTCTGCCAATATCAGTGAAACAGATCAGCAGGGAAGAAAAGTTAAATACGATACCATTACCGTAGACGGAAAGAAACGTGTTTTTGTGGATGCGAAAAATGTGATTACAACCATTCCGTTTGTTAAAACCCACGAGTTTAATTATGCAAAGCTGTTGCCTAACAGCCTGGCAGATTATACTTATATATTGTACATCCTGATCGTAATTTTTATTGTAACCGCTGTTTCGAACGGTGCAAATATTACTGACGGTCTGGACGGCCTTGCTACCGGTGTTAGCGCTATCATAGGCGTATGCCTTGGCATCTTCGCCTATGTTAGTGGTAACATAAAATTTGCTGAATACCTGAACATCATGTACATCCCCAACCTGGGAGAGCTGTCCATTTTCATTGCCGCATTCGTTGGCGCCTGCATCGGGTTTCTCTGGTATAATTCATACCCGGCGCAGGTATTTATGGGAGATACCGGAAGCCTGGCACTTGGAGGTGTTATTGCTGCACTGGCTATCATCGTTCGCAAAGAACTGCTGATACCGATTTTTTGCGGTGTATTCCTCGTTGAAAATCTGAGCGTAATGATACAGGTGAGTTATTTTAAGTACACGAAGAAAAAGTATGGAGAAGGAAGAAGAGTGTTTTTAATGAGCCCTTTACATCATCATTACCAGAAGAAGGGTTATCATGAAAGTAAAATTGCAGTAAGATTTTGGATCATAACCATTTTGTGTATAGCGATGGCAATCGTTACACTCAAATTGAGATAAAATAATTTTTGAAAAACAGTTGATTTCGAAAAACACCGGAAAACACCGAAGCCTAACAAACACCAGAACTGTTTTTCAATAATGAGATAATCCCCGTTGGAAACGTATGACCCATAAATTCTATGCTTTTGAAAAACCAATTTATGAAGAGCATTGAATGTATTCATTGAGCAAGACGTCTGTTGTCCTGTAATCATTAATACCGTTGAAGAACCATTTTTCTGAAAGACAAAATGATATTGTTGATCATGACCTCGTCCTGTAATCATCAATACCATTGAAGAACCAACTTTTACCTGAAAGACAAAATGATATTGTTGAGCAAGACTTTGTCCTGTAATCATCAATACCATTGAAGAACCAACTTTTTATTTTACGTATCGTGAGCCATTCTCATGAAAGGAAAGATTGTCATATTAGGAGCAGGGGAAAGCGGAGTAGGTGCGGCATTGCTTGCACAGAAAATGCAGTATGCTGTTTTCGTGAGTGACAGTACAACGATAAAAGAAGAATACAAAAGGGAGTTAACGGAAAAAGGAATACGTTTCGAGGAAGGTAAGCATACGGAAACGGAAATTCTGCACGCCGACGAAATTATTAAAAGTCCCGGCATACCTGAAAAGGCAGCCATCATGAAACGGATAAGGGAAAAACAAATACCGGTAATCAGCGAAATAGAATTTGCATTCAGGTACAAAGGGAAAAGTAAAGTGATAGCCATCACCGGAAGTAATGGAAAAACAACCACCACTGCATTAACCTTTCATATTTGTAAACACGCAGGAGAAGATTGTGCAATGGTTGGCAACATCGGTTATTCATTCGCTAAACAGGTGGTGGAAGATCCTAAAGCATTATACGTGGTTGAAGTAAGTTCATTTCAACTGGATGATATAAAAACATTTAAACCGGATGTTGCAGTGCTTACAAACATAACCGAAGATCACCTGGACCGCTACGATTACAAATTGCAGAATTATGTAGCCAGCAAGTTCAGGATCGCAGCATACCAAACCGAAGAGGATGTATTCATTTACAACCTCGATGATGAAACAACAATGAAAAACATTAATACCTATCCGATAAAATCAACCAAAGCTGCCATCACTATGAGTAAAGAATTACCACAAGGAGCCTACCTGATGAATGCAAAAATGCATCTCAAATGGAAGAGCGAGGAAATGCAAATGAGCGTAGAAGATTTTGCAATTAAAGGAAAACACAATCAATATAACAGCATGGCAGCGAGCATGGCCGCAACGGCAATAGATATACGAAAAGAAAAAATCAGGGAAGCACTCCAGACATTTGAGAGTCTTGAACACCGCATGGAATCTGTAGCAAACATTAAAGGTGTTGAGTTTATCAACGATAGCAAAGCTACCAATGTAAACAGCACCTGGTTTGCACTCGAAAGCATGACCAAGCCAATCATTCTTATTCTCGGTGGTGTTGATAAAGGAAATGATTATTCATTACTGAAAGAACTGGTAAAAGAAAAAGTAAAAGCAATCGTATGTATGGGAACCGATAACCGTAAAATTCATGAAGCATTTGGCGATACGGTTTCTCTGATGGTTAATACCGAAAGCGCTAAAGAAGCAGTACAGGCTGCTTTTCATTTTGCCAATAAAGGAGATGTGGTATTGCTGAGTCCTGCCTGTGCCAGTTTCGACTTATTTAAAAATTACGAAGACAGAGGCAAACAATTTAAACAGGCTGTGAAAAATCTGTAATTGTTGAATTCAATTAAAAATGGCTGAAAATATAAATATCAAAACAATGATTGCTCCCGCATTTAATAATATGGGAGACAGTCTTGTTAAAAAAACAAGAGGAGATAAAGTGATCTGGGCAATTGTTATCATATTAACGCTTGCCAGTTTGCTATTGGTGTATAGCAGCACCGGTTCACTTGCATACCGCATGAGTAAAAGCAACGAGAGTTATCTGTTCAAACAATTTGCTTTTATCTTACTCGGTTTGCTGGTCATTTATTTTGCTCATCGTATCAATTATACATTGTATTCAAGGGTGGCACTGGTGTTGTTTTTAATTTCGATTCCGTTGCTGTTGTACACATTATTGTTCGGCGTACAATTAAATGCCGGTAGTCGCTGGATTAAGCTGCCTGTAATTAATATGACTTTCCAGACTTCAGATCTTGCCAAGCTTGCATTGTTCATGTACATGAGCAGGATGCTGAGTCGAAAACAAAATGTAATTAAAGATTTTAAGAAAGGTTTTTTACCGATTGTTATACCTGTAGGAATAATTTGTTTGCTGATTGCACCGGCGAATCTTTCTACAGCATTGCTGATTGGCGGAACCAGCTTCCTGCTGATGTTTATCGGAAGGGTAAATACCAAACACATTCTCGCCACCATCGGTATAGCAATGATTCCAATTGTATTGCTGATTACGATCGCTGTTTCTACGTACGACAAACAAACACATGAAACAAAAAAACTACCGGCATTTTTAGCATCTGGCCGTATCCCAACATGGATCAGCAGGATACAAACATTTGTGTATGGAAGTAAGGAAGACGACGGCGAAAAAAATTACCAGATCAACCAGGCTAAAATTGCCATTGCCAATGGCGGCTGGCTGGGCAAAGGCCCGGGCAATAGCCAGCAAAGAAATTTTTTGCCACATAGTTACAGTGATTTCATTTATGCCATCATCATTGAAGAATATGGGTTGATCGGCGGCGCAATTATTATAGGTATTTATTTATTGTTTTTGTTCCGGTGCATTCGTTTATATCGAAAATGTCCGTTTGCATTCGGCGCCTTCCTGGCGCTGGCCTTAAGTTTTACATTGGTGATACAGGCAATAGCCAATATGGGTGTAAACGTAAACCTTTTTCCAAACACCGGGGTTACGTTGCCGTTAGTAAGTATGGGTGGTAGTAGTTTTCTGTTTACCTGTTTATCGATAGGAATTATTTTAAGTGTGGCACGCAATGTTGAGCAACAGGAAGGACAACAGTCGCTGGTAGTTGCAGAAGAAGCAGAAAAAACAGCATCATAAGATGAATGGCCAAGAGAAAAATAGTAAAGGGAAATCGTTACGATTCATTGTAGCCGGCGGAGGAACAGGCGGACATATTTTCCCGGCCATTGCCATCGCAAATGCAATAAAGAAAATAGCACCTGATTCGGTATTTCTTTTTGTTGGTGCAAAGGGGAAAATGGAAATGGAGAAAGTACCACAGGCCGGTTTTGAAATTAAAGGGTTAACCATCGCAGGATTTAACCGAAGTTCTTTGATAAAAAATTTTTTATTGCCATGGAAATTGCTGAATAGCTTTTTCCAGGTTGCACAAATATTCAGGGAGTTTGCTCCCGATGCCGTAATAGGTGTTGGAGGATATTCAAGTTTTCCTGTATTGAGATACGCACAAACAAAACGTATCCCCACATTTATTCATGAAAGCAATTCCTTCGCAGGAAAAGCCAATATCATTCTCGGCAAAAAAGCAACCCGGATATTCACAGCAATTGAAGGAATGGAAAAATTTTTTCCTGCTTCAAAAATTACCATTTCAGGTAACCCGGTACGCCAGGTAATTACTGAACATACGGTAACAAGAGAAGCTGCACTAAAGCATTTTGGTTTAAGCGAAAATAAAAAAACAGTGTTAAGCGTAGGAGGAAGTTTGGGTGCAAAAAATATTAATGAAGCTATTGATAAGGATATAGAATTGTTTGAACAAAATAACCTGCAGTTGATCTGGCAAACCGGCAAGCCCTATCTCGAAAGGGCAACAACCAGGTGCCAGGGAAAATTAAATGTGTATGCAAACGATTTTATTTCCCGGATGGAATATGCATATAGTGCGGCAGACATTATCATCAGCAGGAGTGGAGCAATGGCTGTTTCAGAAATCTGCCTGGTGAAAAAACCGGTGCTGTTTGTTCCTTACCCGCATGCAGCAGAAGATCACCAGACTGTAAATGCCCGGATGCTGGTAAAAAGAAATGCGGCATTGATGATCAAAGACAGTGAAGCGCTGACAGAACTGGTTCCCCAGGTAATTGCACTTTCAAAAAATGAAGTGCAACAACAGGAACTGGTGAAAAATATAGCACCGCTCGGAATTAAAAATGCGGATAAAATAATTGCAGAAGAAATCTTAAAAATATTGAATTAACATTCATTGAACGAATTAGACAACATATCATCCGTTTATTTTTTAGGCATCGGTGGCATCGGCATGAGTGCGCTTGCCCGTTACTTTCATAGCAGGGGCGTTATTGTAAGCGGGTATGATAAAACGGAAACGGTACTTACCAGGCAACTGGTAGCAGAGGGAATAAGTGTTCACTATACCGATGATGTTTCGCTGGCAGATAAAAATGCAACACTGGTTGTGTACACACCGGCAATACCGAAAGATCATAAAGAGTATAATTATTTTATTACTGGTGATGAATACACAGTGATGAAAAGAAGTGCAGTGTTGGGAATGATCACCAGAAACACTTTCAGTATTTGTGTGGCCGGTACGCATGGTAAAACAACTACCAGTTCAATGATTGCACATATACTCCGGGATACGGGTTATGGATGCAATGCATTCCTGGGAGGTATCGCATCAAATTATAACACGAATTTCTGGGCGCAGTCAAAAGAAGCAGGCGGAGCAGGCGATAAAAATGTAAGTGTTGCAGAGGCTGATGAATATGACAGGAGTTTTTTGCAACTTAACCCTGATATCGCAGTGGTAACGTCAATGGATCCGGATCACCTGGATATTTACGGTACAGCGGAAAATCTGCAGGATGCATTTATTGAATTTACATCCCGGGTTAAACAAGGAGGCACACTGGTGTACAAATATGGATTAAAAAGAAGTAACGAGTTTAAAGCGGCTAAGCTTACCAGTTATAGTCTTGCTGATACTGCAGCAGATGCATTTGCTGAAAACATTAAAACAGATAATGGCAGCTATGTTTTTGATATAACGGTAAGTGGCGAAAAACTGGAAAACGTAGTATTGAATATGGGCGGTATGCATAATATTGAGAACGCTGTTGCTGCAGTGGCCATAGCAAAGCAATTGAAAATTGAAGATGAGAAAATACGCAGGGCGCTTGCTTCATTTAAAGGGGTGAAACGAAGATTTGAATATGTTATTAAAGAAAAAGAGCTGGTGATGATCGATGACTATGCACATCATCCAGAGGAACTTAGGGCATTGATAAACGGGGCGAAAAATTTATTTCCGGCCAAAAAATGTACGGTTGTATTTCAACCACATTTGTACAGCCGCACAAATGATTTTGCAGACGGATTTGCGGATGTGTTAAGTATTGCCGATGAAGTGATACTGCTGCCCATCTATCCTGCCCGCGAATTACCGATGAAAGGTGTGGAAAGCGAAATGATTATGCAGCGCATGAAAAATAAACAGGTGCGGATTGTACCTAAACAAGATCTGCCGGCAGTAATAAAAAATAGCAGGCCGGAATTATTGATCATGAGCGGGGCAGGAGATATTGATACATTGGTTGAACCAGTAAAAGAAATTTTAATAAAGTGAGCATTTTATCAAAATTCAACATCAGGAAAATATTGCTTACCACTATGTGGATTGCAATAGGCTGTAGTACTGTTGCCTTATTGGTTGCTGCAGTGCATTCGAAAGATGTAAAAAAATGCAAAGGACTTGACATCAATATTCACGGCGTAAGTAATAATTTTTTCATTGATGAGGCAGATGTAAAAAGGATCATCTCGTCTTATACCGGGAATATCGAAGGAACCAGGATCGATGGATTTAACCTGGTATCGATGGAAAATGAACTGAGAAGAGAAGTGTGGATCAAAAGTGCAGAATTGTATTTCGATAATAACGGCATTTTAAAAGCCAATGTAGAAGAAAGAGAGCCGATTGCCAGGGTGTTCTGTGTACAGGGAAGCAGCTTTTATATCGACAATGCAAAAATGATATTGCCGGTAAGCGATAAACTTTCGGCGAGGCTGCCGGTGTTCACAGGTTTCCCTACGGAGAACAGGGTTTTGTCAAAGCCGGATAGCAGCTTGTTAACCGATATTAAAAACCTGAGCCTCCTCATCCAGAAAGATTCATTTTTAATGGCGATGATTGAACAGGTAAACATTAACCCTAACCGTGAGTTTGAACTGATACCGAAGATCGGCGACCAGGAAATAATTTTTGGAGATGCATCTAATGCAGAACAAAAATTTAAAAAAATGGAATTGTTTTATAAGAAAGTGCTGATAAAGTATGGATGGAAAAGATACAGTGTGATCAATCTTCAGTATAAAGGACAGATAGTTGCCAAACTAAGAGGTAAGGATGATGTGTCGGCTGATTCATTGCGTTCGCAGCAAATCATGCGTGAAATTGCTGTTAATGCCGCAATGGCTGCCAGCGATTCATTACAGATGATCCTGCAGGATAATGAAAAAAACACAACAGATGTTTCGTTGATAGAACGTTCGATGGAAAGAGATGATGAGGAAGAGATCAGCAATCCGTTTCCAAAGTTTTTATCGGAAGCAGATAAACAAACCGCAACAACGCCACCGGTAAAACCGGCAGCAGTAACAACAGTAAAAAAACCTGTTGTAAAATTAGTGAAGCCGGTAACTGCAAAGCCGGTAACCAAACTGGCAACGAAACCAGCAGTGAAACCGGCAGCAAAAGTGGTAACAAAACCTGCAACGCCGAAACCAGGTCAGGCGAAGCCACAACAACAACCAAAAGCCGTAATGCAAAAACACAACGATTATTAATTTAATAAACATATACAAACACACAAAACATACAACTATGAACCACGAACAACCCATTATTGTAGGCCTGGATATCGGTACTACTAAAATTGCGGCTATAGCAGGCCGTAAGAATGAATTCGGCAAGCTGGAGATTTTAGGATTCGGCCGTGCAAACAGCAACGGTGTGCAGCACGGAATGGTGTTGAATATTGATCAAACCATTAAGGCGATTCAGACTGCGCTTGAAAATTGTTATGCGTCTAACCCTAACCTTGAGATCAGCGACGTGTACGTTGGTATTGCCGGGCATCACATTAAAAGTCTGCAAACAAGAGGAGATATCGTTCGCCAGAATATTGAAGAAGAAATCAGCCAGGGAGAAATTGACAGGCTGATTGCTGATCAGTATCGTACCTATATTCCTGCAGGGGATCAGATCATCGATGTAATTCCACAGGAATTTACGGTTGATAATTTTCAGAACATTCCTAATCCCATTGGTTACAGCGGGGTAAAAGTAGGCGCAAATTTTCACATCATCACCGGTGATAAGAATGCCATCCGCAACATTAACCGTAGTGTTGAAAAAGCTGGCTTACAAACAAAAGACCTCGTACTGCAACCGCTTGCCTCTGCAGCCGCTGTTATGTGCGACCAGGACCTGGAAGCAGGTGTTGCCATCGTTGATATTGGTGGTGGTACAACCGACCTTGCTGTTTTTTATGAAGGTATTTTAAAACATACTGCTGTAATTCCATTCGGCGGGGAAAATATTACCAACGATATTAAAACAGGATTGGGCGTATTAAAAACACAGGCCGAACAAATGAAAATTCAGTTTGGCAGCGCATTGAGCGATGAAGCAAAAACAAATGCATTCATCACCATTCCTGGTTTACGTGGCATGGCACCAAAAGAAATTTCTGTAAAAAACCTGGCTAACATCATACAGGCCCGTATGAGTGAGATCATGGATTTTGTAACCTATCATCTAAAACAGGTTGGCCTGGATAACCGCATGTTGAACGGTGGTATTATTTTAACCGGTGGCGGTTCGCAGTTAAAACACCTGCTGCAGTTAACCGAATACGTTACCGGTTTAAATGCAAGAATTGGTTTCCCTAATGAGCATTTATCAGGAGGTCATATTGAAGAGCTGGCAAAACCAATGTACAGCACCTGTATCGGCCTTATATTAAAAGGATACAATGATTACGAAAACAAATACAAACAATTCGAACAGGAATTTATTAAAGTAGAAGCGAAGGGAATTATGCAGGAAGAACCTGTTGTAGCGGCTGAGTTCACCCCGGTTACAGAAGAAACGATTGTACCGAAAGTGAAACAACGCAAAACCCTTAAAAATTTCATGGACACTTTTAAGAACAACCTGATTGAAATGTTCAAGGAAGAAGAAGATACTAAACTGTAAATGAATTTTGAATTGAAAACCCGCAATTCACAATTCAGCATTCAAAAAGCAACTTACTAACACACATAAATACAAACAACATGATCCATTTTGATTTGCCAAAAGAACAATCCTCCATCATCAAAGTTATTGGTGTTGGCGGTGGCGGAAGCAATGCGGTTAACCACATGTTTGCGCAAAATATAGAAGGCGTAAATTTTATTATATGCAATACAGATGCGCAGGCAATTGCGCAGAGTAAAGTTCCTAACCGGATACAACTCGGGCCGCATTTAACGCAGGGCCTTGGCGCAGGTGCCAATCCTTCTATTGGCAGGCAGGCAACTGAAGAAAGCCTGGAAGAAATAAAACGCATCCTGGAAGTGAATACCAAAATGGCATTCATCACTGCAGGAATGGGTGGCGGAACCGGAACAGGCGGCGCACCTATCATCGCAAAAATCTGTAAAGACTTAGGCATACTTACCGTAGGTATCGTTACCACTCCATTTGCTTATGAAGGAAAGAAACGTATTTCCCAGGCAGAGGAAGGCATCATGCTGTTGAAAGAACATGTAGATACTTTGCTGGTGATCAGCAATGATAAACTGCGTCACCAATTCGGTAACCTGAAAATGAAAGAAGCTTTTGGCAGGGCAGATAATGTACTGGCAACTGCAGCCAAATGTATCACTGATGTAATCAATAGTACCGGCCAGATCAATGTGGATTTTGCCGATGTATGCACCGTAATGCGTAATGGTGGTGTGGCAATACTGGGAAGCGCAGCATCCTCAGGAGAGAACAGGGCTCATACCGCTATTGAACTGGCATTGGCTTCACCATTGCTTAATGATAACGATATCCGCGGCGCTAAATGGATACTCATCAATATCAATTCTGCAGAAGGTGAACATGAATTTACAATGGATGAAGTTGAAGTAATCCAAAATTACTTATTGGAACACGCAGGTGAAGATACAGATGTAATTCTTGGTCTTGGTTACGATAATACATTAGGAAATGAGATCGGCATTACGTTGATCGCAACCGGCTTTGAACATAAAGATCCATTTAAACAACCGGTAAAAGAAGTAGTGGTAGATAAGATCGTAATGGAACTGGCAATGCCGGAAAAAGAACAACTCAAAAAACAAACATCCTTAACCGTTAGTGTTACAGATGAAGCGGCAGCAAAGGAAGAAGTAAAGGAAGTGCTGAATGAAACGGTAGCTGAGGCTGTAACAGAAGAGCCGGCCGAACCAGTAAAGGAAATATTTGTACTGGGCCAGGATTTACCTGTTGACGTGAAAGAGGAATTGAAAACGGTAGCAGAACCGGTTTTACCTGTAGCAGAAGTAAAAGCTGAAGAAATAAAAGAAGAACCAGCGGCAGAAAAAGTGGAGTCTGTTGATCCGATGATGCCGACTTTACAGGAAGAAAAAGGAGAAGTAAATCTACTTAGTAAAAATACTGTTGATAAATCCGGGGCAGCACCCGTGTTTTTTGAAATATCTTCGGCGGCAGACCAGGTTCCGGTGGTTGATTTTGATATAGAAATAACAGCACCGGTACAAAAACCAAAGGCGGAAAACAGCAATGAAGAAAAAAATAAGTCTGAAAATAACCTAAATAAAGAAGCTAGCAAAGGTAGCTCTCTTTCGTCGGGGGGTTACCTGGCCAAACCATCACAGATCTATGTGGAGGAGCCAACCAGAGAATCCAATCTGAACGAGGAACCAACTCCGCTGCAATCATCAATAAAGGAAGACGAACCTGTTATTGACATGCAGTTGGTAGTTAAAGATTCCCAGAAAGCGGCGGAGGAGCAACCACCAATAGTACAACAAACTCAGCCTATCATGATGTCGGCTGTTGAGGAGCCTGCGATGCAGGACGAAGCAGACGAACTAAGGCGCCGGGCTAATGAGCGGATAGCGAAATTGCGAAATCTATCTTTCAATATTAACGCATCTGATCCCAATAACGAGTTTGAAACGGTGCCAGCATACCTTCGCCGCAATATGGACATGACCAACCAGATTGCCGACGTTGAAAACTTCTACAGCAACTATACTGTAAAATCCGACGACAACAACCAGGCAGAAATTTCCACCATCAACACTTTCCTCGACGGCAAAAAGCCCGACTAAATATTTACAGGCAGTCACAATGCATGACTGTCCTCAACTTTGTGTTTGTAATTATTGTTTGTATGTAAGCCTCTTTCTTTTGAAAGGGGCTTTTTTAATAGTATATAACCAGAACTTAATTTTGAATTTCTTTAACATCGGTAAGGAAGTTTTCCTACCTTGTACTGCAAAGCCAGGCATTAAGAAAATTAAATTGTTGTGAAGCACATCAACAAGGTTACAGCCGCAGGATTATTAATCGCATTAGGAATTATTTACGGAGACATCGGTACTTCACCGTTATACGTTTTCAACTCTATCATAAAAGACCGGGTGGTTTCAAAAGAACTGATATGGGGAACCTTATCCCTCATCATCTGGACCATCACCATTCAAACCACCATTAAATATGTAATGCTTGTTTTGCGAGCTGATAATAAAGGGGAAGGTGGTATTTTTTCATTGTTTGCACTCGTTCGCCGAAGAAGAAAGTGGCTCGTTATTCCTGCAATGATCGGCGGCGCAGCATTACTGGCAGATGGAATCATCACACCGCCCATTTCCATTACCTCTGCCATTGAAGGTTTAAAAGAATTACCACGGTTCCATGATCTCGGAAAAGATACAGTAGTATATATAGTATTGGTAATTGTTTTTCTTTTCTTCTTTACGCAACAATTCGGTACCTCCAATATTGGAAAAATGTTTGGCCCGGTAATGAGTATATGGTTTGGAATGCTGGCGGTGCTGGGAGTTATTCACCTTTCAGACGACTTCTCCATACTCCAGGCATTCAATCCAATTTACGGTATTAAATTTCTGTTTACTTATTCAGAAGGATTTTGGTTACTCGGTGCCGTATTTCTTTGTACTACAGGTGCAGAAGCATTGTACAGCGACCTCGGGCATTGCGGCAGAGGCAATATTCGCATAAGCTGGATCTTTGTAAAAACATGTTTGCTGCTCAATTACCTCGGGCAGGGTGCAAGTTTACTGAAACATCATACCGGAACATTAATGGATGAAGTAACCCGGGAAACAGCAGGCATAAACGCTTTTTACGATCTCATGCCTCAATGGTTTATTGTACCCGGAGTGATTATCGCAACAACAGCAGCCATTATCGCAAGCCAGGCAATGGTTACCGGTTCATTTACACTCATCAATGAAGCCATGCGTTTGAATCTTTGGCCGAAGATGAAAATTAAATATCCTTCAGAAGCAAGAGGACAAATCTTTATTCCAGGTATAAACCTGTTGTTGTTCATCGGTTGCACGGGCGTGGTATTGTACTTTAAGGAATCTGCAAGGATGGAAGCGGCCTATGGATTAGCCATCATCACGACCATGTTAATGACTACGATTTTGTTTGCGAACTATATGGTATTGCATAGAGTGAGGCCGGTGCTGATTTACTTTTTCCTTGCATTCTGGACAGTGGGCGAAATTTCTTTTCTTGTTGCATTAATGGATAAGTTCGTACACGGTGGTTATATCACATTAATGATTGGATTCCTGATGTTCACCGTAATGTATGTTTGGTATCGTGCCCGCAAAATTAAAAATCGCTATGTTGAATTTGTAAGAGTAGAAGAATACATTCCCAAGCTGGAAGAACTCAGCAATGATCTTACTGTTTCCAAATATGCAACACACCTGGTTTATTTAACCAGTGCCAACAACCCGAAAGAAATTGAGCATAAGATCATCTATAGTATCCTCAGTGGTAAGCCAAAACGTGCGGATATATATTGGTTTATCCATGTTGATACACTGGATGACCCTTACACTGCCGAGTATGTGGTAGATCATATCATTCCCAATGATATCATCAGGGTTGAATTCAGGTTAGGATTCAGGGTACAACCCAGGTTGAATCTCATGTTTAAAAAAGTGGTGGAAGACCTGGTGGCCAACAGGGAAGTAAATATTGTAAGCCGTTACGAGAGCCAGCAAAAAAATAATATTCGTGGCGACTTCCAGTTTATCGTTATGGAAAAATTCATGAGCCAGGATAATGAACTTCCATTCTTTGAAAACTTCATCATGAAAATTTATTTCTGGCTAAAAGAACTCAGCATCAGCGAAGAAAGAAGTTTCGGTTTGGAACAGAGTAATGTATCTGTCGAAAAATTCCCGCTTGTTGTTGCACCTGTTAGTAAACTCCGCCTCAATCGGGTGTGGGATAGCGAAGACGAAGAATAAAATAATTGGCTGATGAATAGAAGAAGGAATCAGCAGATATTGGTTGGTTTTTATTTGTATTGTTTCCTCCCTTTGTGCTTCTTTCTTTCAGCCTTTGTGGCTACCGCTGTGTTTCCCTCTGTGCACAGTGTAGTTTAAGGAAATGGCCATACTTCACAACCGAAAAAAATCCCGGTCAATCCGTTACATCCATTTCATCCGCGTTCTGTTCTACCATTCAAATATTGTACTTTGTAGCTACCGCTGTATTTCGCTCTGTGCATACTGTGGGTAAAAAAAATGGCCGTACTTCATAACCGCAAAAAATCCGGGTCAATCCGTTACATCCATCTCATCCGCGTTTTGTTCTACCATTCAAATATTGTACTTTGTAGCT
>JAFDXE010000015.1 GCA_018268085.1 Bacteroidota bacterium
TAATGAAAAATGCCGCGTTAGCGGCATATTCTTTTTTCCGAAATCCCACGGATTGTGGGCCCACCTGGGCTCGAACCAGGGACCCCCTGATTATGAGTCAGGTGCTCTAACCGGCTGAGCTATAGGCCCTGTTATTATAAATAACAGGCAGCAAAAGTAAGTAAATTCAATTGTTTGCAAAACGCTTTTTTAATTAAACTGTCTTTTACCGGGGCTTCAACCTATAGGGTAATATTTCAGATCGCTTTTAAATTAGGTTTCAATTATTTTATCTAAATTGTCTTTACTTCTTCACAGATACTGAAAATCAACACATGCTTGCCCCTCACGAACTTAAAACGCTGCAGCATAAGATTGCATATGAAAACGATCAGCATGCATTCGCACAGTTGTACATTTCAGGCATGCCCTTCCTGCTTCAGTTCGCCCATTCCATCATAAAAAATAAAGAACTGGCAGAAGAAATCGTTTCGGATGTATTTATTAAAATATGGCAAAAGCGGGCCGACCTGAAAGAAGTTGATAATTTTAAATTATACCTCTACGTTAGTACAAAAAACACCGCTCTCAATTATCTCTCCCGGCACTTTCGAAAAGATACGATTTCACTGGAAGAAATGTCGCTCAATATCACCGCCGGTTCTTACAATCCCGAACAATTGATGGTTACCTCTGAAATTGCCAAAAGAATTGATGAAGAGATCCAGAAATTGCCCAACAGGTGTAAACTCATTTTTAAACTGGTGAAAGAAGACGGACTCCGGTACAACGATATCGCCAGCTTATTGAACATTTCGGTAAAAACCATCGACAACCAGATGGCCATCGCCCTGAAAAAAATCGCCGGGGCCATAAATTTTCAGCTCAAAAAAACCTCCCAGCACAGCTAATTAAAAAAAGTTAAAAAAAACTTAACGGGTATTTAGTAGATTTTGCAGATTTATGTGTCTGTATAAGTTATGGACCATGAAACGGAACATATCTGGATACTGATGGCAAGAAAACTGTCTGGCGAAGCTTCTGCGGCCGAGCTGGCCGAGCTGGAATTGCTGCTACTTCAAAATCCCCAGGAAACGTATTCTCTCGAGATCATGCAGGATATCTGGAAAAGCAAACCCGCTACCAACCCGCAATTTTCTGAAAACAGTTACCAGGAACTTCTCGTTCGCATGCACCAGCTTGGTTTGGATGCCGATCATTTCCCACAGGAAAATATCATCACCCGCTCCGGTGAAAAGGATGTTGTAAACAGCAAGAGGAAATATTTTGTTTCGGGAATCATTATAACAGCCATCGGCATCATCTTCACTTCTCTTTTTCTTTTTTCAAAAAAATCGCCTCAAAAAGATAAACCTGCACTGGCATTTACCAGCGAGATCGTTACCAAGAACGGTTCCAAAACCAACCTCGTATTGCCCGACGGCACCAATGTTTTCTTAAATGCAGGCAGCAAAATCACATACGATAAAAATTACGGAAACGGTTCCAGGGAAATAAACCTGGTAGGCGAAGCATATTTCGACGTGGTAAAAAATCCGGCAAAGCCTTTCATCATTCATACACCTACAATCAATATACGTGTGTTGGGCACAGCATTTAATGTTCGGTGTTACCCGGAAGAAAAGAACACAGAAACCAGTCTCATCAGGGGAAGCCTGGAGGTTTCATTTAAAGAAGGGAGGGAAAAGATCATTCTTAAACCAAGCGAGAAACTCATTGTAAACAACCGCGAAATCAGTGACTCACGGGCACAGGTAGCCGAAAAATCAAAAGTATCTTCTAAACATGTTTTTGAACTAAGCCATGTGGGATTGTTGCCCCAGGACAATACCGTAATTGAAACATCCTGGGTGTACAACCGCCTGGTATTCAGCAGCGAAACTTTTGAGGAAATAGCTTCTAAAATGGAAAAATGGTACGGCGTAAATATCCGGTTCGATAATGAAGAGCTGAAAAATAAAAAATTCACCGGCGTATTTGAAAAAGAAACCATTTATGAGGCGTTGGATGCGATTCAGATCACTACCGAATTCAGCTATGATGAAAAAGACGGAACGATAATACTCTCAAAATAAAACCAATTAATTATGATTAAACTCAACTTCATTACGTAACAACTAAAACCAAACCTTATCCATTTGACGCAAACCAATTGCTTAACAATGCCGGGTAAAACCAGGCAAACCAAACTTACAAAATATGGAAAAAAAACATTCCCGAGCTGTTCCAATTAAAGCAGCGGGACTACTAAAAGCTATGATGTATATGAAACTAACGACCGTGCTTTTGCTGGTGAGTTTACAGTTATCAGCAAATGTTTTCTCTCAAAACAACATTACCATTAAACTGCAATCTGCTGATCTGAAAAAAGCATTAGTGCAGATAGAGAAGAAAAGTTCGTATAAGTTTCTGTACAACGAAGACATTATGTCTTCTACCACCAAAGTAACCATTGATGTGAACAACGAACCCGTAACCAATGTGCTGGAAAATATTTTTTCCAATACGGGGTTAACTTACCGGGTATTAAACAACAACCTTGTGGTGGTTACCAAAAAAGATGTTGTTGTGCAGGATGTTCGGGTAACCGGTAAGGTTACAGATGCCGGTGGCAATGCGGTTGCCAATGTTTCGGTAAATGTAAAAGGATCTAAATCGGGAACCACCACGGCTGCCGATGGAACCTATTCTATTACTGTTCCGGATGGCGCCACGCTGGTGTTTTCTTCTGTTGGTTTTGAAACGCAGGAAGTAGCGGTAGGTGGTCGCACGGAAATAAATGTGGTATTAAAGAATTCTACCAAAGTGTTAGACCAGGTAGTAGTGGTAGGTTATGGCAGTCAGCGTAAAATAGATGTTACAGGTTCTGTGGTTCAGGTAAAAGGTGAAGAGATAGCCAAGCAATCTTCCTTTAATGCCTTAAGTGCATTGCAGGGTAAGGTTTCAGGTTTGCAGGTAACCAATTCCGGTAGTCCGGGTGCACCTCCGCAAATTATTATAAGAGGTATTGGAACTGTTTACGGAAACACTAATCCTTTGTATGTTGTAGACGGAATCTGGTATGATGATATCAGCTTTTTGAACAATGCAGACATTGAAAGTATTAGTGTATTGAAAGATGCTTCTTCTGAATCCATTTACGGTATTCGTGCTGCAAATGGTGTGATATTGGTGACTACAAAAAAAGGCAGACTAAATGCAAAAACAGTTATCAATTATAACGGTTATGTGGGAACCCAGAAAGTAACCAACCAGATAGACATGGTAAACGGTCCTCAATATGCTGAACTGGTAAACGAAGTAGATGCATTAAATGGCGCTCCCGGAAGGTATAAAGATCCGAATTCGTTTGGTACTACAGACTGGTATCACCAGATTTTAAGACAGGCGTTGGTAACCAATCACCAGATTTCTGTAACAGGCGGCGGAGACAAAAACAGCTATAACCTTTCTCTTGGTTATTATCACCAGGATGGCCTGGTAAAAAATACAGGCTTCGACAGGTACACTTTGCATTATTCAAATGATATGCAACTGAATAGTTTTATAAAAGCCGGCGTTAATACTACGGGAAGCTTCAGTGGTTCGAAAGATGCGCCCGGAGGTATTTTCTATGAACTGTTTAATGCAGCACCTATTGTGCCTGTGTATTATGCCGATGGTTCTTACGGAGATGCCGGTGATTATAACGTAGCTACTTCTAACCAGAAAAATCCCCAGGCATCACTCGACTTCTTCAATCAAAGAACTAAAACCTGGAAGATAAATGGTAACGTGTATGCAGAAGCGAAATTCTTAAAGAATTTTACTTTCCGCACTACAGCAGGTGGCGATTTCCAGGATGGCGAGATTAATAGTTATTCTCCATACACCAATTACCTGTACATTCCGGTTGCATACAGGAATCAGCACAGTACACTCACTAAAACGAAAACTGAAATCCGCAACTGGATTGTAGAGAATACACTTACTTATGATAAAAAAATAAATGACCATTCATTTAAAGTGCTCATAGGCCAGGGAGCGCAGGGCTATAAATATTATAAGGGAGTAGCATCTTCCTTTAGTGTGCCCAACCTGCCGGGAACATACCAGTATATCTCCACAGGTGAAGACAGCACCTTTACTTATGGTGATTACGACGCCGGAGATAAGCCACAACTAACAAGGGTTCTTTCCTATTTTGGAAGATTGAACTATGCATACCGGGAAAAATACCTGCTTACCGTTTCTCTGAGAGCAGACGGAACATCCAAGTTCAGCAATAACTGGGGTTATTTACCCTCTGTTGGAGTGGGTTGGATCATAACCAGGGAAAAATTCATGCAGGATCAAAAAATATTCGACAACCTGAAATTGAGGGGAAGCTGGGGTAAAATTGGTAACCTGAGTGTACCTGCAAATCTTTCAGTTCTTACCGTATCTCAAACCGGCGACCTGGTTTACATCGGTGGAAACGGAAACGCAGCTACCGGTGCCAGTATTAATTCAGTTGTACCACCAACAACCAAATGGGAATTAGGTGAAGGAACCGATATCGCCATTGAAGCATCTATGCTGCACAACAGGTTGTATGCTGAAATTGACTGGTACAATAAAAAAACTACAAACGCAATATTTGATATTCCTGTTTTAGGTTCAGTAGGAACCAGCAGCGGATCAATTATTGGTAACCAGGCTACTTTCCAGAACAGGGGTATAGAATTGTTGCTAACCTGGAGAGACAATATCAATAAAGATCTTAATTACTCAATTAGTGCAAATGCAGGATTCAACAAAAACAAAGTATTGACTGTTATAACAGGTGCTAACCCTATTTACCAATATCTCGGTACAAGTGCTATTACACGTACGGTTAAAGGGCAGCCTATCGGCCAGTTTTATGGTCGTGAAGTAGTGGGAATTTTCCAGACTGCCGATGATGTAGCAAACTATAAAAGCAGTAATGGAACAACCATCCAGCCATTAGCAAAACCCGGAGATTTTAAATTCAGAGACATCAATGATGATGGTACGATTGATGATAAGGATAGAACGGTACTGGGAAATCCAAATCCAAAAATGATTTATGGAATAAATGCAACAGTTGGATATAAAAACTTCGATCTTACGATCGACTTCCAGGGCGTTTCCGGTGTGGATATTTACAATGGTAATTTCGCTCTTCGTTATGGCGGTGAAAATTACACGAAAGATTATTACGACAACCGCTGGCATGGTGCCGGAACTTCCAATACCTATCCATCAGTTGCCACTTCAGGAAACAGCAGTGTTACCAGCGATTTTTACGTTGAAGACGGAAGCTATTTCAGGATCAGGAATTTACAATTAGGCTATACTTTCAATGGATTTAAACACACTGGTATTTCAAAATTGAGAGTATTTGCCAATGCTCAGAATCCATGGACATGGTTCCATTATCGTGGATTCACACCTGAAGTTCAGGGATCGCCTTCACGTGCAGGGATCGATCAGCAGGTATATCCTTTGTACGCTACTTATAACTTCGGTGTTAACTTAACCTTCTAACGCAAAAAAATATTTGATATGAAATATAAAAATCTTGTTTTTAAAGGTGCTTTTATACTACCGGTTGCAATATCCATTGCCAGCTTAACCGGTTGTAAAAAAAGTACGCTGGATATCCCTGTACAGGGAGAAACTCCGGCAACACAATTCTGGCAAACCCAGGATGATGCAACCAAAGCGGTGAATGCCATGTATGCAAATACCCGCGGCTGGTTATTCTCTGCATTTGCACCGATGGCGGTAGAAAGCCTCGGTTCAGATGATGCTTCAACAGGTACAGAACCATCAGACGGTTCTTATAGTTTCATGAATGAGTTCGATACCTATAATGTAACATCTACCAACGACCGTGTGTACGACTTCTGGAATGGTATGTACCAGGAAATTAATTATTGCAACCAGGTATTGGATAATATCCCTGCAATTAATATGGATGATAACCTGAAAAACCGTTACCTGCTGGAAGCGAAATTCCTGAGAGCCTATTCTTACTTCCGGTTGGTGCGTGCTTTCGGAGATGTACCATTACGTTTACATGTTCCTAAAGATGCCAGTGAATATAATTTACCCCGTTCACCAAAATCTGATGTATGGGCAGCTATTGAAAAGGATCTGACAGATGCGGCTGCATTGCCTAATGCTTACAGCGGGTCCGATGTGGGTAGAATTACCAAAGGTGCGGCATTATCCCTGCATGCAAAAGTTGCTTTATACCAGGGTCACTGGGCTGATGTGGTAAGTTATACCAGCCAGGTTATGGGTTTAGGATATGCTCTCTATGCAGATTTTGAAAAAATGTTCCGTGAGGTTGGTGAAAACTGTAATGAATCTATTTATGAGATCCAGGCAGCTTATGTACCAAATATTAACGGCGCTTCAAACGGACAATACAGCCAAATTCAACAGCCTCGTGGTCCGTTCGACGGAAACGGTTGGGGATTCAACACACCTACACAAGACCTGGCAGATGCGTTTGAAACCAACGATCCACGCCGTAATGGAACTTTACTGATTCGTGGCTTAACGTCTGCTGAAGGAGACCTGATTCCTTTAACGGCTACAAATCCATTCTATAATTACAAATCCTATACTCCGTTTACAACGTACACACTTACAGGTGGAGCTCAGCAAAACATCAGGGTTATCCGTTATGCAGATGTATTGCTGATGAATGCTGAGGCAAATAACGAATTGGGAAATACCAGCGATGCGCTGGCCTCACTTGAACTGGTAAGGAAAAGAGCAAGGGATTGGGCAATTGCCAACGGCGCACCGGCAAATACATTACCGGCTGTTACAACCACCAGCCAGGCCGACTTAAGAACAGCTATCTATCATGAAAGAAGAGTTGAACTTGCAATGGATTTCGATAGCAGGTATTTTGATGTGATCCGCCAGGGACGTGCAGCAACTGTATTTGGTCCTTTAGGATGGCAGGCAAATAAAAACGAAGTATGGCCTATTCCGCAAAAGGAAATAGACAACAGCTTTGGAACATTAACACAAAACCCAGGATATTAATTTTTTAAAAAAATAATTATGAAACAACTATTTAAAAAAATCAGTTTACCGCTGCTCCTTTTGTGCGGTATCGCTGTTTTACATTCCTGCTATAAGAAATACGACTATACAACGTATCAGCCGGTATTTACTGTTGGCGGTTATTCCTCGTCAAATGAAATCGGTGCCGGCCACCTGGTTGGATACTGGGGATTTAACGGAGATTATGTAGACAGTATCTCCGGAACTGCAGGCGTAGGCGTAAACACCAGTTTTGAAACAGGATTTTTAGGTAAAGCGGTGAAAGGTGCCAACCAGGGATATGTAATATCTGATCTTCCTACGGCTATAAAAAACATGAACAGTTTTACGATCGATTTCTGGATCAATACCGATCAAAATACAAATGGTATAATTACGCCTGTTTGTATCAGTAATGAATCAGATTTCTGGGGTGCGCTGGATATGTTTTATGAGAATGGCAGCACTGCATCCAGTGCCAATTTAAAAGTTCATGTCAAAGGACAAAGCGAAGTTTGGTTTACCAATGGTATTCTAGCGAATCCCTGGAAAGCCTGGCAGAATATAGCACTTACTTATGATGCAGGTTCGTCAACATTTGCATTGTACCAGGGCGGTACACAGGTTGCTACCACAACTTCTGCAGGATTGGGCAATTTTATTTTCCCGGCTTCTGCAACCAAAATAATTTTTGGGACAGAACAATTTAATTGCAATCCAAGCCTTGGAACAGCAGGCGGCGCACAGGGATGGGCCGATTACCTGAAAGGCAATATTGATGAAGTTAGAATTTATGACAAAGCTTTAACCGGCGATGACCTTAAAGCACTAATCATCCTGCAGGGTAAAGGAAAATAAACCTAATTCATTACACTTTATTTATTTAATATGAAAAAAAATATAATCAACTCACTGGCTATCGTTTCCCTATGCCTGGCAATGTATAGCTGTAAAAAAACGGATGCAGATTCGGGCGTTTCGGTAAATGCAACAACGCCTACCGTAGTAACGAACGATCCATCCTCTATTGCGGGTAACGCCGCTACAGTTGGCGGTAATATCAAAACAGACAATGGAACAATTGTTACTGAAGCAGGTATCTGCTACAGCGATTCTCCCGGCGTAGATACATCTGATATTAAAATTGCCAAATACGTAGTTGGCGGAAATTATTCGGTAAACCTAACCGGACTTTCTTTACTAAGTACCTATTATTACCGTGCTTATGCGATCAACGCTAAAGGCATTGCTTACGGTGACGAAAAAACGCTTTTTGTTCCTGTAAACGGTTATTCCACATCTGCGGAAGTAGCGGCTGCAAATCTCAAAGCACACTGGGCTTTTGAAAACAATTACAATGATGCCGTATCAGGAACAGCAGGAACGGCAAACCACGCTTCTGCCATTAGTTTTGTTTCAGGCGGTATCAAAGGAAGCGCAGTAGAAATCGCCAGCCCCGGTTATATCAATTCCAATATCACAAGCACTGTTGCCAACCTTCAATCGCTGTCTATCTCAACATGGATTAAACAACCAGCCGCTTTAATGGCCGGTCCTACTACTTACTTCCCATTCTCATTAAACAAAGCAGGTTATTCCTGGGAACAAACAAAATTCTTTATGCTGTTTGATACCCACGATAATGCAACCAACTCAAAAGGAAAAGTTTGTTTGATGGATCAATGGTTCGATCCGGGACAGGTTTGGCCAAGAATGCTGGATGAACTATGGCACCAGATGATCATAACCTATGATGGCACTTCAGGTGAATTAAGAGTATATGTTGATGGTTCATTACTGTCTCAATCTTCCAGTACTTCATTCAACCCACAGGCAAATTTTGGAGATGCCGACAGCTTTACTTTAGGCGGACCAGATGACAATGCCAATGCTGCAAATGGCTGGATGAACTCATTAAGCGGCGATCTCGACGAAGTAAAAATATTCGACAGGGTACTTACTGCTGATGAAGCGCTGGCTTTATTTGCATTAGAGAGCCACGGTTTGTAATGGCAATCTCTTAATAAACTTAACCACTGGTGATTGGTAATGGTAGCTATGGTACAATTTCATCACTGGTAATTATAAAAAGGGTTGCTTATTTAAACAGCAGCCCTTTTTTAACTTTACCCTCTTAATTGAAACGGCATCTGTAGTTTTAAATGGTATGAAAAAAGTATTACTCTATATATTGTTGGTGGTTGTATGTGTACAATGCAAAAAAAGTAAGGATGATGTTACGAACAACAATTCTAACCCACCCGTAATTACGCCTGCCGCATTAACACTGGTTAGTGCAACAATCGACAACCGGAATGCATCAACGGTATATAGTAATTACGATGTTGCAGTAAGCCCATCAATAAAATGTACATTTAATAATAAAGTAAACAGGAGCACAGTATCCGCAATTACCTTAACACAGGGCGCTACATCGATACCACTTGATTTTAACTGGTCGGCTGGAGATAGTGTGCTTACAATGTCACCAACATCAGCCTTATCATATTTAACTGCCTATACATTGAACCTCTCTTCGTCACTTGCAACAACAGAGGGAGGCCATTTGCTTTCTTCACAATATTTTAAACTGGTAACAAAAATTGACTCGTCGGATAAATTTCCCATCCTATCCGATAATGCATTGCTCGATAAAGTACAGGAGCAAACATTCAGATATTTCTGGGACTTCGCACATCCTGTAAGCGGCCTGGCAAGAGAAAGAAACAGTTCGGGAGAAACGGTTACATCCGGCGGTTCCGGCTTTGGTATTATGGCCATACCGGTAGCGGTTAGCCGCTCCTTTATCACGAGAGCAGAGGGGCTGGCAAGAATGCAGACCATCGTGGGTTTTCTGAAAAACACTGCACAAAAATTTCATGGCGCTTTTCCACACTGGTTGAATGGAACAACAGGAGCTGTTATTCCATTCAGTCAAAATGATAATGGCGCCGACCTCGTGGAAACATCCTATCTCATGCAGGGATTGATTTGTGCCCGCCAGTTTTTTAATGGCACAGATGCAGCAGAAACATCATTAAGAGATGATATCAATGTTTTATGGCAGGGGGTTGAATGGAACTGGTTCCGGCAAAACAACCAGAATGTATTATACTGGCACTGGAGCCCCGACCTCGGTTGGGCAATGAACATTCCCATCAGGGGCTGGAATGAATGCCTGGTTACCTATGTGATGGCAGCATCTTCACCAACCTATTCAATACCGGCTTCTGTTTACCAGCAAGGCTGGGCACAAAACGGTGCTATGCAGAACAACAATACCTACTACGGCTTACCCTTACCGTTAGGTCCGGCTTATGGAGGACCTCTTTTCTTTGCTCACTATTCTTTCCTCGGTATCGATCCCAACCAGCTTAGTGATGCGTATGCTAATTACTGGACACAAAATGTAAATCATACTAAAATCAACTATAATTATTGTGTGGCCAACCCGCAACAGCAGTATGGTTACAGTAACCTCTGCTGGGGACTAACGGCCAGCGATATCCAGAATGGCTACACGGCCAGTTCACCAACAAACGACGTAGGTGTTATTGCACCTACCGCCGCTCTTTCTTCTTTTCCGTACACACCTGCAGAATCCATGAACGCATTGAAATTCTATTATTATAAATTAGGCGATAAGATCTGGAGTAACTACGGATTTGTTGATGCCTTTTCATTAAAGAGTTTATGGTTTGCTAATTCAACACTTGCTATCGACCAGGGCCCGATCATTATCATGATCGAAAATTACCGCACCGGGCTGCTATGGCAATTGTTTACCAGTGCCCCTGAAATAAAAAACGGTATGCTGTCTTTAGGATTTACTGCTCCTTACCTGTAGCATTACATTCAAAGTTGCTGTACCTGCTGTTTATTGCTTTACAATTAAACCACTAACGGCATGAAACGTTATTTGCCCCTGTTATTTATTTGCACCTGCGTGCTGCTTTCCTGTGTACATGCGCAGCAGGAAAAGGATAATACTATTTATATAACCGATAGGCCAAAGAATCTTTCCGACTCGGCTTTACTGGAACTGGTACAGAAACAAACCTTTCGCTACTTCTGGGACTTTGCACATCCCGTAAGCAATATGGCAAGAGAAAGAAGTAATACAGATGCGGGTTATGGACATGAAACAGTAACGGTAGGGGGTACAGGCTTTGGTATCATGTCGGTTATTGTTGCTACCGAAAGAGGATGGATTGCCAGGGATACCGCCGCCAGGTTTTTATTGAAGATGGTAAATTTTCTGCTGAAGGCAAATTCATATCATGGAGTGTTTCCGCATTGGATGGATGGTGCAACGGGTAAAACAATTCCGTTCAGCAGGAAAGATGATGGTGCAGACCTGGTGGAAACAGCTTACCTGTTCCAGGGCCTCTTATGTGCCCGGCAATACTTTAACCGCGATAACCCGGTAGAAAATTCATTCAGGGGAAAACTGAACTGGTTGTGGTCGGGTATAGAATGGAACTGGTTTACGCATGAGCAGGAAGTGTTGTTCTGGCACTGGAGCCCGAATAACGGGTGGGCTATGAATTTTCCGGTTCGGGGGTTTAATGAATGTTTAATCATGTATGTGCTGGCATCGGCCGGTGAGGAATATCCCGTTAGTGCAAATGTGTATCACCGTGGATGGGCCCAAAGCAGCTTCTTTAAAAATGGCAAACAGTTTTACGGCCACCGCTTACCGTTAGGTTTTGATTACGGCGGGCCTTTGTTCTTTTCGCAATATTCTTTCCTGGGGTTGGATCCATGCGGGCTGAAAGATGAATATGCCGATTACTGGGAACAAAACAGGAACCACACACTGATCAATCATGATTACTGCGTAGATAATCCAAAGAAATTTAAAGGATATGGCGAAAACTGCTGGGGATTAACGGCATCCGATACCTGGGATGGCTACAATGCCTTTTCACCAACAAACGACGAAGGAACCATAACACCTACTGCAGCATTGAGCGCATTTCCATATACCCCGGAATATTCAATGAAAGCGCTTAAACATTTTTATTTTGATCTGGGCGACAAGATCTGGGGCGAATACGGGTTTGTAGATGCGTTTAATGAATCCAAAAACTGGTATGCAAAAAGTTACCTGGCCATCGACCAGGGGCCAATTGTATCTATGATAGAAAATTACCGCACAGGTTTGCTGTGGAAATTATTCATGAGCTGCCCGGAAATACAACAGGGGTTAAAAAGATTCGGATTTTCCAGCCCATGGATTAAAAACTAACCCCGATCATTAAACGCTATGGATACCAGCATGAGAAAAGTAGTACTAGCCGCTTCGTTGTTATGGTCGTTTACCGGCATTGCTCAACCATTGGGTAAAGGAACCTATGGCGACGGACCAGATAGCATTGCACCTGTTGGCATCATGAATAACCTTACAGATGATCAATTACTGGAAACAGTACAGAAGCAAACGTTTCGGTTTTTCTGGCATGGCTGTCACCCGGTTAGCGGGCTGGCACTGGAAAGAAGCGACACTGTTAAAGCAGAATATTATTGGGATTATATCAACGAAGCATGGGGCGAACCTAACCTAAGTAAAACAGATTTCGGTCCAGATGCAGGCGCTATCGGCGGAACAGGATTTGGCATTATGGCAACCGTTGTGGCAGTAGAACGCAAATGGATCGGCAGGGATACTGCTGTTCGAAGGCTGATAAAAATCGCAGACTTCCTCTTACATGCCGATTGTTTTCATGGTATCTATCCGCATTTCATGAACGGAAGAACAGGAAAGACAATTCCGTTCGATCGTTTAGATGATGGAGCCGACCTGGTTGAAACTTCTTATCTCCTGATGGGATTCCTGGCCGCCCGTGAATATTTTAAAGCCGATACGCAGGAAGAAAAATATCTCAGGAAGCGAATCGACCAGTTATGGGGCGCTGCTAACTGGAACTGGCACACAAACAATCAAAATAAATTATTCTGGCACTGGAGTCCAAACAACGGTTTTGATATGAACTTCCCTGTTTGGGGATGGAATGAATGCCTGATCACTTATATCATGGCGGCATCTTCTCCGTATCATTCTATTTCCAAAGATGTGTACAATGGCACATGGTCCGGGAGCATGGGATTTAAAAACGGGAAAGAATATTACGGCTATACTTTGCCGTTAGGTAACTACGATAAAGACAAAGGCGGTCCGTTATTCTTTGAACAATATACATTCCAGGGCATCGATCCTAACGGCCTTACCGATTCACTGGGCAACGATTATTTTTTACAAGGAAAAAATCATACCCTTATTAACAGGGCTTACTGCATCAGCAATCCAAAAAACTACAAGGGATACAGCAATGTGTGCTGGGGATTAACTGCAGGAGATAGTTATAAAGGTTATGTTGCCCACAGCCCCGAAAATGATTTTGGCGTTATTCAACCAACTGCGGCTATTGCTTCGATGCCTTACACGCCTAAAGAAAGCATGGAAGCACTGCGGTATTTTTATTACCAGCTTGGAAATAAAATATGGAGTAAATATGGTTTTGTCGACGGGTTTAGCATTCACCACAACTGGTACGCTAAAAGTCACCTGGCGATAGACCAGGGGCCGATCATTGTGATGATAGAAAATTATCGAACGGGATTGATATGGAAATTGTTCATGCAGATTCCCGACATACAAAATGGATTAAAAAAACTTGGGTTTGCCAGTAAATGGTATAAGTAATGGAATCGTTAAATTAAAAGAATACAAATGAATCTCTTCTCTGTTAAACCGCTTGGATTAAACGCAGGCCTTTTTCTTATTCGGGTGTTAACAGGTTCATTCCTGCTGTATCATGGCTGGGAAATTTTCAACGGAAAAGCCATGCAGGAATATGCGCAATGGGATGCATTTAAAAATATGTCGTATCCCACGGGTATGGTATATGCCGGTAAGTTTTTTGAACTTGCAGGGGGCGCTTTGCTTGTACTCGGTTTGGTTACAAGGATCGCTTCGCTCATGGTAGCCGGCACACTCGGATATATAACGTTTGTTATGGGCAATGGAAAAATATGGAGCGATGATCAGTATCCTTTTTTATTTGTGATGTTGTTGCTGGTATTCATTTTTACAGGTCCCGGAACAATAAGTGTTGATGCATTTATCAATAAACAAAAATTAATTAAACAGATTTGATATGACCGCTTCATTAACCCGTAAGCTGTTCTTGCTTTGTTATGTTATCATCAGCAGCTTTACTTCTATTGGCCAGCAGAAAACGTTTTGTAATCCTGTTAATGTCGATTACGGATATACGCCGTTTACTGAATTTGCAGCGTGGGGTAAACACCGGGCCACTGCCGATCCTGTTATTGTAAATTACAAAGGAGATTTTTATTTATTCAGTACCAACCAATGGGGATACTGGTATAGCAATGATATGCTCAACTGGCATTTTAACGCACGAAAATTCCTGCGCCCCTGGAACAATTCAAAGGATGAACTATGTGCGCCGGCTGTTGGTATAATTGGTGATACAATGATCGTATTTGGCTCTACCTACACCAGTAAGTTTACTATCTGGATAAGTACCAACCCGAAAGCAAATGAATGGAAGCCATTAGTTGATTCATTTGATATAGGTGGTTGGGATCCGGCATTTTTTACAGATGATGATGGCCGTTTGTATATGTATAATGGCAGTAGCAACAATTATCCTGTGTACGGAGTAGAATTAAACCGGAAAACTTTTCAACCAATAGGCACACGAACACCGATGTATTTGTTGCAGGACTGGCGTTATGGCTGGCAACGTTTCGGAGAAAATATGGATAATACTTTTCTCGATCCGTTTATCGAAGGCGCCTGGATGACAAAACACAACAACAAATATTATTTTCAATATGGAGCACCGGGTACAGAAATGAGTGGGTATGCAGATGGTGTGGTTGTTTCCGACAGGCCCATATTTGAAGGAAGGGAAACACATCCGCAATCAGACCCGCTGAGTTTTAAGCCGGGTGGATTCTCAAGAGGCGCAGGGCACGGTTCCACGTTCCAGGATAATAATGGAGATTACTGGCATATCTCTACCAGCATCATTTGCGTAAAGAATACCTGGGAAAGAAGAATGGGCATCTGGCCTGCAGGTTTCGATAAAGACGATGTGATGTGGTGCAATACGGTGTTTGGCGATTATCCACATTACCTGCCTTATGTAAAAGGAGTAGATCATGGAGGATTTGCCGGATGGTTCCTGCTCAATTATAAAAAGCCGGTAACGGTTTCGTCTACACTTGGTAGTTATACAGCCAATAACGTGGTAGATGAAAGTATTAAAACCTATTGGAGCGCAAAAACAGCAGATAAAGGAGAATGGGTAATTTCTGATCTCGGTAACCTGTCTGTTGTAAATGCCATTCAAATCAACTACGCCGACCAGGATGTTGAATTTATCGGTAAGTCGTCAGGTGTTTATCATCAATATAAATTGTATTATTCTGCTGACGGAAAGAAATGGAATGTACTGGTTGATAAAAGCAACAATAAAACTGATGTACCACACGACTATGTAGAATTAGAAAAACCCGTACAAGCGAGGTTCATTAAACTGGAAAACATTCGCATGCCCACAGGGAAATTCGCCATCAGTGGTTTGCGTGTTTTTGGTAACGGCAACGGCCCCAAACCGGATGCAGTTAAAGACCTGTATGTGTTACGTACTGAAAAAGACAAACGAAGTGCATACATAAAATGGAACCCGGTAGATAATGCGTTTGCTTACAATCTTTATTATGGAACATCCCCGGAGAAACTGTATAGCTGCATCATGGTACACGATGCTAACGAATACTGGTTTAAAGCAATGGATAAAAACATGACCTATTATTTTTCCATAGAAGCCATAAATGAGAACGGCGTATCAGAACGAACAGCAGTAAAAAAAGTAGAATAAAATCTATATGAAAAAAACCATCATTATCCTTGCAATCCTGCACAGCAGCATGTGTTCTTTCGCAACATTGCGGTTGCCTGCTGTGTTTACCGACAACATGGTTATCCAGCAAAATAAATCTAACCCGGTATGGGGTTGGGCTAACCCGGGTGAAAAGATCACCGTAAAGTTTAACAACAATAAATACACAACGGTTGCATCTGCTGCAGGGGAATGGAAAATAAATTTATCGCCGCTGAAGGCAAACAGTAGCGGGGATATAATTGTACAATCTGAAAATGAAACAAAACAAATTAAAAATGTAATTACCGGTGAGGTATGGCTTTGCAGCGGGCAAAGTAATATGGAATTTACCATGAGTTCTTTTACCAGTTTTTACAAAGATGAAATTCAACAATGTAAAGATGAGTATATCAGGTTTGTTGTAATACAATCAAACTTCAACAACAAAGAAAAAAGCGATGCTGCATTAAGAATGGCGTGGACAACCGTAAACCCTGAAACAATCGGAGGTTGTTCTGCTGTTGCCTATTTCTTTGCAAAGGCGCTTAGGAAAAAACTAGGCGTGCCGGTTGGCCTTGTAATCTCGAGTTGGGGCGGAACACCAGCACAGTCATGGGTAGACGAAAACACGATCAGGAATTTTCCTGCTTACGCCGATCGTTATGAGAATGCGGTTAAGAAGATAAATTTTGATAAGATTGAAGAAGCAAAAGAAAGCTTTGCAGCAACATATAATACTGCCAAGGCAAATATCAGTGCAGGGTTTAATAAATATACATCTGCCGATTTCAACGATAGCGGCTGGGAAAAAGTTAATCTTCCCGGATTTTGGGAAGATGCAGGCCATCCGGATATGGATGGAATCGGTGTGTATCGCTTATCATTTACAGTGAACAATAATGACGCAGGTAAACAAGCTATGTTGTATTTACCTGCAATTGATGACGCAGACTCAACCTATATAAATGGTACACTGGTTGGAACACTAAAAATCTGGAATGAACCCAGGAAGTATAACATTCCGGGAGGACTGCTGAAATCCGGAAAGAATATAATGACGATTTGGGTTGAAGATACCGGAGGTGCAGGAGGATTGATTAACGAAAGAGATAAATTTTATATTGAAATAGAAGGAAAGAAAACGATGCTCGCCGGACCGGCAACATTTAACCCATTGCTGGCACTACAAACGATAAGTGATGGTGTAAATTATAATTCACTTCAGAATGAACCAGGTGTTTTGTTTAACGCAATGATTGCTCCCTTGTTGAATGAACAATTTGCCGGCGTAATCTGGTACCAGGGAGAAAGTAATACCGGTAATTATAAAGAATACCGAACACTTTTTCCATCATTGATCAACTGCTGGCGAAATCGCTTTCAGCAAAAAGATCTGCCCTTTTTATTTGTACAGCTATCTTCATTTAATCCTTCGGGAGTTGAGCCACGCATCAGTGATTGGGCTGGTTTGAGAGAAGCACAAACGTATGCTTTAAAACTTCCCAAAACAGGAATGGCTGTTACAACAGATGTTGGCGACGAAAAAGACATTCATCCAAAACGAAAAAAAGAAGTAGGGGAACGACTGGCAGCACAGGCTTTCAATAAAATATATGGATTTACCAGGGAAATTTGTTCGGGCCCTGAATTTAGTTTGTATAAAACAGAAGGAAATACCATCAGCATACAATTTACCAATACCGGTAAAGGGTTGATGCATACCGGTGATACATTAATGGGTTTCATGATTGCCGGTAAAGACAAACAATTTGTTCCTGCCACAGCAAAGATCATAAATGATCAGGTGCAGGTTTCAGGCGAAGGAATAACTTCACCTGTATATGTACGTTATGCGTGGGCCAATTCACCCCTGGCTGCGAATTTATACAACGGGGAAGGATTTCCTGCTGTGCCATTCAGAACTGATAAAGATGAGGAATGATTAAAAAAATACTGATATCGCTGGTCCTGTTATTGTTGACAACAGCATTGGTGCATGCACAGGCATTTGCCAATGAAATTGCTGCATTTAAAACTGCAGACTCTATTCATTATCCGTTTGAAGGCAAGCACCCGATCGTATTTGCCGGAAGTTCTTCTTTTCGTTTGTGGAAAAACATGGAGAAAGATTTTGAAGGTTATCCCGTATTGAATCGTGGCTTCGGTGGATCAACTTTACCTGATGTAATACAGTATGCAGAGGATGTCATCATAAAGTATTCACCAAAACAGGTAATAATTTACTGTGGCGAAAATGATTTTGCCGCTGCTGATACGATGAAAGTTACCACGGTAGTTAATAATTTCCGGGTGTTGTTTACAATGATACGCAAAAAATTACCTGCTGTACCCATTGCCTATGTGTCAATGAAACCAAGTCCGAGTCGTACTCATTTATTGCCGAAATTTCAGCAGGCAAATAAGCAAATAAAAAGATATTTAAAGCATCAACCGAATACAGTTTATATAGATGTGTATTCGCTGATGCTGAATAACGATGGCGGCATACAGAAGGATATTTTCATAGAAGACAATCTTCATATGAATGAAAAAGGATATCGCATCTGGACGGAGGCCATCAAACCCTTTTTACTCAAATAATGATTAATTGATAAAACCACACAACATGAAAAGAATGCAACGACTGGTGATGATCTGCATGCTGTTAATAACGGTGAATGCAGGCGCACAAACACCCGAGGCAAAAATGAAAACTTTCATTGATGCATTGATGAAGAAAATGACGCTGGATGAAAAAATCGGGCAGTTAAATCTTCCGGGTTCCGGAGATATCGTAACCGGGCAGGCTTCCAATTCTGATATCGGGAAGAAAATAAAAGAAGGCGCTGTGGGTGGTTTGTTCAATATAAAATCTGTAGAGAAAATCAAAGCCGTACAAAAAGTTGCTGTAGAAGAAAGTCGCTTAAAAATTCCACTCATATTCGGGATGGATGTTATTCACGGATACATGACGGAGTTCCCGATTCCACTGGCACTTTCCTGCACCTGGGACATGAACCTGATAGAACAATCCGCCAGAATTGCTGCAACTGAAGCAACAGCAGATGGTATCAACTGGACGTTCTCGCCAATGGTCGACATTGCCCGTGATGCCCGCTGGGGAAGGATCGCCGAAGGAAGTGGTGAAGATCCTTATATAGGTTCTGCAGTGGCTAAAGCAATGGTAAAAGGTTACCAGGGAAATGATCTGAAAAATACAACAAGCATGATGTCTTGCGTTAAACACTATGCCTTGTATGGCGCTGCAGAATCGGGAAGAGATTACAATACCACCGATATGAGCCGGCTGCGCATGTTTAACGAATATCTTCCTCCATATAAAGCTGCAGTGGATGCCGGTGCCGGAAGTGTGATGGCATCTTTCAATGAAGTGGATGGGATACCGGCAACGGGTAATCGCTTTTTAATGACCGATGTATTGCGTAAGCGTTGGGGTTTCAAAGGCTTTGTTGTAACAGATTATACCGGTATCAATGAAATGATCGATCATGGAATGGGTGATCTGCAAACAGTGTCGGCACTGGCATTAAAAGCCGGCATTCACATGGATATGGTAGGCGAAGGATTCTTAACTACATTAAAAAAATCATTGTCGGAAGGTAAAGTCACGCTCAAAGAAATAGACAACGCCTGCCGGTTGATCCTCGAAGCGAAATATAAATTAGGTTTATTTGACAACCCGTATAAAAATTGTGATGAAAGTCGGGTTAAAACAGATATTTATACGGCAGCCAATGTAAAAGCAGCAAGACATATTGCTACTGAAAGTTTTGTACTATTTAAAAACCAGGGGAATATATTACCACTAAAGAAAACAGGAACCATTGCATTGATCGGCCCGTTGGCCAACACAAAAGACAATATGCCCGGCACCTGGAGTGTGGCTACTGATTTTGAAAAAGCAGTATCAGTAAAAGAAGGATTAGAGAAAGCTGTTGGCAACAGTGCAAAAATCTTATATGCGAAAGGTTCCAACTTAATGTATGATAGTGTATATGAAGTTAATGCCACCATGTTTGGAAGAGGATTAAACAGGGACGGCCGTAGTGATGAAGCATTGAGAAATGAAGCACTCGCAATAGCAGCACAATCAGATGTAATTTTAGCTGCATTAGGCGAAGCATCAGAAATGAGTGGAGAATCTTCCAGCAGAAGCGATATCAGGATTCCGGATGCACAACGGGATTTATTAAAAGCACTCATAAAAACCGGTAAGCCTGTTGTACTGTTATTATTTGCAGGAAGGCCAATGGAAATAAAATGGGAAAGTGAAAATGTACCCGCTATTTTAAATGTTTGGTTTGGTGGATCAGAAGCTGGCAATGCCATTGCAGATGTAGTATTCGGCGACGTAAGTCCTTCCGGAAAATTAACCACCAGCTTTCCGCAGTCTGTGGGGCAACTTCCACTCTACTATGCTCATAAAAATACAGGTCGCCCATTGGGTGAGGGAAAATGGTTTGAAAAGTTCCGGTCTAACTACCTGGATGTTTCCAATGACGCATTGTATCCATTCGGTTTTGGATTAAGCTATACTAATTTTACTTACAGTGATCTGTTGCTAAGTGCAACAAATGTAAAGGGAAACCAAACATTAAAAGCATCAGTAACGGTAACGAATAGTGGTAACCGGGAAGCAAAAGAAGTGGTACAATTATATATCCGTGATATGGTTGGATCCGTTACAAGACCCGTGAAAGAATTAAAAGGATTTCAGAAAATAAACCTGAAAGCAGGCGAAACTAAAACAGTAACTTTCAACATCACACCTGAAGATCTGAAGTTTTACAACAGCGATCTTGTATACGACTGGGAACCAGGAGAATTTGAAATTATGATTGGCAGCAGTTCAAAAGATGTGAGATCTAAAAAAGTGAACTGGGTAAAATAACAACGGCTATAATTGTAAATATCTGTTCGTGAGAAAAATTTTCCTGAGTATATTTTCATTTGTACTGGCAATACATGCATTGGCACAAACTGCATCCGTTGCGCATAAAGTGGATTCTGTTATACGCCTGATGACACTGGAAGAGAAGATCGGGCAACTCAATCAATATAGTGGTGATTGGGCGCATACCGGGCCCATCACTCCCGATGGCGACAAGCAAAATCAAATTCGCCGTGGGCAGGTAGGCTCCATGCTCAATGTAATTGGGGTTGAACATACACGTGACCTGCAACAAATGGCGATGCAGTCGAGATTAAAAATTCCATTATTGTTTGCACAGGATGTAATACACGGTTTCAGAACAACCTTTCCCATTCCATTGGCACAGGCTTGTAGTTGGGATATGGATCTGATAGAACGATCCGAAAGGATTGCCGCCACCGAAGCCTCCGCAAGCGGTATTCACTGGTGCTTTGCGCCGATGGTGGATATCGCACGGGATGCAAGATGGGGCCGCGTAATGGAAGGGGCAGGAGAAGATCCGTACCTGGGAGCCCGCATTGCTACTGCAAGGGTAAAAGGTTTCCAGGGAAAGGGAATCGGGCATACAGATGCAGTAATGTCTTGTGTAAAACATTTCGCTGCGTATGGTGCGGCTATTGGTGGCCGTGACTATAATAGCGTAGATATGAGCCTTCAAACGCTCTGGCAGTATTATCTTCCCCCATTTAAAGCTGCCGTAGATGCCGGCGTTTCTTCTGTAATGAATGCTTTTAACAGCCTCAATGGGATACCTGCTACCGGTAACGCATACCTGGTTAAGGATGTGTTGAAAGATACATGGAAGTTCCGGGGCATTGTTGTCAGCGACTGGGGCTCTGTTGGTGGAATTGCCACACATGGTTATGCGGCAGATGATAAGGAAGCTGCATTGGCTGCTATTGAAGCAGGATGCGATATTGATATGGAAAGCCGTTGCTATAAGAACAACCTTGCTTCACTTGTAAAAGAAAAAAAGCTATCCCTGCAATTAATTGACAATGCTGTAAAAGCAGTGCTCACTAAAAAATTTGAACTCGGATTATTTGAAGACCCTTACAAATTCTGTGATGAAAAAAGAGAAAATGCGCAGCAGAATGTTGCTGCACATAAAGCAACCGCTTTACAACTTGCAGAAAGAAGTATTGTGTTACTGAAGAATGATCTTAACATTCTCCCGGTTTCTAAAAATGTAAAAACCATTGCAGTAATTGGTCCATTTGTAAAGGCAGTAAAAGATAATCTCGGATTCTGGAGTATGGAATGGCCCGATGATTCTGCTACCATAGTTACGCAATGGGAAGGAATAAGAAATAAGTTCAGCAGCGATGTGAATATGCTGTATGCAAAAGGATGTAATATTAATGACACAGATTCCAGCGGATTTGCAGAAGCTATTGCAGTTTCTTCAAAAGCAGATATCGTAATCATGAGTATTGGCGAAGCAAGAGACATGAGCGGCGAGGCAAAGAGCAGGAGCAATCCGGTAATTCCGGGCGTTCAGGAAGCGCTGGTAAAAAATATACTGGCTACCGGTAAACCCGTTGTAGTAATGATCAATGCAGGAAGACCTTTATTGTTTGGCAGTATTGCCGATAAAGCACACGCCATCCTCTATACCTGGTGGCTCGGATCCCAGGCAGGCAATGCCATTGCAGCTGTGCTCACAGGAGATTACAATCCTTCAGGAAAAATTACCATGAGCTTTCCCAGGAATGCCGGGCAAATGCCCATCTATTACAATCACCTGAATACGGGCCATCCTGCACCTAACGACAGTACACTGGATTATGTTTCCGGTTATATTGATCTGCCACATAGCCCCAGGTTTCCTTTTGGGTATGGGCTCAGTTATACGTCATTCGCCTACAGTGATATAAAACTTTCAAAAACAACGGTACGACCTGGTGAAAAACTGGAAGTTTCAGTAGTGGTTACCAATAGTGGTAATTACGATGGGGAAGAAACAGTTCAGTTATACATCCGCGATATGGTGGCCTCTGTTGTACGCCCGGTGAAAGAATTAAAAGGGTTTCAGAAAATATTTCTTAAAAGGGGAGAAAGCGGCGAAGTTAAATTTAGGATTACTATTGAAGACCTGAAATTCTACAACAACCAATTACAATATGTAGCGGAACCGGGCGATTTTAAATTATTCATTGGCACCAACAGCGAAGAGGTGAAAGAAGCTTCATTCAAATTGGTATTATAAATTAATTAGCCGGCAGAAATACTCCTGCCACACTACAACTTTTGGTTTGCTGATTGCGTATATAATTCAGGTTATATACAATTGCAGCTTTTTTAAATGCACTAACTTTGCCTTCCACATAATGAGCCGTTTACAAAATATTATTTTCGATCTCGGAGGGGTGCTGATCAATCTCGATTTTTCTAAAACCACCAATGCTTTTCATGAATTAGGATTTCCTCATTTTGAAGAAATGTTCTCCCAGCATAAAGCAGATCAGTTATTCAGGAAACTGGAAAAAGGGGAGATCAGCAACAGTGATTTTTATGAAGTAATGCTGAAGGTGGGTAACGACAGCATCACAGAAGTTCAAATCAGGCATGCATGGAATAGCCTGCTACTGGATTTCAGGGCGGAAAGCATCGGGTTCCTGACGCAATTAAAAAAAGAATATAAAATTTACCTGCTCAGCAATACCAATAGCATTCACCTGGAAGCATTCAATGAAATACTGGAAAAACAAATGGGGCTGCCTTCGTTAGATGGTTTGTTTACCAAAGCTTATTATTCGCACCAGATTGGTTTGCGTAAACCGGATGCAGAAATTTTTGAATTTGTATTGAAAGATGCAGGTATCACTGCCACAGAAACGCTGTTCATTGATGATACTTCTGAAAATACAACCGCAGCAGCAGCGGCGGGAATCCGGTCACACTTGTTATTACCCGGGGAAAGAATCGAACAGCTTGCATATTTCAGGGACTACTTGATTTCTTCGAACTCTATATAATCATCAGCTACCGGTTGCGCAGCACCTGTGGTTTTCAATGGATTGGTTTGACTGGTATGTTGCCTTTGCTGCATTTCTTCCTGTTCCTGCATCCGTTGCTGCATTTCACTCATCTTGTTTTTTACATGACGGGTTGTGTGGTATATCGGGATGATAAAATCAAAGATCAGTTTATATACCAGGTAAATGATAAACAACTCAAATGCGAGCTTAAATATATTCATGAAACAAAGGTATAATGCACCTGAATATTTTATTGTTAATTTTTATTGTTTTCGGTCGGTAACAGGCAAGCATCGGTAATGGTGGGTATGGTGCAGATCAATGGAGCTTTAATGAATAAGTAGTGGATGGAAATGGAGCGTTCCTGTTTTTCCGGTAAAAGCCCAGGCACCATACATATTTACTGCGGCAATCCCTTTTGATTTGGCCGGTTCTGTGGTTGTGCTTATATTTGCAGCGGAAAAAGAAACAAACAGAAGGGAACCGGGGTGTTCCCTTCTTCTTTTATCAAAACCAATGAGCAGGGAAAATCAAATAGAAACGGTACTGCAGCTTCTGCAACCACTGATAACAGATGATATTTTTTTAGTGGATATCAGGGTAAAACCTACGAATAACATTAAAATATACCTGGATGCCGACAGCGGGCTGGGAATTGAAAAATGTATCAGGATCAACAGGGCTCTGTATAAACTCATCGAAGAAAACAGCGTATTTACTGACGGAGATTTTTCCCTGGAAGTATCAAGCCCCGGTATTGATGAGCCACTGAAACTACACCGCCAGTATGTGAAGAATACTGGTAGAGATGTGGAAGTGTTGTTAAATGACCTTACTAAAAAAACCGGTAAACTTATAGGTGTAACCGAAAATAATATCCTGATCGAGTTTACAGAAGGGAAAAATAAAAAGGCTGTTACCCAACAAGTGGAAATTCCTTTTTCAAACATTAAAGAAACAAAAGTTCTTATAAAATTTTAATTAACACAATCCCCCTAACCGGCGGGGGCCCGACCTGGTCGGGAAAACCGGAGTGACTATGGCAAGTATCAATTTAATAGACTCTTTCCAGGAGTTTAAAGAAGCAGAGAACATTGATCGTCCAACTTTGATGAAAGTTATGGAAGACGTTTTCAAAACGCTGATCCGTAAAAAATACGGAAGTGATGAAAATTTTGACGTAATCGTAAACGACCAGAAAGGCGATCTTGAGATCTTTCGCAGACGCACCATTGTAGAGGATGATGACCTGTACAACACACTTACAGAAATTGAACTGAAAGATGCCATTAAAATTGAACCGGATTATAGTGTAGGAGAAGAATTGTATGAAGAAGTGGATATTCAGAAAGAGTTTGGCCGCAGGGCTATCCTGGCAGGTAAACAAACGCTGGCTGCACGTATCAACGACCTCAAGAAAAATATTCTCATTAAAAAATATGAAGATCGGGTAGGCGAAATCGTTACGGGGGAGGTTTACCAGGTATGGAAAAAGGAAGTATTGATCCTCGATGAAGATGGCAATGAAATGCTGTTGCCGAAATCAGAACAGATTCCTACCGACTATTTTAAGAAGGGAGAAACGATTCGTGCTGTTGTAAAAAAAGTAGAATTGAAAAACAGCCAGGCGGTTATCATCTTATCACGTACCAGCCCTGTTTTTCTTGAGAAATTACTGGAGATCGAAGTACCTGAAATTTTTGATGGCCTTATTGTTGTTAAAAAGATCGTTCGTGATCCGGGAGAAAGAGCTAAAGTTGCGGTAGAAAGTTATGATGACAGGATTGACCCGGTAGGAGCCTGTGTAGGTATGAAAGGAAGCAGGATCCACGGTATCGTTCGGGAATTGAAAAATGAAAATATTGATGTGATCAACTGGACGTCGAATACACAATTACTCATTCAGCGTTCACTTACACCGGCGAAAATTACCAGTATAGAACTGGATACAGAGAAACATCACGCTAACGTGTACCTGAAGCCCGACCAGGTTTCATTGGCCATTGGTCGCCGTGGTGTAAATATTAAACTTGCCTGCGAATTAACAGGATATGAAATAGACGTATTCCGTGATACAGATGGTGAAGAAGATGATTTTGATATCGACCTGGAAGAATTCTCCGATGAAATTGAACCATGGGTAATTGATGCCCTGAAAAAAGTCGGTTGTGATACAGCCCGCTCAGTATTGGATCTTACACCGGAAGAACTTGAACGCAGAACAGATCTGGAAAAAGAAACCATCGAAGAGGTTAGAAGGATTCTGAAAGAAGAATTCGATAAAGAATAGAAGATTAGATAACATTAAAAGAAAACTTTGTCTCTGTTGTAATGAGGCAATAACAACAACGAATGTCAGAAATAAACACACCAAGGTTGATGGCTGCGGCCAAGGAATTCAATATCGGTACTAACACACTGATAGATTTCCTTGTGTCTAAAAATTTCAGTGCAGATGACCTGAAACCCTCCACGAAACTAACGGAACCTATGTACCGGGCTTTGCTGGCGGAATTTCAACAGGATAAGGCTGCCAAATTAAAAGCAGAACAAATCGATCTGCCTAAGGGCGCCGGTTCTACTGAAACCAAGAAGAAAAGAGACGAGGAAGATCTTTCTATTAAAAAGAAAGAAAAAGAAGAGAAAGCCAAAGCCGAAGCGCAGGCTGAAGTAAAACCTGTAGAAGCAGTTCCTGTAGCAGAACCGGTTAAAGAAGAAGTAAAAGAAGAAAAAGTAGTAAAGGAATCTCCGGCTCCAATCAGCAATATTGAAGTGCCGGAAATTGAAGCGCCGAAAATCCTTGACAAGATTGACCTGGATTCCATCGATTCTTCTACCCGTCCGAAAAAATCGGCAAAGAAAAAAGAAGAAGCCAAACCGGAAGCAACAGAAAAAGCTGAACCTGTAAGTGAAGTTGCAGAAACTGCACCTAAAGCAGAAATTCCTGTGGTAAAAGTTCAACCGGAAACGCCTGCAGAAGAAATAGCAGCACCGCCGGTTATAGAAAATATCCAGGCTGAAAAATTAACAGGACCGAAGATCTTAGGTAAAATAACACTGCCTGTTGATAGTGATACCAGGCCGAAGAAAGAATCCGAAGCGGAGAGGCACAAACGTAAAAGAATTCCTATTCAGAAAAAACCGGGAATGGGTGGACAGCCGGGAAACAATACGCCAAACGGCCAGCCGAGAGGCAACCGTGCCATTCCGGATAACAGGAATCAGAATCGTCCGGGTCAGCAAGGGCAGGGCAACAGGTTCCAGCGTCCGTCAACGGGTGCGCCTGCACGAAGAGAGGAAAAGGTAATTGATGCCAAAGAGATCCAGGAAAAATTAAAACAAACACAAGCCAAACTCGCAGGAGCGGGTGGAAGAGGCAAAAGCCTAAAAGCAAAATACCGTAAAGCCAAGAGAGAAGAAATGGCGGAGCAGGCTGATGGCGGCGAAGGCAACAAACTACAGGTTACAGAATTTATTTCTGTAAGCGAACTGGCAGGTTTGATGGGCGTTAGCTTCGCCGATGTGATCAGCAAGTGTATGAACCTCGGTATCATGGTGTCTATAAACCAGCGTTTAGAGGCCGACGTTATTGAACTGGTAGCAAGTGAATTTAATTTTGAAGTTGAATTTATAGGTGTAGATGACGCTGCGGAACTGGAAGTGGAGGAAGAAGCAGATGCAGAAGAGAACCTGCAGCCAAGAGCGCCGATCGTAACCATCATGGGTCACGTAGATCACGGTAAAACATCATTGCTCGACTATATCCGCAATACCAATGTGATTGCAGGTGAGGCAGGTGGTATCACCCAGCATATTGGCGCCTACGAGGTTACATTAAAAGACGGAAGGTCGATCACCTTCCTCGATACCCCGGGTCACGAAGCGTTTACGGCTATGCGTGCCCGTGGTGCCAAGGTAACTGATATCGCTGTGATCGTGGTAGCTGCCGATGATGCGGTGATGCCACAAACGAAAGAAGCGATTTCACATGCACAGGCAGCATCCGTTCCAATGATCTTTGCCATTAATAAAATTGATAAAGATGGTGCCAACCCTGAAAAGATTAAAGAACAACTGGCAAATATGAATATCCTGGTGGAAAGCTGGGGTGGTAAATTCCAGAGCCAGGAAATAAGTGCGAAAAAAGGGTTGAATGTTGACCTGCTACTGGAAAAAATTCTACTCGAAACAGATATTCTTGAATTAAAAGCGAATCCGGATAAGCACGCTAATGGAACCATCATTGAAGCATCACTCGATAAGGGTCGCGGATATGTGGCAACCGTACTCGTACAAAACGGAACACTGGAAGTTGGCGACATGGTGGTATCCGGCCAATACTTTGGTAAGATAAAAGCCATGTATAATGAACGTAACCAACGCATCGACATAGCGCCGCCCTCAACACCTGTACTGGTGCTTGGATTAAGTGGTGCACCACAGGCAGGTGAAACGTTTAAGGTATATGAAGATGAAAGCGAAGCAAGGTCAGTGGCCTACAAACGTGGACAGATCCTGCGTGAGCAGGGCATCCGCTCAAGGAAACACATTACACTGGATGAGATCGGTCGCCGATTGGCACTGGGTAACTTTAAAGAATTAAATGTTATTATCAAAGGAGATGTGGATGGTTCCGTAGATGCATTAAGTGATTCATTACAAAAATTAAGTACGGAAGAAATTGTGGTGAAAGTGATTCATAAGGCGGTAGGTGCAATCACGGAAAGTGATGTTACGCTGGCTAACGCATCGGATGCCATCATCATCGGTTTCAACGTACGTCCTTCCATTAAAGCAGCCAAGCTTGCAGAAAATGAAGCGATACAGATCAAGCTGTACTCAATCATCTATAACGCAATCGAAGAAATCAAGAGTGCGATGGAAGGTATGCTTGAACCAACCGTTGAAGAAAAAATTCTGGGTAACGTGGAGATCAGGGAAACCTACAAATTTGACAAAGCAACCGTTGCCGGATGTTTTGTTCTCGATGGTAAAATTGCCCGTAATAACAGGATCAGGCTGATCCGCGACGGTATCGTAATCTTTACCGGCGAACTGGCCAGTCTCAAACGTTTCCGCGATGATGCGAAGGAAGTTACTTCCAGCATGGAATGCGGACTGGTGATCAGGAATTACAACGACATTAAAGTAGGAGATGTGGTGGAAGCATTCGAAGAAGTAGAAGTTAAACGTACTTTATAATCAACAGTATTGTGGGTTACATCATTAAAGTGTAACCCACTTTTTTATACCATAGTTGTAGTGAATGCCACTGCAATTTTTTGTTAAATGAACTCAGGTAACCAGTGTTGAAAGAATACTGGTTTAAATTTGACGCCTTAATCAGCGCAGGAATTAATATGATGAAAAATAAAATTTTAATAACTGTATTTTCCTTCTGTTTTTTTACCGCAGCATTTGCCCAGCCTAAAAAAGTTGTTGCCGATAAAATTGTAGCAGTTGTCGGCAATAAAGTTATCCTGAAAAGTGATATTGACAATAGTCTTATAGATATGCAACGACAGGGAGTTGAAATTCCTGAAAATGCAAGATGTTTAACATTGCAGCAAAGTATGGGCATCAAGGCATTGGTATTGCAGGCGGAAAAAGATTCAATTCCGGTTACGGATGAAGAAGTAGAAAGCGAAATTGATAACCAGGTAAGGTATTTTATCAGCCAGTACGGCTCAAAAGATGAACTGGAAAGAGTGGCTGGTAAATCGGTGTACCAATTGAAAGAAGATTTTAAAGAAGGATTCCGTGATCGCAAACTTGCTGCAGCAATGCGTAGCAAAATTGTTGATGATGTAAAGATCACACCGAATGAAGTGAAAATGTATTTTGAAAGAATACCTGCAGATAGTTTGCCGTTGTACGAGAGTGAAGTGGAAGTAGGACAAATTGTTGTGTATCCAAAAGCGAGCCGTGAGGCTGAGGAATATTGTATTGAACAATTGAATGAATATAAAAAGCAGGCCGAAGCCGGTAAAGATTTTGGCCAGATTGCTTCAATGAACACTGAAGATCCGGGAAGTAAGGCTACGGGTGGCCGTTATGAGATCAACCGTACACAGAGAGATCTCGACCAGGCCTGGTTATCCAAAGCATTTGCCCTTAAAGAAGGACAGATCTCCAGCCCTTTTAAATCTAAATTCGGTTATCATATTATTAAAATGGAAAGCCGGGCAGGTGATGATGCTGTAGTAAGGCATATCTTAAAAATACCACAGGTTACACAGTTTGAAATAAAGGATGGCTTACAACGTATGGATTCTGTTCGTTCAAAACTCATAGCCGGTACCATCGATTTCGGAACAGCAGTTATGCGTTACAGTGATGATGAAGCCAGCAAATTCACCGGCGGCATGATACAGGGCCCCAATGGAAATTTTTTAACCATTGATCAACTGGATAAGGAAATTGTTGCAAGAATGAGGGATCTGAAAGTGGGAGAGTTTTCCCAACCGGTTTCATACACCGACGAACGGGGCAGGCAGGCAGTTCGGATTATTTATTTAAAATCACAGTCGCAGCCGCACCGTGAAAACCTGAAAGATGATTACGATAAAGTAGCACAGCGGGCACTGGAAGAAAAGAAAGAAGCAGCATTGGATAAATGGTTTGATGATCATATTAAAACCTATTTTATCAAAATAGATCCGGAGTATAAATCCTGTGATGTGTTGAAGAAATGGGAAGGTGCTACGGTTTCGGGTTCGCATTGAGTTGAAATAATAAATATATCAGGCGGATGATGAAAATCATCCGCTTTTTTATTTAATAGCATGCCTGCCAATAAACAAAACCCCAAGCTGTGCCAGGTTTAAATTAATGCTGTGTGTAACTTTCTGTATTTGAATCTTCGGCATAAAAGTATAAGTAGTTGGCGTTTACCCTATTGATTGGCACCACAATCAACTGCGCTTAATTTCAATACCTTTGCAGTAACCTAACAACATGATAGAAAAAAAAATCTCGACGGTAATTGAAGAAAATGCAGTGCTCATTGGGATCATACAAAAAGACCAGACAGAGCAGCAGGTAAACGAGTACATGGATGAATTGCAGTTCCTGGCTGAAACAGCAGGTGTAACATCCGTGAAGCGGTTTACCCAGAAAATGGCGCACCCCGACAGCCGCACTTTTGTGGGAAAAGGAAAACTTGAAGAGATCAAAAACTTTATCCAGTTCAAAGGAAATATTACGCTTGTAATTTTTGATGATGAACTCACTGGTTCACAGATATTGAATATTGAAAAGGAACTCAATACCCGAACAGTAGACCGCAGCGATTTAATCCTCGACATATTTGCCAGCAGGGCCAAAACCGCACAAGCCAAAACGCAGGTAGAATTGGCGCAATATCAGTATATCTTACCTCGCTTAAAAGGAATGTGGAAGCATTTGGAACGACAGGGTGGCGGCGTGGGAACAAGGGGCCCGGGCGAAACGGAAATTGAAACTGATCGCCGTATCGTAAAAGATAAAATAACGTTGTTGCGTAAACGCCTGGCGGAAATAGACAAGCAATCATTTACACAAAGAAAAGAACGCGGCGAATTCATACGGGTAGCATTGGTGGGTTATACCAACGTAGGAAAATCTACCCTGATGAATGTGTTGAGTAAGAGTGAGGTGTTTGCAGAAAATAAATTGTTCGCCACGCTGGATACAACCACCCGTAAGGTTGTATTTGGTCAAACACCTTTTTTGCTAAGTGATACGGTAGGATTTATCCGGAAGTTACCGCATCACCTGGTGGAGAGTTTTAAAAGTACACTGGATGAAGTACGAGAGGCGGATATTTTGTTACACGTGGTAGATATCTCTCATCCAAAATATGAAGAACAGTTAACGGTAGTAAACAAAACCCTGGCAGACCTGGGCTGCGCCGAAAAGCCTACCATTACCATTTTTAATAAGATGGATAAATATGCGGAGGAAGTATTTGACCAGTGGCTGGAAGATGAAGTGAAAGAAAATATTTTAAAAGAATTGAAGGATCGCTGGCAGGAAGAAACGAAGGGTAATTGTGTGTTTGTATCGGCTACGGAACGAACCAACCTGGATGGGTTGCGGCAAACGATATTGAATAAAGTGAGAGATATGTACCAGATTCGGTATCCATATAAAGCGGAGTACTTTTATTGATTTTTTGCGAAGGCGGAATAAGGTTTATGGTATTGATGAATACTTTATTTACATGCTTAATATTTCTTAGCGACTTAAATTATTAGGTGAAAAATAGTAGGAACGCTAATGAAGTTGATGAAGGGTATGAGCGCTGTTTTGATTTTTCCTGCCCTCGCACTTTTTTGGCAAAAATGAACCGTGTTCATCCTGTAACTCCACCTGATCCGTGTTCCTTTACATTTGTATTTTGGAAATTATCATATTATAACCCCAATTCCATTGTCGCAACAAAAACAATATAGCTGGCATAAAATTGCCGATACCGTTATGGAATTGCCTTTCGCAGCTAATGGCCTCTTCGAAACGGAGGTAGATGGCAAGAAAATCTGTGTTAGCCTGCACAACGAGACGTTGCATGCCTGTGCCGCCAAATGCCCGCATGCCAGTGGTGCACTAGCCAGTGGCCATATTGATGCAATGGGAAATATTGTTTGTCCCCTGCACCGCTACAAATTCAGCCTGCAAACGGGGCGCAATGTAACCGGTGAGGGATATTATTTAAAAACCTACCCGGTAGAAACCCGTGCCGATGGTATCTATATTGGCCTGGAGAAAAGCGGGATGTTTGGCTGGTTAAAATAGTTTTCAATATTTTTTCATCAACAATTAAAAACCCCTATTTTTGCCCTCCCAAAGCCGAAAGGCGGATGTATTCCTCCTTAGCTCAGTTGGTTAGAGCATCTGACTGTTAATCAGAGGGTCGCTGGTTCAAGTCCAGCAGGGGGAGCTTAAAAATCAAAGCGTTACGAGTTAAACCGTGACGCTTTTTATTGATGTGACCTCAAATGTGACCTTAGGTCACAACAACATCAGAAAGCCCACAATTAGTAAGAGAAAAGAAAAGATAGAGTGGTGAGAACAGAAACCTGTATCATCGGCTTCGCTTTACTTGGAGAGTTACTTATCGTAACTGCCGGGTAACAACTTCAAATTGTAAACCCATGTACTGGCAGAACTCCTCAATACTAACAACCTGGTGTTGTTCTTTATTGAAATGCTCCTTGATCTTTCGGATAAGATTCCTGCCATACCTTTCGCTTCTGCCTGTGATTATCTGAATGTCTTTCGGATAAATACAGAGTCTGTTCATTATTCAAATAGCTATTTCATACACTATCCATACTTCGGCTATGCCTTTGGTATGGATATGACTACTCAAAAATACATCAATTTTGAGAGAGGATAAACGGTGTTCTTTGGAATAATACGGCATTATCGGAACGGATGACTTCTCACATTTGTAAAGGCTTTGCAGCGGTTATAATTTTGGTTTTGATAGCTGATAAAACAGCAAAACAAAACAGTATCTAACCCTTTAAATTTTATACAATGGCAAAGCAGAAAGGTATTATTAAGCTGGATGGAACAATTGGTGGCATCACTTTTTATAAGTCTCAAGACGGCTATTTAGCCAGGGAGAAAGGTGGTGTATCTGCCGAAAAAATTGCAAACGATCCGGCGTTTCAAAGGACCCGTGAGAACGGTGAAGAATTTGGAAGGGCTGGTAAAGCCGGTAAACTGTTGCGTAATGCAATCCGTGCAATGTTGCAAAACGCATCTGACAGCAGGATGGTCAGCCGTCTTACTCAGAAAATGGTTGAAGTTGTCCAGGCTGATGCAACCAATCCCCGTGGACAGAGAAATGTGATTGACGGTGAAGCAGAATTGCTCCAGGGATTTGAGTTCAACATCAGTGGCAAATTAGGAACTACTCTGTATGCTCCTTACACTTCCACTATTGACCGGGTAGCCGGAACATTGGAAGCAAATATTCCATCGTTTGTTCCACTGAACATGATTGCAGCTCCGGGAGGTACAACACATTTCAAAGTTGTTTCTGCTGGTGCAGAGATTGATTTTGAAAATGAAACTTTCGTAATGGATTCAAACGCTTCTGCAATTCTGCCCTGGGACGCTACTGCAACTGCAGTTTTGACCCTGACCAATACCGTTACTGCCAACAGTACAAAGCCGCTGTTTCTGGCCCTTGGTATTGAGTTTTACCAGGAAGTCAATGGTCAGATGTATCCGCTTAAAAACGGTGCATATAATGCCCTGGCTTTGGTAAAAGTAAGCGGATCATAAGGTTTCAAAATAGTTCAATCTTCAGTTCAAAAAATAGCCCTGCCGGAAGGCGGGGCTTTTTCATTTAGTATTCACTCGGCAACATCAAACATCCATCCACTAACCAGATTGTAGCAAGATCATAAGGAAAATCACTGAATAAAATTTCCTGACCTGTTACCTTGTTGTGGTTCCCATCAGTGGCAAGAATAGAAAACTCGTTTTCTTTAACCCGCTTTAGATCCCATACCTAAAACGGCTCTTTCTTTACCTGTTTCTGGCATTGGTGACTGACAATTAAATCAATCAGCCAGTAAGCCTGGCATCCCTCTGCCAGGTCTTTAACTCCATCAGTATAAATCAAACCAGAAAGATTGTGTCGGTAAATGTTTTCCGAACCGTTGTGAGAACCGAAAAAGTGATTTGCATTTTTCATCTTAATAAAATTTAATTTTTAAAAGAAAAAAGAGAAAAAAAGAAAGCACTCACATCAGGCGGCGTGGCTAAAAAAACAAGGAGGAACGGAATAAATGATGGCATTGTGCGGCTGGGCTGTGTTTATGCCGTAGTTCCTTGTTTTTTTAAATACAAGGGTTTGTGCAAGCCGCCTAACTTGCTGCACTTTTTTTGATTCTTTATTCAGGCAGTTGAATAAGAATTGTTGTATTTTTTAATTAAAAAAATGGGACGTACAAAAGAGAGAAGGAAATTCATACATGAACCTTCAACACATGAAATATTCTACTGCTTATCAGAAATGCCTGAATATTCAAAAACATTGTTAAAACAGAATCCGGATAAGCCTTACTCCGATTTTCTTAGACAATTAATTGAAATAAATTTCTATAACGTACGAACCGAAAAGATTCCTATCAAAAAGATAGCTGCGGACCTGAAAACCGATACTGCAAAAGCTACAAAATGGCTGAAGGCTATTTATGAGCAAATATTTGAACTCAATTTTGATAAACCAGAACTGTTTCAAAAGAATGGTGTAAAAGTGTGTATGTATATGAGATATTTTGATAGCAGTTGCAGTTTTTATACTTCTTTGCCTGTAATTCCCAAAGAATTTGAAACAGTCAATTTTCCGTTTGCAAAAGCTAAAACGGGAACTGAACGATACTGGGTAAAAAGAGTAGAACATGAAATTTCCGGGGATGTTGCTGATGTTACACTTTGGTTAAACGGTGAGACTTTAAATAAGTACCGGGAATTTGCTCTGGACAAAGCATTATTTCAAGGATGGATTCACTTTATGGATGTATATGATAAAACGTCTAATGAATTGGATAATGAACTGAAAAGACTTTACAAGAATTAGAAAAGAATTCAGGGCACCTCTCTTATAAATGCCGGTTTGATACAGCTGGGATATGATATACAGACGCACCGGCTAAACCTATTCATAGATCAATAGTACTTCCTTAGAAGCAAAAGCAATGTGTCAAGCCTGCCGGTAAAAGCGCCTGCGGCAAAAAAGAAGTCAAGCCGCCCCGCAAACCTGCGGGGCTGTAGCGCTGGAGGCGAGCCGCCGTAAGCAGACGAAGAGAGGAGGAACGACGAACGAAGGCTGCTGCGAGCCCCCACGAGGGGCTGGACAGTAAAGGCCGACGAAGGAGGCCGATGCCAGCTCCATAGGAAGCCGCCGGAGTTTATTTCCCGTCAGGGTACGAAGGCGGCTGAACTATGCAAGTGAAGCTAAGCAGCCGTAGGCGAAATGGACGGAGGGAATGAGCAGTACGGATGCAAGCTGAACGCAGCCGAAGTGGGGATAGCCGGCGAGCAAAATAATTGGCAGCGGGTGGACTGAACGCTACTGAAGTGAATGAATGACGTAGTGAAGCGGAATGAAACCCAGTGAGTATTGTAGCATTGGCTTGCGAAAGGCTGGTGCATTCCCATGTGTGTTGCTTTGTGTTTGGCAATGGGATGCCCAGCCTTCAAGCAATTATGTTAGCTGCGAAGGTGGTGTAATGAAGCGGAACGAAGGAAGTAATGAACGAAGTGGCGTGAAGGACACAAGAGCTGCCGTGAGGAATGAGGAGGAACTGCAAGTAGTATGACAAACCTGCGTAGCAGCCCGAAGGGCATTGCATGTGCAGCAATACCATAAAAGTGTAATAAATAATTTTATTGCTGCTGATGCAATGGTTTGGCATATCTACTTGCTGACGACGAATGACGAACACCTATTTACCGGCGAAGCGTGGGTTCTGTGCGAAGGGAAAAGAAGCAAGAAGTTGTGCGGTGGGTTTTCTTTCATCCAATTCATTCAATAAAAAATCAAGCCCCTACCAAGGAGGCTCACATGATGTAGAAAAAGAATAGCCTAACTGTGATGAAAAAACAAAGACACCAGGAGAAACAAACCAGCAGCTAACCCAAATGCTGCCAACAAGCCAACGCTGAACAAGAACTGACATAGCAATACATTTAAAATGAAAAAATAAAATAACATGCTTCTGTCAGCGAAGGGAAACGGATGTCTTTGCACTCCAAAAGGAAACGGAATAAAAGATGGCTTTTGTGAGTTGGGTTTGTGTTTATGCCGTAGTCTTTTGGATGCTCCGTTTTCCCAGAGCTATCTTGCATGTGTATTTTATTTTTTTAAATGGATTAAAAGTTGTCAGCTGCTGGATTGGTGGCATTAGGTTTATTTAAAGAGTAGCGTGTATGTTCTATGCTAAACATTAAGAAACCTTGTCATATTGCAGATGCAGATTGATGAACCAGGAAAGTAAAATGTAGGGAAATACGAATCTCGGATTTGTCAAAAATTACTAATTCACTTTTTGTTGAAGTATTCAAACGCCAACGTTGAATCAACATAATTTATATAATTCATCAAATGAGGACCACTTGATGTTAGCCAGCATTTAGCGTCCTGAATAATATTCCTTTTATGAAAAAGTGGATTTGTAATTGTGAGGAACAGACTTCCCTTTTTGTAAATCCATTTATCACCTTCGACTTGTTTTTCTTTATCAAAGATTTCAAAATCAGCCTTACTAAACAGGTATACTGTATCAACATTGATAAGTTCTTTATCAAAGTCATGCCATTTTTTTTGATCAGATGTCGCAAGCATTTCTTCTGGCAAAGCTATTCTTCGGATTTTTTCCAACGGTAACGCTAACTTTAACTTATATGCATTGAAATTAAATAGCATTTCCCTTTCCACGCCAGGATAAAAAAATAACAATTTCTCTTTGTCCATTTTTTCTAAGTGCTCTTTAAGTGTCATAGTTTAAAGTTTAAATACTGAAAACTTTCCAAGACCAAACTTTCTTGTCCTGATTGTATGTTTTAATAGCATGGGCTCTTAAATAAATCCCATCAGTAAGTTTCATTTTTGAAACTAAGGATGGATGAATAAACACATCGCCCAAAAAACCAAAAGGTTTACCAGGTAGAATTCTCACTTCACCTTCTACTTCTTTTAAATATTGCTTTTTAAATGCTTCATCGTTTGCTTTGATTGCGGTGTACAATTGGTACATACCTTCTTTAGCTCCTCCCTGGAATCGTACTTTTAGGGTATCCCCAACTTTCACATCTTTAAAAAAGCGATCATACTTGAAGAACCCAAACTTTGATTCCGAAGCAATGAAATTGAGCATCTTCTTATCAGCATTTACAAATTCAACGATGACCATTTCTTCCGGTGTGTCACTAAATAAGAGAGATTCAGCAGTTGAAGTAAACTGCTTGTAAAAACTAAAGTTTGATTTCTGAGATGTAGCAGTTTTATACCATTCCTGTGACTGCCAATTTACTACTTCATTTGGTATTTTAAACCCATGAGAATTCCTGGTATCAACCAATAGTTCTATCTCGGTTTTAGCTTCTTTATACAGCTTCTTTGAAATTAATAACCCTGCCATTTTTTGTCTTAGGCTAACAAGCATTTCTTCCGGGCTTTTGCAGGATAATGCTTTGCAGTAACAGGCAAATACTTTATCGGCATCATCTGAAAAAGCCTCGGCCAGAATTTCCCATACCCAAAAATCATTGCGTTTCTTTTTTGCAAATGGCAATAAGGCCGATAACATATGATCTTTATCTCCTAACGCTAATAACAGCTTTGCATTAAAATATGCCGGGTACTGAAATTGAGGATAGGTATCAACTATATCGGAAAGGATTGGCAGGAATGCCATTGCTTTCTCTTTATCAAAAACCATTTCACCAAATTGAGTTTGTTTTGGCAGTAAATGCTTGGCGTAAGCAATATAAGCCTGCTCTGCTACTGCCATCACTTCCTTTCCATTCGGCATTTTTTCTTTCTGAAAATCCTCGGGCATAAAATTTTTGAAATCCCACCAGTCCGCAAAATGCATATATCTATCGGTCTCTTTGAGTGCTTTGTGCAAAGCCTTGAATAAAAAACTGTACCCTTCAGCAGGCTTGGGAAAATGAAAAGATTCTATTGCCTCAAACAGGCGAATGCCCTTATGTACATCAACCGGAGTTGTTTTCAATAAACTAAAAGCCATTTTACCTATCTGCCAACAAAGCTGTTCAAAGAGCATTTTTTCCTCAACAGGCAATTGCAGATTCTTTATTTCATTAAGCCAGGAAATAAATGCATCAAAATGTTCCGGTGAACTATTCTGTTTCAAAAAGTCATAATACACCCAGCTAATGTTGCGTTTAGGCCAAATATTATCCGGCTCTGCCTGTAATTCAGCTTTTGCCAGGTTCAGAGCTTCCTCCAATTTACCCGCCTGACGGAGTTCTTTTATTTCTTTAGCTGGCATATTCTTCTTGTTTAAAGGTTAGCAATGCCGCTTGAATGTCGGAAATCAAGACCTGGCTGTTGGTTTTATTTTGAATAGGGACTACTCTTCCAAAGAAGCCATTCTTTTTATATTCAAAATCTATAACGGCTAATTCCTGATTGCGTTTAAAAGTGTAGCGTTCTTTGTATTGCTGATGTTCAATATCATCAATTGTAATATCTGTTTCTTTAAATAATAATACTATGTCATCAAACAAACTTCTTGTAAAAGGAAACTCTTCTTCTAACTCGAAGTCAAATTCAATTTGGCTAATAATCGTTTCGGCTGTATTTCGCTTTATTGAAACATTTGGCAAATGATTTAATATTTCAGCAAGTGTATTATTGAATGCACTGTTTGGAGAAAGATTTGGCATTGAAGCAAATGGTTTTCTAAATTCATTTTGTCCATTTACATAAGTTCTGAAAACTGCCTTGTCTTGTTCTCTCGTAAAAGGGTATCTAATCTCATACCCTACTTTCTCCCATCCAATAACGTCAATGTATTGTTTTCTTACTGCGTGGCGTACTTTGATAAAATGATCCTGTAATGGAATAGGCTCCTCTAAAAGGTTGAACTGTGATAACTGTTGTAGCATTTCATTATCCAAACTGATTTCTTCTGTTTGAACCTGATTGCCGGTTAATTCATTTAATGCATTCAAGACTGTTACATCGAGGAATGCCATAGCTGAATAGGAATTGAAAAAAGGTGGATTTAATGCATACAATGTTTTTGATGCCCGGGTGATAGCCGTGTATGCCCAGCGATAAAAATCCTGATTAGTTTTACCAGCTCTACGCTGTCTATCAGTAAAGCAATCAAATCCTTTTGCATTGTCATTGTCCCAAATTGTAAATACGTTATCCCATTCGCCACCCTGGGCTTTATGGCATGTAACAGCGTAGCCATATTTCATTAGCAAACAATTAAAATATTCATCCTGCAAAATGGCTTCTTTAAATTCTTCAGTTCTGGGTTTTAGCCCTTTGTGCCGGGTAGTAAAGTCTACATATAAAGCCTGTGTTTCTTCCGGCCTTAAATAGTTGTCACCATACAGGAAGTTTTCAAGCATCTTACCTTTTACAACTTTATTGTTGCTTTCAGCATCCGGGAAAACCAACTCCACATCACGCCAGTATAGTGTTACAGGGTTTTTACCTCTTAATGCAATAGTTCTTTGTGTGACTATATCACTTACTTCATTGATTACTGCAAACTCACCATTGAAAACACCTTTTCGATAATTGTTGCCACCCATTATGACAATATCACTTTTCTGAACAGGTAAATCAGCATTACCGAATCTTCTCTCTCTTATTTGTAAGTTGAGATCCAGACAAGTTTTGTTTTTACTGGCAATAATAATTTTGGGGGCTGCTACCTCTTGCCAGATATCAAGGAATGTTTCAAAAGAAGGATTCAATATGTCATTTCCATTTGAACGCAAGTTGAAGTCGTTGAAGAAACGGGCCGAAATACTCTTTCGTATTTTTGCAGCTGCTCTCAATATACCACTATCACCACGTTGCCGTTTCACTTCTTTCATTTCGGTTTCTTCAGAAGATAAAGTGAATTTGTTATTCAGATATACAGCCTCAAAAGCCTTTGAGCTATTATCTCCTACCGGAGGCAACTGGCAGGGATCGCCTACAAAGATGATTTTGGATTTTACATTTTCATGAGCTACCCTTGTGTAAGCAATCAAATCAGATAATAAGTGGCTTGACCCAAAACGGAAAAACTCTCCTTCGCTTTTGGCATCAGAAAGCATGGATGCCTCATCTACAATAAATATTTTACCGGCAACATCTACATTATTCCGGATTTTATAGTAGTAATAGAAAGAATCGCCTTCTTCAATTTCAACCATATCCTCATAACTGTAAATGGTCTTATGAATGGTAAAAGCCTCCTGCCCGGTCATTTCCCGTATAACTTTTGCTGCTCTACCCGTTGGAGCCATCAGTGCAAAGTCTTTTTCAACAGCTTTAAGATATTCTACCAAACCTTTAAGGATTGTTGTTTTACCACTACCTGCATATCCCTTTAGCATAAACACCTGCTCCGGGCTTTGTAAAAAAGCCTCAAGTTTAGATATAGCAATTTCCTGGTCTGAACTAAGGTTTAAATGCTTAAAATGATTGAATATGCTCATTGGTCGGTTTTAAAGATCAACTTTGTTCAGTATATGAATTGCCTCCTTATGAATTTTTATATTGTACACATCTGAGTCATTTCTTTGGATATTTAATAATCTCCACCCCCTTTCTCCCGGTTCAATAAAATCAAATGTTCTGCAATGTTTCGGTAAAGCACTAAAAATCAAAGTAAACCGGGTAAACTCCCCATCTGTTTTAAATTTCAGGGAAGATGTACGATTTTCAATATGAATTAATTCTGATCGTTTTAAACCTAAGTCAGGAATTAAATGTATGTCCTGATAAACCTCAATATTGCACTCAGTGCAGAAAGAATAGCATGCTTGGTGTAAAATGTGAATTGTAACCTGCCCATCGGTGGATGGATCCATTTGCATTTTCGCAATTTCTTTTGCATTGTTCGCTAATTCTATCCCGAGTATTGTATTCATATTTCCTATGCGTTAAAATTTCTCTGTTTGATAATAGGTAACGTAATCACTTTATATCATCAATACAAATATTCAACACAAGTGTGCACTCTTTCTGCACAATAAAAATATTCTTAAAAGGGTAAATCTTCTTCCTTATCGTATACTTCATTTGTGGTATTGGTAGCAGGTGGATTTAAAGTATTTATTACTTCAATTTTCCATGCTTTTATATCGGTGTACCACCTACCGTTGTAATCCCGGCTTTCAATATCAAAGTCAATCTTCAATTCATTACCGATTTGCAGCTGACCTTCATTGATCTTATCACCCCATATTGAAACACATATCTTTTTGGGATACTGGCCCTCGGTTTCCACAATGATGTCTTGTTTTTTCCATTCTCCATTCTTTCCAGTACCGGTTTGAATTGGAAGTAGCTGTGTTAATTTGGCTGTTATTTGCATAAGTTATTTTTTATATTACTATAACATTTGATGAATCGTCTGTTAATAAGTATGCTACCAAATCAAATAAATCTTTTATAGAACGGTTTGGCGTAATTGGCGAACCAGAACGCTTTACCTTTTCTGTTTGAATAAAAAAATTTGTATCAAAACTATCCCCATGAGTTAAATACATAGAATTCCTGATTTCATTTAGTTTAAAAAGATTAGTTAGTTGGGTATGTGTATGGGTGCTTCTGTTTAATAGTATATATGCTATCTGCGTATGTAATGACTTAATTATATAATCGTTACTAGAGAATAAGCCTGTTGAATCAATGGAATAGTAGGGAGCATTCCAATTATCATACTTTAAATCAGATGTAGAGATGTCAGATTGCAATTCATACTTACCCGGCTTTTTTAACTTAGGTGTACCATCTGCTTCACTTCCTGAAAATGATATTATGTTATCAATAAAAATCCTGCCTGTGCTTTTTAACTTCCACCTTTGTTTTTTTGACAATGGTGTGTTGTAGCGGTTTGGATGGTGATGATATGTAATTCCATTTGAATGAGTTAAAGATATATCCATCTTTTCAAAAAAGGCTTCCTGAATTTCATTTAAAACACTCCATAAAGTCATAAATGCTAATTCATAATCAGAATAGAAAAATGTTTGTTTATCGTAATCCCACTGCTCATAACCCTTTTTCAATAAACCATAAAACATTCTAAGCCTTTCTTCAATTCTATCTTTTAGTTTTCGTGGTGAATTTTCTATAGCAGTAAAAGATGCATGAGAAATAATTTTCCTTATTAGCAACCAATAAGGCCTTAAGACCATATACTTCTCATATACATATTTTACTGTAGCTGCAAAATCCTCATAATTCTTTTTAGAATATTCGCTGTTACGGTAATAGAGTGGCGATTCTTTGACATACATGGCATCAGCACCTTTTTCAAGCACCTCATCCAAGTTCCAGGCTTTATCAGATGCAGTAAAAATAATCACTGGAATATGCGGATAACTACTCTTGATAAATTTTAAAGCCGAAAGTGCATTTGTGCTATCAGCTTTCCCTTTTTCAAGGTATAGGTCTAAATAAATCAAATCATATTGGTCAAATTTCTCTGGTGTTGTGTTTTGCCAGGCCAAAACTTCTGTCGAGGAAACTCTTTTATCAACCGAACAGTTATGAATAATCTCCAACAATTCTATCCAACCGCAGTCCGCATTATCGTCTATCAACAATATTTTTTTGAACAAACCATGTAGACTTCTATCGGGTGATTTGTGATCTTTCTTTATAAATATTGATAGGTATTTAAAATATAGATGTTTGGGATAAGAAAATTTTATCATTTCAAAAATGCCGAAATTAGAGGCCAGTCGCATTGCTCCCCATTCATTTGTAGTCTGATGTCTATTGTCATACGGATTACGAATGTTAACCTTATCAATTTCAACAGGTTTTAATTTCTTGAGTTCAGCATCTATGGCAAACATTCCTTGGCCGGTCACATTATCGGATTTCACCGAAAAAACAGCTTCATATTTTCTAAAGTAGAACCCCTCGGTTTGAAATATATTATTGATTCCGGTGTCTTTTAAAGATGCATCTTCTAAATCAATATCATTCCAATCAATTAAAATAATCGGAAGTTTATTTAATGTACATTTTGAGTAATGAGTACAAGCTATATGGCCTGCTAAACCAATCGCTCTTGACCAACCTGACCCACCTAAATTCTTATCAATTATTATCGCTTTTATATCACCATATGAACTGTCATCTAATGATTCAGATACAGCATTTAAAAAAAATTCCTCCCGATTGCTTTTATATAAATAATCTTCTTCTTCTTTTATGGAATAGAAGCTAGCAATATTTAGCTGTTTAAATGCTTCTGGTAATTCGATAGAAAAAGAAGCTTTTGAATTATGAAGTAAAATGTACATGTATATAAGGGTTTAATTGTTTTCGATAAAGTCTTCGAGATTTTCAACAAAGGAATCGTCTGTCATATTCAAAAATCTATTTGAAATTTCAGAGTTATTTTCATACCCATACATAGAAAGTAATTCATTAAATGAATTCGATTCAATTGCGCATTCTATTGATTCTTCTAAATCTGTTTTAATATTCTCAAGCAATGTGTAGGCCTTATCCTTTTTAGGATTAATGTAGGGGTTGTACAAATATTTAATTTGGTATTTACCAGATACCAAGTAGCTATCAATAAAGTTTTGCAAATTATTGAAGTATTGACGCCTCAAAATTTCATAGCAAAAAGTATCTTTTGATATTTTTTCATCGTAAATTCTCTCGATCGGAATCTCACTTTCAGCTCTGCTACCTGAAAACAGAACAATTTTTGAAGTCCTTGAAAGTTTTTCAAATAAGACGGCTTTAAGACCATCCCTGACTAAAGGATTCTCGAAACTATCATGAATAAAAATGAATGAATAATTTGAAAAATCTCTCATCAAATTAATATCATCATCGTTATCACTTGCTAGCCACAAAGATTCAGTGTTTTCATAATATTCAACAAGAGATAGCCCTACAACTGTCAAATTTGAAAGAACCTTCGAAGTACTGAAGTCTTCGCTATATGCTTTATCATCTAAAATTAATATCTTATCTAGCATCGTAAAATCTAAGTATATGTTTAAAACCGCCAACAGTAAAAGATAAATCTTCTATTTCTTGGAATGATTGTGAAAATTCAGGTGCAGTAAGGAGATTTATCCTCTTAGATGATTCATCAGTAAAATCACATTCGACAATCCAATCACATAGATTTCTAAAATCAAATTTGAATGGTGAGGATTCCTGGAGAAAATGCAAAAGTGTCGTACTATCAATTTTTGCTATACTCCTACAATCGAATATTCTAAGCTCAATAAAGGATAGTGATTCTGCTTGTATTCTTTCAATTTCAATAAATATTTTTTTTTCAGTCAGATTTGCTGGCCGCATTCCATTAATGTTAGAATGGTCACGAATACCCTGAACAATATATCTAATACCATTATAAATTGAAGGCTGCCATGTGAAGAAAGAGGATCTAATATTAAACTTTCGTTCATCCGGCATAAATGATAACGAACTTTGTGGTACCCGTTGATCTTTGAAAATATTTATAATATCAGATTGCAATTTGCTGTATTCACTGCCACTACCATACCTATATTTCTTTTTAAATTGCTTAGCATAATTTGTAAACTTGCTGTCATTATTAAAGGGATGCTTATGACTATTCTTATAAAATGAGATGCCATCTTTTTCAAAAAGATCAATTAGTTTTATAACCTCTTTTTGAATTGCGCCATTTAAATAGGACACATCAGATACCCATTCCTTTTTAAAGTGGTATATAAAGTTTGGATGACTTTTTACTTTTTTTAGAATATCCTGTATGGTTTCATCTGACAGGATGACATCATGAACTAATTCTTTGAATCCGCTCCCATCACCAATTTTAAATTTCTTTAAGAAAGAAATTGTATACATTGGATTATGAGGAAATAATCTCTTTAACTTGTTTTCTTCTTGTCTTTCCACATCTTCTTCAAATTCATGAACTGAATTTGGGACAATAATCGTACTTGGTAATGTAGTGTGCTTTGGAATATTTATTTCGTTGTTCAACTTCTGATTTATTTCAGAAGACGGATAAACTTCCAAAGTAATTTTTACTTGATTACTGTCGTGTTGCGTAATAATCGCTTCCTCAGAAATCTGTTTATCCTTGATATTTGTAGCAGTGAGTAAAGTGAATCTAGTTTTCAACTTCAAATACAACGGGTTCTCATTGCCCTTTACCATTTTCAGGTAATCAAGCTTGCCGGCAATAACATTTGCCATATCTGGTTTGCCTTTCTTTATATATCCTTTATCAGCAAGGTATTCCTGTAAAAAAAATGAGGAGGCTCTTTCAAAGCCATATCGTTCCCAGTAATACAACCACATCCTCAATTGCTTGATGTATCGCTGCTGCACATTGGCTTTTTCATTTACCAATAAGCCGGTAACTTCTTTTCGATAGCCATCTTTTTGTAAACGTGTTTTACTTTCCTTTATATGAAAGCCCTGCTCCAATATGATGCGATGCAACTCCTTTAAAAACTCGCTTTCGGGTTGATAAACATTGTGCATCGAACTGAATGTAATGTCATCGGCATAGCGGCTATATTTTAACCCAAAACGTCTTGCCACACCGGACAATAAATGGTCCAGGCGCTGGCAAACAATATTTGTAATAACAGGTGATGTGGAAGCACCTTGTGGCAAGACATTTCTTTTTACCTTTTCCCACTCTCCAATTTCATTTTTCCGTTCTACTTCCATTTCTGTACAGCAGAGTGAAGCAATAATATTTGCCAAATTTTTACGGGAAGAAACAAGCCGGTTCAACGCTTCAATATTTTCAGTGGACAAAATGTAACGTTTTGCATCTTCAAAGATGATTTCGTTTACCTGCCGGTTATATTCCCGGAGTTTTTCTCTATCACCTGCTTCGATACTCAAGAGAGGGGCATTCGGTTTCGCCAGGTGACCGGTAAGCCGCCTTTTATATTTTCGATAGTTTCCTTTTTTATCAATGACCAGAATTAATGAATTATCCTGAATTTTATAATAGATTCGCTCCTTATGATCAGTAATAAATTTTCTAACGCCAGTCTGTAACCTCGTTGTGTTTTCTTCTTCAGATGCCATCTCTGAATCAGTAAGATTGAATGGCTTTAACTGTAAACACTTCCAGACTCTGGCCTGGTCAACTGAAGGAAAAAAGTCTTTCAAGTCAATATTGTACACATATTTGCTTGCTTCATGAAGCCTTGCATTATCAACAATAGATTTGTCTCTTACAAAACCCGTTGCCGCACGGTGGGGTTCAAAAACACATTGAAGAACAAAACTCAGGGTTTTCTGAAGAGATTTAAGGCCTTTAACCGGGGCGTGGATGGACCGGTCTGTACCAGATTTCTTTTTTATTTTGAACTCTGCATATCGCTTACCACCCAGCTTAGGGTTTGAATACCAGGTGAGCTGTTTTAATTCAAAAGGGACAGCTTTTTCACCATAAACCAAAGGTTTAGCTTCATTCAAAAGTTGAAGTAAATCCTCTTTTGACTGCATCTTCTTAAAAGCAGTAGCTATCTGGTCTATATGTGCTTGCTCCAGTTTCATAAATTAAAAAGTCTTTGAAAGCTGCTGCGTTATTCTTTGTATATGAATACAACTAAACAAAATAATAAGTAATAATATTTCAGGTCATATTGTCCACTTAGCGAATTATGCTATGTACACAGATAAGTATACAAAAGCAGAACAACCAAAGGAACACTTAGGATGACCAGGAAACATTCATTCCCCGGTAAACCGGGGAACACCAACCGATCTGAAACTACCTTGCAGTAATTTCCAGTTGGCACAATTCAATAAAATGCAGCAGGCTTTCAAAGAACAGGCACAAACAAAAACCATTACTGTGCAGTGTATCTGCACAATAATAACTAATTTTAACCAGAATCGAAGAATCTGACCGATAATGGCGACTAATAAGAATGCTCTCATACGATATAAAGTCCTTGATAACTGCTTCCGTAACCCGGGGAAACGGTATTTCATTGATGACCTGATCGAAGCATGTGAAAAGGTGCTGTTAGAGATTGACCCGGATTCCAATGGCATCAGCCGCAGGCAAATACTGGATGATATTTCCTTTATGGAAAGTAAAGATGGGTGGAAAATTGATCTTACGAGAAACCGGGAAGGACGAAAGGTTTTTTACAGGTATTCAGATCCGGTATTTTCGATCAACAATATGCCATTGAATGAAGTAGAGATAAACCAACTGCAATCAGCTGCGGATATACTCTCTCAGTTTAAAGGCATGCCACAGTTTGAATGGGTGAATGAACTTGTGCCTAAGTTAAAACAAGGCATGGCGATAAAAGAAGCAGGGGAAACAATTATTGAATTTGACAATAACCAATATCTGAAGGGAATTGAGCATTTAGGAACATTACATAATGCCATTTTCTATAAGAAAGTTCTTTCCATTAACTATAAGCCTTTTGAGAATGATGATCCTTTTGAAATTGTAATACACCCTTACTTTTTGAAACAATATAACAATCGTTGGTTTCTATTTGGTTATAATCCTAAAAAGGAAAAGCCCGATTGGAATCTTGCGATTGACCGTATTGTTTCAATAAGGGAAATAAAAGAAAAGTATCATAGAAATACTGAAATTGACTGGAAGGACTATTTTGAAGATATCATTGGAGTAACCAAAGCAGAAGATGCTAAGATTGAAAGCATAGTACTCCATTTCACTGGCAGGACCGGAAATTACATGGAAACAAAACCATTACATGGCTCCCAGAAATCAACATGGCTGAATAAACATACACTGGAAGTCCATTTGCAGCTCATTGTTAATTATGAACTGGAAAGACTAATCCTTTCTTATGCAGACAGTGTTTCTGTGATTCAACCGATAAGTTTAGCCAATGTAATAAAAAGCAGACTACATGAAGCATTGAAACATTATCAGTAACCTTACAAAAACCATAAATTCTTCTTTGCAAATTCCGGAAGGTCATCTCTTTCAAAATGGGGGAAGATTTCAGCCACCATTTCAGGGTAAATGGTTGTTACCGGAAGATTTTGCTGACTGATGCTTTTCCAATACATGCGGCTGAACTGATACACCTGGTCAATCAACTGGCCTATAATTCCCATTGTCAACTCTGCTGGTTTGGAAGACTTGATACTCAACTTCACAGGAAAATGATAGTCCTTTGCTGTAAGATATGCATCTTCTTTATACCGTACATTATTGAACAGCAGAAACTTATTGAACCCTATACTTAAAAATGTGCCGCTCACCGGCATTTTACCTGGGCTGTTCATATCAAAAGCAAGGAGTTCCCTACTTTCGGTCTTATTTATTGTAACTACAATAACCGGTACATCGCCGTGGCCTAATTTGTCCAACATATCCAGAATTGGCTGCAGTTCTTTGGGGTCTGATATTTCCTTGTAGAAATGAATTATGACCCGGCTAACGGCCTTATGTTGTTCTATGAACTTTTCAACTGAGTCTTTTATAGAACCTGCCAGCATTTTGGTTTCGCTGCTGCGGTAGCAATTAAATCCTTCAAACTTTCCATCGTTTCCAAAACAAAAGGCACTGCCCACAAACCTGTGCGGTGAATTGAAAGGCTTAAATGCGCCTACTCCAATTATTAATTCATTCTGGCGGCTGCGGGCCAAACGCCAGGGAATACCGCCCATTTTTGCCAACAGGGCAACATAGATGTTTGGCAAGAAATAGTAAAAGTCTGGCTTGTCGAGGTGTTCTTTGTAAATAACCTGTGAAGTGATGCCTTTGTCCAGCAGGTGCTCTTTTATTTTATAGTAAGCATTGTGCTGTGGGTGTGTTTTATCATCCTTCCTGATCGGGCTGATGTAAATAGCGACATAGGTGCAATTGTCTTCTAACGAAAACTTATCGAGCTGTTCCTTTACTTCTTCAAAAATTGTTTCGTTATTGACAAAAGCTGTTTGTTTTGCTGCATCGAAACTAAATGGCTGGTTGATATAAGAAATCAAAGGTTCTGCGTCTTTTGGTTTTCCATTGATGGTTCCGTGCCATCCTTCCATCATAAACTTGTACATGTTGCCTTTTACAAAATCAGCATCAGCTTTATTGTAAATAAAGAACAACTTTAAATGACCGTCGGTGTAAGCTTTAAGCGGTTTGTGCATTAATATGCCAAGCCCCGGATTTATGTGTGTACCGTTTTTAAATTGTAAAATGTTATTGCCCTTGCCAACAGTATATACTTTTTCTTCCGGTACAGTATAGAACCCCCTGGAATCCAATTTTATTATTTTGTTGAATGTGGGAGTATTGAGATAGTGGTTGTAAAAACTTTCAAGCAAAGCCAAGTAAATAGGATAACGATTTACTTTCTTGAGTTCTTCATAAATATCATACTGCTTTTTCAGGTCGTAGTTTAATACAGGATATACATTTTCGGGCTGCTCTTTTAATTCCTCCGGCAGTGTATGCTCATAGTGCCAGATGGAATCATTACACAAAACCTTTGTATATATCCTGGTATCTAAATCCCGTATTTCTGAAACCGGTGTACGTAATACTTTGGAAATACCATTATAAGCAAGTGTTAACTGAAATTGTTTTGGAATGGCCCCGCTATACTCTGCGTCAAGAGTATATTTATTATACACTTTATAGAGTGGATCATTTGCTGATTTATCTTCAAACCACACTTCTACATCCTGTGTGAAATTGGGAAACACCACCGAATCCTGCATTTGCCTGAAGTATTGCAATATCTGATAGCGGAAATAGTGCTTGGCGAATGAGATACATTGAAGCAGGTTGAGCTCTTTAACAATTGCCCCTTCTCTTTCTGGTAAAAAATCGGTGTAATAGAATTGTGCAGCCGGGTCTCTGTCGTCCGGGAGTGTTTCTAATAACTTGCTCCAATGAATGGGAGCCATACCCCTTTGTTTTTCAGGGTAAAATGCACAACTGAGTGTTGTTTTAATAGGTGTAAAGGGGATAAGGTTTAGCTGAATCATCTTAATTACCGGTTTATTAGTTCATTCGTATAGCTTGTTTAATTAAGCTCATTATATATTCCAGGTCTTTGTCTGTATCTACCTGAATTTGATAATCACCATTGCCCCAATGCCCTTTTTCCGAAACATCTTCAGCAATTTGTTTTGGGTCATCTAATTTTCCCTTTTTTAAGTTGATCCAGATTTTGAGAGAGTTTTTCAGAATACATATATCCGTAAACACTTTGCTGTCTTTTCGGAAACCAATCTCCATTTTCTTTGGCTTTATTTCAATCTCATCTGCAAGTTGTAAAATACCCTGCCTGAATTTTTCATATAACTCCGCTATTAGTTCGGTTGTTTTTGACAAGTGCTCTTCTTCTGTGTACACTTTAATTTCTTCGGTTACCTTTTTCAGGGCTTCCTTATTCTGGGTTAATGGCTTGATACTTTCAGCCGCATTTGATTTCTTGATGGGATTGATCATGATGGTATCATTCTCAAACTGCTTCACCTCCCATAATTCAATGGCAATGTCTTTGAAGTTTGTTGCCTGCACCTGGTTGTCGGTAAAATTGGTAGATACAAAAGCTACCCTTGTTTGGCTCCAATCCACATCCTCTCTTTTCAGGTTGCGTTTCAGACTTTCGTTGTACTCCACAATAAAATCCGCTTTGTTTTCCAACATCAGGCTCAGGTAGGTAAAACCCTGGTCCACCACACTGATATTCCTGTCCCGCTTGTATTCAACAATAATGAAGGCGGAAGCCTGTGTATCATAAGCCAACGTATCTATACGCTTGTTTTTGATGGTAAACTCACTCTTCACCAATTCCAAGCCCATAATATCATACAGATTGGCTTCAAACACTTTCTGTATGTCTTTTTCCAATTTGAAGGGCTTTTCTTTTACCTCCTTGAGTTTGCCGGTGTGATTTATGTATAGAGCCATAATGTTATCTTTTTGATGTTTTATAAACTGTTTCCGTATTTATCCAACCAATTGATTGCGTCTTTATAATCGGGATAATAGGATTTCAACATTGTCCAAAACTTATGTGTATGGTTCATTACAACCGTATGCAGCAATTCATGAACAATCAGGTAATCAATCACAAACAAAGGGGCTTTAATCAATCTCCAATTGAGTGAGATGTTCTTTTCCTTTGAGCAATTGCCCCATTTTTTTCGTTGATTGCGAATAAACAATTTGTTGTAATCAAACTTCAGCTTAGAAGCTAACTCCTCTGTTCTTTTGGTAAGATGTTTTCTTGCTATATCAGTTAGCCACTGCTGCTGTACCGCCTTATCCAAAAGGTTTCTTTTTGCCCTTATTGTTCTATGCTCATGGTCAACAATTACCTTATGCTCATAGGTTGAATCATAAAAATAGGTGTACCTGTTTCCATACAATAGTATCTGATTGCGTTGCAGGTTTATACGTGACATGCCTTTAAAGAATTTCAAATTCCGGTCAATCCAGCGTTGCTTTTTCTTTAGTAAGGCATTTACATCTTCCTGTGTAAATACTTGAGGAATAATCACACGAATGCAGCCGTCTTCACTTACCCGCAAACGGGCATGTTTCACGTCTCTTTGAATCAATATGTAATTATCCGGCAGTTGCATCAGTTTAAGCTATAATTTACCAAAATGGCTTTCATTATTCTGTCCATCAATTCTTCGTGCTCATCCAGCCTCAATTCTTCATACTTTGGATTTGCCGCTAACAGTTCAATATCTGTTTGAAGGCGTTCATACTCCCTGGGAACATCTTGCCAACCGATGTATATTTTCTTCTTGATTACACTATCAAAAGCACTTAAAGAAAAATCCCGTGATAATTCTTCATTGAAATCGGCTTGAGAAACATTCTTTATCAATGTGAATATTTCAAAAGTACCCTTATCAGGAAAACCCATACGTTGCGGCAGTGAGGCAACTTCATCCAGTTCAGCATATAGGTCGCCTAACTGATTCAGAATTTCTTCAATGGCGAGACTCTGCTCTTGCTTCTGTTTAATAAGCTCATCCAAACGATTCTGGAACTCTACATAAACCGCTGAGTTCACCTCATTTTGCCTGATTACCGTTTCAATATCTCTTATGATTTTCTCTGCCTTGTCGGATGGATTCAATTTGGTTTCTTTGAGCTTGCTCAAATAATCTGAATCAATCTTAATCTCAGGTAAATGCCCTTTGAAGTTTATGAGCCTGGCTGTTTCCTGAATCAGTTTTCGTGTCTTGGCTGCATAGATTTCTGCATCAAAATCTACCCGCTTAAACTCTTCAAGGTATATCTCGTAAATCTCATTCAGCCACAAATACTGCTCCTTGTGTTCCCTGAGTTTCGGATGCGGAGAAATTGATTCCCACAACTGCACTACCTCTCTAAATGAATTTTCAAACTTGCCATGATCCATTTCAGTCAACTTCCTTACAATGTTCATCGCACATTCATAACTATCTTCCAGTTGTATATCTTCAAAGGGCTTAAATGCTTCATCTAATACTTTTGGAAATGTAGCAACCAAGCTTTCTACATCTTCAAATTCGCCAATATCTTCCGGGTCATAGTTTAATGCATCCTTGTAATTCTGGAATACACCCACATAATCAACTATACGACCAAACTCCTTTGACAATTTGGATACTTTATCATCATAGGGCCTGTTGGTTCGGGCAACGGCTTGCAAAAGATTGTGGTCACGAATAGGGCTATCGAGATACATGGTTTGCTCAATAGGGGCATCAAAACCTGTGAGCAGCATGTTACAGACAATAAATATTTTAAGGTTGTTCCCTAATTTTTGTTCTTCCTCGGTTATCCTGCGTTTGAACTGGCGTATCAGCTTTTTCCGTTCTGCATCTTCTTTATAATGGTCTTTGAACAGTTCATATTTCTCACCCTCATCATAAGCACCCGTTGAAAAAATGATGGAGATTTCTGAACGGTCGAAATATTTGAGTAGCTCGTTGTAATACAATACGCAGGCTTCTTTATCACAAGCCACTACCTGGGCTTTGTAACCCTGCGGTTCAACTACATTTCTGTAATCCTCGGCAATATCTTTTGCCAGCGTTTCAATTCTTTCGGGATGTTTCAAAAACACCTTCCATGCCTGAACCCTTTTCTCTACCAACCGCTTTTCGTCTTCATCCAATTCAGCAGTAATTTCATCATAGCCCTGCTTCAGCTTTTCTTTATCTAAAAACCACTCTTGCGGACCAAAAGTGTAGCGTATGGGTTTGGTTGCCCCATCATCTATGGCATCCTGAATGCTATACCTGTCCAGGTAATATTCATGCTCGCCTTTTTGCCGCACAATACCGAACTCCTGATGTGTCTTTGGGATGGGTGTGCCTGTAAAGGCGAAACGCTTTGCATTGGGTAAAACCGCCTGTAGTTCCATTTGAAAATCGCCATACTGGGTGCGGTGGGCTTCATCAATTAAAATGATGACATTATCTCGCAGATCCTGCCGGTTGCCTAACTCCCTGAACTTTTGAATGGTGGTAATAAACACCCCTGCCGGAGCTTTGTCGATAATATATTTCAGGTCACCGATATTGTTGACTGCTCTTGCATTGGGAAACTCGCAATCGTCAAACGTGCCACCAATCTGCTCTCTCAAATCCTTTCTGTCCACCACGATGTAAACAGTAGGGTCTTTTAATTCTTTGCTCTGCCTGAGCTTAAAGGCAGTATAAAGCATGGTCAAACTCTTGCCTGAACCTTGCGTATGCCATATTACGCCTTGCTTTAAATCGGAATTGATTACCCTGTCGGCAATCTTGTTCGCTGCTCTCAACTGCTGATAGCGGGCTACCTTTTTTATAATCTTCCCTTCGGTTCTCTCAAACACCATAAAGTGTTTCAGAATATCCAAGACCCTTGCAGGTTGCAGTAGCCCAATGATGCCCAACTTCATTCTTTCCAATACCTCACCATTTGGCAAACGGGCAACATCAAAGTGCCAATAAGCATCTTCAGGGTCTTTGTAAACCAAACACAGGTCATTTTCCGGGTCTAAAATTGGATTGGGCTGTGCTGTATCTATCAGATTACTTTTCCATTCATTGAAATAAGAAGAAGATGCTCCCGGAATACCATACTTAGCAATACGACCGTTGCAAGCCACGCCAAAAGCATGGCACATATACAATTTATCTGCCCGCTGGTCGTAGGTAGAAAACTGAGCTACTCCTTCCAACCAGTTTGTACCTTTTCTTGCTCTTTGCTTTGCTTCAATAGGAACCAACGGAATACCATTTACCAGCAATACAATATCAGTCTTAACCATTTTATATCCCTGCACCCAATACTGATTGGTTACTATGAAATCATTCTTCCAGATGTTTTCAAAATCAATGAAATGAATATCTATATCATCGCCATCAACTGAAATGGTAACATGAGAAGCCAGCTTGTCTAAAAAAGATTCGTTGCCTAAGATGGGTATCGGGTTATTCAGGTTTTGAAGCAATTGCTCGACAGCTAATTTTGCGACATCCTTACTGACGTTGTTGATTTCTGCGGTTTTATCAATGAGAATTGACTCCAATACCGGATTGGAAAATGGGCGGTTATACACTTTCAACTCATCGTTGCTTTTGAAAGTCCAGCCCATTTTACTGAGCCATTCGGTAACAGGTTTTTCAACACCTTTTAATTCTGATAGCTTGACCATATAATTTATAATTCAAGATTTACTGGATGTGCCCTCAATTCACCATCTTTCCATTTCTTCACAGGATTTTTAATTGGTGTTACTTTAGGCTTTTCTCCTAATACGTCTTTAATAATGTAAAAGAAATATTTATTGCCTTGTCCTTCTTTGAATACTTTTTGAGCCAGTGACCATTGATAACCATTTACCGGAAATAAATCTTTATCAGTAAGTTTTGTACTCTTTACTTCAATATACTCATGAATCTGCTCCTCATTCTTAATGATTATATCGCAACCAATTCCTTTCTTTCCCTCTTTATTTAAAAGCGTTATCGTGAACTTATGACCTTCTTTATCCTGAAAAACCATTTCGTTTTCGTTCTCACTTATCAGAGTAGCTTTTTGTTTCCATTTTTTCTTTAGAAACCCCAGAGCTATAATTTCACCTCTTGCACCTAATTCATTTCTCATTTCCTGACTCATTCCTTTAACGCCCTTTCCTCCCTTCTTTTTTTCATCATTTTCATTACCCGAACTATCGCCATCCGAATCATCCCCTATTTCAGTTGCTTCAACGCCTGAGTCGTCAAAACCTTCAAATGGTTCTTCTTCCACATCCACTGTTTCTACTCCAGGGGCTTCTTCTATCTCTTGTTTTTCCTTTTCTCTATTCGCATCCGCCATAAGTTGGTTTAAAGCAGCAATCAGATCTATTCCTTTCTCAGTACATAGCTTTATAGCTTCTTCAAATTGGTTAAATTGATCCCGCCTATCGGCAGGCATCTGCTCTATAAGCTGGTGTTCTGCTTCGGTTTTGAATTTTAATTGATCAATTAAAATCCGGGCTTCATCGGATTGGGTATCATATTCAGTAGAAAGTTGGGCAAGCAATATATTACCTGGCTTATGTGGCTCGGTTGAGTCTTCTTTTGTAAAAAGCCAGTCTGTTTCTTTCAAACTCCTAAGTAAGTAACTTTCAAAGGTTGTACTTCTATCATAATTTCTAAACCATTTGTATTTGCCACGGAAAAGGTTGTTATCATTTTTAATACAGGTCGTTATAATATTCCAAATCAGTACTGAATCTTCTTGTGAAAGGGTTTCCTGTGATAAAATATCATCAAGACCTTCCAATTTATAATCTGTGACTGTTTGGGGTTGATACCAGGTTACTTCTTCGCTTCTATGGGTAGAATTTAATCGCAATTGACGTTTCTTCTCCTCACTAAACCCGGGATCAAACTCTATTTTCCAGGCATAATCTTTTACATCGCATTTTTTTAAGAAATCAATAAACTTCTCCTGAGAAAGCTGGCTATAGACATCCGTATTCAAAAAGTAAATATTGTCAGAGAACCGAAAATACTGTCTCAAAGGTGGGCTGGGCAAATAAACATACTGATAGTTTTGATATGAAAATTCTGAGGTTTTTGCATTAACTGCCTGGATAAATTTTACATCGGTATCGTTAAACAGTTTAACCAGCTCACCTTTGATTATATCGTTTGCTTTTTCATATACTTCAAGCACCAGACTAATGTGTTCCAGATGCTCTTTTAATTCAGGGTATTTAGATTCATTCTTGTAAAGTGGTACAATATGATGTTTTATTTTATCAAATAAGTTAGGCTCCTTTAAGCCCAGTTTGTTTTTAATAAATTCTAACGATGCTTTACTTTGTATTACATTCTGATTAATTGTAGCATAGCCCAACTGTTGATTAGCCAGTGGCAGATATACCTGTGGGTTCCCTTCTGTATCAAAAGGATTCATATGTTTGCCATTGGTAATCCTGATGATTGGCTTCTTCCTTAATGGGCCTTCCTCCTTTCCTTTTCCGCTCCGCCAAAGCGACTCCTGCCGGCCATTCAAAAACTCATAGAACCTTCTTATCCAATTGTCATCCTTCAAACTTAGAAACTGCTCTGTAATTTTTTTTGCAAAATCTTCCGGGGCATATTCTTTAATATTCAATTCCTCTTTTAAATAATCTAACAGCTCGGGGGTTCTATCCACTGTAATTTTTGTGTCCATCCAGTATTTCCTGCCAAACAGCATCTGCATATCATCAACCTTTGAAATTACTGATGTAAGTTCCTTACCACGAACGATTGCCAGATCATTTGCAGCCTGGTACTGGTTTTTGAACATTGATGGCAGGTATTTCTTTCCAGTGTTAAATTCATCTCTAACCGCAGAAAAGAACCTCTGATAAACTATTTTGGAAGGGTCAATATTTCTCTTGATGGGGAGCTGATTCAAAAAATTGATTGTCATTTTCTTTGAATCTCTAAAGTACTCAAGCACAGATACCATTAATTCACACAGTTCATCTATTAGCTGTTGATTGATACTGAGGTTAAAATCTATATTGTCTCTTGCAGGTGTAGTGGAAAACGGTGCTTGCAATAAGAAATTCAAAAATGTCTCGTACCCTGTCTCAAAAAATGCAAAAAGATTACTGCTGTTTGCTTTTACAATTTCTTCTTCATTTCCGTTCATCTCCTTCTTAAATGCTATTGCAATCTTTGGCTTATTTTTTAGCTTGGAAAACAGATTGTTTTGGACATCTCTTTTAAAGATATAGTAGTCATATTTTTCTTTCCCAACACTTATTGAAGTATTAAAAGCAATCGGGCTTTTTTGGATGCTTTTTTGTTGCTTTTTATATTCCCGTTTTTCTTCCCCCCATTGCAGTGAAATGGATTGCAGGTTTGTAAGGAAAAGAAGATTATAAATTTCAAAATTTTCAAACTTGGTTTTTATCAATTCGTAAGTTTCTTCCGGAGTTACTTTTTTGCTGTTAAATTGTAACGTAATTTTTGTTTCCTCAAAATTTTGATTCTCCTTAAAATTTGATGGGAGAACAAAATTGATAATCTCAAATTCATACTTACCTGACTGAATCTTTGGGGATTCGGTCACTGCATAAACAGACTTAAAGCCAATGCCGAATTTGCCTATTTTTTCAAGGTCTCTCTTTTTGTCATTTTGAATATTACTGATGCCTGATATCGCTTCAATATCCTCTGGTGAAAACGGGATGCCATTATGGGAGATAATCAACTTGTCATGAAATAATTCAAATTTTATCTTGGTCGCCCTGGCGTCTTCTGCATTTTGCAGAATTTCATATACGAAGTGTGAAGCATCGGAGTACAGGCCCACTAATACAGTAGTCAGATCAAAACCGTTCTTGATCTGTGCATCCACAAACTCTTTCCTGTTTTTTATTAATTCTTCAATGTTCATACTCATTTTGATTTGGGACATATTGAAGACCAATCACATTTTGTACATATTTCTTTGCCGGGTTTTCTCGGAAACTTGTTGCTTACAATTCCATCAATAGCAACTTTCAATTTCGTTTTTGTCTCAGTTATTTTTTCATTAGTAATTACCACTTCCTTTCGTTCTGCTTTTTCAGCATCCAGGTAATGCAAATACGCTTTATTAATGTCTTTTAATAAAGCTTCCTGTGCTGCAATGGTGTACAAAACAACCTGATGGGTGTATTTCTCTTCAAAATGGCTCTGCGGTTTGCCGGTTTTAAAATCAATTATCTCCAATACATCTTGTCTACCTTCTGCACGGGAAAGCAAATCAATTGAACCATTGATCAATGCTTTGTTTTCAAAATCCATCTCAAAATTCTGCTCTGTTTTAACTGCCAGGGAGAAATCCTTTTCCCACAACTTGATATAGTTCTTCAAACTATTAAGACATGACTTTTTAAGTGTTTCAGATAAACTTGTTGCAGCGTACCGCAGGTAAAAATGTTCATCTACTAATTCTGCAAGTCTCTTTTCCGTGGGTATCTTATTATTTCTTTCATATTCCTTGTGCATTAGATTTATCAGGTTATGAACCTGCTTTCCATAACCCAGTGCCTGCACCAGTTCAGGGTTAAAACCATAAATGAAACGCATCCTGTAATCATAGCTGCAAGACAAATAATAAGAGAGTTCGCTATAATTTGTTGGAAACTTTAAATCGCTGTCAATCCTGTCTATCTTACAGGAAACCCGTTTTGTTGGATCGGGAATGTCTGTTGTAATGAAATACTTATCTGCCAACCCGGCAAAGAATGAATGCAGAGCAGTTCTTTTGGAATTACCAGTAGAAATATCGTGTGTAGTAACAAACAAAAACTTTTTAGCTCTTGTTATGGCTACATAATACAATCGCCTTTCATCTGCTTCACTGCCTCCGTACCTGCTAAAATCAATTTTCTTTGGATTGAGGAAAGTAACCCGGTCATTATTTCTATTGTTACTACCTTTTAACCGGGGCATAAATACCACCGGGAAACCAAGCCCCTTTGTCCCGTGAAGGGTCATAATCTTAACGGCATCAATTAAACCGGCATTTGCATCGGTAGAACCTTCATCATATGCGTTTGAAACAAAGGTTTGAATAAAATCTATAAAGCGGACAATATCGTTTTTTGTAAGGTAGGTTCTCGAATCTTCAAAATCTGAGATCGCCTGGCTGAAACGTCCTAAATTATACAGAGCTACATCATCAGTCGGATCATTGTGAAATGAAATATCGCCCAAACCCAACCCTGATAAAAGTTTATAATAAAGGCCTTTCATACTAAGCCTTTTCTGCTCTTTACACCATTGTATAATTTCTTTTACCAGCTTCTTAAATTCAGAAACTGAAATGTCAAATGTTTCACTGACTAAATCATGTATGTCGGTTATACTTTCATTAGGGTCATTATCATCATCTTTTGCACTTTCGCCAATGTATTTAAGCGTTCGTAAAATGCCCGAAACTTCAGGGGATTCCATTAACCCTCCCATTCCGGAATAGATCACATTTATTCCTGCCTGCTCCAGTGCCTCTTTGTATTCATGTGCATCGTTCCGCCTGCGGAACAATAGCACCATGTCAGAATACTTTAGTTTTCTTGGTTGCCCTTTATCAAGATATTCTTTGCCATAAAGTGCGGAAACTTTATTCACTATCCAATCAACTTCTTCCTGCTGTGTATCAAAACAAAGTTTATAGAGATCCCCTTTTTCTGAAATTGATGCATTTGCCTTTATGGCTTTTGGGAGACGTTTTGGATTGACTGAAATAAAATCAGCAGCACAGTTAATGATATTATTATGGGAACGCCGGTTGGTCTCCAGTTTGTAGGTGGTTACATTTTTATAATTCTTCGGGAAACTGATTATGTTATCAACATCAGCCCCTCTCCACTGGTATATTGACTGATCATCATCCCCAACCACACAAACATTCTTTTGACCTGAAACAAGGCGTATCAGTTGTTCCTGAATGGGGTTTACATCCTGGTATTCGTCAATAGTGAAAAATTTATACTGCTTTTGAATTTGCTGAATGATATACTTGTCCTTCAGCATGTGATCAACAGCTAAACGTAGAATACCTGAAAAATCAAGAAACTTTCTTTCGTTTAGCTTATCCAGATAAATTTCAAGTGCCTGTTTGAATTTTTCAGAAGCTATCTGGTTATCCTTAATACTTTCCTCCCTGTAAAAATCAATATCAGCCAGCAACGTATTCAATGTCCAGCTTTCATAACGTTTGGGGTTGTTTACTGCACTAAAGGGCATGCGATGACCAAAATCTTTCAATTCGTTGTATAGTTCCCATAGGTTTATCCCATCCCATTTTAATGAAACGGAAAATGCCTTCCGGCTATTTTCATCAAGCATATCATAACCCCGGTATTTAGGTATAAAGTCTTGCAGGATTTTAAAAGCAAACGAATGAATAGTGCCAATAAACATATCGCCGATATCCGGCTGCTTGCCCATCAATTCTTTAATCTTGTCTCTTACCCGGAATTTCAATTCTTCAGCGGCAGCATCATTAAAAGTTAATGCAACAATCTCTCCCGCCTTTACAATTCCCTGTTGAATTTGATAGGCAATACGTTCCGAAACAAATTCTGTTTTACCAGACCCAGCACAGGCAATAATCTGAACATTACCCTGCAATAGCTTAGGGTTCTTCTTAAACGTATCAAGGTTATGAATTGGCATGTTCAAATTGTTTATTCATCGTTTGCAATTCCCAATGGCAATAAAATATATGTTTCAAACTCCTCCAGTATATTCCCATTACCATGTGCTGTAAACGGTATCCTGTCAAAATCATCCCATACTTCAGCCATAATATCCCTGTATTCATTTGTAAACTCCGGCGGACCGAAATCAACCCCCTTTGGACTGAGGAATAATTTTGTAAGCCACTCTCTTGCAGTTGTGCAGGCAACATTATCGGGATGGTAAGCATATTCACAATACATGCTCACAAGCCTTTCTAACTGGCTTTTCTTAAATGCTCTTGACAGTTTTCTTTCATCTGCCTCGCATACCGAATTGATACACCAGCCCAGGCAGCGGATGGTATCAATTACCCGGTGATCATTTTCTTCATCTTTAGCCAATTCAATCCAGTCAATCATTGCATCAAACTGGCGGAAAATAACAAAATGGGCAAAGGAAGGATATTCAGCATCCGGGTCGTAGTTATTGTCTTCTGGAATAATGTCAATCAAATAATCTACGGTATGCCGGAAATAAAAGAGCCACATGTGCCATCCCGGATCATTATATATGGTTTCTCTCACCATATAGTTGAAGTACACAGTAGCAATCCATACTTTGTGGTTCCAGAGTTCAGGCTCCAGTTTTGAGTCATACTTCTTTCTCAAAAAATCTTTTTGTTCCTCATCGTATTTTAAAGATTTGACTGCCCCCTCACCAACCGGGTACCAAACGTAATTATCAGCTGCAGCAACTGTATTTACAAATAAACCTGAAAGGATTGGCATATCGTTATACTGACTTCTGCTTGCCAGGGAATCACTGCTTTGGTCAGCAATTTTCAATTCCTTTATCAGCTTCTGGTTCTTGTTTTCAAAAATGGTTTCAATATATAATTGCACAGCATCCTTATCAGAAGCTCTTTTTGATTCCATTCCTGAAAAGGCTTTTGCAAATAACTCGGGGTATTTGTTTGCTGCGTTCTTTATAAATTCATCGTTGGTTAAAATGGTTTCATATATCCAGTAGGCAAATTCAATCCGTTGGGGCTTGGTTAACTTCTTAAATGCTTTCCTATAAGGTGTTTCCTGTGTTTCATATCTCTCCCTAAATTCATATTCAGGCAGATTGGATTTGCCTTTTAAGTAGGTATAAATATCATTGATGTGATATTTTTCTATGTAGCCTGCCAACAAGTCAATATCATTTGCATTTATCAGTACCTTATAGAGTTTCAGTAACTCATCGAGCCTGTTTTTTGAAAAATAACCGAAGGAAACTTTTAGTATCGGTAGTGTAATAATGATAAGTGCAATTATGAAAGCCCATATTGCCGCCGGTATCCCATTGTTGACAGTAAAAACTGACAACCATCCAAACCAGGTTTCTTTTAACCAGTCGAACGACATCAGGAAAAGGATGTACAATAGGCTGGCAAAAAAAATGATGATCTCCGTTTTTGAAAAGAACAGCATTATGAAGTTCCTTTCCTTTTGCGGAATGAACGACCAGATAGCCAGGCCCAAACCTAATATGGTTAAAAAATCAGACGGTTGCATCTGCTAATATGTTTTCGATTTTATTTATATCCACTCTTACCTTACCGGTAAGCAGGTTTTGCATAAGTGATTTTTTAAGACGCCGAGTAGTGATAACCTTTCTCTCTTTTTCATTTAAAAAGGCATCTACTGATTTGATCTTAGCTGAAATCTCTGACTGATCTGTATCGGGTATCAGCACCCATTTTTTCAATAACTCGCCACGGCTGACATTTGGAAATGTTGTACCCGCCCCTTTAGCTTCAGCAAGAATTTTTTCAGAAATAGTTACAAGGGTGTAATAGATGAAATCAATATCACTTCTTTCTTTTGCCCTTATTGCAGCAATTCCCCGTCCTATACAGTATTCCTGGTCAGCAATATTCATTCTACCCGTACTTGAGCCTCTGACCGTGAAAAGAATATCTCCTATACGGCATAGCTTTGTAACCTTTGTAGTAAACTGAATTGGAATAGGATGTAAGTCGGTAAACTCAGTAGGCCCATTAAGCATAGGGGTTCCGATTCCATCTTCATTATAATACTCTCCACTTGGAGATTGACCTGCGATAACATCAGCTATTTCCGACAACCTGCCCCAATGCCAGCCAACCGGACAGTTTCCAAATTTTTCATGTTTGTAAAACTCATCTTCATTCCGCCAGGTGCCATCTGGTTTTAGCTTGCCCGTAAGCAAGTTTTGCATCAGGCTTCTTTTGAGTTTTTCTGCCGCCTTAATGCTGTTTTCAGTTGCTTTGATGGCTTCATCTACTTTTGAGAGGATGGCGGCGATGGCCTGTTGTTCTTCTACCGGTGGTTTTGGCAGATAAATTTTCCTCAATTCGGTTTTAGAAACACTGTACACTTTTATACCTGTTGCGATACGCAGGATACCATTTCTTACCCTCGATTCATTCAATATGTATCCTTTAAAGCCATTTATAAACTCATTATTTTTTGCCCGTAAGTGCAATGTGTGTAGGCCTGAAATAATTGTTTTTTCTCCGACATTAATTACTTCCACAGCTTTACCCACACCTTCATAATCTTCTGAAGCATCTGAAATGATCAGATCACCTTCTGCCACTGACGTATATTTCTTTGCCATTTCTTTAGTGATAAAAGGCAATTCATCTTTGTCAGCATCAATGAAACGTTCAAATTTTGTATGCAGATCACCGTAATGGATATATAAACACTCTCCGGTTTCAGTTAACAGGGAACGGGAATAGGAAGCTGTAGGGAAAAAGTCAAAATAATCACCAAGTCTTACCACATCCCAACCTGTTGGAACAATGCCAAACTTTTCGTGTCTATAATATCCTTTATGTATGGCTTCTTTAGTTAGCACCTGCAAACAGATTAGTTAGGTTAATGATTGAATTGTTTGAATTGTTTTCGGCATCTACGAATGCTGCAAACTCTTTTAATGCCTCATTCAAATCAATTTCTTCCTCTGGCTCAAATGTGTCCACATAGCGGGGAATGTTCAGGTTGAATTCGTTTTCTTCCAGCTCTTCCATATCCACTACTGAAAAATATCTTTTGCGTAGTTCAGGGTCTTGCAGCATGTTGAGCAATTCCTGTTCTACTTCATCAATGGCTTTACGTTCTTTGGCAGCCTGCTCATGTGCTGCCAGTATTTTATCGGCTTTCTGGCTCAATAGTTTTGCCAATGCAGCGCTGGCCGTATCAAGGCTCTTTGTTTCAGATTTTGTTGGCTTCTTTCCTTCTGCTTTTTTTTCCGTAATAGATTTATTCAGTTTTTCCACTCTTGCAGTAAGTGTTTCCACATCCTGCTGGTAGTATTCTTCAATTTCAGAAAGTTTATAGCCCAGGTCTTCCTGTATCAAAGCCCATAACCTTGTTTTTTGTGTTGCGATATGCTCTTTGGCAATATCCAGGTCGCCCCAGCTTTCAAGTATAGTTGAAATGCGAAGCATATCATGCGGCATCAGCACATTCATATTAGGTTCTTCCCTGTACCAGCCTTCTTTAGCAGCGTACACCATGAGAACCTTATCCTTACGGTGCTCCGGTTTGTTATTATTGATAAAGAGAATTGAGCCGGGAATGGTAGTACCATAAAACAGGTTGCCCGGCAATACCACTACTGCATCAATGATATTGTGCATGGCAGTAAACTCACCGTTGCTGTCAATAGGCCCCTGCAAAAAGCCCCGGCGTATTAAATACTCATCATCAGCTTTGCGGTTTTGGCCATCTTCTTCTTCGGTTTTTTCAGGTTGCCCTCTAAATAAAACACCCTGCGGACAAACCACACCAGCTTTACCATCATCTTTTAAGGAAGCCACGATGTGTTGGAGAAATGCAAAGTCGCCATTGGAGAAAGGCGGATTGCCATATACAAATCTTTCATAGGGGTCGCTGAAATCTTCTTTGCCGGGATATTCTAACTGAGGTGAGCCGTCTTTTTTATTTACAGTTTTTCCTTTTGCATCTTTCTTAGGTTCACCGTTCTTCCACCAGTTTTCCTGGGAGAACGGGAAATTGGCCATCACAAGGTCAAACTTTTTTATCTCCAGTTCATTATCCTCTTCTTTGAATTTCGGGTCGAGGATGGTATCACCTTTTTCAATCTTTGCATCCATGCCATGCAGGATCATGTTGATGTTGGCAATCGCCCAGGTGTTCCACACATCTTCCTGCCCGAATAAGCGGATAGCTTTTTGATTGCCGTAATTGAGCTTGCAGTACTTGGCAGCATCAATAAGGAAACCACCGGAGCCGCAAGTGGGGTCATACACCATATTGCCGGTTTGTGGCTTCAGGTAACGGACAATAATATCCCGTACTTCGGTTGGAGTGTAAAACTGGCCTGCAGTAGTGCCGCCTTTGTTTTCATCAGCAAACCGCTTGATCAAATATTCGTAAGCATCACCCAATACATCTACACTGGCGTTTTTGTTGCTGAGGTCAACTGCATCAAGGTAGCTCACCAATAAAGAAAGTACATCAGGGCTTAGCTTCTTACCGCCGGAACCATCTGGTGCAGGTTCATTCCAGCGAACGGTATTGATAACACCTTTCAGGAAAAACTTGCCATCCTTATCTACGTTTGCATCTGCAATACCGTTAACCGCTCTGTGCAGGGCTTCATTCTTTTTGTCAATGGTGGCTTCCCTTACATCTTTCCAGAAACAACCTTCTGGTATTTTGAAGTCATGCTTTTTCTTGTAAATGACAGCTTCTTCTTTTATTGTTGGGAGCCGGTCATGTTCCTTTTCAAATTCTGCTATGGCATTTTTGTTTTCCCATTCGTAATTATCAGACAGGCGTTTGAAGAATAAGAGAGAAAGAATATAGGCTTTATAGTCCTCTACTTTATCTCTTAAAATATCGGCCATTCCGAAAAGAGTGCTGCCTAAAGCTTGTTTGGTTATCATCCTGCTGGTTATTTTTTATTTCGTTTTTTTAGGTTAATTGTTTTTTCCGCCACCTGCATGGCTTCATTTGCCAGTTTCTCATCCTTCACTACATCATAAATCTGATCTGCCAACCAAAGTGTCAGTAATTCATTTTTATCTGCTTTCAGTATTTCTGACAATACAGGTATTTGTTCTCTCTTCACCGGACGTTCTCCCCGTTCAATCTTACTTAGCATCGGTGTATCCATTTTCAATAAAGGAGCTACCTGCCTTAACAATAAATTTTGCTGCTCCCTCAGTTGCCTGATTCGCACACCAAACTGATTTGCCATGTTGTTTTTATTTTTTTGGGAATGACCTATTCCGCTGCTGATGCACTTGCCTCTTACGTTCGCCTGAAAATAAATTGCTACTAATTGCAAAGCAGGGTACAGAAATTACAATACCCTGCCGAGTTGTCAACTATTGACAAATATAGACTATAAAAAAGAAGAATATATACCCAAAACCGGGAATTGCGGTATTTCAGGAAACTAAGGAAATCAGGAAGTTATCCAACCATAAAAGTGTGTCTTTTTAGCTTTCCTGAACTTCCTGAGCATCCTGAGAATTAGTGTTTTGAGGATTGGAGGGCTGAGCATTGGGGTTTATGTAGAGGTCCTGACCCTCCTTATCTAATATGCCTGCTTTTACAAAGTCGGTAATATAGCCCTGGGCGGTTTTATCGGGTATGTTCAATTGTACTGCTATTGATAAATAGCCCTGACGGTTGAATCGGTGTGGCAATGCTTCAAGGAATCGTTCCTTACGGTTCTTCGGTTTGGGTTTAACCGGTTCCTCAGGAAGATCAGAATACACTTTGGCAGCATGTTTTACCAGCAGCTTTACAATCTGGATGGTATTATTGAAATCGGCATCCTCACAAATAATCTGGCTGGAAACGTCACCCGTTTCCAGGATTCTCAGCACTGAGCAAACCATCATCATCCGAAAAGCTATGAGACCGGAGCGGCGAACGGTTCCGATATAATCAAGCCCTTTTAGACCGATATACAGTGTCTGCATTTCGGCAAAGAACTTATTGAACTCCTTTTTCTGTGAATCGGTAAGCGTAAAAATGATTTCGCCATTGTTGTTGAGTGCCTGGTATAAAGTGTAAAACTCAGAAGCCAGGTCAGCAAAGTATTTATCAAGGCCCTGGTCGGTATTGCTTGCAAAAACATCTTTCCAAACCGGCTGAATGTTCATTACATAAAACATGAAGCGGCTGAATAAACCATTTTCTGCATTGGGAATTAAAGTGCCGATTTGTTTTGGCGTACCTGAAAGCAAGGCAGATAGACAAGGCCGTTCTATTTCAACCAATTCCCGGTCGGTTCTTCGGTAGTAGCTGATGGGCTCATGCTGAAAAGCATTCCGGAATCCATGACTGTAGTTGCCATAATCGCTTTTGAAGGACTGGGCCATCGTGTCACCCTCCGTTTCAAAAATCAATCCCCTGCCTCCACTGTCATTCAGTAATTGAAAGAAACCGGTGCTGCTATTGTTGGCCGGGATGAAAAGCATTTTCTCCGGAGGTTTGACAGGTTTTTCCATACTGGAGTCTTTGCCCTTGCTGGCATTATAATCTGCCATTTGAGCATCGTATTCCCCTTTTAACAGCGCAGCCTGTTCTCTCATTGCTTTATGAATTGGTGCAACCAATTGCCGACAATGAATCAGCCTTCCTTTACCAGCGGATGCCTGGGCGGTGATAAAGAGAAAGAGGTTGGCATTTACTTTTTTGTCGTCGTAGTACCCAATAAGTGTCGGCAAGCAGGAACTTAAAGCAACAATGGAACCGAGTAACAAAATGTCTCTCTCTTCCTTTGAAGTAGATACATTTATTATGCGTTGCAGGAAATCAGGAAGTAAAGGAAAGATTTCATCCGGCAGGGTAGGCGTTTCCTGAATTGCTGCCTCGCTGTTCATAGTCGCTTCATTATGTTTTGCCGTTATGGGTTTTTGTGCAAACTCGGCGGCATGGTGTGTATATGCGCTATGGATGGTAGCTTTTATTTCTTTTTCCGCAAGATCGAAATGCTGCTGGCATAATACCAGTGTATCCAGCTCGGGAATCCCGGCACGGTTGCAATTTGATGCAAGCAAATAGATATAATTATTACGGTTTCCATTTGTGTATTCAGCTTTTTGATTGGTGAATGTGATTTGTTGTTGAAAGGGAAAGAGGTAGTCGTCTATTGCTACAGGTTCAACCGGCTGCGATTGTACAGGCAATTCGGTTGCTTTTGTAATTGGAAATTCGATCCCTGCTACCTGGAATTTTTTATTGCCAATATTTTTATACAACTGCGGATCGTAGCTGACAAAGCAAAGCCGGGTGATATCTTTACATTTCTCATCGGCTCTTAATCCTGTTGCTTTTTCGTAATACTCTCTAACCTGCCGGTAGGCTGTCTCGTGGTGATCGGCTCCAGTGTTTACTTCAACAAACACTTTCAAGCCATAACCGCTTGGGCTGGTGAAGCATAAAAATGTATACGGGATTTGTGCTATGACCTGGAATGCATCAGTAAGTTGTTGTGGACTTAGTTTATCAAAATCTAAGTGAACAAACCCACTGTATTGCTCCATATTGGCCAGCACTCTTTTTTCTTTAAAGGTTGCTGACGGTGTAAATGCCGGAAGCTGTTGTTTCCTTGCCTGAGCTTCTTCTGATTTGCCTTGTATAATCAGATCCCGGATTTCCTCCACCTGTGTTTTGTATTGGTCTGATGCCAGCCTGTTTGACAGGATGATCAGGGAAACATCTTCCACCGGGGTGCTGAAATTCTTAAATAGAGTTACTACTGCCATTCTTCAATTCTTTAATAGTTCTTAATAGGATTAACTTCTGCGACTGCGGATAACGAGGTCGGCGGCATCTGTGGGGGCATCATCCGCAGATTGCCGGTTTCGCTGCAGCCAGGTATCGAGCTCATCCCGGCGGAAGTAGAGTTTTTTACCCTGTGGGCAGAAATGGGGAACCTGTTTTGTACTGGTAAGCTTGTAGAGATGAGAAGGACTTACATCAAGGTACTTACAAGCCTCATTGAAGTTGAGGGTTGTTTTTTGTAAAAGGTTTTGCTCATCCAGCTTGTTTGCTATTTCGGTGAGCTTGTCGAGGATTAAATTTTCGTTTGCCATTTGCTTAAATTTTTAATTTGAAAGCAAGTTGGCAAACCGGGGAGCGGAAAAGGTTCAGGTATTCATACCTGAAGGTTCAGCCTGAATAAAGTGAATGTTTTTTATTGCAGTTGTTGGAAGATTTTGTCAATTTCTGCTTTTGCTTTGGGGTTGGAGGAGGCTGCTTTGGAGAGACTATTAGCGGTTAGCAGGGTTCCTTTCTTTGAATAAAAAGCCTGTGTATGTTCAATCTTGATAAATGTAAGATCATCAAAAAAGTAATGTTCCAGCTTTTCAATAATGTATCTGAAATTCTTGTTGTCACAGTCCAGGTAAATTTTCACTTTGCCAGTTTTTATATCCTTAGATTGTAACAATTGAATAAGCATATCCGCCGGTGACAATTCTTCCTTCAATAATTCCACTCTTGCACACAAGGCATTTATGACAGATTTTAATTTATCGGGCTTGCCAGTGAAACCGAAGTTTAGTCGTTTATGCTTCTCTTCTTTCAAATTGATTGTTTCATGATCTTCCCTGTAGATAGGGTGAACATCAGCTTTAGTTTCATTCAGTTCCATCAGGTAGAAGTCTTCCAATTCAAAAAGGGGCTCTATAGACTTTTCATATACCCACTGAATGCTGAAATACAGGGCAATCAATTTGTATTTCAAACAGAACAAAACAAAGGTTGTCAGATCATCAATTTTGCCATCATTGTAGGAAAGTTTACGGGCTTTAATTTCTTTGCTGGCCGTTAACACATAATGTTTGAGATTACGCAATGCATTGGTGGCATGATAGCTCAACAGGTCTGAATCTTCTTTATACTTTTCATAAACTGTAAGCATGGAATTGTAAATGCGGAGAGATTCGGCATCAATCAGTGTTGAATAAAATTTGGTAGCTGTATCGGTATAATCGGGTAAAGCAGTTGAGTAATTGAGAGGCTTAAGTTTTGCAGTGGTTGATTTTTGTTTTTTGAGCCATTCAAGCAAAGTTGTTTTATTAGTAAGCAATTTGCTTTCTTGTTCTGCAAGCTCCTGCTGTGTTTCCGGTGATATTTTTGCTGCCTCTTTAAGACATTCGTTCATTGGACGTATATCAGCCGTTTTGATCAACCAGGGCATCAGGCTGTCAAACAGCATATGATTGAATATTTTCATTTCCATAGAGCAGCTATTTAAGGTCTGTTAGCAGGTTCGCATATTGCAGCTTTACATCATCTGTAAAGCTATCTAAATAATTCTCAGTTGTAATCAATGAGCTATGCCCCAGTGATTCTTTGATAAACTCAGTGGGAATACCTTTACGTTTAAGTACAGTTGAAAAGGAATGCCGGGCTGTATAGGTCCCGATCTTCTGCTCTATTTTAAGTTCCTTTCTGATAGTTTCCATTTTGTTATTTACCCATTTAATAAACCGCTGACAGCGGTGTTTTGTGGTAAGTGGTGTTAATCCATCTTCCAGTATGGGAAACAAAAAAGGATTAGCCGGATCAGTATTTTTTTGACACTTAATAATTTCCAATGCCCTGGCATTAAGGCCAACCCGGATAGGGCGGAGGTCTTTCTTTTTGGTGCGTTTGGTTTTTGCCCTGATGAAGTGTAAATAGTTGCCGCTGATATTTTCGGGTTTCAATTCTATAATATCTGCAAAGTTCATCCCATTACAGAGATAAGAGAATAACCAAAAATCAATTGCCTTTTGCTTATCTGCTGTATCAGGCTTGTAAGAAAGCAGCTTGTTCAAGTCAGCTTCGCTTAATGCTTTTTTGATATTACGGCCTGCCGGGATCTGGTATTTTTTGAATGGGTATTTATCAGATGAAATTACATTGGCATCAATTGCCTGGTTAATGATGGCCCGGAGCTGGCGCATGTAAATACCAACTGTACTGACAGACTTACCGTCTTTTAATAAATGGGTTTCGTAATCCTGTAACAGTGCAGGAGTAATATCATGCAGGCTTAAGTTTTTACGAAAACCGGTGATTGAATTAAGAGTAGTATTATAAGAAATGGCTGTACCAATTTGTCCGGAATGTTTTAGGTGCTGAATGTATTTATCAAACCAGTATTTGAGAACATTGCTATGCTTAGCTGCTTCTTTGTCAAAATAGGCTTCTTCAAAAGCAACGAATGAAAAGGGCACCAGCTTCTTGATTATATCCTCAGCCTTATCAGTAATATTATTCAAACCCTTTTTGATTTTCTTGAGTTCATCATCCCTGAGATTAGAACTGTTTATCTTTTCCCACTCTCTTTCAGTAGCATGATACTTTGTTCTGTATCGCTTTTTTAATGGTCGTTGATAAATGTTGAGTTTGATTAAACACCTGCCTTCAGCATTAGGGCGGGATGCATCGAGAAAGAAGCTAACGGTTACTTTTTCCTGTTCCATATTTGTACCTTTAATTGCAATGTGACCTCAAATGTGACCTCAAAGATACTAATAATTACTAAATATTGTAGTAATAAGAGAAAATAAAAGAAAATTATTTACTGATATTCAATAGATTATGAAGAAAATAGAAAACAAAGGAAAAGAAGAAAGGGTGGTTTTTCTGACTGTTAATCAGAGGGTCGCTGGTTCAAGTCCAGCAGGGGGAGCAACAAGATCAAGGGTTTCAGCCGTTAAGGTTTGAAACCCTTTTTCATTTTCCAGTAATTTCCACGCTCTTACTACCGGTGTTAGCCGGGACAAAGAATGGGTAAGATTTCTTTTATGTATTCATCCAATAAGATTTTATGTAATTGTTCCTGGTTTGTAAGCTCATTTTAAGTTTGAAAACCTCTCAGGGTTGGCTAATATTTGGCGAACCGGGAATAACGACCTTTTATGTAAACTAAAAGCTGGTATTAATAATTCATAAATTCTTGTTTGGATAACAAGTATGGAATTCTATTGCTAAGATTTTAGCATCATAAATAAGGCATGAAATACCAAACAACTTCAGCGCTTCGTAGTAATTAATGTATCAAATGTGATAATCAAGCTAATGAGGAATTAATGCAGCATTGTTTCACTGAAAAGAATACAGTTGTGCGATCACAGATTTTTTCATTCAAATAATCTTTCGCAGTACTATTAACCATTTCATCACTGCAAAACGTAACAATTAACCAATTGGCATCGTCACCAATAGTTATTGTACACATTCATACTGATATCTTAAAGTGGAAGGAGCTATGCCAAAATCTGCCGGCACTTCTATCTTAAAGTAATGTTCCAATGCTACCCGCATGAGCGCCATGTGATGAATGATGTGTTCTATATTATAAATAAGTTCACGCTGGTAACTGGTAACTGTAACCACAGCCTCATTATCATTTATATTATAGTTGGTACGGAGTTGGATTTTTTTGTCGGCTACAGGCAAAGTGTCAATGATCTGCTGAATGACGATATGCATTGCTTCCACATCTGCTTCAAGTGTTATATCGCGTTTTCTTACATCATAATTAATACATTCGAGCTGGTATCCTTTCAGCATTTCCTGAACAAATTCTATGATATGCCTGGTATGACTTCCAACTGATGCGCTGCCAAGGAGCGGAATTTTTTGTGCATACGCTTCATTGCTTAGCTTAGCCGTAACATCTATCAACTGTTGCAGCAGTTGTTTACATTGCTGTACGATCATCCGTTAACTTTCAATTTTAACAATGAGAATAATTGATTCCTAAAAAGATAAACAAGTAATAAGCAACATACAAAAGTTACCAACGCATAAATGAACAATACCGGATCTCCACCATAATTGATGCCTACTTCTTTTACGCCAAGATGTGCAGCAAGGGCACCACACATTAATCCAACACCCAATACCGCACCATATACTGTTGTTCGTGGAATTAGTAATAATATACTTGCGATCAATTCAAATACGCCTGTTCCAATTCGTCCCCATGGTTCAACGCCAAGAATGGTAAATAGTTTTACTGATTCAGGATGAGCAGAAAATTTAAAGTACAATGTCTGAAGCATAATTACTGCCGGGATAATACGAACTACCCAAATAAAATACTTATTCATATAACGCTGGTTTTAGTATCTGACGAAAGCCATACAAAACCCTTACACGTCGAAGAAAATATTTTTCCCCGTTACGCTAACCGGTAATTCACTATGTAAAAGGTTGTACATAATTTCTGTACAATGTTTATCTGACAATATTTTTCCAGTTAGTATCGGCCTTTGCCTTTAAATTACGTTCGTCTTTATTCCATTTGGTAAGCGTGTTATTCGTCCATGAATGATAAAAAAGGTAGAGCTTTCCATCAACTACTTTAAATGTTTCCGGGTCTATTTCTACTTTCTGTCCCGAATAGCCCATTGCATAAGCACACCATCCGCCATATTGCGGTTCATAGTTGCGCCAGTTTTTTAAAAACAAATCTTTGTTTGCCTGGCTGCTGAAATAGTACAATACACCTTCAGCAGTAACGCTGAATTTTTTATCGCCTTCCACCGCCTTGTTCTGTGTAAAATAAGATACCACGTCATAACCAGACACTGCCACTGTTTTACTATTGATGTTAAAATGTTTTGTACGCAAAGATTCCTGGCTATAAGCATGACATAAAAAGAAAGAAAAAATAAAAAGGATGAAAAGCTTGTTCATGTTTTTTAATTTGAATGATTGCCGTTTACTTTTATTATTTACTCAACCTACAATTTAACAACCGGCATCTCCCGTTACATGCCACTCATCAGCGGCAATGAATGCTCTTTTGTTTTTCCTGGTTAAAAAATAATAGATTGTATGTAAGCAGACGCAGAAACTTTAAAAACTTACAGTTAAACTTAAAAAAAATGAAAAAAATAATTTATGGATTCAATTTCTTCTTAATTGAATCTTTTTCTTCAGGAGAAAGGGTGAAAGAGGGTTGATGAGAAAGGTCATTTGTATGCTGCTCAATCACTGCATCCAGCTTTTTGGCATCAGCAAGAAATTTTTTACAGAGCTTACAAAAAACAAGATGATACTTTAATTTGATCCACTTAACAGGCCCTATATATTCATGTTGATTGCGCACACCGTTCTGCTGCGCCTCGAGGCAATTGTATTTTATCGCTTTTAACCAACGCATATCATGTATTAAATCCCCCCTGTTTTTTTTATGCAAACCTGGAGCAGGGCTTTAACCCTATGTAACATAACCCAGTAATTGGACTTAGTGATACAAAAATCCTTACAAATCTCATCAGCTTTTTTTTCATCGAAATATTTTGCCCAGAATATCATGCGTAATTTTTCCGGCATTTTATGGAGGCAGTAATGAATAACTTTCCGGGCTTCGGTTTGATTCAGCATTTTATCTGCACTATCCTGTGCCATCCAGAATGTTGCATTTGTATGTCCATAGCTATCGGCCATTGTATCATAATATTGTTCTGCAAAATTCCTGTTTCCATCTTCAAGGTATTTATCTAACGACTCCAGGTTTTTAGCAGCACGAAAGTAATCGGTGATCTTATTTTTTAAAATAACAGTTAACCATGTTTTCTCGCTCGCATCTCCCCGGAAATTATCTTTTGCTGAAAATGCAGATAAAAAAGTTTCCTGTACAATATCCTTTGCCTGAACAGGATCATTGAGTTTATACATTGCAATTGAATAAAGAAAATCGGCGTAATTGTCAACCCAGCTTGCCGGATTTAATTCAGATTTCATCTACCATCAAAACTTAAAATTATTCCAAAATTCAAACCCGTAACAAGATACGTGGTTTTATAGATTTTGGTTTGAATACACTCTAATAACATTGTCTTACTTGTGCAATGGCTGAAAACATCATATCCTGATTTTAAATAGAGTTTGTGCTGAAAGGTGTTTTCCTTCATTCTACTTTGTTACCCGTTTTTTAATGAGGCTAAGTGTCTTTCCGGGGAGGGATTTGAATAGGTTAAATATAATCACAGCCTGTTGCTTCCGGCATCAATGAACCATCACCGGCCATTTGCTTCTACACAGGAATATGCTTCATAGCTAAACTAATGTTTGAACAAATGTTTGAGTTAACCTGGCTTATTTTATCTGCTGTAATATTTCAGTATTGCAGGTAAGCATGCTTCAAAAGATAAAGCTGCCCGTTAATATTTTTTATACAGTTTAATAAAAAGAGCAGCACAGTAAAGGCCGCTCTTTGTTTTTACTCAGGAAATTTGTTTTCTATTAGTCGTTACAAATAAAATTCGTTTATACCAACTGCACTTCCGCAATAATCTTTTTTGCCAGTGGAAACAATAAGTGATTTTCAAGATGCACATGTTTGTGCAGGTCTTCTTCAAATGCTTTTAATTCCTGCAATACCAGTTTAAAGGTTGTGCAGGCGCCTTCAGGTGCAACGTACTGATTGGTGAGTGTGTTAATCCGACTCATAACTTCACCTGCTTCATCATGCTCATTTTCCATTACAGCAACCGGTGCGGTAATATATGCAGGCGGGAATGCTTTTTTCTGACCATACCGGTACAATCCTTCCATTTCCCTGATCCTCGGGAATAATACTACTTCCTCTTTCTGCATGTGGATATTCATTTCATTTTTGAGATAACTGAATAATTGCAACACTTCTTTCATGTATGGAAAATGATCACCATGCTTCATGGCAACTTTTAACAGGTGCTCTTCAATTACCGGCATTGTTTGCCGGGTATAAAAATGATGCTGCAATAAAATATAGCTGATAAGTTGTTCTGCTGTCATATCGGCAAATGCTGTTCCTTTATGTGCTGGTTTATCCAGGGCATTGGTTAGCTCTTCCCATATTTCCTCAATAGAAATGCCGTTTTCTGTACACGCTGCCTCCAGTGATTTTTTCCCTTTGCAACAAAAATCGAGTTTGTATTTTTCAAATACTGTTGCTGCCTGGTAATTGTCTGTTACAATCGACGCCAGTGTTTGTTGTGTTGTTATAGTCATACAATAATTTTTTACAAAATTGTTCATTTCGCAACGGAGATTTTATGATTGCAATCAGATTAGTTCGAACTGCGGGAAAAATTTAACAATAATAATCCTGAGAACATAATGATCGATGCTGCAAGCAATGCTTCGTTTATAAAGGGAAGGGGTAAGAAAGTAATATCTGCAATTCCTTGTATCATTAAAATAATTTCATTGAGTATTACGCCAAACACAAAAAGCCGTAATGAAAATAATCGATTTCGTTGTAATTGTAAGTTTCCTGTTACGGCCATATACCCCAACAGGAATAAACTGATCACTCCCAGTAAAATTAAGTGCAGGTATCCGATAACGATAGGTCGGAAGCCGAAGGCTAGTGTACTCAGTGATGGAATTACAGAGGCCAATTGTAACAATAGTTTTATCGACAGCGCACACAGCACCAATAAAAATATCCATCTGCTCCGGCTGTCAATAATTGTTAATAGGTGTGGGAATTGCTTTCTTACTTCTGTTATTACATAATACAATCCCAATACCTGGCTGCATGCGGCAATAACCACGATGTAATACGTCCATGCGGGCAATGGTAACCAAAGTGCCGACAAGATATATGCAGGAACACAGGCGCCGGCGAATAACCAGAATATTATTTTCTGTTTTTGTATAGGTATTTTATGTAAAAACGTAGCCATAGCCAATCCCATGCAGGCAAAGAAAAACCAACCATTGTATTGAAAATGCAGAAAGAAATAAACAGAAGCAAGGTACCAATGCTGGTTTGTAATTTTTGCGGCCATCATAAATGCAAGTGAGAATGCACCTATGGAAGAAAGTGCGTTGAACAGCAAAGACAATTTCATCCACCAATGACTTACTGAAAATTCCGGGAGTGAATTCAGATCTTTCCAATACATAATACAGAATGCATAAGAAACAAAAATGGATAAGGTGGAGAAAAGAATAGCATATAATCCATATCCCTGAATCGGGAAACTTATTAGCATACCATAAGCTGTAATGAGATTTGCAGTTAACACCCACCTGTATTTTTTGAATACCTGGTTGCCTTTTTTACCGGCGAGGTATTGAATAAGTAGCAACATCAGGGCATGACTGATCCAGCCGGCAAATGCAAAATGAGAGTGACCATGCAGCAGATTTTTCTGATCAACAATGGGCAGTGAATAGGCGATCTTGTAGCGCATTACCACACCTATTCCTGCTACGATCAGGAGATTAGCCAATGCTATGGATGTGTTTCTTTTTACAGGGTTATGTGCATAAAGCATGAATGCAAAGTAAGAGACGGTAGATTGGATTTATTGTGATTGCAATCATAACTTATCCTGTTGTTGAACCGTGAACGAAGTGTACCTGAATTATTGTGAGATGATCGATACTGTTAAATTAAATGAATCTTCCTTTCTCTCCTTGAAGATTGTTGGGTGAGGTTTTAGGAATGCCAACTAATAAATAGATTTACCGTAAGCGAAAAAGTGAGGGAGGGTGAATAGGGGTAATGATCCGGATTAACAATACACTTTTCCTTTTTCTATTACAAGGGTGCCTTTGTCGTGCAGGTGGCGAATGGTACGGATCACAGTTTCTACCCGCAAGCCTGTCATGTTAGCTATTTGCTGGCGGGTGAGATTTAGTTTATTACACTTGTTGCAGATGAACTTTCTATTTTGTTTCAGGTAGTTCAGTAAAGATTGCACGCATTGCTCCGGGCCATGCTGCGCCAGTTCTTTCAACAACATAAATTTAAAGCGCAGTCTTTCCGTCATTAGCCTGCTGAATGAAAAATGTATGTCGGGTCTGTCAACCAGCAATTGATGAAAAATAGAATGGTGCAAACGTATGATCACTGAGTCAACTTCTGCCTCTGCGCTGGCGGCATAAGGTTCCCCGTCAAATAAAGGTAACTCCCCAAAACACTCGCCGGGTTCAATAATGTTCTGAATAAATTCATTCCCATCATCATCAACATTTATCCATTTTACACTACCACTTACCAATTGGTAATAGAAAGAGCAAATGCCACCCTCGTGAAAAATGATTTCACCCGCTGAAACTTTCTTATAAGTAGCGCCGAGCGCCAGCAGTATATCTATATCTATCATCATGGTTTCGATTTATTTGCGAAAACCAAAACTATAGGCCAGCATGCAGGAGTTGTATGATCTTAAAAAGGATACTGTATGATAATGGTCATGTTTACACTATAAAAGTAGAAAATATAATTGATGAAATGCAAACTATGATTGAACGCATAAAGCAGCAATTACATGCGTAGTAAAATTGTACTCGCAAAACAATTTTTATCTAAAAACTTTTATTATGAAAAAACTGACAATCATACTTATGGCGTCAATGCTGTTCGCTGCCTGCGGTGGAGGCAACGACAATAAAACCGCTGCGGCACCCGATCCTTATGATGCATCTAAGAAAACTGAAAATGGAAATCCATCGTATGATCCGAACCGGGGTGAAGGAAAATTTACTAAAGTAGAAGTTGCGGCAAGCCTGGATGCAGCCATGGCTACAGAAGGTGAAAAAACGTTTGGGGTAAAATGCAGCAGTTGCCATAAACTATCAGATGAAAAGCTGGTTGGCCCGGGATGGAAAGGCGTTACTTCCCGCCATTCTGCAGAATGGATCATGAATTTTGTTACCAATACTGATGCCATGCTTGATAAAGATCCTAAAGCCCAGGCCATGCTTGAGTTATGTCTTGTACGCATGCCTAATCAAAACCTGCAGGATAATGAAGCAAGGTCATTGTATGAATTTATGCGTAAGAACGATGGAGTAAAATAAATCGGTTAAATCAAATAACTACTATAATGAAACAATTAAAATTAAGTATGGCAGTAATTACTGCTGTGGCAATATTCTTATTGCCTTCCTGCAAACCAAAAAATGCAGGCTCTGCGGTGAATGCAGATGCTGCTTCAAAAGCGTATGTGCCTCCGGGTAAGTACGATGAATTTTACAATTTTGTGTCGGGGGGCTTTAGCGGGCAAATGAGTGTTTATGGTTTACCGAGCGGGAGATTGCTGAGGGTGATACCCGTTTTTTCTGTTGATCCTGAAAAAGGATATGGTTACAGCGAAGAATCAAAACCAATGTTAAACACATCGCATGGCTTTGTTCCCTGGGACGATCTGCACCATACAGAGATGTCACAAACAAATGGTGAGATAGATGGCCGCTGGATTTTTGGAAACGCCAACAATACACCTCGTGTTGCAAGAATTGATCTCAGTACTTTCCGTACTGCAGAAATTATTGAACTTCCCAATAGTGCAGGAAATCACAGCTCGCCATTTATTACAGAGAATACCGAATATGTTGTTGCCGGTACTCGTTTTAGTGTTCCTCCTGACAATGCCAATGGAGATGTGCCCATCAATACTTACAAACAAAATTTTAAAGGCTACTTAAGTTTTATAAGCGTTGGAAAAGAAGATGGTAAAATGGACATCGCTTTCCAGATCCAATGTCCTGGTATCAATTTCGATTTAAGTCATGCAGGTAAAGGAAAATCAAACGGATGGTTCTTCTTCAGTTGCTACAATACCGAACAGGCCAATACTTTGCTTGAAGTAAATGCATCGCAACGGGATAAAGATTTTATCCTTGCAGTAAACTGGAAAAAAGCTGAAGAGTATCTCAAAGCCGGAAAAGGTAAAAAAGTTCCGGTAAAATATGCGCACAATACGTACAATGAAAAAACACATACGGCCACTTCAGAAATTAAAACGGAAGTAACTGTATTGGATTCCAAGGAGCTAACTGACCTCTGTTATTTTATTCCCTGCCCGAAATCTCCTCACGGTTGTGATGTTGATCCCACAGGTGAATATATCGTAGGTAGTGGAAAGCTGGCTGCACTCATTCCTGTATTCAGCTTTGATAAAATTCAAAAAGCGATTGCAGATAAAGCTTTTGCCGGCGACTATGATGGTATACCCGTTATAAAATATGAAGCTGCTTTACATGGTGAAGTTCAGAAGCCCGGACTTGGACCTTTACATACGGAATTTGATGGTAAAGGTAACGCATATACGACATTCTTTGTTTCCAGTGAATTGGTTAAATGGAATATTAAAGATCTGAAAGTATTGGATAGAGCGCCAACATATTATTCCGTGGGTCACTTATGTATCCCCGGTGGTGATTCTAAAAAGCCAAACGCAAAGTATGTAATTGCGTATAACAAGATTACGAAAGACCGCTATTTACCAACAGGCCCTGAACTGGCACAAAGCGCACAATTGTATGATATCAGTGGTGATAAAATGCAATTGATACTCGACTTCCCAACGATTGGCGAACCGCACTATGCCCAGGCTGTTGCTGCTGATGTGATCAAAAATAAATCGGTTAAGTTTTATAAGATCGATGAAAATGCGAATGAATTTGTTTCTAAAGGCGAAGGCACAACAAAAGTTACACGTAACGGAAACAGGGTTGATGTGTATATGACCTGTATCCGCTCGCATTTTGCACCGGATAATATTGAAGGTGTGCGTGCAGGTGATGAAGTGTATTTCCATGTCACTAACCTGGAGCAGGATTGGGATGTACCCCACGGGTTTGCAATAAAGGGCGCAAACAATGCTGAGTTGTTGATTATGCCTGGCGAAACACAAACGCTTAAATGGGTAGCAGAAAAACCTGGTATGTTCCCATTCTATTGTACTGATTTCTGTAGTGCTTTGCACCAGGAAATGCAGGGCTATATCCGGATCTCCCCGGCTGGTAGCAATGTACCATTGAGTTTTAGTACCGGGAAAAATTTACCGGCTTCCGATAGCACAACACCAGCCGCAACGCCGGCAGCTAAATGAAGAATAACTGGCCGGTGGATTGTTTTTTCATTTTCACCGGCTGGTTTTTTAAAATATTATTCTTGTGAAAACGCCTTCCCTGTTTCGTGTTTACCGTTACGTTATAACACACAACACACAAACTAATTATTTATGAAAAAGAATTTCATTTTACAGGCGTTGTTAATCGCCCTTACAATATCATCCTGCAATGATGCAGCAAATACATCAAGTGCTTCTTCTGAAAGTGCTACACAGTCAGCCACTCCTTCAGGCGGGCAGGAAGCGGTAAAGGATGATGAATCGGCAAAAGATGTTGTTAAGGTGGCTGTAGGTTCAAAAGATCATACTACACTGGTAGCTGCATTAAAGCAGGCCGACCTGGTTACTTCCTTATCAAATGCAGGACCATTTACAGTATTTGCTCCTACCAATGAAGCATTTAATAAACTACCTGCGGGAACAGTTGATGGGTTGATGAAGGATGATAAGAAAGCCGACTTGCAGAATATCCTGCAGTATCATGTTGCGGTTTCAGCTATGAAGGCAGAAAGTTTTACAGATGGTCAAACTTTGGGTATGGTGAACGGAGATAACATCACAATCAGTGTAAAAGATGGAAAAGTGACATTGAATGGAACGGCGCAAATTATTGCCTCCATTCCTGCTTCCAATGGAATTATTCATGTTATTGATGGCGTGTTGTTACCCCCGGCAAAAAAGTAAAATATGCCTTTCAATACCCTGACTTAAAAATAAAAAGATGAAAAAGAAACTAAGTGTTGTAAGTAGAATTTTATTGTTACTGGCTGCAGGCGGATTGATTGTTGTTTTGTTTACGGCAATCTGGCACATCGATTTGGATGCACCACAATACCCGGAAGGGTTGTCGTTGAAGATATATGCGAATGGCCTGAAAGGAAATGTTGATATCATTAACGGTCTCAATCACTATATCGGCATGAAAACTTTGCACAATGAAGATTTTATTGAATTTAAAATTCTTCCGTATGCAATTTTATTTTTCGTTGTACTGTTTTTAGTTACTGCACTGGTAAACAGAAAAAAATGGCTGAATATCTCATTTGCATTATTTGTGTTGTTTGGAGTAATTGCCATGTATGATTTCTGGAAATGGGAATACGATTACGGGCATAACTTAAATCCGGATGCAGCAATTAAAGTTCCGGGAATGGCATACCAGCCTCCTTTAATTGGATTTAAACAGTTGTTGAATTTTGGTGCTTATTCAGTTCCTGATACCGGGGGATGGATATTTATTGGTGCAGGCGTTTTATTGTTGTTGGCAGTGATAGTGGAGTGGAAAAGAAAAGATGCGGTTGTGGTTTCCAGAAAAATTGCATCGCTGGCAGTAATCCTGTTCTGTTCAATATTGGTAGAAAGTTGTAATGCAGGCCCACAACCCATTGCTGCGGGTACAGATAACTGTTATTTCTGTAAAATGACAATTACTGACAGTCGCTTTGGCGCAGAAATAGTAACCAGCAAAGGAAAAGTATTTAAGTTTGATGATATGCATTGTCTTTTATCTTTCATCAATAGTAAAATGATTGATTCAAAAGAAATAAAGGATGTATATGTGGCCGACTTTACCGGAACGCACACACTTGTCAATGTAAAGCAGGCTCATTTATTAAAAGGATCGGGAATTCACGGACCAATGAACGGTGATATTATTGCCATTGAAAAGGCAGACAGTACCAGTGCTCTTGCCGAAAAATTAAGTGCTGCAGAAGTTAACTGGGAACAATTGGTAAAATGAAAGCAGGCTTTATCATAGCAGCAATATTTCTATCTTATACTTCCTTTGCACTCCAGATAAGGGTTGGCAGGCAGGAATCATGTACTACAATAACAGCAGCCATCGCCAAAGCCAACAACGGCGATACGGTATTGGTGGAACCGGGAATTTACTTTGAGAAAAATCTTGTAGTTAATAAATCAATTGTATTAAAGGGATTGAACTATCCTGTTATTGATGCCGAGAAAAAATTTGAAAATATTTCGGTGCGTGCTAATAACGTGGTGATCGATGGGTTTAAATTACAACATACCGGGGTTTCGAGTATCGTAGATTTTGCTGCTATTAAATTATACAACTGTAGCCGCGTTACAGTGATCAATAATATTATCGAAGATGCATTCTTTGGCATCTATTCGCAATACAGCAATACATGTCTAATTAAACACAATACACTGCATGCTATTGCAGCAACCGAGCAACAAAGCGGGAATGGTATTCATTGCTGGAAAAGCGACAGTATGCAAATCATTGCCAACAGTATTACCGGGCATCGCGATGGTATTTATTTTGAATTTGTAACCAATTCAGTGATCTGGCGCAACCAGTCTTCAGGAAATCTTCGTTATGGTTTACATTTTATGTTCAGCAATGATGATGCGTATATCAGTAATATATTTGAGAATAATGGCGCTGGTGTAGCCGTAATGTTTTCGAAGGGCGTAAAAATGTTCAGCAATTATTTTAAAGAAAACTGGGGCGATGCGGCTTATGGTATTTTGCTGAAGGAGATCAACGATAGTTATATCCGTGGAAACCATTTTGAAAGAAATACCTCTGCTATTTATGCCGAAGGCGCCAACAGGATATTGATGCAGCGGAATATTTTTCGTAATAACGGCTGGGCCTTTAAAATCCAGGCCAGTTGTACAGATGTTGTGCTTGAAGAAAATAACTTCATCGGTAATACATTTGATGTGGCTACAAACGGTTCCCTTGTACTCAACCGCTTTAATAATAATTACTGGGATAAATATGAAGGGTATGATCTGAACCGTGACAAAACAGGGGATGTGCCTTATCGGCCCGTGAGTATGTACAGTATGATCACGGAAAGAAATCCGCCGGCAATAATATTATTTCACAGCCTCATTGTGTCGCTTATGGACAGATCGGAAAAGATCATTCCGAGTTTAACACCCGAAAACCTTAAAGACGAACACCCATTAATGAAACCCCTGCCGTTATGATCATTGCCAACAATATCAATAAAAAATTCGGAAAGCTTAAGGCGCTCGACAATGTAAGTGTTACCTGTAACAAGGGAGAGTGTGTTGCGTTGATCGGACCTAACGGTAGCGGAAAAACGACATTCATAAAATCAATTTTGGGTATGGTTGTTTGTGATAACGGGTTTATTACTTTCAACGGTAAAAATATTTTGCACGATTGGAAATACCGGTCTGCTATCGGTTATATGCCGCAGATAGGACGTTATCCGGATAATATGACCATTGGCCAGTTGATTGATATGATGAAAGATATCAGAGGAAAATCCGGAGGTGAAATTGATGAAGAACTGATCGGGAGTTTTGGATTGGATTTGATGTTACACAAACGTATGCGTACGCTAAGCGGCGGTACAAGGCAAAAAGTAAGTGCATCCCTGGCATTTTTATTTAACCCTGAGGTGTTAATACTGGATGAACCAACCGCCGGTTTGGACCCGGTATCGGCAGAGATATTAAAAGATAAAATTGTAAAGGAAAAGGCCAAAGGAAAACTGGTGCTGATCACTTCACACATATTAAGTGAATTAGATGACCTGGTTACACAGGTAATATATATGCAGGATGGTAAATTACTTTTTCAAAAATCAATAGAGCTATTGCGTGCGGATACCGGCCAGTTGAAATTGTCGAAAGCCATTGCTGCATTTATGCTTAAAAGTAAATAAGATGAAGAAAATTCTGAAATATGTTGTGATTGATATCCTGCGAAACAAAATCGTATTGGCATATACCATATTCTTATTGATTTTGTCGTTCAGTATTTTCAACCTCGAAGACAGTAGTTCAAAAGGCATATTGAGTTTATTGAACATCGTATTAATAGTGGTGCCAATGGTAAGTGTATTGTTCGCTTCCATTTATGTGTACAACAGTGCAGAATTCCTGGAATTATTACTGAGTCAGCCATTGCGCCGTAAAACCATTTGGCTAAGTGTATTTTCCGGACTGCTTATTTCAATGGTAATTTCATTTGTTGCAGGTGTTGGGATCCCGGTGTTGTTGTATGAATTTTCTGTAACCGGATTTACGCTTATTATTTCTGGCATATTGCTCACGATCATCTTTATCGCACTCGCCATGCTGGTTGCAGTGAAAGTACGAGATAAGGCAAGGGGTATCGGTGCGGTAATATTATTGTGGCTGTATTTTTCTATTTTGTTTGATGGGCTGGTTCTGTTTCTACTATTCCAGTTTGAAGATTATCCGCTGGAAAAGCCGATGGTTGCCATAACTGCGCTCAATCCCATTGACCTTAGCAGGATAATGGTTTTACTTAAAATGGACATCTCAGCCATGATGGGATATACCGGTGCAGTGTTCAGGAATTTTTTCGGAAATGCAACAGGTATGTGCATAAGCCTGCTGGTATTGTTGTTGTGGATTATATTGCCAATATGGATTTCCGTTAGAATGTTTAACCGCAAAGATGTATGATATGAAAAGGCATGATGCATTGATACCATTATCTAGAGATCATCACCAGGCACTAATTCTTAGCAGGTTGTTGAGGAATGACGCCCCGGTATATAAAGGGTTGCCGCAAGATGCGGAAGGTAAAATGAAATATGCCAAAGATTATTTTCTTCAGTCGCTATCCGATCATTTTGATCAGGAAGAACTGGTTTTTGAAAAAGTAAAAAATATACATAAGGATATTGATCAGTTAATAACAGAAATTGTACAGGAACATACATTACTCAGGGAAAAATTTACGTCGCTAACACTTAATGAAAACATTACTGAGCAATTAAATCAGTTGGGACGTTTGCTGGAAACGCATATCCGTAAAGAAGAAAGAAATTTATTTCCATTGATAGAGCAACATGCTGCATCTAAAATTGAAAGAAAATAAAACGTTGATCTATGAAGCAGGATATTATCAACAGGTCGGACATTGAGTTACTGGTTACTACATTTTACAACAAGGTAAAATCGGATGCGGTTATCGGATATATATTTAATGACATTGCAAAAGTAAACTGGGAAAAACATCTTCCCGTTATGTTTGATTTCTGGGAAAATGCATTGTTGTTTACCGGGAACTATACCGGAAATCCAATGGAGGTACACCAGCGACTTAACCGGGCACATCCATTAACTGCGGAACATTTTAAATGCTGGACAAAATTATTCACGGATACTGTTGATGAGTTATTTGAAGGAGACAAAGCAATTCTTGCAAAACAAAGGGCGCTTAGTATTGCAACGGCCATTCAGGTGAAGTTGATAAAAGGATAAGCTTACACGTAAATTGGTTTGGAGTGATTAAATAAAATTTGGGGTGAGAGCAATTGAATGAATATCTTTGCCGCCGCAATAGCCCGTGCTTTTCGGGCTATTTGTTTAAACGTTCATTTAACCTTTCATTAACCTGGCAGCCAATTATTTTTGCCAGCTCAAGAACAGATTATGAGAAAATTATTCGTGGTTTTAATTGCACTCAGCGCTACAATACCAGCATTTTCACAGAAAACAACAACATCCAAAAAGAAAAAATTTAACCTGAGTGGCCGGGCCGCCGATCATTTCTTACTGCAATATAGCCTGGATAGCTGGTCGGGTGCCGCAGACAGCGTGAGCAGCCGTATCAAAACCTTTTCAAAGGGATTTAACACGTACCTGATGATTGATTTCCCATTTAAGTCGAGCCCGAAATTCAGTGCAGCTCTGGGTTTGGGTGTGAGTACAAGCGGCATGATGTTTAAAAATACAACAATTGATATTGCAGGTAGTACCCCACAAATGAATTTTGTAAAAGCTGATACAATTAATCATTATAAGAAATATAAATTAGCTACATCTTACCTTGAACTGCCAATTGAATTAAGGTTTACTTCTGACCCTGAACATCCGAATAAAAGTGTAAAAGTTGCAATAGGTATGAAGGTTGGTACTTTGCTCAATGCACATACAAAGGGCAAAACACTGTTGAATGGATCTGGTAATAATATCGGAAGTTTTACGCAGAAGGTAAATTCAAGAAGCTATTTTAATTCAACTAAACTGGCAGCAACAGCACGTATCGGTTATGGATATATCAGTGCGTTCGTTTCTTATAATCTTACTAATATTTTCAAAGACAATGTGGCGCCCAACACGAAGCTTGTGCAGATTGGATTAACCTTAAGCGGATTATAAAGCGTAAAATTATTGATAGGAAAACTCCCCGTTTCATTTGAACGGGGAGTTTTTGTTTACTGTGTGCAATCAGCTAATTTTGCAGCTCAACACGGTAACCACGCATCATGAGCGATGAAATAAAACACGAATGTGGCCTTGCTTTCATCCGGCTTCGCAAGCCATTCAGTTATTACCAGCAAAAATATAATTCAGTTCTGTACGGTTTGAACAAGCTGTACCTGCTGATGGAAAAGCAGCACAACCGTGGCCAGGATGGCGCTGGTGTTGCGGCCGTAAAATTGAATACCGAGCCAGGTTACCCGTTTATGTATCGCATCCGGAGTAGTGCACCACAGCCCATTGCAGATGTATTTTCAAGAATAGGACAGGAAATTGAAGAGGTTGAAAAATACCAGCCGGATATCAGGAATCATCCCGGACTGATGAAAGGGCACTTGAATGTGATGGGCGAAGTACTTCTCGGTCATTTACGTTATGGAACACAGGGAAAAAACGATGTTGAATTTTGCCATCCGTTTGTAAAAAGAAATACCATTCCTGCACGCAATATTGCACTGGCAGGAAACTTTAACCTTGTTAATACCGAAGAGCTTTTCGACCTCGTAGATATTGAACCCGGGCCTTTCCAGAAACAAAGTGATCTTGCCGCCATGATGGAAGTGCTGCATCATTTCCTGGTGAAAACAGATGAAGAGGCTCCCGGGCAAATGGACATCGGCCAGGTACTGAAAAAAGCGGTGCCGATGTTTGATGGTGGATTTCATTTTGCAGGAATTGTTGGTAACGGCGATGCATTTGTGATGAGAGATGCGCATGGTATCAGGCCTTCTTACTATTATATTAATGAAGATGTGGTGGTGGCAGCAAGCGAAAGAGCAGCGATTCGCACGGCATTTAACCTGGAAGAAAATGAAGTAAAAGAACTTACCCCGGGTTGTGCACTCATCGTAAAATCCGACGGCTCCTGTTCAGTGGAAGAAATAGTTGCACCAAAGGAAAGAAAAGCCTGTAGTTTCGAAAGAATATATTTCAGCAGGGGCAGCGATGAAAAAATTTACAGGGAAAGAATTGCCTTAGGATATAACTTGAGTGATATTGTATTGAAAGCAATTGATTATGATTTAAAGAATACCATTTTTTCATTTATTCCCAATACAGCAGAAACTGCATTTTACGGATTGATTAAAGGAGCTGAAGATTACCTGAATACAATTAAAACAGAACGTATTTTAAGCTGGGGTAACGACTTTGATGCAGAGAAACTATCGGAGATGATTAACCGAAGAGTGCGTATTGAGAAGATTGCCATAAAAGATGTAAAGCTCCGCACATTTATTACTGAAGATAACAGCAGGAATGAAATGGTGCAGCATGTGTATGATATTACGTATGGAACTGTTCGAAAACATACAGATACACTTGTTGTGATAGATGATAGCATAGTAAGAGGCACTACGCTAAAGGAGAGTATTATACGAATGCTCAACAGGTTGCACCCGAAGCGTATCATCATTGTCTCTTCGGCTCCACAGATCCGTTATCCCGATTGTTATGGAATTGATATGAGCAAGATGGGAGATTTTGTTGCCTTTCGGGCTGCTGTTGAGTTGTTGAAAGAGTCGGGCAGGGAAAATGTATTAACAGACTTACTGGATCATTGCAAAGAATTACAACGTAATAATCAGCTACATACTGAGAATGTGGTACGGCAGGTGTATAAACCATTCACGCCCGAAGAGATCAGTCTTAAAATTGCCCGGTTAATAACGCCAAAAGATGTAACCATACCGGTGGATGTTATTTACCAGACCATTGAAACACTGCATGAATCCTGTCCCAATAATAAAGGGGATTGGTATTTTACAGGAAACTATCCTACGCCGGGTGGAAACCGCGTTTGTAACAGGGCTTTCATGAATTATATGGAAGGAAAAAATGTTCGGGGTTACTAATCCATGGGAAAAACAACCGGAAATTCTGTTGAAAATACATGAACTATTTTAGTGGTCGCCAGCCATGTTACTATAGTTTTGTTGTTCGGTATTGAATGAATACACAAACTGTATTGTATCCTGCCTGCCTTAACCATATAAATATAAACCATGAAATACCTGTATGTGGCACGTCATGCCAAAAGCAGTTGGACTGATTTTACGAAACCGGATTTTGAGCGACCATTGAATGAAAGAGGGAGAAGAGATGCGCCGATCATGGCAAAGCGGGTTTTAGATCGCCGCGTGTTTATAGATGCATTTATAAGCAGTCCGGCAAAAAGAGCAAAATCGACCTGCGAAATTTTTTGCGAAGTTTTTCATCATGATAAGAACAATGTGATTTATATGGAACGATTGTACCATGCTTCCATGGAAACATTTTATGATATTGTGCGTGGACTGGATAATAAGTACATATCGGTAATTCTTTTTTCTCACAACCCGGGGATCAGTGAATTTGTAAATAGTTTATGTGAAAACGTTCGGGTTGATAATGTGCCTACCTGTGGCGTGTATGGTGTTGAGCTGGATATTACGCGGTGGGCGAGTTTTAAACCAAAAGTGAACAGCTACCGGTTTTTTGATTATCCAAAGGCGAACTACTGATTGATCTTCATAATAATTTTTCGAAGTACACGGCTGTAGCTTCCGGATTGTAATAGTAGGCAGGGATTTCGTAAAATCCGTTTACCGTGTACAATTTAATAGCACTGTGCATGGTATTGAGCGTATCGAGCCTGATTTTTTTATAACCTAGTTTTTTTGCCAGCGTACAGGCGTCCTGTAAAAGCGAGTAGCCGATTCCCCGGCGCTGAAAATCCGGTTGTACATACATGCGTTTTAGTTCTGCTATTTGCAGATCGATTTTGCGGACGCCTACACAGCCAATGTATTGACCTGTAAATCTGGAAAGAATGATGCCGCCATTGGGTGCAGCATACATTGATTGTAATTGCTCCAGTTCTTCATCAAAGTGCTGAAAACAGAGGTCGATGTTAAGCCAGTTGGCATACTCACGGAAAAGCCTGGCCGCTATCTCGTATTCTTCTTTTGTTTGTATTAAAATATTTTCAGGCATTGTTTTTAGTTTTGGTTGCGAGGTAAACACCTGCAAAAATAAAAACGGCAGCAATGATTTTGTAAACCGATAGCTGTTCTCCCAAAAAGAACATGGCTATGGCTGCTGCAAAAAATGGTTGCAGGTAGATATAGGCACCGGCAACAGACGCACCCAGAATTTTAATGCCATATACATTAAACAGGTAAGCAAAAAAAGTTCCGCCGATAACAATGAGTGCCAGTATGCTAATATCTTTTGCCGAATACAGATGCCAGGGTGTTTCATAAAATTCTTTCCAGCAAAATGGTAGCATCACAATTAATCCGATAGAAAAAACTATCCTGATAACAAATACCGGGTTGTATTCTTTCATTAATGGTTTTACCAGGATAAAATAAAATGTATATGATGCTGCGTTGATGATCACCAGGATATCACCCCACAATACATTGCTGGCATTACCGGTTTGATCTCTTGCTGCAATTAATACAGCGGCGCCGGTTATCCCCAATAATAGTCCGATGATTTTGCTATTTGTTAATTGCTCTTTTAAAAATATAGCTGCTATAATGGTTATCAGTATAGGTGTTGTAAGCATTAGCAGCGAAGCATGAATAGAGTAGGTAAGTGATAAACCTTTTATAAACAGTAATTGGTTAATGGCAATACCCGTGAGTGCACACAATATAAATCTGCCTATGTCTTTTTTTTGAACAACTGTTTTTTGTTTTTTTAGCGGGTAAATAAGCCATAGCAATAGTGTTGTTACCGCAACCCGTACAAGGTTCAATCCAAACGGTTTAATCAACGAATGATTGATCAGGAATTTTACCGCTGTAAAATTGATGGCAAAAAATATATTGGTGGCCAGTAGGGCTGTATGTGCTTTTGTTTTTTGTTGCATTGAAAGTGCAAATATAATTCCTCTGTTGGGGATTTACCAGGAAGGCAGAAAGAAGCACGTTGTGCGTCATGCTGCTGCAATACTCAACATATATTTAATCAATACACTTTGCCAACATATAACCTAAATTGCAAAATACTAATATGAGCCATATTATCTGAAAATGAAAAAAATTATAGCCCTCTTTTGCTTTATTGTAAATATGCAAACTGGTTTTGCACAAAAACCAAACGTAGATTCAATACTGCAAAAAGTTGCCGTAGAAAAAGACGAAGACAAAAAAGTTGATTTACTCGTAAGCCTGGTATCTGCAGAAACTAATAACAATCCTGAATTCACTATTGAAATAGGATTAAAATTATTGAACCAATCAAAAGGGGAAAATAAGAATATTGAAATTGCCGTTGCTTATTCTTTTTTAGGTCAGGGTTACCGGTTACTAGGCAACAATATTAAAGCACTTGATTATCATCATAAGGCTATTGCTTCAGCAGAAAAAAGCAACAACTTATCTATATTGGCTTGGACAGAAAATCAACTGGCTCATATCTATAAGGATAGAGAGGAATATGAAAAGGCAATTAGCCTATACCTTTCAGCAGCAGCACATGCAGACAAAGGAAAAAATGAAAAGATAAAAGGTTTTGCTCCTGTTAACCTGGGGGCTGTATATCTTTCTACAAATAATTTAGACTCTTCGTTAATGTATTCGCAAAGAGCTTATGAAATTGGTGTACGTCAAAAAGCCACTTTCTCTATTAGTGTTGTTTTTATTAATCTTGGCAGCGTACATAGTAAAATGGGCAATACTTCGTTAGCTGTGAGCTACTTTAATATGGCAATTAATCAAACACTCGGAACACCTAATATCAGGTATCTTAATTTGGCATATACAGGTTTGGCAGAGCATTATAAGCGATTCAATCAAACTGACTCCTGTTTATACTATGCAAAAAAAGCCATTGCCTTAGTAAACAATACTTCTTTCTTTTACCTAAGTAGTAAACCGGCACAACTGCTTACAGATATTTATGAAAAAACAAATTGCGACAGTACGTTGAAATATGCAAAGATTTTTAAAACGGCTGCTGACTCCTTAAACAGCAGCAAAGCTAATCAGCAAATACAATTAATGACGTTTGACGAAGATTTGCGTCAACAGGAGATGGCAACAGAAAAGCTAAAAGCTGAAGAAGAAAGAAAACAAAATATTCAGTATGCCTCAATAGCTTTAGGCATTATTGTATTACTCTCTCTTTATTTATTGCTTAGCCGCAGTTTTATCACTAACACAAAGCTTATAGAATATTTTGGTGTTATTGCTTTGTTGATTGTTTTTGAATTTCTCAATCTGTTACTTCATCCTTTCTTAGAGCGGATAACTCACCACTCTCCCATTTTAATGTTGTTAGCCTTAGTTTGTATTGCAGCATTACTAGTTCCGTTACATCATAAAATAGAACATTGGGCTACCGCTAAATTGGTAGAGAAGAATAAAAAGATACGATTGGCGGCTGCAAAAAAAACTATTCAGCAGTTGGACACGAAGGTCGATGACGCCAAATTGGATTAGAAGCACGAACACACAACATGGTGGTGTTATAAAAATTTCGTTTTTTTATTTTGTTGACGGGCCGGACAGACGGAAGTCTAATACCCCACCTGCAGCAAGCGCCGGACGAAGTTTACATGAAACAAGTGCCCATTATCATCTCTTTTATTTTATAGCCACAAAGTTGCACAATGTTTTCACGGAGTTACACGAAGTGTATTACGTTAGTGCATTTCTGCCTTCATGGATAAAAACAAAAAACCGTCTTTAGAAAAAGACGGCCATACTTACTAACCCCAGTATGTATTGTCAGCGGTTCTGGCATGAACCACTGAATATTATTGTGCCTGCATTTCTTTTATTTTCTCGCGGATCTTTCCCTCGATTTCTGTGGCGAGTTCGGGATTGTCGATCATCAATTGTTTCACTGCTTCACGTCCCTGGCCCAGTTTATCGCCGTTGTAGCTAAACCAGCTTCCGCTTTTCTGAACGATACCGAGTTCTACACCCATATCAATAATTTCTCCTGCTTTGGAAATACCTTCTCCGTAAATAATATCAAATTCTGCCTGGCGGAAAGGAGGTGCTACTTTGTTTTTAACCACTTTTACTTTAACGTGATTACCTATTACTTCTTCTCCATCTTTAATCTGTGCCTGGCGACGAATGTCGAGTCGTACAGAAGCATAGAATTTAAGTGCATTACCGCCCGTTGTTGTTTCGGGGTTACCAAACATAACGCCGATCTTTTCACGCAACTGGTTAATGAATATGCAGCAACTGTTTGTTTTGGAAATGGTAGCAGTGAGTTTTCTTAAAGCCTGGCTCATGAGGCGGGCATGTAATCCCATTTTACTATCACCCATTTCTCCTTCCAGTTCGCTTTTAGGAACGAGTGCCGCTACAGAGTCGATAACTACTACATCCAGTGCACCTGAAAGTATCAGCCTGTCGGCAATTTCGAGCGCTTGTTCACCATAATCCGGTTGAGATATCAATAAATTATCAATGTCTACACCTAACTTCTGCGCATAGCCGCTATCGAATGCGTGCTCCGCATCAATGATGGCACACATACCACCTTTTTTCTGTGCCTCTGCAATAACATGAATTGCCAATGTTGTTTTACCTGAACTTTCCGGTCCGTACACTTCAATGATTCTTCCTTTTGGTAAACCACCAATACCCAATGCCACATCCAGGCCAATGGAACCCGTTGAAATAACTTCCTGTTCTACTACTCCTTTATCGCTCATCATCATCACCGATCCTTTGCCGTAGTCTTTATCGATCTTTTCCATCGTAAGCTTCAGCGCCTTGAATTTTTCCGCCCTTTCTGTTTTGTCTAGTTTTTCTACGTTGTTCATTGTTTTTTGTTTTTAAGTGATGTATCTGTTTTTTCGTTGTAAATGTATAACGCAGATCAAAAGTAATACATAAATTTTATAAACAACTAATTTATTTAGTATTTTTTTGATAATTAATTTAGCTTAAACTAAAGAAACTTTAGTGGTACTCATAAATTATCATATTCATACAGCGGATCAATATGTGTTCCTGCTTCCATTTCAAATACAGGCTTGATCAAACCATCGCTCAATCCATATACCCAGCCGTGCAGGTGCGGCCGCTGATCGCTTTTCCAGGCTGCCTGTACGATGGATGTTTTGGCGAGGTTAAATACCTGCTCCTGTACATTGAGTTCAATCAGCCTGTTTACCCTGTCATCTTCTGAAGGAAGGCCGTCTATTTCTTCCCGGTGATAACGATACACATCTTTAATATTTTTTAACCAGTGATTGATGATGCCGAGATGTGTTTGTCCCATCGCCGCTTTAATACCTCCGCAACCGTAATGACCGCATACAATTACATGTTCCACTTTCAACACTTCCACTGCGTATTGCAACACGCTCAGGAGATTGATATCGGTATTCACCACCATGTTGGCGATGTTACGGTGTACAAAAATTTCTCCCGGGTCGGTGCCGGTGATCTTATCTGCCGGAACGCGGCTGTCGCTGCAGCCAATCCATAAAAATTTAGGCGATTGTTGTGCAGATAACCTTTTAAAAAATCCCGGGTCTTCGGCATTCTGTTCTTTTGCCCATGCTTTATTCTGTAATAATAACTTTTCGTAAGGAGCCATGTTTTCTTTCATAATTTTTAGTTTAATGTGCTGAATCGTCTGCCAGAACCAGGTCTTTTGTTACCAACTGGTGTGAATCATTGAACAGCGATTTTTTTACGGTTACTTCAATATTTTTTAAATGTGCGTGTAATAAATAGTCGTTGATGGTGTCGATAATATCCCTGTCAACGAATTCTGCCTTTGTAAGGTCGATGATTAAAACAGAATCAGGAGGTATCAATTCCAGTTTCCGTTTTAAAACAGGCTTGCTGAAAAAAGAAACATCTTTTCTTAACCTGATCAGGTAACGATTTTCATCGTTCACTACAAAAATAGCCGTTCGGAAATTACTCCTGATGATATAAAATACACCTACTGCAATTCCAATCAATACTCCTTTTAATAAATCGGTAAAAACGATCGCCAGCAAAGTAACCATAAAAGGCATGAATTGTTCCCAGCCTTTTTTGAAATACAATTTAGCCAGGGAAGGTTTTGCCAGTTTATACCCTGTATAAATGAGAATAGCAGCCAATGCAGCTTTTGGAATAATATTGAGCATACCTGGAATAAACGCAACACAAACCAGGATTAAAATGCCGTGCATGATCGCACTCATTTTTGTTCTTGCTCCCGCCTGTATATTCGCACTGCTCCGAACGATTACACTGGTGAGTGGGAGCCCGCCCAGCAAACCGCTTACTATATTCCCGGATCCCTGCGCTAATAATTCCCGGTTGGTAGGCGACACCCGTTTCATTGGATCGAGTTTATCGATCGCTTCCAGCCCGAGCAATGTTTCAAGTGATGCCACCAGCGCCAGTGTAATGGCAGTGACCCATACTTCTGTGTTGGCCAGTTGTGTCCAGTCGGGTAGCCTGAAAAACGAAAAGAATTCATTGGCAGAATGGGCAACAGGAATGTTTACCAGTTGATCCGTTTTTAACGCAAATGCTTTAGGAACACTTGCAGATAGTTTCGTGATTATGATTCCTACTATTACAACTACCAGTGGCCCGCTGAAGATCTGGAATATCTTACGGCTTTTAACCCATTGTGTTTCGTAAACAACAAGAATAAAAATACCCAGAACGCCAATCAGTACAGCAACAGGTGTAAAGAAGTTGAGTGAATTTATTACGGATGAAAAAGTATTTTCACCTGATAGTTGAATAAATGTTTCATCGCCTTCGTAATTCTTATCATATCCAACCAGGTGTGGCAATTGTTTCAGGATAAGAATAATGCCGATTGCGGCCAGCATTCCTTTGATCACGCTATTGGGAACATAATCGCCGATAACACCAAGTTTAAAAATTCCAAGTAGTAACTGGAAGCAACCTGCCAGCACTACGGCAAGAAAAAATGCTTCTGCCGATGGTAATTTAAGCACTGCTGCTGCTACGATGGCGGTAAGTCCGGCTGCCGGACCACTCACACTCAATTGCGATCCGCTTAATGCACCTACAACTATTCCACCTACGATCCCCCCGATCAAACCACTGAATTCACTAAGTCCGCTGGCTACTGCAATTCCGAGGCATAACGGAATGGCTACCAGGAATACGACAATCGCTGCCGGAAAATCGGCACCGAAGTATTGAAAATATTTTTTCATAATTATTTTTTAGAAATGTAGAATCTGTTAGCATTGGTGCTGCTGTACATGGTGCACCTGCGGAACCGACCCGTTATTTTGCTATAGGATTACTCACGGCAATGCCTACAGGAAAATACAGGCGCACAGCAACGTACAACAGCATAGGTGCATCAGATGGCACCTTATCAAAAACATGGTAAAAAATAATCAGGATTTGGGAGGGGGAGCGTCGAGTTCGAAATGAACAACCTGTAGTTTTTCTTCAACAGGAACTTTATGACTTGAAAAAACAATGAACGAAGAAAGTTCCATTGCGTGTAATTCGTGAATGTATTCTTCCTGGATGGTTAAGCCTGTTTTGGAAGATGATTTTTCTTCAACCGGTGCAGGAGATTCTTCATCCTTGCAACCGGAATCTTCCTTTGAGACGGTTTCAGTTGTAGTTGAAGGATAGATGATGAAGTTGGAACCTGTAAGTAACAACAGGCAAAAGCACATAACGATTATAGTTATGCTGGTACGAAGTGATAGTTTTGTGCTTTTTTTCATATCAGTGTGCAAATATAGACAACGAGGGGTAGGATTAAAAGTGATTTTAACTTTTTTTGAAGGTGTTAGAATTATTTAACAAATGAGGTATTGCAAAAGAGAGGAACGCGGATGCCACTGATTAAATGGATACCCACTGATTTTTTG